>NZ_JBPXMC010000036.1:0-79461 GCF_051918885.1 Streptosporangium sp. OZ121
ACTCCTGGCGCGAGAGGATCTGCAGACCTGCCGAGTCGAGCTTCATACCCTCCAGGCTGCCCGTCCGCCCCGCGACGGCGTTAGGGGCGAAAGTCCCCCGCATCACCGCCGATCTGCCCTCAGGCGGGCGGCCATGGCCGCGATCCGGGGCCGGCGGCGCCCGGCGGCGGGTCAGCCCGCGGCGGACACCGCGGTGATCTTGGCCGGGTTCATCATCCACAGCACCTGGTCGATGCCCTGGGCAGAGGCGTTGACGGTGGCCACCGCGAACACCGCGCCGTCGCGGCTCAGCAGGGCGGACGCCTGCCCGTTCAGGCTCGCCCACTCCACCTCGACCCCGGCCCAGAACCGGTTCGCGAACGCCCTGTGGTACTTGGCCACCCGGAAGGCGCCCACCACGGGGATGCGAGAGGCCCGGACGGCGCCACCGCCGTCGGAGTAACTGATCACGTCCGCCGCGAAGAGTTCCTCCAGCGTGGCCATGTCGCCGGAACGGGCGGCGGCGACGAAGGCCCTCAGGAGCCTGTGCTGCTCGGCGCCGGTCACCGGCGCGCGACGTTCGGCGACCACGTGTTTGCGAGCCCTGCTGACCAGCTGGCGGGCCGCCGCCTCGCTGAGCCGGATGATCTCGGCGATCTGCCGGTACGGATAGTCGAACGCCTCCCGCAGCACGTACGCGGCGCGCTCGCTGGGCGAAAGTTTCTCCAGGAGGAGCAGGACCGCGAACCCCAGAGCCTCGTCCCGCTCGGCGCCGAGATACGGATCCGCGCTGGTGTCGACGGGTTCCGGAAGCCACGGGCCGATGTAGGTCTCGCGGCGGACCCGCGCGGACCGGGCGGCGTTGATGGCCAGCCGCGTGGTCACCGTCGCCAGGAACGCGACCGGGTTGACCACCGCGCGGCGGTCGCAGGTCTGCCAGCGCAGCCAGACGTCCTGCACCAGGTCCTCGGCCTCGCCGGCGCTGCCCAGCATCCGGTACGCGATCCCGAACAGGCGCGGCCGCACGTCCGCGAAGATCATCGCGGCCTGTTGGAGATCTTCTGATTCACCCGATTCGTTCGTCGGCGCGGTATCCACCATGGTCATCGCCCCTTTCTCACCATATCGGGGGACCACGCCCCGGGCCGATGGCCCTCCCCGCCGGCTTACCGTGCCGGGCGTCCATGGCTTGCCTCGCGCGCGTACCCGGTGCGGGCCGGGTCCGTGACCTCGCCCCTCGGAGATCGTCCCGGTCGCGGATTCCCGGCGCCGGCGTACCGGCGGCGGCCGACGACTCCGACCACCGCGCTGTCACGCTCGGTTACCTCGTGCGCCCGGAGACCTCGCGGCGAGTGGGCGGGAGAAGGAGGTGAGGTGCGTGCCGGGTCAGGGCGCCCTGAAAGCCATGGTGTAGGCGCCGGAGCCGGCCGTGGCGGTCACCCGGTAGCGGTAGTAGCCGGCCGTGCCGGTGTAGGTGATCTGCGCGTCCGGGCCGGGGCCGCCGGAGGTGGCGACGGTTCGCCAGGCGCTCCTGTTGTCCCACTTCTGCAGGTACAGGTCGAAGTCGGCGCCGTCGGGACCGTTCAGGCAGCCGGAGTGGACCCCCGAGACGCCGGCGCGGTAGTAGACGTTCCTCGGCTGGTAGGCCGACCGGCCGGCGGCCAGGGTGCCGCTGTAGGTGCTGGGGTAGCCGGTACAGGTGACCGTGATCGGTGGCGGGTCACCCGCGGTGGTCCGCAGGGTCAGGCCGTAGGCGGTGAGGATCTCGCCGACCGGCTGGAAGTAGGTGGTGCCGCCCGAGGCGCAGTCGCCCGAGCCGCCGGAGGTGACGCCCTGGGCCTGGTCGAGGGAGATGAACGAGCCGCCGGAGTCGCCGGGTTCGGCGCAGACGCTGGTGCGGACCAGCTGCGCGACGATGCCCTGCGGGTAGGTGACGCTGGCGTCGCGCTGCTGGATGAGGCCGCAGTGCCAGTCGGTGGTGGAGCCCGCCCGGCAGACCGAGGCGCCCTCGACGGAGGCCATGGCGCCGGCGACGGGCACGATGCCGCCCTCGCCGTTGTCCACCCCCGAAGTACCCTTCCAGTTGTCGTTGACCGCGACCCAGGCGTAGTCGCTGCCGGGGAAGACCGATCCCTGGAAGGTGCCCTGGGTGACGCGGTTGAAGCCGGCGGTGGTGGCGCCGGTCCTGCCGCAGTGGCCGGCGCTGACGAAACCCTCCTGGCCGCCCTTGAGCACGGAGAAGCCGATCGAGCAGCGGCTGGTGACGTCGATGTAGTAGGCGGTGCCGCCCACCAGGTCGTACAGGGGCAGGGGGGCCTCGTCGGAGGGCAGCACGATCGTCGTGGTCTCGTCCACGCCGGTGCTCTGGATGACGTTGCGCACCTGGGCGGGCTCGGGGCTCAGGACGACCACCTTGTTGCGCTTGATGTCGACGTAGCGCACGGTCGACATGAGCGGCTGCGACGGCAGCGCGTCATCCAGTTTCCTCTTGATCTCCGAGAGCTCCGCCAGCGACTTCGCGACGATCTCGGCCTGGGCCCCCGCGGCGAGGATCGTGGGGATGTCGGAGATCGCCGTGGTGGCCACCATCAGGGTGTGCGCGGTCTTCGGGCGAAGCCAGGCGCCGCCGAAGTGGGTACCGAGCGTTCTTTGCAGCCGCGCCGCGACCGGCATCAGGCGGGCCTCGTTGAGCAAGCGAGCTCTGGCCTGCTTGGGAGACAGGCCGAGGTCGCGTTGTACGGCCTCCAGCATGCCCGGCGGCGGTTCCGGCGCGGCCGAGGACTTCGGGGCGATCGGCGCGACCGGAACGGCCGCCCCGGCGGGGGTGGTTCTCTGGTGGTCGGCGCCGGCCGGAACGGCGGCGAGGGCGAGTGCGGTGACCATCAGGACGCATCCGGCGGTGGCGGCATGTCTGCGAGACATGGATCTTCTCCCCTTGACCTCGGTCGTCGAAGCATGCGGGGAGATCACCCTGTGTAACCAGTGGATCATGCGACAGGACAGTGCCACCTTAGATCAGCCGGGACCGATCGCGGGCGCGAAGGCCGCTCGCCACGCGGGCGTGGATTTCCGCCGGCCGGCCCCGCCTCTCCCGCGCGCCCCGGCGGGCGTGGCCACGCCGAACACCCCCGTCCGGCCGCCGCCGGCGACCGCGAGGACCACGGTGGCTCACGGCTTCACGTTTCCGGTGTGATTAGACCGTAATAAGGCGATCGCTTGACGGCATGGTTGTTAGCGTTCACAGTCTTGTCCAACGCAAGATGAGGAGCGGCCGTGCAGACAAGTGTGGGGCTCCACCCGCCGGTGGCTGCCGAGGCGTCCGGGTCGGCGAGCGTGTCGCGCCGGACGGTCACCTGGATGCTCAACAAGCCTCCGGGCGCATGGAGGACAGGCGCCCGGAAACCGCGGAGCCGCGCGGCGACGCGGCACCGGCGCACTGCCGTGGCGGGTTCGCGCGGCGGGCGCGCCAGGTGAACATCTCGCGCGCGCCCTTGCTCATCCTGCGGGATAACGGTACTCGGCAGAGGTAGCCGTCAAATCGGACGACCAGCACAATTCACGGTTTTCCGCCCAAATGTTAACGCTCACATAAAGGACACCCCCCATGTTCCGAAAAGTCTCAGCGTTCGTCCTGGCGGGCGTCATCGCCACGGCGATGACAGGCTGCGGTAGCACGAGCACGCCGGCCACCGGCACCGACAGTGGCAAGGTCGCCGACGACGGCAAGATCACCATGGGTTTCTCCCAGGTCGGCGCGGAAAGCGGCTGGCGTACGGCCAACACCAAGTCGGTGCAGGAGTCGGCGAAGGCGGCGGGCGTGGAGCTGAAGTTCTCCGACGCCCAGCAGAAGCAGGAGAACCAGATCAAGGCGATCCGGTCCTTCGTCCAGCAGAAGGTCGACGTCATCGCGTTCTCGCCGGTGGTGGAGTCGGGCTGGGACACGGTGCTGAAGGAGGCGCAGAACGCCAAGATCCCGGTGATCCTCACCGACCGGGCGGTGGATTCGGCCGACAAGACGCTGTACAAGACCTTCCTGGGCTCGGACTTCGTGGAGGAGGGCAAGAAGGCCGGTCAGTGGCTGGTGGAGGAGTACAAGGACTCCAAGGACCCGGTGAACATCGTGGAGCTGCAGGGCACCACGGGGTCGGCGCCGGCCAACGACCGCAAGGCGGGGTTCGCGGAGGTGATCGCGGCCGATCCGAAGTTCAAGATCGCCGCTTCGCAGACCGGTGACTTCACCCGGGCCAAGGGCAAGGAGGTGATGGAGGCGTTCTTGAAGTCCACTCCGGACATCGATGTGCTGTACGCGCACAACGATGACATGGGGCTGGGCGCGATCGAGGCGATCGAGGGCGCGGGCAAGGTGCCGGGCAAGGACATCAAGATCATCACGATCGACGCGGTGAAGGACGGGATGCAGGCCCTGGCCGACGGGAAGATCAGCTACATCGTCGAGTGCAGCCCGCTGCTCGGCCCCCAGCTGATGGACCTGGCCAAGAAGGTCGTCGCCGGTGAGCAGGTGCCGGCGCGTGTGGTGACCGAGGAGACCACCTTCACCCAGGAGCAGGCCAAGGAAGCCCTGCCCACCCGCCAGTACTGAGCCGCCCACCCCGGGAAAGAAGAAAGGAGCGCGGCATGGACGCACCGGCACCGATCGTACGGATGAGCGGGATCGGTAAACGATTCCCCGGCGTCAAGGCCCTGGACGACGTCGGCTTCCGGCTGCTGCCGGGCGAGGTGCACGCGCTGATGGGAGAGAACGGCGCGGGGAAGTCGACGCTGATCAAAGTCCTCACCGGCGTGTACGGCGTCGACGAGGGCGAGATCGAGCTGGCCGGGAAGCCGGTCGCCTTCTCCAGCCCGTCAGCCGCCCAGCAGGCCGGTATCAGCACGGTCTACCAGGAGGTCAACCTGTGCGGGAACCTCTCGGTGGCGGAGAACATCTTCGTGGGCCGGGAACCGCGCAGGTTCGGCCGCATCCGGTGGAAGGAGATGCGCCGGCGGGCCAAGGAACTGATGGGCCGCCTGGACCTGCGTGTCGACGTGTCGGCGCCGCTGGCGTCGTACTCGCTGGCCGTGCAGCAGATGGTCGCGATCGCCAGGGCGATCGACATCGACGCCAAGGTGCTGATCCTCGACGAGCCGACCTCCAGCCTCGACGCCGGCGAGGTGGCCCAGCTGTTCCGGGTGATGCGCCGGCTGAAGGAGCAGGGCATCGCCATCCTGTTCGTCTCGCACTTCCTCGACCAGATCTACGAGGTGTCGGACCGCATGACGATCCTGCGCGACGGGAAGCTCGTGGGGGAGTACCTCACCCGCGAACTCTCCCAGGTCGACCTGGTCGCCAAGATGATCGGGCGGGAGCTGGCCGACCTGGAGAAACTCGACGAGAAGCCGCCCGCCCGGGTCACGGAGCCGCTGGTCGAGGCCAGCGACCTCGGGCGGGTGGGCGCCATCGCCCCCTTCACCCTGACCATCAGGCAGGGCGAGGTCGTCGGGCTGGCCGGCCTGCTCGGCTCCGGCCGCACCGAGCTGGCGCGGCTGCTGTTCGGCGCCGACCACGCCGACAGCGGCTCGCTGGAGGTCGGCGGCAAGCAGATCGCGCTGCGCACACCACGGGCGGCGATGAACCGGAAGATCGCCTTCTGCTCGGAGAACCGGCGGGCGGAAGGACTCGTCGACGAGCTCACGGTGCGGGAGAACATCGTCCTCGCGCTGCAGGCCTCGCGCGGCTGGAGCAGGCCGCTGTCCCGGCGCAAGCAGGACGAGCTGGTCGCCAAGTACATCGCCACCCTGAACATCCGGCCGGGTGACCCCGAGCAGCCGGTCCGCACCCTCAGCGGCGGCAACCAGCAGAAGGTGCTGCTGGCCCGCTGGCTGATCATGGAGCCCCGGCTGCTCATCCTCGACGAGCCCACCCGGGGGATCGACGTCGGCGCGAAGGCGGAGATCCAGCGGCTGGTCGCCGAACTGTCCGACGGAGGCATGGCCGTGCTGTTCATCTCCGCCGAGCTGGAGGAGGTCCTGCGGCTCAGTCACCGGGTCGGGGTGCTACGCGACCGCGCGCTGGTCGCCCAGCTCGACAACGACGACGCGCTCACCACCGACATCCTGATGCAGAAGATCGCGAGCGGAGCGCCGGCATGAGTTCTGTGCGAGACCGCGCCGGCGCCCTGGCCCGGCACCGGCTGCTCTGGCCCGGTGTGATCCTGGTCGCGCTGCTGGCGCTCAACGTGGTGTTCACCGACAACTTCCTGCACGTGCAGATGAGGGACGGGCACCTCTACGGCAGCCTCATCGACATCCTCCGCTTCGGGGCGCCGCTGATCCTGGTCGCGCTGGGCATGACGCTGGTCATCGCCACCGGCGGCATCGACCTGTCGGTCGGTTCGGTGGTGGCGATCGGCGGGGCGCTGGCCTGCATGCAGATCAGCGGCCTGGCCGACCAGAACTCCGTCGCCGGCGTGCTGTCGGCGATCGGCGTCACGCTGGTGGTGGCGCTCGCGCTCGGAGCCTGGAACGGGTTCCTGGTGGCCGCCGTGGGCATCCAGCCGATCATCGCGACGCTGATCCTCATGGTCGCGGGACGGGGCCTGGCCCAGCTGATCACCGACGGGCAGATCATCACGATCAACAGTGCCCCGTACAAGCTGGTCGGCGGCGGCTACTGGCTCACGCTGCCGTTCGGCATCCTCATCGTGATCGCGCTGACGGCGCTGACCGCCTTCCTCACCAGAAGGCTGGCCCTGGGCATGTTCATCGAGGCGGTCGGCGGCAACGCCGAGGCCAGCAGGCTGTCCGGGATCCGCTCCCGGGGCGTGCTGATCGTGACCTACACCTTCTGCGGGCTGTGCGCGGGCATCGCGGGGCTGATGATCAGTTCCAACGTGTCCAGCGCGGACGGCAACAACGCCGGCCTGTGGATCGAGCTGGACGCCATCCTGGCCGTCGTCATCGGCGGCACCTCGCTGGCGGGCGGCCGGTTCTCCCTCGGCGGCACCGTGCTGGGGGCGTTGATCATTCAGACCCTGACCACCACGATCTACTCGATCGGCGTGCCGCCGGAGACGACGCTGCTGTTCAAGGCGCTCGTGGTGACGATCGTTTGCCTGCTGCAGTCGCCGGCCTTCCGGCGGAGGATCTTCCAGTGGGAGCGGGACGATCCCGCACCGCCGCCCGCTCCGGAGGGCGGTCCCGGCCGCCCCCTCGCGGGCACGGCCACCGGCGAGCAGGTACGGGAAGAGACGGTGAGGAACAGATGACGGACACCACCCTGGCCGGCCCGGCCGGGCGGCTCGCGATCCCCCGCAGGTACGTCCCGGTCATGGTGACCGCGGGCCTGCTCATCGCGATGTTCGCGGCCGGCGGCATCCGGTACGAGGGGTTCGCCAGCGGGCAGGTGATCCTCAACGTCTTCGTCGACAACGCGTTCCTGCTCGTCGTCGGCGTCGGCATGACGTTCGTGATCCTCGCCGGCGGCATCGACCTGTCGGTGGGCGCGGTGGTGGCGCTGTCCACGATGGTCACGGCCAGCCTCGTCACGAACCAGGGCTGGCCGGCGCCGGTGGTGATCGTGCTGGTGCTGGCCATCGGCGCGACGCTGGGATTCGGGATGGGGGCGATCATCCACTACTTCGAGGTCCAGCCCTTCATCGCGACCCTCGCCGGGATGTTCCTGGCCCGCGGGCTGTGCTACACGATCGGCACCGACTCGATCCCGATCACCGACGGCATCTTCACCGCCTTCGCGCAGACCAGGATCGACCTGGGCGGCGAGATGTGGATCTCGCCGAGCGTGGTGATCGCCGCGATCGTGGTGCTGGTGGCCGCGTACGTGCTGCACTACACGCGGCTGGGACGCACGGTCTACGCCGTCGGCGGGAGCGAGCAGTCCGCGCTGCTCATGGGTCTCCCGGTGGGGCGGACGAAGATCGCCGTCTACACGATCAGCGGGCTGTGCTCCGCGCTCGGCGGGATCCTGCTGTCCTTCTACATGCTGTCCGGGTACGGCCTGCACGCCGTCGGCATGGAACTGGACGCCATCGCGGCGGTGGTCATCGGCGGCACGCTGCTCACCGGCGGCTCGGGCTATCTCTTCGGCACCGTGCTGGGCATCCTCGTGCTCGGCCTGACCCAGACGATCATCAGCTTCGAGGGGACCCTCAGCTCCTGGTGGACCAAGATCTTCATTGGCCTGCTGCTGTTCGCCTTCATCCTGCTGCAACGGCTCATCGGCGTCCGGCGGTCCTGAGCCGGGGGGACCGGCCGGCCGGCGGCCGGTCCCCCCGGCTCACGTCTCACGGCTGTGACCGCCTTATCCGCGGTACGCCGTGAACGGCCCCGTCCGCCCTCGACCACGACGGCCGGCCGCGCGTCCGGCGTCGCTCCGCGAGGCGGTGAGCCGCGCCGCGCTCCCCGCGGGTCGCCGGCGCGGGCGGGCGGCTCACAGCAGCCGTCTTTGCACCACGTCGGCGATGACCGTGGTCACGATCCGATGGACGGCTCCGGCCTCGGGCGGGGTGCCCCCCGCGCCGGCGTACAGCAGGTGCCCGGCCCCGACCAGCGTGAACGCGAGCGTGTCGGTGTCGGCGTCCACGGCGATGCGGCCCATCTCGCACTCGGCGGTGAGGTAGGAGGCGAGCATGGCCCCTGCCTCCGCCAGGACCGGGACGCCGGTCGACCCGGCCCGGCGCAGCCGGGCGCGCAGGTCGTCCCGGGAGATGACGAGGCCGACGATCGCCACGGCGACCGTCTCGAACAGTTCCGTCAGCGCGCCGGTGAGGTTGCCGGCGACGGTGCCGGTCCCGGCGGAGTCGTACAGGGCGGCGGCCTGAGGGCCGATCCGGGCGGCGCGGTCCAGCACGAGCTCGGCGAGGAAGGCGTCGAAGTCGGTGAAGTGCCGGTGCAGGACCCCCTTGGCGCAGTCGGCCTCCGTGGTGACCGCCCGGCTGGTCAGCGCGTTCGGCCCGTCTCTGAGCAGGACGCGCTCGGCGGCGTCGAACAGCTGCTCGCGCGCGTCGCGCATGGCCACCCCCGTCGGCACCGTGCATCCCTCTTCCCGGTCGAGGAGCCCGCCCGTTGACGAGTGGGCATGTGCCCACTAGCGTGGGCGCATGCCCACTATACCGCCGGCCGGAGCGCCTCTTCCTGGGAACGACCTTCATCGACACCGGCAGGTGGCGGAATCGTTCGGCGTGGACGCCGAACGCTACGACCGCACCCGGCCCCGCTATCCCGACGCCATGGTGGACCGGATCGTCGCCGCCTGCCCCGGGCCCGGCGTCCTCGACGTCGGCTGCGGCACCGGCATAGAGGCCCGGCAGTTCCAGGCGGCCGGCTGCGAGGTCCTCGGCGTCGAGCCCGACGCGCGGATGGCCGACTTCGCGCGGCGCGGCGGGGTCGAGGTCGAGGTGGCGACGTTCGAGGCCTGGGACCCCGCCGGCCGCATGTTCGACGCGGTCGTCGCGGGGACGGCCTGGCACTGGGTGGACCCGGTGGCGGGAGCCGCCAAGGCGGCGCGGGTGCTGCGGCCCGGTGGGCGGCTGGCGGCGTTCTGGCACGTGTTCCAGCTTCCGCCCGGCGTGGCGGAGACCTTCGCCGCTGTCTACCGGCGGGTGGTGCCCGACTCGCCGTTCGTCTTCCAGGAGAAGGGGAACGCCCTGGAGGGATACCAGGTGCTGTTCGCCAGGGCCGCCGACGGGATACGGGAGGCGGGCGGGTTCGGCGACCCGGAGCAGTGGCGGTTCGACTGGGAGTGTCACTACACCCGGGACGCGTGGCTGGACCAACTGCCCACCTCCGGCGCTCTCACCCGGCTCCCGCGGGACAGGCTGGCGGAGGTGCTGGAGGGCGCCGGCTCCGCCGTCGACGCGATGGGGGGCGGCTTCACGATGCCCTACACCACGGTGGTCGTCACCGCCGCGCGCACCGGCGCGGCCTGACACGGCCGGCGTGCGCGGTACGGCGGCCGGCCCGCGTTCCGGGAAGCCGGCCCTCGTGGAACCCCTCCTGGAACGTGGGCCGGTGCCTCCCGCGTCGACGAGGGCGCTTTGACAGGACGGTCGCCGGTACACATACTCAAGTGCGCGATAATGAACCAAAGTTCGCACAGCGAACACTGGCCGGACGGAGTGCCGTGCGCGGAGACAAGGTGATCGCCACGGCCGCGGAGGCCCTGGCGGACGTGCGCGACGGCGCGTCGTTCGCGGTGGGCGGGTTCGGCCTGAGCGGCATCCCGAACGTGCTGATCCAGGCCCTGTACGACACGGGGGTGCGCGGGATCGGCGTGGTGTCGAACAACTGCGGCGTGGACGGCGGCGGCCTGGGCGTCCTGCTGGAGGCGGGCCGGATCGGCCGGGTGACCGCCTCCTACATCGGCGACAACAAGGAGTTCGCCCGGCAGTACCTGACGGGGGAGCTGGAGGTGGAGCTCACCCCGCAGGGCAGCCTGGCCGAGCGGCTGCGCGCGGGCGGCTGCGGCATCCCCGCCTTCTACACCCCGGCCGGGGTCGGTACGCCGGTCGCCGACGGCGGGCTGCCGTTGCGGCACGGCCCGGACGGCTCGGTGGTGCTCGCCTCGCCGCCCAAGGAGGTGCGCGAGTTCGACGGCCGGGCCTACGTGCTGGAGCACGGCATCACCACCGACTTCGCGCTGGTGCGGGCGGCCAGGGGAGACCGGCACGGCAACCTCGTGTTCGGCAAGGCCGCCAGGAACTTCAACCCGCTGGCCGCGATGGCCGGGCGGGTCACGATCGCCGAGGTCGAGGAGCTGACCGAGCTCGACCCCGACGAGATCCACCTGCCCGGGGTGTTCGTCCAGCGCGTCGTGCCGCTCACCCCGGAGCAGGCCGCCGACAAGGCCGTCGAGCGGCGTACCACCTCCGTGCCCGAGGAGCGAGGGGGGGCCACCTCATGAGCTGGAGCCGTGACCAGATGGTCGCGCGCGCGGCGGCCGAGCTGCGCGACGGTGACCACGTCAACCTCGGCATCGGCCTGCCCACCCGCATCCCCTCCTTCCTGCCGGCGGGCACGGACGTGATCCTGCACTCGGAGAACGGCATCCTCGGCGTCGGTCCCTACCCCGCGCCGGACGCGGTCGACCCCGACCTGATCAACGCGGGCAAGGAGACCGTGACCGTGCTCCCCGGCGCGTCGTTCTTCGACTCCTCGCTGTCGTTCGGCATGATCCGCGGTGGTCACATCGACGCGGCGGTGCTGGGCGCGATGCAGGTCTCGGCCCGTGGCGACCTGGCCAACTGGATGGTCCCCGGCAGGCTCGTCAAGGGCATGGGCGGCGCGATGGACCTGGTCCACGGCGCCCGCAGGGTCATCGTGATCATGGATCACGTCGCCAAGGACGGCTCGCCGAAGATCGTCGAGGAGTGCTCGCTGCCCCTCACGGGGAAGGAGTGCGTCCACCGGATCATCACCGACCTCGGCGTCCTCGACGTCACGGGGGAGGGGCTGGCGCTGGTGGAGACCGCCCCCGGGGTGAGCCTGGCGGAGCTGCGCGATCGTACGGACGCGGAGGTGAGGGCGTGAGGAGCGTCTCCGCCGTGGCCGGGACGGCCCGCTCCGGTCTCGCCTTCCCGCGCGTCGGCGCCGGTCAGGGCCCGGCCGTCGTTCCCGAAAGGTAGGAGTTCATGTCCACACCCCTCACGCAGGCCGACATCGACCGCGAGATCGCCGAGCTCCGCGACCTCCGGAACGCCGGTGACGGCCGGGAGACGCACCACCCGTCCCGCGACTACGGCCCCTACCGCAGCACCGTGCTCCGCCACCCGAGACAACCGCTGATCGCGCTCAAGGACCCGGAAGCGGCCGAGCTGGCCGGGCCGGTCTTCGGCGTCACCGACGTCACCGCGCTCGACGCCGACCTGACCAGGCAGCACCTCGCCGAGCCGCTGGGCGAGCGCATCACCGTGCACGGCCGCGTCCTCGACAGGGACGGCCGCCCGGTGCGCGGCCAGCTCGTGGAGATATGGCAGGCCAACGCCTCCGGCCGCTACCCGCACCAGCGCGACGACCACCCGGCCCCTCTCGACCCCAACTTCACCGGCGTCGGCCGCTGTCTCACCGGTGACGACGGCGGCTACGCCTTCACCACGATCAAGCCCGGCGCCTACCCGTGGCGCAACCACACCAACGCCTGGCGCCCCGCGCACATCCACTTCTCTGTCTTCGGCACCGCCTTCACCCAGCGCCTGGTCACCCAGATGTACTTCCCGAACGACCCGCTGTTCGCCTACGACCCCATCTTCAACTCCGTCACCGACGAGCGAGCCCGGCAGCGTCTGGTCGCCGCCTACGAGCACGACCTGTCCGTCCCCGAGTGGTCCCTCGGCTACCGGTGGGACATCGTTCTGGACGGCCCCGCCGCCACCTGGACGGAGGAGGGCCGATGAACCCCACCCCCTCGCAGACCGTCGGCCCCTTCTACGGCTACGCGCTCCCGTTCCCCGGCGGCGGTGACATCGCGACCGGCGGGATCACCGTGCACGGGTACGTCTACGACGGCGCGGGCGTCCCGGTGCCGGACGCGCTGCTGGAGTTCTGGCAGGCCGCCCCGTCCGGCGACCTCGCCGGCGCGCCCGGCACGCTGCGCCGCGACCCGGTGACCGGCGCGGTCATCGGCAGGCACGGCGTCGACTTCACCGGCTTCGGCCGGGTGCCCACCGGCGCCGACGGCCGCTGGACGCTGCGCACGCTCGTGCCCGGCAACGGCTACATCAGCGTGTGCGTGTTCGCCCGCGGCCTGTTGCACCATCTCTACACCCGCGTCTACCTCGCCCACGACGCCTTCCTCGACTCGCTGCCGCCCGAGCGCGCGCACACGCTGCTGGCCGCGCGGGAGGGGGAGGACCGCTACCGCTTCGACATCCACCTTCAGGGCGAGAAGGAGACGATCTTCTTCGACTTCGGCTGATCCCGGGCGGCCACCCCGTGGAAGCGGCCGGCCTCAGGTGGGCATGCCGGTGTCGACGCGGTGGTAGAGCGCGCTGAAGAGCGGCCAGGTCAGGGCGGCCATCTCGGCGGGGGGCCGCGGGCATCCGCGCTGGAGCCAGTCGGCGGCCACGCCGATGAGCGCCCCGGCGGTGAACGCGGCCGGGACGTCGTGCGGGATGTCCGACGGAGGGCCGGAGTATCCAACCAGATCGCCGGCGGTGATCTGGTGGAGGCGGCCGTAGACGGCCGCGGCGATGCGGCGGCGGATGTGGTCGACGACGCGCGCGCTGCCCTGCGGCCCCAGCAGGGTGCGGTAGAGCCCGGCGTGCTCGGCGAGGCTGGCGAAGAACGCCTCCAGCGACTGGGTCGCCTCCGGCGCCGGGTCCGCCGTCTCCGGGCCGGGGGCGGGCAGGGAACCGATCAGCTCGTCGATCATCGCGGTGCAGGCGGCCTCGGCGAGCTCGTGGACGTCGCGGTAGTGGTCGTAGAAGGTCGAGCGGCTCACCCCGGCGCGTTCGGCGACGTCGGCGACGGTGATCCGGGAGAGGTCCCGCTCCTCGACGAGCTGGATCAGCGCGCGTGCCAGGGCCGTGTGCGTGCGGCGCACGCGCCGGTCGCCGGAGGGAGTGTCGCTGCTCTTGGTCGTGGCCACATCCTTCACTTTACCGGCAAACTACACATGTAGGTTTCCCGACACATGTAGGGTAGCGTGATGGTGCGGGACGACCGAAAGGACCTCGTCGCATGCGGGCACACGCGGGCCGGGCCGCCGCGTCCCCTCCGCGTGCGCGCCCGCCGATCCATCCGTTCGCAAGGAGATGACGCATGAGTGCCGACGAGCAGGTCCTGCGCTACCCGATCCCCAACGACAAGGCGCTGGAGCCGCCCGCGGAATGGGCCGAGCTGCGCGGCACGTGCCCGGTGGCGCACGTGGAGCTGCCCAGCGGCGACCGGGCGACGCTGCTGACCCGCTACGCCGACGTCAGGCAGGTGCTCGCCGACCCGCGCTTCACCCGCCAGCTCACCGCCCCCGACGCGGCACGGCTGTCGGCGGAGGGCGGCGGGGTCTTCAGCAGCGAGATGGCGCAGATCATCCCCGACGGGGGCGAGGAGCACCAGCACTGGCGGCGACTGGTCGGCAAGTGGTTCACCGCCAAGCGGATGGCCGCCCTGCGGCCCTCGATGGCACGGATCGCCGAGGAGCTCATCGACGACATGGTCAAGCGCGGCGCCCCCGGTGACCTCAGGGCGGGCCTGGGCTTCCCGCTGCCGGTGTACGTCATCTGCGACATGCTTGGCGTGCCGGCCGCCGACCGGGACCGGTTCTCGTACTGGTCCGACACCCTGCTCAACCTCACCCGCTACACCAGGGCCGAGACCGAGGCCGCCCAGGTGGAGTTCTTCCAGTACATGTCCGAGCACGTCGCCGCCAAGCGCGCCGAGCCGGGCGAGGACCTGCTGAGCGAGCTGATCGCGGCCGGCGGCCCCGAGGACGGCGGGCTGTCCGACATCCAGATCCTGGTCACCGGCATGGGACTGCTGGTCGCCGGGCACGAGACCACCGCCAACATGATCGGCAAGATGGTCTCCATGCTGCTGGCCGACCGCGGACGGTGGGAGCGGCTGCTCGCCGACCCGTCGCTGGTGCGCACGGCGGTGGAGGAGACGCTGCGGCTCGACGCCAACTCCGGCTTCGGCCTGCCGCGCTACCTGCCCGTGGAGACCGAGGTGGGCGGTACGGCCCTGCCCCGCGGCACCACCGTGGTGTGCAGCATGGCCGCGGCCAACCGGGACGAGAGCGTCTTCGAGGCCGCCGCCGAGATGGACCTGAGCCGCAGCCCGAACCCGCACCTGGCCTTCGGCGCGGGCGCCCACTCCTGCCTGGGCCAGTCACTGGCGCGCACCGAGCTGCAGGTCGTGCTCGAGGTGCTGCTGCGCAGGCTTCCGTCCCTGGAGCTGGCCGTCCCGGTGGAGGAGCTGGAACGCGTGGAGGGGCTGGCCGTCGGCGGCCTGCGCACGGTGCCGGTCCGCTGGTGACCGGGCACCGTCCCACCCGGCCGGCCGGTAGAGAGGAACCCCATATGAAGGTCACCATGAAGGTCACCGTGGACGAGGACAAATGCTGCGGCGCCGGCCAGTGCGTGCTGATCGCGCCGGAGGTGTTCGACCAGCGCGAGGACGACGGCATCGTCGTCCTGCTCGACCCCGAGCCCGGCGCGGACCGGCACGCCCTGGTCCGCGAGGCCGCCGCCGTCTGCCCCGCCGCCGCGATCGCGCTGAGCGAGGAGATCTGAGCGGCACCGCACCTCGCGCGTGACGCCCTCGCCGTAGGAGCGTCCCCGCACGAGCGGCGGGACGGCGACACCGGCGACGCGCTCCACCGCCGACGGCCGTGTCATCTCCCGCCGGGCGGCGTCCACGTCGTCCTCTCACGGCCATCTTGCCCTCCTCGATCGTCACCTTCGCCCGCAGAGCCGGCGGAGGTCGCCTCAGGACGGGGTCTGCGGCCACTCGCTCGCGGCCCGCGCGATCGCGCGCCGGATGGGTTCGTAACCGGTGCACCGGCAGAGGTTGGAGCCGACCAGGGCGGCGACGCGCTCCGGGGCGTCGCCGACGGAGGGGTCCGACTCCAGCGCCCCGGCGGCCACCATCAGGAAGCCCGGCGTGCAGAAACCGCACTGCAGGGCGTGCTCGGCGGAGAAGGCCCGCTGCAGCGGATGGGGCTCGCCGCCGGGGCCGGACAGCCCTTCGACGGTGCGCACCGAGCCGCCGTCGCACTGTACGGCCAGCATGAGGCACGACCGGACGGCCTCGCCGTCGACCAGCACCGTGCAGGCCCCGCAGACGCCGTGCTCGCAGCCCAGGTGCGTGCCCGTGAGGCGGCAGTCCTCGCGCAGCACGTCGGCCAGCACGCGCCGGGGCTCCACGTCGAGCGCGCGCTCCTCGCCGTTCACCGTGATGGTGATCCTCATCGGTGGCCTCCTTGGGACGTGCCGGTCCGTGACAGCCGATCCCTCGCCGCCTCGCACAGGGTCCTGCCGACCAGGACGGCGACGGCCTGGCGCCGGTACTCCACGTCGGCGTACGGTTCGGGCAGGGGCGCGGCGTCCTGCTCGGCGGCGACGCGGCCCGCGCGGGCGAACGGGTGGTCGCCGGGCACCCGGCGTCCGGCCGGGGGCGTGATCTCGGCGCCGATCAGCGCCTGCTCGGCGGCGCGGGCCCGTACCGGCCGGTCGGCGCAGTTGACGAGCCCGATCCTCGCCTCGGTGATCACCCCGTCGGGTGCGGTGAGCGTCGCCGCCACGGCCACCTGGGCGAAGCAGAAGTGCGTGCGCCGGTGCTCGGCGAAGCCGACGCCGGTGTCGTCGGCGAGCAGCGGGAACCGTACGGCGGTGATGAGCTCGTCCGGCGTGCGCGAGGTCAGGAACGGCCCGAGGAAGTAGTCGCGAGCCGCGATCTCGCGTGGGCCGCCGGCGCCGTGCACCTCGATGCCGGCGTCGAGGGCGAGGGCGAGGGCGCACCACTCCGCGGCCGGGTGCGCCCAGGCGAGGCTGCCCACCAGGGTGCCGCGGGAGCGGATGGGCGGATGGGCGACGTTGACGACGGCGCGGGAGAACAGGGTGCCGAGCGGGCCCGGCACGGCCCGCTCCCGCTCGAAGGCGGCGTGGCGGATCAGGGCGCCGACCCGCAACGTGCCGTCGTCGACGCTCATGTGGTCGAGCTCGGGGACGCGGTTGATGTCGACCACCAGCTCGGGGCGGATGCGCTGCAGGCGCATCTCCAGGACGAGGCTCTGGCCGCCGGCGAGGATCCGGGCACTCGGCCCGGAACCGAGCGCGTCGACGGCCTCGCGCACCGTGCGCGGCGCGACGTAGTCGAAGGCGGCGGGCTTCACCGGACCTCCTCCGGGAGTTTCGGGGCGCGGGCCGCCCGCCACACCACGTCCGGGGTGAGCGGCATCTGCAGCAGGCCGGGGTCGGCCACCCGCAGCGCGTCGGCCACCGCGTTGACGATCGCGGCCGGCGTGCCGATGCAGCCCGACTCTCCCGCTCCCTTGGCGCCCAGCGGCGTGCTGGGGCTCGGCGTGCGGGTGTCCCTGAGCTCGATGGGCGGGATCTCGGCGGACGTCGGCAGCAGGTAGTCCAGCAGCGCTCCGGCGAGCAGGGGCACGCCGTTCTCCCCGAAGGGGATGCCCTCGTACAGCGCCTGGCCGATGCCCTGCACGGCCGACCCGAAGGCCTGCCCGTGCACCATGGCCGGGTCGAGCACCACCCCGCAGTCGTCCACCGCCACCAGCCGCAGCACGCGCACGGTGCCGAGCTCCGGATCGACCTCCGCCACCGCCGCGTGGGCGCCGAACGGGAACGCCATGCCCGACTCGAACCGGCCGCCCACCCGCATCGGCCCGGTCGCCTTCACCAGCTCGGCCAGGTCCATCGTCGCCGAGCCGTCGTGGACGGTGTGCACGGTGCCGTCGGACCACGCCACCTCCCCCTCCGGCACCTCCCACAGGGCCGCCGCCCGCGTCCGCGCCTCCTCGACGAGCAGCGTGGCGGCGTTCCGCAGCGCCGCGCCGGCCACCTGCGCCGACCGGCTGGCGAAGGAGCCCACCCCGTCCGGCTGCTCGTCGGTGTCGCCCTCGACCAGCCGGACCCGCGCACCGTCGACACCGAGGGTCCCGGCGACCAGCGCGGGGAAGACCGTCTCGTGGCCCTGGCCGCTGGAGGCCGTGCCGCAGCGAGCGGTGACCGTGCCGTCCTCGTGCGCCTCGACGCCGGCGAACTCGTGCAGCCCCCCTGGTTCGCCACCGGAGCGTTCCACGTAGCAGGACAGGCCGATCCCCAGTGGGAGGGACTCCGGGTCCGCCCGGCGGCGGGCCTGCTCGGCCCGCCATCCGTCGTAGCCGAGGGTCTCCAGCGCCAGGTCGAGCGCGGCGGAGTAGTTCCCGCTGTCGTAGCGCCGCCCGGTGGGCGTCTCGTAGGGGAAGTCCCCGGGCGGGATGAAGTTGCGCCGCCGCAGCTCCGCCGGGTCCATTCCCAGCCGGCGGGCCAGCGTGTCCATCGACCGCTCCAGCGCGATCGCCGCCTCGGGGCGCCCCGCGCCTCGATAGGGGTAGGTCACCATGGTGTTGGTGAGCATCGAGCGGACGGTGGCGTGCACCCGCGGGGTGGTGTACGGACCTGTCGCCATCCAGGCGGTCTGCATGGGCAGCCCGACCCCGAGGTGGGGGTAGGCGCCGATGTCGGCGTCGATGTTCAGCTCGTACGCGAGCAGGCGCCCGTCGGCGTCGGCGGCGAGCCGGATCCTCTGGTCCTGGCCCCGGCCCCGGGTGGCGACCATCATGGACTCCAGCCGGTCCTCGATCCACCGGACGGGACGCCCGAGCTCCACCGCCAGGAAGGCGACCGCGACGAACTCCGGGAAGGTCGCGCTCTTCGACCCGAACGCGCCCCCGGTGTCCGGCACCACCACGCGCACCCGCTCGACCCGCGGGCCCAGCAGCGCGGTCAGCTCCCGGCGCAACCGATGCGGTGCCTGATGGCCCGACCACACCGTCAGCACGTCTCCCTCGGGCACGGCGAGGATCGTCCTGCACTCCATGGGGATGGGCATCAGCAACTGCTGGCGGTACCGGCCCTCCACCACGACCGCCGCCTCCCGCCACACCGACTCCTCGATCGGCTTCCCGGCCTCCCCCAGCAGGGCGACGTTGCTCAGCCCGTCGAACAGGCGGACGGAGTCTTCCGCGGCGGCGGACGGCGTCACCACCGCGGGCAGCGGATCGATCCGGAAGGTGACCTCGGCGGCCCCGTCCTCGGCCCGGTAGCGGTCCTCGCCCAGGACCACCGCCAGCGCCTCGCCCGGGTAGCGCACCCGGTCCCTCACCAGCACCGGCCACTCCCGGCCGGCCACGGCCTCCTCCGTGGACAGCTGGGCGAGCGGCACGTACGGAACCGGAGGCAGGTCCTGCAGCACGGCGGCCGACCGCGCGCAGGGCGGCATCCCGGAGAGATCCGCGGCGGACCAGGCTCCCACCACTCCCGGCACCTCGAAGGCGGCGGAGCAGTCCACCTCGCGCAGTACGCCGTGCGCGACGTCGCTCCTGACGAACACGGCGTCCAGGCAACCCGGCACGTCCATGTCGGCGACATAGCGGCCCTCACCGGTGAGCAGCCGTTCGTCCTCACGCCTTGACCATTGCTCCACAACCAAGACCTCCGCGCCGCGCATGTCATCGCATGGTTCGGTCGATTTCCAGTGGGATGCGTGGGGGGCGAAGGGCATTCGTGGTGAGCCGCCGGATGGCAGGTGGCGCGAGTCGTTCGTGGACGCACCGGGTGCGTGAATGAGACGTACTGAATCAACGGTACATGTGGATTTGATGGGGTTTTGCTGGCTTGAAGGGAACTTTGAGATGATTTTCCCGGGTTTCGATGGCCGGGGGATTCTCCGGTCGCCGATCACCTCCGCGGGGGAGCGGGCAAGGGGAAAGGGCCGAGGGGGAGCCGGGCGGAGTCGAGACCGCCGCCGTTGGCCATGACCTGGTCCCACCCGTGGTTCCCGAAGGCGTACAGCTGCGAGTAGGTGCTCTCGTAGTGCTGCCACACCTGGTGGAGGGGGGTGCACTCGGGCGTGACGAAGACGAAACCGTCGAACGACGCGATCTTCTCCGCCCGGGCCGGCGTGTGCGGCCGTCGGCGTTCCCACCGTCTCGGACGAGCCTCGGCCGACGCCCGGCCGAGCTGTGAACGGGCAGCGAGAGGTTCGAGCGTTTCAGCCGGCGGTCCGGTTCGCGCAACCTCCCGGTGGAGCTACCAGGCGGTCGCGCCGCCGTCGACCGGGTAGTTGGCGCCGGTGATGTACGACGCCCGGTCGGAAGCGAGGAAGGCCGCCACCTCGACGATCTCCTCGGGCCGGGCGAACCGCTTGAGGAGCGTCTTGCCGGTTACCGCGTCCCGGGCCGCCTGGTCGTCGCCGAGATCGCGGTCACTGGCCGGAGTCAGGACGGGCCCGGGGCTGATCGCCACCGCGCGGATCCCATGGCGCGCACCCTCGAGCGCGAGCTGTCGCGTCATGCCGATGACGCCCGCGTTCGCCGCGGTGTGCGCGACCATCGGAGGGACCTCGCCGGCGATCATGCCGGCCATGGACGCGACGTTGATGATGACGCCGCCACCGCGCCGGACCAGGTGCGGCCATGCGAACTTCGACACGAAGAAGGGGATGTCGAGTTCGCCTGCCATGGCCACCCGCCAGTCGTCGACCGGGAAATCCGGCATCGGGCCGAAACGTTGCAGGGCCGCGTTGTTGTAGACAACGTCGAGGCCGCCGTAGGCGGTCACGGCGTCCTCGACGACCTGCCGCGCCTGCTCCGGATCGGTGAGATCGACCGGTGCGATGCCCGTCATCTCACCGCCGCCGCGACGTACGAGTTCGACCGTCTCGTTGTTGGCGTCGGCCTGGATGTCGCACCCGACGACCTTCGCGCCCTCTCTCGCGAAGATCAGCGAAGCGACGCGGCCCTGACCTCCCGCGGTGCCGGTGATCAGCACTACCTTCCCGTCAAGCGTTCCCATGGAGCTCCTCCTGGTCCGTGGTTCGTCCGGGTGACGACCGCGCGAGCCGACCGGGATGGACGGCCTTCGTCACGATCGGCCCCGAGGATGCCCGCCGCCGGCGGCACTTCGCCGTCACCGGGGTCGCGAGGTCCATGAACCGGCCCCGATCGCGGTTCATGGACGCCGTCGCAGGGCGGTTCGCGATGTCCGTGCCGCCCGACGTGGCCGGCTCGCACGCGTCGGTCGTGATGTCCGCCCTCGTCGGATCGGTTCGGGGCGGGGTGTTCAGCGGGCGCGCATCGGCGCGAGCGCCGTGCTCCAGGCCACGACCTGACCCAGCATCGCGGTGAGCGACTCACGCTGGAAGTCGTTGGGCCTGAACACGCTGAAGTTCTCGAAGTCGGTGAAGAGTGACAGCGCCACCTGGTTCCGCACGTCGGCCATCTGGAGCTCGGCTGCGATCAGGCGCAGATGTTCCACCGCGCGCGTGCCGCCGGCCGAGCCGTAGCTGACGAACCCGACGGCCTTGTTGTTCCACTCGCCGTACAGGAAGTCGATGGCGTTCTTCAGCGCGCCTGACGTCGAGTGGTTGTACTCGGGCGTCACGATGACGAACCCGTCGAACGAGGCGATCTTGTTCGCCCACAGCAGGGTGTGCGGCTGGGTGTACTGGCCCAACGACGGCGGCATCGCTTCGTCGAGGTGCGGGAGGTTGTAGTCGAGCAGGTCGACGAGTTCGAACTCCGCGTCGGTCCGCTGGGCGGCGACCTGGTGCACCCAGCGGGCGACGGCCTCCCCGTTGCGTCCGGGACGGGTGCTGCCAAGGATGATCCCGATTTTGGTCATCGGCGTACTCCACTTCTCTGACGGTAGATGGTTGCTTCGTCAAGAAAGGAAAGTACTAGTGCTTGCTGCGTGAAGCAAATAGGATGTGTCCATGACCACAGAGCGGCCGTTGCAGCCACTGACCCCCGACGAGGAGGCGCTGATCCGTGCGCTGCCTCGCCTGATGTACGCGCTGCCCCGCGCGATCGACGCCGACATGACCCGCGAGCAACAGCTGCCGCTCATCGAGTGGACGGCCCTGATGCGGTTGTCCGAGACGCCGCAGAAGCAGATGCGGATGGGCGAGCTCGCGGTCGCCTGTGAACTCTCGCTGAGCGGGATGACCCGCGTGGTCACCCGCCTGGAGGGTCAGGGCATGATCGAACGGGTCAGGTGCGACAACGACGCCCGCGGGTGGAGCGCCGTCCTCACCGCAGCCGGCCTCGCCCGCCTGGAACGGGCGTGGCCGAGCAACCTGGCCAGCGTGCGCCGGCACTTTCTCGACCACCTCGAAGGCGTCGATCTCGCCCGGCTCGCCCGTGCGCTTCAGCACGTCCCGATCACCGACTGAGGCGGGTGCCGGGAACTGCCGCGGGTGTGCGAAGAGGCGGGATCTCGTGTCGGTGCCCGCCGCCGAACCGGCGGATACGGCGGGAGGCCGGCTTCCGCCGTAGGCTGGATCTCGCACGCGATGGAGGGAAGGCTGAGGTGGCCCAGACGATGGTGGCCGAGGTGATGGCCGAGCTGGCCGAACTCGCGGACCCGAGAATTCGCGAGGTCAACGAGAGACACGGCGACGATCACGGTGTGAACCTCGGCAAGCTGCGCGCGCTCGCGAAGCGGCTGAAGACGCAGCAGGAGCTCGCGTGCCGGCTCTGGGAGACGGACGACAGCGCGGCGAGACTGCTGGCGATCCTGATCTGCCGCCCTAAGGCGTTCGGGCGTGACGAACTGGACGCCATGGTGCGCGAGGCGCGCACGCCCAAGGTGCACGACTGGCTCGTGAACTACGTGGTGAAGAAGAGCCCGCACTCCGAAGAGCTGCGCCTGGCCTGGACGGCCGATCCGGATCCGGTGGTCGCGAGTGCCGCCTGGGCGCTGACCACCGAACGCGTGGCGAGGAAGCCCGAGGTCCTCGACCTCGCGGGGCTGCTCGACGTCATCGAGGCGGAGATGAAGGACGCCCCGGATCGCCTGCAGTGGGCGATGAACCACTGCCTGGCGCAGATCGGGATCGAGCACGCCGAGCACCGCGCCCGTGCCATCGACATCGGTGAGCGCCTGGAGGTGCTCAAGGACTACCCGACCTCCCCGGGTTGCACGTCTCCGTTCGCGCCCATCTGGATCGCCGAGATGGTGCGCCGGTAGCACGACAGGAAGACAAGACCCACCGAGGCCGGCGGTCACTTGGTGATGGCATCGAGCAGATAGCGGCGTTGCTGCTCGGTCAGGTCACCGACGCGGCGGCCGGCTTCGCAGGTGCGGGGACCGGAGCCACCCTCCGCTGTTGCCCGGCGGACTCTCCCCGTCGTCCTGGTGTCACCATTGGGACAACCGCTTCGGGCCCGGTGGTCCACCGGCCCGCGTCCAGGAAGGCAGCCCACGCCCATGACCGTTCTCGACTCCCCGATCCCCAGGTTCCATCTGGCCGTGCCGGTCGACGACCTGGCCGCCGCGCGCCACTTCTACGGCGAGGTGCTGGGCCTGGAGCAGGGCCGCAGCGCGGACACCTGGGTGGACTGGAACCTGCGCGGCCACCAGTTCGTCACGCACCTGGCGCCCGGCCGTGCCCGGCCGGTGCACAACCCCGTCGACGGCCATGACGTCCCGGTGCCGCACTTCGGCCTGATCCTGACGATTCCGGAGTTCCGCGCGCTCGCCGAACGGCTGCGCGCGGCGGGTACCGAATTCGTCATCGAGCCCTATGTCCGCTTCGAGGGGCAGACCGGCGAGCAGTGGACGATGTTCCTGCTCGACCCGGCGGGCAACGCCCTGGAGTTCAAGGCGTTCGCCGACGACTCCCAGGTCTTCGCCTCCTGACGCGGAGGACAACCGGGGAGCCGGCGCGGGCCGCGGGTCCGTCCCCGGCACGCCTGACCACGGTCGATCACGTACTCGGCTGCCGGCACGCACGGCGGTGCGGTTCAGCGCGCCTGGGCGCTTTTCCCCCTCGACCAACGGGAAACCATATCGAGGTCGATACCCCTGATGCGCTGATCTGTTCCCAAAAAGGGGCAGTCCACTTCGCGGGGTGAAACGTTCAAACTGCTGAGCCCCTGACACCGGCCGGACGGCGCCCCGGGAAGAGAGCCGAAAGAGGGGTGCGCCGCTGTCACCCCTCTTTCTCATATTCGTGTTTCCCGTCCGGGCCTCACTCGAGGACGAAGCTGGCGTTTCCCCGGAAGGCGGTGGTGCCGTCGTTCTGCTCGACCCACGCCTGACCGGCGCGGTGGCGCAGGTAGTAGCCGGGGAAGTTGACCGATTCCAGCGACACCGTGCCCGAACCGGCGAGCCCGGTGCGGCGGGTGAAGCTGGCGTCGGCCCTGAACAGGCTCGTGCCGTCGTTGCGCTCCACCCAGGCCTCGTGGTTGCGGTGCCGCAGGTAGTAGCCGGGGAAGTTGGTGGACTCCAGCGACACGGTGCCCGAGCCGGACAGGCCGGTGACGATCCTGAACTGGGAGTCGGCCAGCGGGGAGACGTTCGCCTCCAGGCGGGCCCGGTAGTCCCAGTGGCGTATAGCCGAGCCCGGCGTGTCGTGGGACATCAGCCGCACGGGGGTCGCGCCGTCGGGGACCGGGATGCCGAAGTCGGGAGTGCCGTCCGCCCTCCAGTAGATCTTCTGGACGCGGGTGCGGCGGTTGGGGTCGTTGAGCGGGTCGCCGTTGATGTCGCGGTAGTTGCGGTCGTGGTAGACGAGGATGTCGCTCTGCCCGTCCTCGGAGACGGTGAAGGAGTTGTGGCCGGGGCCGTACTGGCCGGTCGAGGCGTTGCTGGCGAAGACGGGGTTGGCGCTCTTGGTCCAGGAGGAGGCGTTGAGCGGGTCGGCCGAGGCGGAGGCGGTCAGCATGCCGAGGCAGTAGTTGGCGTCGGTGGCGCTGGCGGAATAGGTGAGGAAGAGCCGCCCGTTGCGCTGGAGCACGGCCGGGCCCTCGGCGACCTTGTAGCCGCGGGTCTCCCACGCCAGGGTGGGCACGGTGAGGCGGGTGGTGGCGCCGGTGATCGTCCAGGGGTTGGCGCCCATGCGGGCGATGTAGAGGTTGGAGTTGGTGGAGATGCCCGGCTCCTGCTGGGCCCAGAGCAGGTAGCGCACGCCGTTCGCGGTGAAGGTGGTGGCGTCCAGGGCGAAGGTGTCCCAAGGGGTGGTGATCCGGCCGCGTTCGGTCCAGGTGCCGGTCAGGGGGTTGGCCGCCGAGCTTTCGAGCGCGTACATGCGGATCCGCCAGACGTCGTCGGCCCGGCCGGCGGCGAAGTAGACGTACCACTTGCCGTTGATGAAGTGGATCTCCGGCGCCCAGATGTGGGCGCCCATCTCGCCGCTGGTGTGCTTGCGCCAGATGACCGTCTCGGGGGCGCTCGCCAGGCCCTGGACGGTGGTGGCGCGGCGCAGCACGATGCGGTCGTACTCGGGGACGGTCGCGGTGAGGTAGTAGTAGCCGTCGGTGTGGCGGAAGATGTGCGGGTCGGCGCGCTGGGCGGCCAGGGGGTTGGTGTACTGGGCGGGCGGTGAGGCGTGGGCCGCGATCGGCGAGAGCAGGCCGGCGATCACGGCGAGCAGCGTGGCCAGGGCGGTCACCAGGGCGCGGCGCGCGTGCGGTGGGGGCATCAGGGTCATCCTTCTGTCAGGCCGGGGGAGAGGTCACGGCGAAGGAGGCGTCGGAGGCGGAGACCGAAGTGGACGCCTTCAGGTGGGCCCGCCACCGGTGCCATGACGAGGGCCATGACAACGGCGAACAACGCGGCCGAGGCCCTTTGATATGTGCGCATTCCGATACCTCCATAATGTTAGCGCTAACATCTCACGGTGACCGCGCGGTAATGGTGATTCGGGCGTAGGCGCATTATTAGCCCGGCGAGGGGCCCCCGGTCAATGGACGGCACGCGATTCGGGTCCGGCGACACCGCGGCGATCGGAATGCGTTCGCGACGGTGAGACGGCCTGGCAAGGCGTGCGGCTGATCATCGTGTCGCACTCGTCCCCCTTTCCGGAAGACCGCGGTTCGCGCGCCGCGCGAAGCCGCAGCGCTTCGCCGAGGCGCCGGCCACCCCCGCCGTACCGGTGTCGTGGATCGGGAGCGAAGGCCGGTCAAGGTCTCGGCAGGAGCGGCAGGGCCACGAACCGGCTCGTGGCCCAGGCCGCATAGAGCAGGGGCGCCAATCCCAGCAGCACGCCGACGACCGGTTTGAGCAGCACCATGCCGACCGCGAGCGCCAGCACCGCCAGCGTCGGCAGCGTCAGATACCAGCGACGCGCCACCAGGTACAGGCACGGCAGGACCAGGCCGCGGACCGGACGCGACGATTCGGCCACCACGATCAGCACCGTCACCGTCGTGGCCACGACCAGCGCGCCCGCCGTGACGAAGAACGGCAGCAGCGCCGGACCCCACGAGGTGCGGCCGACCACCATGACGTCCACCACGAGCACGCTCACCACCGCGGCGCCCGTCAGCCAGGTGACCAGCGCACGCACCGCCGCCCGCCGGTAACCGTCCCAGAAGGCCGCGAACACCGCCGTCGACCCCTCGTCGAGCAGGGCGAAGCACCGGAACGCGCCTGCCAGCGCCGGCGCGCACACCGCCGAGAGCGCCGCGAAGAACGGCCATGACGCCGACGGATCCCGTACCAGGGCCAGCGCCACCAGCAGCGGGGCGCACGATATCGCCAGCAGCAGGTTCGTCGTCAATCCGACGTAAACCATGCCGAAGACCTTCTCGTACGTCTCCTGCCGGGCCGGACGCAGCAGGTCGCGCATCGGGCTCACCCCTTCAGCCCGCTCGTCGCGACGCCCTGGATGAAGTAGCGCTGCCCGAACAGGAAGAGGACCAGGATCGGCAGCACGGACAGCACCGCACCCGTCATGATCATCGCGTGTTCGGCCTCGTACTGGCCGACGAAGGAGCGCAGGCCGAGCTGTACCGTCCACAGGTCGTTGCTCGTCAGGTAGATGAAGGGCCCCATGTAGTCGTTCCACGTGTTGACGAACGTCAGCAGCGCCAGGCTGGCGAGCGCCGGCTTCGACAGCGGGAGCATGATCCGCCGGTAGATGCCGTATTCGCTGAGCCCGTCGATCCTGGCCGCCTCGCACAGTTCGTCCGGGATCGACATGTAGTACTGGCGCATGAGGAACACGCCGAACGCGCCGAACGCCTGAAGCAGGATGAGCGACCAGTACGTGTCCGTCAGCTCCATCCGCTGCATCATGATGTACTGCGGCACCATGTAGGCCTGCCACGGCACCGCGATGGTGGCGAGGTAGCCCAGGAACAGCGCGTCGCGCCCGGGGAAGCGGACCTTGGAGAACCCGTAGGCGGCGAAGCTGCCGGTCAGCACCTGCAGGAGCGTGATGGCGGCCGACAGGAACAGTGAGTTGCCCAGGTACGTCGCCATCGGCACGCGTTCCCAGATCTCCACGAAGTTCGACCAGCGCAGCTCGTCCGGAATCCAGTCGATCGGGATCGCCAGGACCTCGCTGTCGCGCTTGAGCGAGGCCGACAGCATCCATCCGAACGGCACCAGCGTCAGCAACGTCACCGCGACGAGCCCGAGGTAGGCCAGCGTCCTGCGGGCGGCGGGGTGCCGGGAGCCCGGCGACCCGGTGTTCCCGGCGTGTCGCGGCGGCGGCACGGTGGCCGAAGGAGCATCGCGCAACGTGGTCATGACGCGTTTCTCCGTTCGTTGATCCGGAACTGGACGATGGTCACGGTGAACACGATGAGGAACAGCACGAGCGCGATCGCCGACGAGTAGCCGAACTGACCCTCGGTGATGCCTTCCCGGTAGACGAGCTGGGCCAGCACGAGGGTGCTGCGACCGGGGCCGCCTCCGGTCATGACCACGATCAGGTCCAGCACCTTGAAGCTCTGGATGGTCAGCATGACCAGCACGAAGAAGGTGGTGGGCCGCAGCGAGGGCAACGTGATGCCCCAGAACCGCTGCCAGGCGTTGGCCCCGTCCACCGTGGCCGCCTCGTAGTACTCCCTGGGGATGGTCTGCAGGCCGGCCAGGTAGAGCACCATGTAGTAGCCCATGTCGCGCCACACGCTGGTGATGATCACCGCGGGCATCGCCCAGTCGGTGCTCGACACCCAGCGCGGGGGGTCCTGGACGCCGATCGCCTCCAGGAGCAGGTTGATCGGCCCCGCCGTCGGGTTGAACAGCATGTTCCAGACCACGGCCACCGCGACCAGGGAGGTGATGTACGGGAAGAACGCCGCGGTGCGGAAGAAGTTCACCCCGCGCAGTCGCCGGTTCAGCGCCAGCGCCAGGGCGAGGGAGGCGACCAGGGTCAGCGGGATGTGGCCGAGCGCGTAGTAGAACGTGTTGCGAAGGGCGACGTGGAAGTTCTCGTCCCCCCACAACCGTTCGAAGTTGCTCAGCCCCACCCACTCGGGCGTTCCGTAGGAGTCCCAGTCCATGAACGCCAGCACGAACGCCGCGATCACCGGGACGAGCGTGAACAGGGCGAAGCCCAGGAAGTTGGGCAGGATGAAGCTCCACCCGATCAGGGTGTCGCGCCAGGCCCGGCCGCCGTGGGGCACCCGAGGTTCGCCCGGTTCGGTCGGCGCGGGCTGCGGCATGACATGGGCCATGGTCGTCCTTCGTGACTTCTTCGCAGGCCGGGTGGACGGGCGGCGGGCCGCGGAGCCCGCCGTGGCCGTCCTAGTTGAGGACCTCGTTCTTGACGCGCTCGCCCATCGAGCGTGTGCCGTCGGCGACCGACTTCTCACCGACCATGATCAACTGATGCTCCTCGTTGAGGATGGTGTCGACGTCGGAGCTCTTGTCGCTCACCGGCATCTCCAGCACGACCTTGCCGGGCTCGAACGCCTTCTTCGACAGCTCGTCCGACGGCATGCCCTCGAGCTTGAAGTAGGCCTCCGTGATCGCCGGATCCTGCAGCGCCGGCACCACGCCCACCTGGGCGATCGCCTCCGCGCCCGCCTTACCGGCGGCGAACTGGACGAACTTCTTGGCGAGGTCGGCGGACTTGCTCCGTTTGTTCACCGCGAATCCCGTCGGGGAACCGAAGGTGACGACCTCGCCGGAGCCCGCCCGCTGCGGCATCGGGGCGAGCGCCCAGTCGACCTTGCTCTCGCCCTTCTTCTTGGCCTCCAGAATGCCCGAGATGTACCAGGTGCCCATGGGCATCATCGCCGCCGAGCCGGTTCCGAACATGTTCCTGTAGTCGGCCTGCTGGGCGCTCGCGGTGCCGAAGTCCATGACCGCCTCGCTCTTCTGCAGGTCCAGGGCCATCGTGTACTGGTCGGTGAAGAAGGTGTAGTCGCCGCCGAGCTGGTCGCCGCCCGTCTGCGCCGCGGAGATCGCCTGGATCACCGAACGCCAGGTGTGGTGGTAGGCGCCGTACACCTTCTTGCCGTCCTCGTCCCGGGTGAGCTGCCGGGCGTACTTGGCGTAGTCGTCCCACGTCAGGGCGCCGGTGAGCGTGATGCCCGCCTTGTCGAGAAGGGCCTTGTTGTAGTACAGCAGCCAGAAGTCCTGGCGGTAGGGGAGCGCGTAGTAGGTGTTGTTGACGTTGAAGGCCTCCAGACCCGCCAGCTTGGAGGCGTCGGCCGACGTGGCGAGATCGGTGACGTCGAGGAGCTGCCCGCGGCTGGAGTAGCGCGAGTAGTCCGTCACGTTCTTCATCGTGATCACGTCGGTCCTGTCGCCACCGGCGAGCATGGTGGTGACCTTCTCCGGATAGTCGTCCGCGAGGATGTCGACCGGCTTCACCTTGACGCCCGGATTCGCCTTCTCGAACGCCTGGAACAGCGCGGTGAACTCGGGGGTCTTGGCGAGGTTCCACACGGTGACGGTGAGGGTGGTGGGTCCGCCGCCCTCGGCCGGCTCGCCGGAGCCGCCGCACGCGGCGATCACGAGCGCGAGGACGGTCATCCCCGCGGCCTTCACGACGTGGCGCCGCGTCCGGGTGCCGGCGGGTGGAAGGGGATTGAACATCGGTCGGGTTTCCTTTCCCTGAAGCCGGGCTCAGGCGCTCACGGCGAACTCGTCGGCCGTCACCACCGCACGCGGCGGCCGGCCGGACAGGTAACGTTCGAGTTCGTCGAGGGCGCTCTCGCTCATTCGCCGGGTCTCCGATCCCAGGGATCCGGCGATGTGGGGGGTGATCATGACATTGGGAAGGTCGTACAGGAGCGAGCTCGCGGGCAACGGCTCCGGGTCGGTGACGTCGAGAATCGCGTCCAGGCGTCCCCTCGCGCACTCGGTCTCCAGGGCGGCGGTGTCCAGGACGGTGCCGCGCGCCGTGTTGATGACGGTCGTGCCGTCTTTCAGCAGGGCGAGTTCCGGCGCCCCGATGAGGTGGCGGGTGGAGGGAAGCTCCGGGACGTGCAGGGTGAGCACGTCGCAGCGCGGCAGCAGGTCGGTCAGACCGACCAGCCGGCCGCCTGCCTCACGGACCTTGGCGGCGTCGGCGTACGGGTCGTACACCAGTATGTCCACGTCCAGGCTGCACAGCCTTTCGACGACCCGGCGGCCCACTCGTGAGAAGCCGACGACGCCGATCGTGCGCCCGCGGTTGGACAGCTCCCCCCGCCGTTCCAGGTAGGACCAGTCGTCGCGGTGCCTGCGCGCGTCCTGGGCCAGGAACGGGGCCTTCTTGCCCGCGAAGATGATCGCGGCGAGGGTGAACTCGGCGACCGAGACGGCGTTCTCGTCCGCCGCGCTGGTCACCAGCAGCCCGCGCCGCCAGACCTCGTCGGTGACGAACGGGCGCACCGTCCCCGCGCAGTGGAAGATCGCTCGAAGCTCCGGCGCGCAGTCCAGCCGCTCCTTGGTGAGCGGAGGACAGCCCCACGAGGTCACGAGCACCTCGACCTCGCGCAACCGGCGGCGCACGAGCGGATCGTCGAGGTCCGCCGTCGCCATGGGGTCGGTGAGCTCGACGAGATCGCGCAACCGCCGCAGCTGTGGCTCCTGGAACTGCACGTCGACGTGCACGGGATCCATCACCAGCAGAGCCTGTGATCGTCGGTCTCTCACACCGGTCCTCTCGCCAGCCAGTGCTTGCCAGTGCCGCCGATCATGACCGATCGTTTCAATCAGGTCAATAGATTGTTAACGCTAATATGATCAATACGATCATCTGAGAATCCTGAAGACCGTCGACGATGATCAGTATGAACGCTTTTGATTCATTGCCGCTTGACGTGGTCGTCGAGGCGGTGCCAGCATCACGGGGTTTCGTTCGGAGTCGCGACAGGAGGCCCGATGCGCTGGCTGCGGGAATTGGACGACCGGCGGCTCTCGCCCTACACCGGCTGGACCAGAGATCACTGGGCCGCTCTGGCCGACCGTCTGCTGCTGTCCGCACGGCGACACGCCTCCCCCTCGCACGCGCGGATCTCCTTTCCCGGCGAGCCCGGCGGGTACGGGCCGGACGTCGACGCGCTGGAAGGGTTCGCCCGGACATTCCTGGCCGCGGGCTTCCGGGTGGCGGGGGAGGGGGGCCGTGACCCGCACGGCTACCTGGAGTGGTACGCACGCGGCCTGGCGGCCGGCACCGATCCGGGCTCTCCCGAGCGATGGGTGCGGCTGGAGGAGCATGACCAGGCCAAGGTCGAGGCCGCCTCCATCGCACTGGTGCTGCACCTCACCCGCCCGTGGCTGTGGGACCGCCTCGACGACGGGGTGCGCGAGCGAGTGATCGGCTACCTGGCCCCGGCGGTCGGCGCCGCGTATCCGCCGATCAACTGGATCTGGTTCCAGCTCGTGGTCGAGCAGTTCCTCGCCTCGGTGGGCGGCCCGTCCTCACGTCGGGACGTCGAGGCCGGGCTCGCGCTCACCGACGGGTTCGTACGGGAGGAGGGCTGGTACTCCGACGGCGAGCGGCGCGGCTACGACCACTACGTCGGCTGGGCACTCCACTTCTACCCGTTGCTGTGGACCGAGATGGCGGCCGGCGACCCGGCCGCCGACACCCGTCGTACCGCCTACCTGTCCCGGTTCACGCGCTACCTCCACGACGCCGTCCACCTGGTGGGCGCGGACGGCTCTCCGCTCGTACAGGGCCGCAGCCTCACCTACCGGTTCGCGGCCGCCGCCCAGTTCTGGGCGGGAGCGCGGGCCGGTGTCGCGACCCCCGCGCCGGGTCTCCTGCGCCGCGCCGCCTCCGGCATCGCCCGCCACTTCGCCGAGCACGGCAGCCCCGACGACGACGGAGTCCTGACACTCGGCTGGCACGGCCCCTGGCGGCCGATCGCCCAGTCGTACTCCGGCACCGGCTCCCCCTACTGGGCCGCCAAAGGCCTGTACGGGCTGGCGCTGCCCGCCGATCACCCCGTGTGGACCTCGGTCGAGGAACCGCTGCCGGTCGAGCGGGAGGACTTCCAGCTCGTGATCCGGTCACCGGGCTGGCTGGTCTCCGGCACCCGCGCGGACGGCGTCGTGCGCGTCGTCAACCACGGCACCGACCACGCCACCCCCGGCGACCACCGCACGGACTCGCCGCTGTACGCCCGCCTCGGATACTCCAGCGCCACCTCGCCCATCCTGGCCGGCCCGCACGCCGGAGACCCTCTCGACCAGTCGGTCACGCTTTTGGACCCGGACGGCCGGCCCAGCCATCGCACCGGCTTCGACACCCTCCTCGTGGACCGCCTGCCGACGGGGACCGCCGTCGGCGCCTCCCGCTGGCGGGCCCACTGGGTGGACCCGGACCCCGATACCGCCGACCACGGCTACGGCCGATCGGGTGCCGCCGTCCTGGGACCCTGGATCACGGTCCTGTCGGCGTTGCGGGGCCCCTGGGAGGTTCGTCTGGTCCTCGTCTCGCCCACGTGCGCGGCCCCGCTTCGCCTGGGTGGCTGGCCCGTCCCCGCCGCCACCCCATCGTCACACGTGATCTCCCGCATCCTCCCCGGCCCCGGTCTCGACCTGTCGGACGTGACGCTCGCCGAGAACGCCACCCCCCTGTCGGCACGGACCCTCGTCCCCTGGTGCGGCACCAGCGCGACCGCCGAGCCCGGCAGATGGTACGAGGCCCGCGTTCACCTCGGTTCCGACATGCCGTCGGCACCTCCGGAGGTGAGCTGGGCGAACGCGTCCGCCCAGCTCACCTGGGCGGACGGTGTCAAAGACATACTGGACCCCATGTCCCTTCTGTCCTGAACAGCCTTTCCTCAGGAGGAGGAGCGCACGATCAACCGAGGCTCGATGACCACGCGATGCGTCGGCCGATGTGGATCCTGATCCGTCAGGCGGGCCAGCAGCAGGGAGAAAGCCGCGCGCCCGATCGCTCTCCTGGGCGGGCGGACCGCCGTCAGCGGCGGGTCGCACAGCTCCGCCATCTCGTCGTCGTAGGTGACCACCGCCAGGTCCGCGGGCACCCGGATGCCCCTCTCCTGACACCGTTCCACGAGGTTGATCGCCTCCGGGTCGGAGTGGACCAGCAGCGCGGTGGTGCCCGTGTCGAGGCACGAGCCGAGGGCCTGGTCCATGACCTTGATCCATTCAGGGTCGCGCTGGTCGACGGTGGTGATGTCCGGGGTGCCGTCGAGCTCGAGACCGAGCTCTTGGCACGCCTGCCGCCATCCGTGCCGTACGTGCGGTGTGGTCGGACTGTGCAAGGTCGTGATCACCCCGATCCGCCGGTGCCCGAGCGCCGCCAGGTGGCGCACGGCCATGGCCGCTCCCAGCGCGTGATCGCTGACAACGGACTCCATGGCCTCCCTGTACGGTCCGGTGGCGACGGCCCGTTCGATGAGCACGACCGGCACCGGCGCCTGCCGCAACCAGCGCACCAGTTCCTCGCCGTCGTCACCGGTGGTGGTCGGCGCGACCAGAAGCCCGTCCACGCCGACGAGGTCCATCAGCCCTGACAACTGCCGCCGCTCGTCGGCGGCCTGGTAGGTGGCGCCGCGCAGCACGACCCTGACCCCGGCCGCCGCGGCGGCCTCGCGGACGCCACGGATCACCTCCGGCCAGTAGTAGTCGAGCGACGGCACGACCATCCCGATGGTGAGCCGCTGCCGGTCGCCGGCGCTCTCCTCGGCGACCGGCTGAGGCGAGGCCTCCTTACCGGATTCTTCGGCGGGCGTGTCGCTGTGCGGCATGGCCCCGCCCCGTACCCGCCGGATCAGCCCCTGCGAGGCGAGGAACGCGATGTCACGGCGGATGGTGATGACCGAGACGTCCAGTTCGTCGGCCAGATCCGTAGCCCGGACGGGGCCGCGCCGCCGCAGCAACTCGACCATCTGGGTACGGCGCTCGTCAGGCATCGGGGTCGGCGAGTCGGACACGGTCATGGCCGCACCTCTATGCGTACCAGGACGGATCCGCTCGCGGTGCCGGGCAGTTCCAGCCGCAGCCTGGTCAGCCGGTCGCCCCACACCGCGACGAGCAGGGGATCGTCCAGCTCGCGTTCGGCCAGCGACCCGGCCGCACGCTCCGGATCCCAGGAGAGAACCGCGGACCGGCTCCCGCCGGGCGGCCGTATCGTCACCTGCCCCGGCCCCTCCTGCCGCACCTGACCGGCCAGCAGGAACCGCACCTCGCTGGGCGGGCCCGCGTCGGTGAAGGCCCAGGAGTCCTCGATCGTCACGCTACCGGCCACCCGGTCCATTCTGGCCGTGCGCCACCACCGCTCAAGCCCTTCCACGGGGTAGGCCCCCGCGAGGTCGAGCCTCAGCTGGAAGGCGTCCGGTCCGTCGGCCACCGTGACGTCCCCGGCCGCGAAGGACGCGCCCTGCCCCTGTGGAGTGCCGCGCACCTCGGGCACGCTGTGCCAGCCGCTTCGCATCGTCCAGATCGCGTACCGGTCGGGCCCGAACGTCCGCGCCGTGTACGTGGGCCGCCCCGCGTCGACCACGGCGGGTGCCCCGTCGACGGCGACGATCACAGAGCCGACGTCGTTGTGGTTGTGGTTCTCGTCGTTGTGGCCGCCCTTGACGGCGAGGGTGAGACCTCGCTCGGTACCGCGGGCGGGGCGGGCGACGCCCACCTGCGTGCCGGGCAGCCATGCCGAGGCCACCAGCGGCGGTTCGGCCGGGCCGGCCTCCAGCCAGGTGGTGTCGGCCAGCTCGCTCAGTGCCCGTCCCAGCTCGGCTGAGGGGGCGACGGTCCCGGGGCGGTGGGCGGCGGCGTGCCGCACCCCGTCGGGATCGCCGATCCGCCGCGCCCAGCGGTGCAGCACGTGCCAGGGCTGCCCGGCGGGCGGCAGCGCGCGGGCGTCGGCGAAGTTCACATACCACGCCCCGCCCAGATGCATCCGGTAGGGGAACCGCACCGTCTCGCGCACCACCGGCACGTCGACCGCGCTCAGCTCCCCGGACGTGGCGTACTCCAGCACGTCAAGCGCTTCCAGGGCACGGCAGGCACCGTTCCACCAGTACTCGTAGCCCTCGTCCACCGATCCGTCGCCGGGCAGTGCCGCCAGGTAGCGGTCGAGGCCCTCGATCGCCAGCGCGACCTGCAGAGCCCGCTCCGCTCCCGGTTCGGCCAGACGCAGCGCGGCGACGAGCACGTTGCCGCAGATCCACGGGCACCAGTTGTGCACGCGGCCGTCCAGGCCCAGCCAGTGCCAGTCGCGCCGCCGGGTGAACGGCTCCAGAACCCGCCACCGCACTTCGGCACGGAGGCGATCCCGCAGCCCGGGGAATCGCTCGTCCAGCCGCTCCCCGAGCATGTGGTCCGCCCAGGCGAGCTGGGCGGCCACGTCACCGGCGCCGAGATCGAGGCAGGGGGCGGCCGGGTCGGGCAACACCGTGCCCCGCGATCGGCAGGACTCCTCATGGGCGGGCCAGCACCACGAGCTCTGTTCGCACAGCAGAACGATCCCGTCGGCGGCCTCGGCCAGCCACTCGTCCGACCCGATCGCCGCGGCCATGAGCACGGCTCGGGTGAGCCGCTCCTGGCGCGCGAACACGCCGCCCTCGTAGACCGTGCGGTCGCCGTCCTGAAAGTACCTGGCGTACTGCGTGGCGAGCGGCTGCGCCCACGGCGACCCGCGCTCGGCCTCCGCCCGCTCCCGCACGCGCTCCAGCGCCCGCGGCGGCGACTCGCCGCGCGGAGAGGAGGGGGACAGAGCGCGGTCGGGGTGCGCCAGGATGCCGATCAGCGCGCCCGGCGAGGCGAGCGTCCCCCACTTGCCGAGCAGCGGGCCTGAAGCGACGCTCTTCGCGAGCTGAACGGCGGGGCCGATCGCCGTACTGGTCATGCTCCTCCTTAGGACCCCCTCATAGTACCGATCGAACCTGATCGAAGTTGATCCCTTCGCAAAATTCACCGGTAAAGCGATCAAATCCGACGTTCATGCGATCACCTCGGGGGGCTACCGCGGTCGGAACCGTGGACCGATGCCGCAGGTAAGCGGACGGGCCGCTCGCGGGTCCGTCGCGGGGGTCCGCAGGCGAGGAACGACGGGGGCGGTGGCCGGATCCGCTTGACGCCCCCGATCCGGGTGACGAGGTGAGACGCCGGGGCGCGGCCACCTTCGGCGACGGCGACCCTCGGAGACCGGGCACGATCGGGCGGGCCGGGCGACGGGGAAGGCGACGCCACGCGGCTCGTCGGCACAGAGGCACGGGCGGCACCATTGCCGCGATCACGTGGGCGTCAACGTAATCGGACATGACTATTGGAACGCGATAACAACGCAGGTCTCAATGCGCGAAGCGCGGCCCGTGACCGCGACAGGGCGGCGGGCTACGTCGACATCGCACCAGTGTGTGCGTTCACATGAGTGCGGTCAATACCCGCTGTCATCGACCGCACCGGACCTTCCGGCCCGTGACCCGAAGGCCGGCACGACGACCCAGGCCGCCGGCCGCCGGGCACCGAAGGGGGTTGAACAGGCGATATGCCCGTCTGTGACCGGAGGCCGGCGCTACACGCCATCGCCGCCGCCACGGGATGCCGGCTGTGCGGAGATGAATTTCTCGTAGCGAGATGTTGACATCCCGCTTGTGAACCCCAACACTTTGCGGAAATGCAACAGAAACATGAATGCGGCCCGACCGTCGGCCCTTCATCGGGAATCATCGCCCCATTGCCAAGCTCGCCGGGGCGAGGTTCATGCATAAATGTTAGCGTTAACACTTTTTCGTGCGCCCGTTGACGCGCCCCGTCGCCCCTGAGGCCTCACCGTGAGTGCGCGGCGGTGATGTCGCCCCTCGCCGTCTCCTCACCGATTCCCGGAAAGGACGCCCGCGGTGTCCCCACGTCAAAGATCGCCGCCACCGGCAGGTAGCCGACGGCCGTGCTGAGCGGCGTCGTCCACATCGCCGCGGCGCCGTCAGCCTCGGCGGCCATGCATTCGGCCCATGTCATGGGCCACCTCGAAGAGTCGCCGAACCAGTCCGGTGACAACCACGCCCTCCACCTGGCGGTGAGCTCCGACGGTCTCCACCGGATGCCCCTGAACCAGAACAACCCGGTCGTCACTCCTGCCGAGAGCTTGACCCAGGAATTCAGATCTAGTGATTGGACATCTCATGGCACCGATCATGGCGTCCGATGGGTACTCATCAGGACCATCGCGGAGCACTCGGCCGTCGCGCCGGTTACTGATCGCCCTTGTGGCGACCGCGCTCGCCACAGTGACAAGCCTCGTCGTCTCCGCGCCGCCGGCCAATGCCGACACCAGGCAATTCCGAGGCATGAACTGGGCGGTGCTGGGTGACAACTTCAGTACCGGCACGCTGGTCGTGCAGGGCCTGAGCCAGTCCGACAGCAACGCGACAGTTCGGGCCAAGGCCAACTCGCTCTACGACAGCATGGAATACCTCATGGGGGTCAACACCGTCCGGCTGCCCATCAACACTCACACCGTGGCCAACACGACCTGGTGGAACGCCTACCGCGGCGCCATCGACGCCGCCACCGAGCGCGGATTCAAGGTCATCCTGGCCTACTGGGAGGACGGCGCCGCCTCCGGCGGCAGGATCACGAACCTCGCCGCATGGAACACGATGTGGTCCAGCGTGACCAACACGTACGGCTCGAACAGCAACGTCTACTTCGAGCCGATGAACGAGCCGCACGGCTACTCGTCGGCGGACTGGCGCAACGTCGCGGCGAACTGGCTCAGCTATCACACTTCGGCGGTGCCCGGCCGGGTGCTCATCGGCGGCACCGGCTTCAGCCAGGACCTGCGGGACATCTGCAACGACAGCCGCTTCAACTCGACGCTGCTGTCCTTCCACTACTACGCCTTCTTCTACGGCGCCATGACCTACGACGACTTCCGAAGCCACATCCAAACGCGTCTGGGCAACTGCGCCTCCCGCGCGGTCGCGACCGAGTTCGGCGCGCCGATGTCCACCGGCCTCAACTACGCGGACGCGAACAGCACCGACAACTTCGTGCGCTACATCCGCGCCATGGCCCAGGTCATGCGGGACAACCAGATGGGCGGCACCTACTGGCCCGCCCTCGGCGGCAAGACGGGCACCATCGGCTACGACTGGTACTCGATGTTCGCTCTGGGTGGCAGCGGCACCACTCTCAACTTGACCATCCGCAACGGCTCCGGCGCCAACCGGGTCCGGTACGCCTGGGGCGACACCGTCAGCGGTCCCACCCCCACCCCCACCCCCACGCCAGGGCCGGAGACGTTCTACAGGATCGATGTGCGCCACAGTGGCAAGGCCATGGACGTCCAGCAGCCGAACACCAGCAACGGTGCGCGCGTCGGCCAGTACACCTACGGCGGCAACGCGTGGCAGCAGTGGCGGTTCCAGGACGCCGGCGGCGGCTACTGGCGCATCGTCAGCCGCCACAGCGGAAAGTGTCTCGATGTGGTGAGCGCTTCGACCGCCGACGGTGCCGAGCTCGTCCAGTACACCTGTGGCACCGGCGCCAACCAGCAGTTCCAGATGGTCGCCAACGGCGGCTACTTCCAGCTCCGGGCACGACACAGCGGCAAATGCGTGGACGTACCGGCCGCGTCGACCGCGAACGGCGTGATCCTCAAGCAGTACGCGTGCAACACCGGCACCAATCAGCAGTGGTCGCGCACGGCCGTCTGACGGTCGTCTCGACGTGACCGCGGATCCGCGGTAGGCCCTCACACCCCCGGCGCCGATCACGTGCCGCGTGCTCGGCGTCGGGGGAGCGGGATCGCCGTGGTGTCGGGTCGGTGGCGCGTTCGCGCGATCTTCCCGTTCGGGGTGCGGTGGTGCGCCGCTCAGGACGTGTTTCCCGTCGCGGACGAAGCAGGCCGTGCCCTGGTCCCGGTCCCGCGTGGCGGCTAGTAGGCGAAGGGCCAGCCGGCCGAGTCCCAGCCGAGCTTGTTGACCCCGAGCAGGGGCGTGCCGTTGTCGGCGTAGTAGTGGTAGAAGAGGATCGACCCGTCGCTGTCGTCCAGATAGGTCTGGTGGCCAGGGCCGTGGACGCTGCCGCGGCCGGCCAGGATCTCGGTGCCGCCGCCGGAGTTCATCGCCACCCCGTTGCGGTCGGTGAAGGGGCCGTTGACCGAGGTGGAGCGACCCACCATGATCCGGTAGGTGCTGGAGGCGCCCCGGCAGCAGTAGTCGAAGGAGACGAACAGGTAGTAGTAGGCACCGCGGCTGATGAGGGTGGGCGCCTCGATGGCCCCGCCGCCTCGGCCGGCGACGCTGGTGAGGGTGCTGCCGGTGCGCCTGCCGGTGGCCGGGTCGAGCTGGATCTGCTTGATGCCCGACCAGAACGAGCCGAAGGTCAGCCACCAGCGGCCCTGGGCGTCGATGGTCAGGCTGGGGTCGATGGCGTTGAAGGTGTCGCCGGTGCGGGATTCGACGACCAGGCCCTGGTGGGTCCACGATCCCGAGGCGCCGGTGGCGGACGTGGCCAGGAAGATCGCCGAATGCTGGGAGCCGAAGCTGGAGGCCGAGTAGTACAGGTGGTACCGCCCGTTCACGTAGGTGATGTCGGGCGCCCACACGTGGTTGCCGCCACCGGTGTAGGGGTGCGCCCACGGAACGCCCCCGGGGAAGGCCGATCCGGCGTTGCGCCAGGTGGTGCGATCGGTGGAGGTCTTGAGCGAGATGTTGTCGCCGGTGTGGGCCAGCAGGTAGGTGCCGCCGGGGGTCTTGGTCACCTCCGGGTCGTGCACGCCGATGTCGCCGGTCACGTACCCGGGGCCCGGGTAGGCGGGCGGCGGGGTGGTGGGGTCACCGGAGCCGCCGAGTTTGACCAGGTTCCATTGCTGGTTGGCGCCGCCGGTGTCGGCGTACTGCGACAGGCGGGCGCCGTCGGCGGTGGACCATTCCCAGATTTCCAGGGCCTTGCCGCTGTTGCGGTTGATCAGGCGAATGTGCCCCGCGTCGCTGTCGAGGACGCGGAACTGCTGGTTGGTGCCGTTGTTGTCGGTCCACTGCGTGACGTTGGCGCCGTCGGCGGTGGAGCGGGAGGCGATGTCGAGCATCTTGCCGCTGTGGCGTGAGCGCAGCCGGTAGTAGCCGCCTCCGGAGTCGACGAACTGCCACCGCTGCCGGACGCCGTCGTTGCGGGTCCGCTGGGCGATGGGGGCGCCGTCGCCGGTGGGGAGGTCGGGGACGTCGATCGCCTTGCCGCTGTGCCGGTTGACCAGGACGTAGGAGGCGCCGGTGTCGATGACGGCCGCGGCGGCCGGGGACGCGGCCACGATCGACTGGCACAGCGCGAGCAGTACCACGACGGCTGCCGCGAAGGCGGCGCCGACGCCACGGCGGACGTGTCGGACGGGAGGGCTTGGGAGTCTGTTCATGGGGGGTCCTCTTGTCTGGACGATCAGCAGAGGGAACAGGTCACAGCGTTTGTTAGCGTTAACATTCGACAGCGGAGGCGATCGAGGTTCTGTTCGCGGAGGTCTTCTGGTGCGGGCAGTCGACAAAGGGCTGCCGCCGATTCTGTTAGCGTTAACATTCCTCTGTGTAACCAGCGGTTCACGATGTTGTGAGGAGATCGGTTCTTAGTTTTAACATCGACGCCGCCTTCGTCAAGGGACGCTCGGGATCCGCCGGAACAACACGAAGGCGCGCAGCGCCGTCACACTCACCCATCGCGACCACGGGCTTCCCGGTCGCCAGGGAGGCGGCTTCCCCCTCGTCGCGCCGTCGCTACACCGGCGCACTCATCAAGGCCGAGGCCTGCGAGCGCGTCGACGGTTTATCCGGCCGCGTCCCGGCATCGTGGAAGTCTGTCGTACACCCTTTCGGGGTAGATCATCTCTCGGGACGGATGTCGCGGAAGATTACCCGCACGCCGCGGCCGATGCCGTGAAACTTTCACCGAACCGGTGCCGAGACACGACGACGGCGAGTGAGGCCACGCGTCCTCCTCACAGGCTCGATAAGGCTCTGTGGACGTGCACGGTAACGCACAACCCTGCGCGCTGAAAGTGCCCGTTCGGAGTCCGAGGGGAAAGTCCGGATGGCGAGCGTGCAATCGCCGTCAGCGGCCACAACGCCCTTTTTCGCCTTGTGAACGCTCCCCGAGTCTTCGACCTTCTCCGGCGGTGACGTGAAGGTTTCATGCTTTTCCTTCTTGCCGCCTGTGGAGGGCCGGGATCAACGGCGGCACGGACGTCGGCTGCCGCGGACGGTCTCGTCGCGGAAGCCGTCCAGGTCGGGTGCGGTACGAGCCGCGGATGGAGCCCGGCCGTGTCGCGAGGTACGGGAGCGACGAGGCGAAGACGCCGGAGAGCGACCTCCAGTGCCGGGGAAACCGAGACCTTGACCGCCGATGTCAACGCTCATGACCTCCAGCAGGCATATCGATTTAACCGCTCCGATCCCCCTCAGGAACTCCGTCATGCGCGCCGCCCGCTTAGCCTTCACGATCCTGGCCGCACTCGCGCGCATCCTCCCGGCCACTCCCGCCGCCGCCGGACCACGCATCCGGACGGAGCGCCTCGACCGCGGTCTCGTCGCCACGACCACCCCGAACGGCATCTTCCTGAGCTGGCGTTTACTGGGATCCGAAGTGACCGGAGCGGGCCGGAACGGCATGCTCGGCGCCACCTTCCGCCTGTACAGGGACGGCCGCCCGATCGCCACCGTCACCGACAGCACCAACTACCGGGACGTCGCGGGCGCGCCCGCCTCCTGGTACGCGGTCGCCCCGATCACAAGGGGCAGGGAGGGCAGGAAGAGCGCTGCCGTCCGGCCCTGGAGTGAATCGTTTTATGACGTGCCGCTCCGCAAGCCCGCCGACGGCGTGACCCCGGTGGGCGAGACGTACACCTACGCGGCCGACGACATGAGCGTCGCCGACGTCGACGCCGACGGCAGGCGGGAGGTCGTGTGTACGGCGCGGCCACCATCGACGACGACGGCAGCCTGCTGTACTCCTCCTTCGACGTGGCCCCGCCGAACAGCGGCGCGCCCGGCCAGAACGTCGGGCTCGGCCACGGCGACGCCGTGCACGTCGGCGACTTCAAGCGCGGCACGCTGCTGACCGCCACCGGCACCCTTGCCAACAACGGGACCAAGGGCAATCCGGGCCTGGTCGCCGACATCCTCGGCGACTGGCGCGAGGAACTGGTGGTGCGCACCACCGACAGCACCGCCGCCCGCCTCCACATCAGCACCGAGGTGACGAACCGCAAGCTCTACACCCTCATGCGCGACCCGCAGTACCGGGTCGAGGTGGCCAGGCAGCAGACGGGCTACAACCAGCCCGCCTATCCCGGCTTCTACCTGGCCACCGACCTCGACTGGGCCAAGGTCCCCGTGCCCAGGATCCGGTGATCCGCCGCTGAGAAGCCGGGGCGTCCGAAAGCGGGACGCCCCGGCTTCTGCGCGGGCTGGAGGAGCCCGTCGTGGACCTGGACAAACAGATCCCGGGCACGTCTGCGTGGCCAGCCGGGCGTCATGAGGACGGCGGGAAGCATCGGGTCGAGCACCGGGAAGCGGCGGTAGACGTTCGTCATCTCCGTTCGAGCCCGTACCGCCGCGGCGACCCTCCCGCGCCACGGCTCTTCTGTGTGAGGGGCTTGAACCCATTCCATGGAAACGTTTTAATTTCCGGTGACGAGCATGTGCCGCCCGGCGGCCCGGCGACGACGGCCACCGTTGTACTCGGCGGCGTCGGCTCCGCGGCCGAGGACCGCGTCACACGGCTCGCCGCCGATCCCCGCGTGCCCCTCGGTGAACGTCGGCGGCGGGGCTCGTCCCGTCCAGTCGCGGATCGGCGGCACCGAGCGCGTTCGCGCTCCGGGGCGCGCTCGGCTTCGACACGAACCACCGGCAGGAGAGCACCTCAGGTGTACTACGGCGGCGACTACAACCCAGAACAATGGCCCGAATCGGTATGGGACGACGACATCCGGCTGATGCGGGCGGCGGGCGTGAATCTGGTCAGCCTGGGGGTGTTCGCGTGGGCGCGCATCCAGCGCGCCGAGGGCGAGTTCGACTTCGGCTGGCTCGACCGGATCCTCGACAAGCTGCACGCGGGCGGAATCGGGGTGAATCTCGCCACGGCCACCGCCTCCCCGCCACCGTGGGCGAGCCGGGCCTACCCCGAGATCCTGCCGAAGGACGCCTCGGGGGCCACCTACTGGCACGGTAGCCGGCAGGCGTACGCTCCCACGTCGCCGGTGTACCGGCGCCTGGCGGCCGAACTCGCCGGAGCGATCGCGGAACGCTACGCCTGCCATCCCGCGGTGGTGATGTGGCACGTCAACAACGAGTACGGCTGCCATGTGCACGCCGACTACTCCGACAACGCCGCGGTCGCGTTCCGCGCCTGGCTGCGCGGGCGGTACGGCGACATCGAGGCTTTGAACGACGCCTGGGGCACGGCCTTCTGGTCGCAGCGCTACGGCGATTTCGAGGAGGTCGTCCCGCCTCGGCTCACGCCCTCCAGCGTCAACCCCTCCGGCCTCCTGGACTTCAAGCGCTTCACCTCCGACGCGCTGCTCGACCTCTATCGCATGGAAAAGTCGATCATCCGCGCGGCGGGTGGCGCTCAGCCCGTCACCACGAACTTCATCGGCGCGTTCGAGCCGATCGACTACCGCTCGTGGGCGGCGGATCTGGACCTGGTCGCCGATGACAGCTATCCCGATCCGGCGGACGCCGAGTCGTTCCGGGAGGCCGCCTTCGACCGGGATCTCATGCGATCCCTCAAACCGGGAGTTCCGTGGGTCCTCATGGAGCAGGCCCCGGACGCGGTCAACTGGCGTGCGAGCAACTCGCCGAAGGCGCCGGGGCAGATGGCGGCGCTCAGCGTGCAGGCCGTCGCGCGAGGCGCCGACGGGGTGATGTTCTTCCAGTGGCGCCAGTCCCGATCAGGCTCGGAGAAGTTCCACTCGGCGATGGTGCCGCACGCGGGAACCGGCACCCGCACCTGGAGGGAGATCGTCGAGCTCGGGCGGAACCTGGCCGGGCTCCCTCGGCTCTCGGCGGAGGTCGACGCGCCCGTGGCGCTGATCTACGACTGGCAGAACCGGTGGGCGGTGGAGAACTCCGACCATCCGGTGCGCTTCGACTACCTCGCGGTCGTGCGGCAGTGGCACGCGGCGATCCATCGGCAGCACGTCACCGCCGACATCCGGCATCCGGACGACGACCTGTCGAAGTACGCCGTCGTCATCGCACCACAGCTCTACCTGCTGACCGACGCGTCGGCGGCCAACGTCGCGGCCTATGTCGCCGGCGGCGGGACGCTGCTGCTGTCGGCGTTCAGCGACGTGGTCGACGAGCACGACAGGTTCGCCGCCGGGGGCTTCACCACCCGGCTGGGAGCCACGCTCGGCCTCAGGGTGAGGGATTTCGGCGCCCTCCCCCTCGACGCGCACGATCGCACCACGGTGACCGTGTCCCTCGGAGACGCCTCGATGACCGGCCGCCTGTTCGCGGAGGAGCTCGACCTGATCGACGCGACGGTCATCGGCCACTTCCGCGACGGCAGGCTCCAGGGGCACCCCGCCTTCACCTCGCGGACGAACGGTTCGGGAACGGCCTACTACCTGGCCACCATTCCCGATGAGGACGGCATGCGCGCGGTCACCGCGCGGATCTTCGCCGGCGCCGGCGTTCGCCCGCCTGTGGACCGGCTGCCGCAGCACGTCGAGGCCGTCGTGCGCGACGGGCGCCTGTTCGTCATCAACCACTCAGGACAGCCCTTCACGCCGCCTTCGTCCTTCGGCCGCCGGCCGGAGGCGGCCAGCGAAGCCGGTGACACCATCGGCGCCTACGGCTGGCGTGTCTTCGGGCGGGCGGCCTCATGACCGCGGTGCCCCCACTACGGCCACCCGCCTCCCGGACGCCGTGGCCGCGGGCGAGGCCACGTCCCGGATCGTCGTCGGCCGCCGCACACCGCTGCTGGGACGGGTGCGGCCGGAGCGGCTTCCCTGCATCGCGTGACGAGCCCGCCGAGTTCGACGCCTCGGTCGAGGTCGAGCGCCGCTCGCGCCGTGTCCGCTCCCGCGCCGTCCACTTCTCCGGCCGGGTACGAAGGGGTCGCGGGAGTCGACGTGGCGAGGGCGTCGAGGATCACGGTGAGCCCTGACTCGATCTCGCCGAAGACGAGCTCGACGATGCCGTCGAGAACGTCGTCCTTGCCGGCGACGTAGTGGTAGACCGACAAAGGACCCGAAGTGATCCTTGAGGACCGGTGAGGGCGGCGGGGGAGGGCCCTCGGCCCGCGCGCCGGTCCCCGGCACCGGGGGGTGCCGGGGACCGTGCGCGAGGGATCAGGGCAGGTAGACCTTCGGCTGCGGCGGGGTGGCCATGCCGTCGCCGATGAAGAAGCCCGGGTGGGGCGGCTGGTTGTAGGCGGTGTTCTGCCAGGCCAGGGCCACCCGGTACTGCGGGTCGTGCAGCAGAGTGTGGATCTTGGTGCTGGTCGCGGCCGGCGTGGAGTAGATCCGCAGGGCCCGGTTGTCGGTGGTGGGCCAGATGACCTCCTCGCGCCAGTCGCCGAGGATGTCGCCCGACAGGGACGGGGTGGCCTTGGTGCCGTTGTTGGAGTGCACCCCGGAGGCGGTCAGCAGCCGGGTCTCACCGCCGGTGCCGTACTTGTCGATCCGGGTCTGGTCCAGCAGCTCGCGGACCGGGTCGCCGTCCCACCAGGCCAGGAAGTTGGCCGAGGAGGGGTTGCGGCCGACCGAGGCCCCGGAGGAGTTGTACAGGTTGCCCATGTTGGTCCCCGCGCCCCAGAACTCCGCTCCCGGGCTGCCGGCGTAGATGTCGGCGGCCACGCCGCGGCCGGGTCCCTCCGCGCCGCCGTTGTTCGGCCGCTGCCAGACGACCTGCCCGGTGCGGGCGTCGTGCACGTCGGCCGCGGGCTGGTTGCCCGCCTCGTGGATGGTGAACACCTCCAGGCCCGACCGGCCCGGGATCAGGTCGCCGACGTGCAACGCGTCGCCGTGCCCGAAGCCGGTGCGGTACATGCCGGCGCCGTTGTCGTCGATCGTGGCCGCGCCGTAGATGATCTCCTGTCTGCCGTCGGCGTCCACGTCGGCGATGGACAGCTGGTGGTTGCCCTGGCCGGCGTAGCCGCTGTTGCCCGAGGAGTTGGAGTCGAACGTCCAGCGGCGGGTCAGCGAGCCGTTGCGGAAGTCCCAGGCGACGATGACCGCCCGCGTGTAGTAGCCGCGCGCCATGATCAGGCTCGGCCGCTGTCCGTCCAGGTAGGCGGTGCCCGCCAGGAACCGGTCCACCCGGTTGCCGTAGTTGTCACCCCAGGAGGAGACGGTGCCGCGCGGCGGCTCGTAGCCGACGGTCGACATCGCGGCGCCGGTCTGGCCGTTGAACATCGTCAGGTACTCCGGCCCGGCCAGGATGTAGCCGGAGGAGTTGACGTGGTTGGCGCTCGCGTTGCCGATGGTGGTGCCGCGGCCGTCGACCGTGCCGTCGGCGGTCTTCATCGCCACCTCGGCCCGGCCGTCGCCGTCGTAGTCGTACACCTGGAACTGGGTGTAGTGGGCGCCGGCGCGGATGTTGCGACCCAGGTTGATCCGCCACAGCCGGGTGCCGTCGAGCCTGATCCCGTCGATGTAGACCGGGCTGGTGACCCCGGACTGGGAGTTGTCCTTGGCGTCGTTGGGCTCCCACTTCAGCACCAGGTCAAGCCTGCCGTCCCCGTCCAGGTCGCCCGTGCTCGCGTCGCTGGCGGTGTGGTTGCCGCTGGGCGGGCTGATCGGCACGTCCAGGTAGCCGTTGCCGAAGCGCAACGCGGTCCCCGAGTCGGCCTGCTCCGTGCCGCCGACCACGGCGCGCACCGTGTACGAGGCGTCGGCCGCGGCGCCGGAGTCCAGGTAGTTGGTGGAGTTCGTGACGCCGGCGACCAGGGTGCCGCCCCGGTAGACGTTGAACGTGGTGTCGCGGGACTCGGTGCCCAGCAGGCGCCAGGACACCAGGTTGCCGCTGCCGGAGCGCACGCTGATCAGGCCGCGGTCCAGGTCCTCCATCTGCTTGGCGTCGCCGGGGACCGGGTCGGTGCCGCCGAGCTTCACGAGCTGCCACTGCTGGTTGGCACCGTTGAGGTCGGTGTACTGCGACACGCGGGCGCCGTCGGCGGTGGACCGCTCCCACACCTCCAGGGCCTTGCCGCTGGTGCGGTTGATCAGCTTGATGTGGCCGCCGTCGGTGTCGACGACACGGAACTGCTGGTTGCCGCCGTTGAGGTCGGTGTACTGGACGACCTGGGCGCCGTCGGCGGTGGAGTGGTTGTAGATGTCGAGGACCTTGCCGCTGTGGCGTGAGCGCAGCCGGTAGTAACCGCCGCCGGAGTCGACGAACTGCCACTGCTGCCAGGCGCCGTCGTTGCGGGACCACTGGGCGATGGGGGCGCCGTCGTTGGTGGCGAGATTGAGGACGTCGACGGCCTTGCCGCTGTGCCGGTTCACCAGGACGTACCAGGCGTTGGTGTCGATCGTCGCGGCGGCGGCCGGTCCGGCGGCCACGAGCGACTGGCACACCGCGAGCAGTACCAAGACGGCTGCCGCGAGAACGGCGCCGGCACGACGGCGGACGCCTCGCGGGGGAGGGCTTGCGAGTCTGTTCACAGGGGGGTGCCTCTCGTTACGGACGATGGCTCTACGAACGCGCGACGGCTGCTGTTAGCGTTAACATTTCCGCTGGGTGTCGGGCTCTTCACAGGCATGAAGGCAAATGTGTGCCAAGTGTCGGCAGCGACCTCGGGGCGGTCAAGCGGCGTACGGGATCCCCGGAGGGTCCGGAGCGCGGGGCCGGCGTCCCGCGCGGCTTTCCCGGCCGTCTCTCCCGGAGGCCGGCCGCGCACGACCTGCGTCTTCCCGGCGTCCCGGCGCCGCCCGCGGCGCCGGCCCCGCGGCCCGTCCGCAGACCTCGGGGTTCTGAAAGTTTCAGCGCCGCGACCGTGGCCGGCACGCCGGGTGGTCTTTCTCCGGTCCTCTCCTGGTCCTCCCCGCCCTCGCGGTGGCACCGGCGCGGTCCGGCGCGCCGGCCGAGGGAGGTCTCGCCGGTCAGTCGGTGCCGAACTCCATCGCGGCGCGGTCGAGCATCTCGTCGTCACCGGAGACCTCGCCGCGGGAGGCGATGGCCTCGGCGCCGCCCTGCGGCATCGCGCCGATCAGCCCGGTCGAGGCCGCCTGGGCGGCGCCGATGAGCGCGGGGTGGGTGGTGCCGACCATGCCGAGGCCGGCGTACTGCTCGAGCTTGGCGCGCGAGTCGGCGATGTCGAGGTTGCGCATGGTGAGCTGGCCGATCCGGTCCACCGGGCCGAACGCCGAGTCCTCGGTGCGCTCCATCGACAGCTTGTCCGGGTGGTAGCTGAAGGCCGGGCCCGAGGTGTCCAGGATCGAGTAGTCCTCACCGCGCCGCAGCCGCAGCGTCACCTCGCCGGTGATCGCCGTGCCCACCCAGCGCTGCAGCGACTCGCGCAGCATCAGCGCCTGCGGGTCGAGCCAGCGGCCCTCGTACATCAGTCGGCCGAGCCGCCGTCCCTCGTTGTGGTAGCTCGCCAGGGTGTCCTCGTTGTGGATCGCGTTGACCAGCCGTTCGTACGCCGCGTGCAGCAACGCCATCCCGGGCGCCTCGTAGATGCCGCGGCTCTTGGCCTCGATCACCCGGTTCTCGATCTGGTCCGACATGCCCATGCCGTGCCGTCCGCCGATCGTGTTCGCCTCCATCACCAGGTCGACCGGGGTGGCGAACTCCTTGCCGTTGATCGTCACCGGGCGGCCCTGCTCGAAGCCGACGGTCACGATCTCGGCGGCGATCTCGACCTCGGGATCCCAGAACCGCACGCCCATGATCGGGTCCACGGTCTCGATGCCGGTGTCGAGGTGCTCCAGGGTCTTGGCCTCGTGGGTGGCGCCCCAGATGTTGGCGTCGGTCGAGTAGGCCTTCTCGGTGCTGTCGCGGTAGGGCAGGCCGTGGGCGAGCAGCCACTCCGACATCTCCTTGCGTCCGCCGAGCTCGGACACGAAGTCCGCGTCCAGCCAGGGCTTGTAGATGCGCAGATGGGGATTGGCGAGCAGGCCGTAGCGGTAGAACCGTTCGATGTCGTTGCCCTTGAACGTCGAGCCGTCGCCCCAGATCTGCACGTCGTCCTCGATCATCGTCCGGACCAGCAGGGTCCCCGTGACGGCACGGCCGAGCGGCGTGGTGTTGAAGTAGGGGCGCCCTGCCGAGCGGATGTGGAACGCGCCGCAGGTGAGCGCGGCCAGGCCCTCCTCGACCAGCGCCGCGCGGCAGTCGACCAGTCGCGCGATCTCGGCACCGTACGTCAGCGCGCGGCCGGGCACCGAGGCGATGTCGGGCTCGTCGTACTGGCCGATGTCGGCGGTGTAGGTGCACGGAACGGCACCCTTGTCGCGCATCCACGCGACGGCGACCGAGGTGTCGAGGCCGCCTGAGAAGGCGATGCCGACCCGCTCGCCGGTGGGCAGGGAGGTGAGAACCTTGGACATGAAACAAGATTATGCATTACGGCGCATGGTCATGCAAAGCGGGGGGTGGTTCATGGCGCGAGGCGTTGGCCGCGATCGCCTCCCGCAGCCACTCCGCCGCGCCCGGCCGGGTGTTCGTCTCGATGCCCGCCCGGAAACGCGGGTCCTCCACGTACAGGTGGCTCTTTCGCACATGGAACTCGTGCGTCATGTCGTAGAACCAGCGGGCGATGTGCCGCCGCTGCGCCTCGGCCACGTCCATCGCCGCCTCGCTCGACGGGGCCGCGCCGGCGTCCATCAGCTCCCGGATCCGCGCCTCGATCGCCGCGTTGTCGCGGTTGATCCGCTCCCACTGCTCCTTTCCGTAGGCCGCGACGCGCTTCGCGGACTGCGCGTACGCGCCGGAGTCCCCCCACCGCTGCTCCACCTCGGTGAGGTACTCGTCCTCCCGATCGGCGAACTCGCCCCAGACCTCGCGCTTCTCCTCGTCGCCGAGCGGGGACCTGATCTTCCTGTCACTCATGACGGCGACCGTACGGACTGACGTCGCGTGAGGGTCAAACCGGTCGCATATCGGCCCGCACCGGCGACCCCGGGTTGTCGCACGGGCGAGGTCCGGGTGTGTCGATCGAGCCTGTGACCACGGGGGACGCTGCGAACGGCCGCGCTGCCCCGTCATCCCGCCGGTCATCGCCCGACAGGGTGGGCGGCGCGCCCGGCGGGGTGGTCCGCCGTCTGAGGCCGGTGGCTGCACGGCGGGCTGCATCAGGTCGACGCATCGGCGTACGGGACGGTCTATACTCGTTTTCTTAGCGCTCTCACATGAAAAAGAAAACACGTCCCCAACTAAGAGGAGCGTACCAAGGAAATGTCGAGCCGTCAAGTGTCAAGCCCCCAGATCGAGGCCGAGCAGTCCTACATCACCATGCTGTACTGCCACCTCGACGAGGCGCGTGAGCGGGCCGAGACCTCTCTGAGGGAGGCGCACCGGAGTCCAGGGGTCGGCACCGCTCGGGGCATGGTCGAGCGGGAGGTGTTCTCCGGCGAGTACGCCAGGCGCCTCGCCAGGCTCAACGGAGTGGAGCATGGCCTGTGCTTCGGCAGGATCGACGACTCCGGCGGTGAGACCCTCTACATCGGCAGGATCGGGTTGCGCGACGGCGACGGCGAGCCGGTCCTGATCGACTGGCGGGCGCCTGCCGCCCGCCCGTTCTACACCGCCACGCCCGGCAACCCGGGTTCACTGGTACGGCGCCGCCACCTGCACACTCGCGACCGGACCGTGGTCGGCGTCGACGACGAGGTGTTCGACCTCGATCGGATGAGCGACGCCGACCGCCGGTCGCTGGTCGGGGAGGCGGCGCTCCTGGCGACGCTGCGCCGGGCGAGGACCGGCAAGATGAGCGAGGTGGTGGCCACCATCCAGACCGAGCAGGACCGCGTGATCCGCTCGGGCCTGCACGGGATCCTCGTGGTCCAGGGCGGTCCCGGCACCGGGAAGACGGTCGCCGCGCTGCACCGGGCCGCCTACCTGCTCTATACGCACAGGGACGTCCTGGAGCGCAGGGGTGTTCTGATCATCGGGCCCAACGACCTGTTCTCCCGCTACATCGAGCAGGTGCTGCCCTCCCTCGGCGAGAGCGACGTGGTGATGACCACGCTCGGGCGGCTCTATCCGGGCATCGTGGCGACGGCGGAGGACGGCCCGTCTCAGGCCGTGATCAAGGGTGACCTGCGGATGGCCGAGGTGATGGCGAGAGCCGTACGGGATCGGCAGCGGGTTCCCGAAGGGGATCTCGAGGTCGAGATCCCCGCTCGGACGTCGGTGCGCGGCGGCGAGGAGGTCGTGGTCGACTGGACGACGATCCGCGTGGACCACGACACCTGCGTCGTCGCCCGCGACCGCGCCCGCGCGCTGCGCAGCCCGCACAACGAGGCCCGGCACGTGTTCGTACTCGACATGCTGCGGGCGCTGGCCACCGCCGAGGCCGCGCAGTACGAGTGGCTGACGGATGAGGAGGAGCTGGGGGTGGTACTGCCCGACGACGGCGACTCGTGGCTGGAGCTGCCGCCGGACGAGGAGGAGATGCGGGTCGAGGAGGAGGAGACGCTGCGTGAGGCCTGCCGGGTGCTGTGGGAGCAGCCGGCGGTACGGCGGGCGGTGGACGAGCTGTGGCCGGCCCTCACCCCGGAGCGACTGGTCGGCGAGCTGCTGTCCGACTGGGAGGCGATGCTCTCGGCGGGGCTGGACGCCGGTGAGGCGGGAGAGCTGCTACGTGCGCCGGACGCGCCGTGGACGGTGGGTGACGTGCCGCTGCTCGACGAGGCCGCCGAGCTGCTCGGCTCCGACCTGACCGGCGATCCCGAACGTGACCGGGCCGACGCCGCCGAGCGGCGCGACGAGCGGGCCTACGCCCAGGACGTGCTGACCTACAACGAGAACTTCGAGATCCTGGACGAGGCCGGGGCGAGGCTCGGTGACCTGCTGGACGTCGGCACCCTGGCCGACCGTCATCACGACCGCGGCCCGGCGCTGACCACCGCCCAGCGCGCGGTCGCCGACCGGACGTGGGTCTACGGTCACGTGATCATCGACGAGGCCCAGGAGCTGTCGGCGATGGCCTGGCGTTCGGTCATGCGGCGCATCCCGACCCGCTCGCTGACCGTCGTCGGCGACATCGCCCAGACGGGGTCGGCGGCGGGCGCCCGCACCTGGGAAGAGGTGCTGGCTCCCTATGCCGAGGGCCGCTGGCGCGAGGAGCGACTGATGATCAATTATCGGACCCCGGCCGAGATCATGGACGTGGCCGCCGACGTCCTGCGCGCCGTGGCTCCTGACCAGGTCCCCCCGCGGTCGGTCCGTACCGGCGGGACTCCGCCTCGTGCCGTCCACCGGACGTCACCCGGGTTCGCGGACGTGGTGGAGTCCGAGCTCGCCGCGATCGGCGAAGGGCGGTTGGCCGTCATCGTTCCCGACGCGCGCCGTACCGGGCTCGCCGAGGTCGATCTCGAGACGCCGATGGTGGTGCTCACCGCGACCCAGTCCAAGGGGCTGGAGTTCGACGCCGTCGTGGTCGTGGCACCTGACGAGATCCTCGCCCAGTCACCCAAGGGGGGTCACGATCTTTACGTGGCGATCACCCGGGCCACCAGGCGCCTTGCCGTGGTGCACGAAGCGGAACTACCCGACATGCTCGCCAAACTCGCCCGGTAACGGTGACGGTGACGAAGCCGCCTTCGGGAGGAGGAGAAGGTCCTCCTGGCGGTCGCGAAGACGATACGGCCGATCGCCACCGGACCCTCAGGAACAGGTCATCCCGGTCCGGTGAGTTCGGCTCCACCCGGGTGCGGCCACGGTGAACGGCCCGGTACGGGCGCCGATTCCCGGCCCCGGGCCTAGCGCGACTCCCAGGCCTCCCAGAGACGGGCGTAGCGGCCCCCGGCGGCGACCAGTCGTTCGTGGGGCCCCTCCTCGACGATCCGCCCGTGTTCCAGGACGACGACACGATCGGCGGAGACGGCCTGGGTCAGCCGGTGCGCCACGACCAGGGTGGTCCTGCCGCGCGTCGCCGCGGCGGCCGAGTCCTCCAGCACGCGCGCGCCCATGCTGCCCGCCTCCGCGGTGGCCTCGTCCAGCACGGCGACGGCCGGGTCGGCCAGCACCAGGCGGGCCAGGGCGAGCTGCTGCGCCTGGGCGGGCGAGAGCTCGTGACCGCCCTCCCCGACCACGGTGTCGAGGCCTTCGGGCAACGCCAGCGCCCATGGCAGCGCCCCGACCACCTCCAGCGCCGAGGCGACCCGCTCGGCCGTCGCGCCGGGGCGGGCCAGGCGCAGGTCCTCGACGAGGGGCCCGGCGAAGACGTGGGTCTCCTGCGTGATGATCGCCACGTGTCCGCGCAGCCTCGCCGTGTCCAGCGAGGAGGGCGACACCCCGCCGATCAGCACGCTGCCGCCGGTCGGGCGCAGTGACCCGGCCGCGACGGCGGCCAGGGTCGACTTGCCCGCGCCCGTCGAGCCGACCAGGGCCACCCGGGCCCCGGGGGGCACGCGAAGGGTGACGCCGTGCAGGACCTCGGCGGAGCCGTCGTAGCTGAAGCGCACGTCGACCAGGTCGAGTGAGGCGTCGGCCGGGGCCGCTCCCCCCTCGGGCTCGGGAGCGGACTCCAGGTGGGCGACGCCGACCAGCCTGGCCAGGCTCGCCCCGGCCGCCTGCACCTCGTCGAAGACGAACAGCAACATGCCGATCGGGTTGAACAGCCGGTGGAACAGCACCGCCGCGGCGGCGGCCTCGCCGACGGTGACGGCGTCCGCGCGGACCAGCAGGAAGCCGGCGACCAGGATGGTGGTCAGGCCGCAGAACTCGGCCCTGTTGACCCGTCCCACGAAACGGGTGAACAGGTCCAGCACCCCCACCGACACCTCCCTCGAGTCGCGCGAGGCGGTCTCGATGGCGCGCAGGTGACCTTCCTCCACGCGGTAGGCGTGCACCGTGCGCACACCCTGCATGCTCTCCACCAGCCGTTGCGACGAGCGCGCGACCGCGACGCGCTGTCTCGCGTAGTGAGGGGCGGCCCGGGGGAGATACCAGCGCAGCGCCAGCGCGTACAGCGGCACCGAGACGGCGCCGGCCAGGCCGAGCCGCCAGTCGAGGCCGGCCATCGCGGCCAGGCTCAGCGTGCCGAGCAGGACCGAGGCGATCACGCCGGGGATGACGTCGGAGACGGCCCTGGTGACCTCGGCGGCGTCCGCGCTGACGCGCGACAGCAGGTCGCCCTTGCCCGCGCGTTCCAGTCTGGTGAGCGGGAGCGTGAGGGCGCGGGCGACCGTACGCTCGCGAAGGACGGCCAGGATCTGGCCGCCCAGCCTGGCCACCAGGTATGACGTCAGCCCGGTGGCGGCACCGCCGGCGAGGGCCGACAGCGTGATGACCACGGCGACCGCGACGATCACCGCGGTGCCCGACTGCTCGCGCACCCGGTCGACGAGGATGCCCATCACGTACGCGGGGACGACCGACGCCGTCGCGCCGAGCACGCCCACGAGCAGCGTCCCGGCCACCGCGCCGCGGCGCTCGCGCAGCTCGGCGCGCAACCAGCGCCAGGTCTCACCGCCGCTCGCGACCGGCAGCTGATCCCCTTCCCCCGCCGTGCTCATCGCCGCACCGCCCGCCTGTAGTCGTCGTCGGTGGCCCCCAGCTCGGCGTGTGATCCCTCGGCGACCACCTTGCCGCCGTCCAGCACGAACACCCGGTCGGCGGCGGCGAGGAGGGCGGGGCTGCTGGTCACGACCAGGGTGGTGAAGGTGCCGCCGCCCGCGGGGTGGCGCAGGGAGCGCAGGCCACGGGCGATGCCCTGTTCGGTGACCGCGTCCACGGCCGTGGTCGGATCGTGCAGCACCAGGATCGGCGGGCGGGCCAGCAGCGCCCTGGCCAGGGCCACCCGCTGGCGCTGGCCGCCCGACAGGCTCGCGCCCCGCTCCACCACCTGGAGTTCCAGGCCGTCGGGATGGGCGGCGACCACGTCGTCGGCCGCCGAGGCGGCCAGCACCGCCGCGAGCTCCTCCGGGCTCCCCGGCTCGCCGCCCACGGTCAGGTTGGTGGCGAGGGTGCCCTCGAACAGGTCGGTGTGGTGGGGTTCGACGAGGATCCGGCCGCCGATCCTCACGCTTCCGCCGTACTCGGCGGGGCTCACCCGCCCGGACAGCACCCGCACCAGCGCGTCGGCGTCGGCGGGGCGGTGGGCCATCACCCCGACGAGCTCGCCGGGCCCGGCCACCAGGTCCACCCCCGCGAGCGCGTCGTAGCTCAGCCCGGAGACCTCCAGCCCGGGAAGCCCCCCGTCCACCGGGCCCGGCGGGCCCGCCGCGCCGGCGTCGCCGGACCCGCCGGACGGAGGTCCGCCGGGCAGCAGCACCGGCGCGCCGGCCACGCGCGCCACCCGGTCGGCCGAGGCGCGCGCCTCGGCCACCCAGCCGGGCACCAGCGTCAGCGTGCCCACGGGTTCCATCAGGAACTGCGCCAGGCCGATCACCGTCAGGAACTCGCCGGCGGAGATCTGGCCGCGCAACGCGAACCACCCGGCGAGCACCGCGACCCCGCACGCCAGCAGCGCACCGCCCGCGCCGGAGACGGCCGCGTAGATTGCCTGGGTACGGCCGGCCCGCAGCGCGGCCGCCAGCGAGAGCCGGCTGACCCGCTTGTACCGCCGGGAGGCCGCCGCCTCGGCGCCGATGCCCCGCAGCGGCCGCACGCCGCTGACCAGGTCGGTCGCGAGCGACGCGGCCTGACCGGCCAGCTCCTGCTGGGCGGCGACGTGCCGGGTGATGTACGGCGTGCCGGCGTGCAGCGCCAGCAGCGTCAACGGCGTGGCCACCAGGACGGCCACGCCGAGGGGCAGGTCGATGAGCAGCAGCGTCACGGCGCACATCGCCGCCGCGACCAGCGCCCCGACCGCGCGTGGCAGGTGGTCCAGGATTTCCGAGGTGTGGCCGGCGTCGTTGGAGGAGATCGTCAGCAGCTCGCCCGCGCGCAGGCCGGTGTCCGGGCCGCGCCGGTCGATGATCTTCGCGGCGAGTTCCAGGCGCAGGAGATGGGCCTCGTGGGCGATGGCGCGCATCAGGGTCCGCGCGCCGTACCGGTAGGCCAGGGTCAGCGCGGTGAACAACGCGGCCAGCGCGGCCAGCCACCACAGCAGCGACCCGCCGTCGCCCGGGCCGATCGCGCGATCGACGATCACACCGATGAGGATCGGCACGCTCGCCTCGCACACCTGGTGCAGGCTGAGCAGCAGGGTGCCCGCGCCCAGGCGCGCGGCGTTGCGTCTCATGGTCCTGCGCAGAACGTTCGCGCCGGTCATGCCCGCCTCTGCCGTGCGCGTTCCGGTCATGCCCGTCCCTGTCGTGCGCGTGCCCGTCCGGTCGGCGGCCACGCGAAACGGGCTCCGCCCAGGCTCACGGTCACCACCCCCACCGGTGGTTGTGCCGGAGCGAGGCCGCACCGCCAGGACGTCGCCGGCCGGCGGCGACAGCGCGCGGATGAGGGGGACATGGAGGGCTCTTTCGGGCGGCTCTGGACGGGCTGGGCGGAGAGCTCGCCTGAAGTAGGTTAGCCTTTCCTAATCAACGGGAGACTAGCCGGATCCGATGAATTTCGACAAACCGGACGTCGCGCGCCGGCGGGCCCGTCGTCCCCCGGTCACCCGCCCGCGCCGCCCGGTGATGGGACGGCCGGGCCGAAGGTCGTCTCGAAGAGCGTGGTGAAGGTCTCCTGGAAGTCGTTCCAGTCGCCGTTCAGATTGCTCACCAGCACGCGGTTGCCCTGGCGGTCGCCCATCGCGTACGACATCGAGCCCTGGATGAAGCCGCCGCCGCCCCAGAGCGTGACCCCGCACGGGAGCCTCTGGGAGTAGACGCCGAGGCCGTACCGGGTGTCCGGGACCCAGCCCGAGCCCTCCGTCGAGACGGTGGTGAACATCTCCTCCTGCTGGGCGGGCGGCAGGAGACGACCGCCCAGCAGGGCGTTCAGGAACCGGTGCAGATCCGAGGTCGTCGAGATCATGCCGCCGGCGGCCCCGGCCCAGCTCACGTCCATCTCGGTCACGTCGTGGATCTCCGCGTCGGGGTCGCTCTCGCCCAGCTTGGAGTAGTGGCGGGCGTGCGGGTCGCGGACCGTCTCCTCGCTGCCGGGGAGGTAGGTTCCCGTCAGGTGGAGCGGACGGGCGAGACGGTGCTCGATCTCCTCCGCGAGGGTCGTGCCCGTCGCGAGCTCGACGATCATTCCCGCGAGAGCGTAGTTCACCTTGGAGTAGATGAAGCGCTTCCCCGGTTCCTCCGGCCGTGGGGTCTCCCGGCCGGGGATGGCGTCGGGGAGCCCGCCGGTGTGGTTGAGCAGCCGCCTGACGGTGATCCCGGTGCCGTCCGCGCCGAGGTGCTCCTCCACCACGCCGGGCAGCCACTTCGCCACCGTGTCGTCCAGGGTCAGCCTTCCCTCGGCCACCAGTTGCAGGACCACCGTGCCGGTGAACGCCTTGGTGAGGCTTCCGATGCGGAAGTGCTCACCCGGCCGGCGCTCGCGGCCGGTCGTCATGTCGGCCACCCCCGCCGTGCCGAACCACGGCGCCGAGCGGGCGTCCCTGAACTCGGCGGCGACGCCGGGGCCGCCACCGCCGGCCACGACCCGGTCGAGCGCACGCCGGAGCCCGGCGTGGCCCCGGTCGCGGGCGGCCGCGGAGGCGGGGGTCATCATGGCGGCCCCTCCCACCGCCAGGGCGGCGGCGAGCAGGCTCGCGCGGGCATGGAACATCGACATCTTGCCTCCTGGGGCAGGGAAGAAGAACCTGGGGTCGAAGGGGGACACGGCACGCCGGAAGGGGGCGGCCGCGGTCGTTACCCGAGCTCGCCGTTCGCGACGGCGGTGTGGACGCGGCCCAGCAGGTCGGCGCGGTCGACGCCGGCCAGGGCCAGCGCGCGTGGCACCGTGCCGACCTCGGCCCGCAGGATCCCGAGCAGCACGTGCGCCGGTCGCAGGTCCTTCTTGCGGGAGACCGAGGCGAAGCTTCGCTCGAGGGCGAGCCTGCCCGTCGCGCCCATGGTGGGCGGGCGCTTGAGCACGGTGCTCGGCGCCGGGAGGTCGAAGGAGGCGGGGGAGACCCCGACCGTGCTCAGGCTGTGCTCGAACTCCCGGTCGAGCGCGGCCAGGACCGCCTGGTGGTCGAGGCCGACGGAGGCCAGGACACGCTGGGGGGCGGTGCCTGCCTGGGCCGCGACGGCGAGCAGGAGGTGGTGCGCCTCGACCGTGGCCGATCCGTGCCGCTGCGCTTCGACCGCCCCCTCCGTGAGGACCGTGTGGAGGTATCTGTCGAACGTGTTCATGGTGAACGTCTCCTCAGCGTGACGCCCGCGGCGATGAGCCGCCTGGCGTGCTTCCGGTGGACCGCCTGGCGGGTCACACCGAGCGCCTCGGCGACCTGCGGCCAGCTCCAGCCCTCGCGCATCGCCCGCTCGACGGCGGCGTCCTCCAGCTGGTCGGCCAGGCGCCGCAGCGCCACCACGGCCGCCAGCGCGTCGGCGGGGTCCTGGGGGTCGGAGATGTCACTCGCGGGCATGTGAGCAATATTAATTGACTAATCCGATTTTAGTCAACATGAGTTGCTTAGAGGGGGAGTGCGGGCGACGCCGATCCTCACCTGACGGAAGCGGGGCCGCGCGGGCGCTCGTGCCCGGACGCCCTGATGCCGGGCGCACCCGAGGCCGCCCGTAGCCCGTACGCCCGTAGCCCGTACGCCCGTACAGGAAGAACCGGGGGGCCGGGAAGCCCGTACGGGGTGTCAGAGCGCGTCGGTGTGGGCCTGGGCGAGGCGTTCCAGCACGCCCGGGCCGTCCCGTTCCGGAGCCGGCTCGCCGAGGTGCACGGTCCGCAGCTCGGCCATGAACTCCTCCCACAGCTCCGGCCCGCCGGCCGTGAGCAGCTCCGCCCGCACCCGCAGCCGCTTCGTGGTCTGCCTGTGGCGCAGACCCCACTCGCCGAGCTGGGCGAAGACGGGCACCAGCCGGATCGACGCCTCGGTCAGGCTGTAGGCGGCCCGCCGTCCCGGCCCCGCGTCCTCGCGGGTCAGCAGACCGGCGTTGACCAGCCGCTTCAACCGGTCGGCCAGGATGTTGGAGGCGATCCCCTCCTCCGAGCCGGTGAGCAGCTCCCTGAAGTAGCGCCGGTTGCCGAACATCATGTCCCGCAGCACGAGCAGGCTCCAGCTGTCGCCGAACGCCTCGACGGCGGCATTGATCGGGCACCCCGAACGCGCCGGCTCCGCCACCTCGCACCCCACTTCCGATACTTCCGCTGCTTCCGACCTGATTGCAATTTACCACCGGTATGGCCTAGCGTGAGGCTACCGATTGCAAAATGCAAGCAGATTACGGAGGCGACGAATGATCGACACCGAGCCGCAGACCGCGGGCGGGAAGGTGCTCTGGCACTTCACGATGTCGCTGGACGGATTCGTGGCGGGGCCGGACCACGAGATGGACTGGATGACCGGGACCCCGTCCCGTCCGGGCCTGATCGGCGAGTACGTCGAGACCACGGGCGCCGTGCTGGGAGGCAGGGACGGCTGGGACCGGTTCCCGGACGCGAGCGGCGTGTACGGCGGCGCCTGGGAAGGGCCGGTCTTCGTGCTCACCCACCACCCCGAGGACGCGAAGCCCGCCGACGGGGTCACGTTCCTGAGCTGCGACCCGGCCGAGGCGGTGCGGATCGGGCTCGCGGCGGCCGGCGGCAAGAACCTCGAGGTGCTCTCGCCGAGCATCGGCCGCCAGCTTCTCGAGCGGGGGCTCATCGACGAGATCGACCTGCACATCGCGCCGGTCCTGCTGGGTGAGGGCATCCGGCTGTACGACAACCCCGGCGGTGCGCCGATCCCCCTCCACCTGGTCGGCGACGGCGACCCCGCGTTGATCGTGAACGTACGCTACCGGCCCGCCGCGACGGCGAAGGCCGCGGCGGGCCGGTAGCGGGGCGTGCCGGGCGACTGACGCCGGCTGCCGCGAGAGTGCCGGTGCGTGGTGTTCGGCTCGTCGTGCCCGATGCCCTCAGGCCCGCGGCCGGGTCCGCGCGCCCATCCCGCCGGCCATCTGGTTGCTTCATACAACTATCTGGTTGTATGGTCGAACCATGGCGGATGATCGCGAACTCCAGGAGGCCGTGGCCCGCTTCGTGCGGGCCTTCGGGCTTCACCAGCCGGACCGGACTCCCTGCGGGCAGCCCCTCCCGGTGTCGGAGGCCCACGCGCTGGGCGAGCTGGCCAGGGACGGCGCGTTGCGGCAGAGCGACCTGGCGCACCGGCTCCGGCTGGAGAAGAGCACCACCAGCCGGCTGGTCACGCAGCTCATCAGCCGCGGCTGGGCCGAGCGCACCCCGGCGCCCGACGACGGGCGCGGCGTGCTGGTCCGGCTCACCCCGGACGGGGTGAAGGCCGCGGCCCGGCTGGCCGAGGCCAGAGCCGCGCGGTTCTCCGCCGTTTTGGAGCGTGTCCCCGAGGGCGAACGCGCCGACGTGTTGCGCGCCCTGACCACTCTCACGGAGGCCATGGATGAAACTTGAGGATCGACGCGTTCAGGCGCTCGCCGCGGCGCTCGCGCTCATCGTCGTCGCGGCGACGGCGTACGTGCTCACCGGCCTGAACGAGCAGCGGGCGCTGGCCGCCCGGCAGGCCGAGATCGCGGCCAGGAGCCGGCAGGTGATGCCGTTCGACCTGGAGCGCACCACGCACCACTTCGCCAAGTCCGCCACCGGCGGCGTGCAGACGGTCACCTCCGACGACCCCGCCGACGCCGAGCAGGTCACGCTGATCCGCGAGCACCTGGCCGCCGAGGCCGCGGGCTTCGGCAGGGGCGACTACGGCGACCCCGCCTCCATCCACGGCGGTGAGATGCCGGGCCTGCGCGACCTCGAACAGGGCCACGACCGCATCGACATCCGCTACGCCGAACTGCCCGCAGGTGCCAGGATCACCTACACCACCTCCGACGCGCCGCTGGTCACGGCGTTGCACGCCTGGTTCGAAGCCCAGGTCACCGACCACGGCCGGCACGCGGAACACGGCTGACCTCACCTCCCGAAACCTCCCGAAACCTCCCGAACGCCTTTCTCGCCGCCGGATCCGCCCGCCTCATTCATACCCAGCCGGGGTAGGGTTTCCTTAGCCTGCCCGCATACCTGACCCAGGTGGTGTCTCGCCCTGGGTGATGGGTTCTTCCGGCCGTCGGGACCCCCGCGGAGCGTCCAGCGGGCGCGGCGAACGCCCCCGGCCCGACGCCGCGCGACCGGGCCCCGTCCCGCCCGGCGGGCGACGGCGACCGGCCTGAGGGCACACCACCCCGCCCACTCCTCGAACCCCCATCCGGAAGGACCAGCGTGATGGACGTCCGTCGCGCCACGCCCGATGCCGAAGGTGACCCCGGTCGGCTCGCGCAGGACCGGCTCGCACGGGACCGTCCGCACCCCGCGCGGCGGCGAGGGCGGGGTGGCTCACCCGGTACCCCCGCCACCCGGCCGCCCCTCACCGATCAGGCACTCGGCGTGGTCTCCTTCCAGGCGTCGGCCCACCCTCCCTGCACCATGGTCTGGAAGACCCACCGGCCCCCCGACTTCACCAGCAGGTCCGCGTAACGCATGCCGTACGCCTCACCGTTGACCGTCATCGTCGCGTCGGTGACCACGACGACCAGGTTCGCGGTCAGGAAGTGGGGGGTGCGGACCGACTCCATCGTGAGGTCGCCCGCCTCCCCGCCTCCCATCACCTCGGCCATCGTGCGCGTGAACCGCTCCCTCGTCCACCGGTCGGCCAGGCCGTCGCCGTCGGGACCGTCGGTCACCACGTTGAGCGGGAACATCGCCATGTCCGCCATGCGCTCGACGTCGACCTTCGCGCTGTGGGCGTCGTACTCGGCGAACCACGCCTCGACGCTCTCCCGGTCGTCGTCCGTCGGTGTGAAGGCACCGCCACCGAACGGGGATTCCTGGACCTCTGACACTGCTCCGCTCCTTCGTCGACGACGCGTCCTGCCGGTCCTCACCCGCCACCGGACGGCGTGGAACACCGTCCGGTGGCACGCTCCGAACCGTACGAGATACCGTACACCGTACGGAGTATCTGTCAAGCGAGACGGCCGGGAGCCGCGCCCGGCGGGGCTCGGGGATTCCGGTAAATCGGTCGGTCGTGGCGACGTTCGCGCCGCCTTCGACGGCGTCGGAGCGGTTCCGCGTACTCCGCGCGGTGTTCTCGGCGGGTCCAGGCGGGATCGCGGCCGGTGAGGCCGAGTGCGCGGTCCAACGGCGGCGATGAGGCCGGGGCGGTGGCCTCCGGCCCGTAGACGCCCTTCTCCCGGCCCTGCGCGACGTTCCTCGCCAGCTCCTCGTGCAGGTGCGTGACAAGGTCGTCGTCCCAGGCCGGGTGCCGGCCGATCGCCCGCGCGCCCGGCTCGGCGATCGCGAACGCCCCGAATGTATAGCAATGCTATGCTATATATTCTGGTGCCATGGTGAGGACGAAGGATCCGGCGGTCCGCACCCTGCTCATCGAGCGGGCCGCGCACATGCTCCGCACCCGCGAGCCCATCACCCTGCGATCACTGGTGGCCGGGACCGGGGTGTCGACGATGGCCGTCTACACCTATTTCGGAAACATGGACGGCATGTGGAAGGCCCTGCGCCAGGAGGGCTTCACCCGCCTGGCGGCCAGGTTCACGACGGTGACGATGTCCACGGACCCGGTGCGGGACCTGACCGCCATGGTCGCCGCCTACCTCCGCAACGCCCTGGACCACCCCGACCTGTACCGGGTCATGTTCGACGCGAACTTCGAGCTCGAAGACCTCAAGGCCGCGGACGCGACCCTGGAGCATCTGGTCCAGGCCGTCGAACGAGGCAGGAGGGCCGGCCGCTTCCGCGCCGACACCGACCCGCTGGAACTGGCGATCCAGAGCTGGGTCGTCGTCCACGGGCTGGCCTCCCTGGTCGCCAACGGCCCGCTGCCGCGCGAAACGCTCGCTCACGGCGTCCCCCTGCTGACCGCGCTGTTCGTCAGCAGGGGAGACGACCCCGACAGGTGCCGCCTGTCGGTCGAGAACGGCTGGAAGCAACTGCGCCCACCTGGCGGATAGCCCGCCACTCCGGCTCACCGGCCGAGGCAGAGTCTGCCCTTATCGAGATTTCCGATTTCGCTCCTCATGTGCTGTCTCCTTGGCGCGATCAAGGTGAGCCGTGCCGTACGACCGACCCCGCGGCCCGCGTCGGACCCCTGGTGATCAACCCGGGCGGCCCCGGCGGGTCGGGCGTGGAGACCGCCCACGGCGCCCCCCTCGATCTGAGACCCGGCATGCGGGTGCTGGACCTCGGTTCCGGCAAGGGGGCGACGTCGGTGTTCCTGGCCCGCGAGTACGGTGTCCAGGTCGTCGCGACCGACTGGTGGATCGGCGCGGTCGAGGCGGCGGAGGTCTTCGCCGAGGCCGGCTTGCAGGAGGGCGGCTGGGAGAACTGGCTGCTCTGGGCCAGAGCCTGCGCCGGCCACCGGCCACCGGCCGGAGAAGCGTGTCGCGCATCAGCCGGTGATCGACATGCTCGTCGCGGACGGCGGCGAGTTCCTCGGCTTCACCCTGGTGACCGCCCGCAAGAGGTGACCGCCCCCTCCGGGACAGGCGGTGAGGACGCCGTCCCGGAGGGGGGTTCGGTCAGAGCCTCCGGTAGTAGACGGCGACCGGAAGCGGGATGCCTCCGAGCTTCTCGTAGAGAGCTCTGGCGGGCGCGTGGAAGGGGTCGCCCCCGGTGCCGATCTCGACCACCTCGGCTCCGAGAGCCCGCATCTCACCGAAGGCGTGCTCGCACAGCGCGGTGCCCGCGCGGTTGCGGCGGTGCTCGGCCGAGACGGCGAGATGCGTGATGGTCCCGTTCCGGCGAGCCGGGTCGACGCTCCAGGCCACGTAGCCGACGACGACGTCCCCGGTCTCGGCGACCGCGACGTACCTGTGCAGGTCCGGGTCGTGGAGTTCGGCGACCTGCTCGCGATAGTCGCCGCGCCAGTCGCCGTGCTGGTTGGCGAAGACGACCTCACCCATCAGGGGGCGGAAGTGGTCCTCGTAGAACGGCCGGAACGTCTCGATGGTCAATGCGGTGAGCCGCGCCAGGTCGTGCTGAACGAACGGGCGGATGAGCATGGAAGTGCGCCTTTCGGACTGAGGGTTTGACACCCGAACGAGAAAAGGGCATCGGTCGGCCCGCTCACGGCCTGGTTCCGGCGGCGAACAGGCCCTCAGTGACGGGTACGCCAAGCGGCGAAGCACTCCATGGCACACCACGATAGCGTTCCGCCGGACAGCGGCGTCACCCGGAACACCTCGGAGCCGTGCGCTGCCGGGCGCCTCGACGGGGACCACTCGACGGCACCCGCCGACCGTTCTTGCGGGCCGCGTGTCCCGTCGAGCCTTGAGGGCCACATGTCACGCGGGGTGGTATTCGCTTCTAAGCTCGGGGTGTGGCGAAATACCTTGATGTGCATCCGAACAGTCCCCAGCCCCGGCTGATCGGCCAGGTGGTCGAGCTTCTGCGTGCGGACGGGCTGATCGCGTACCCGACGGACTCCGGTTACGCGCTGGGATGCCGGCTGGGCAACAAGGAGGGGATCGACCGGATCAGGGAGATTCGCGACCTCGGCAGCGACCACCACTTCACCCTGGTCTGTAGAGATTTCGCTCAGTTCGGCCAGTTCGTGCATGTAAGCAATGCGCTGTTCCGCTCGGTCAAGGCGGCGACTCCCGGCGGTTACACCTTCATCCTGCCCGCGACCAAGGAGGTGCCGCGGCGGTTGCTGCATCCCCGGAAGAAGACGGTCGGCGTCCGGATCCCCGATCACGTCGTCACGCAGGCGCTGCTGGCCGAACTCGGCGAACCACTGGTGTCGAGCACCTTGCTGCTGCCCGACGAGGCCGAGCCCCTGACACAGGGCTGGGAGATCAAGGAGAGGCTCGACCACGTGGTGGACGCCGTCATCGACTCCGGCGAGTGCGGCGCCGTCCCGACGACGGTCGTCGACTTCTCGCAGGGTGAGCCCGAGATCCTCCGCCGAGGCACCGGAGACCCGTCCCTCTTCGAATAGGGGCGCGGTGCTCGTTCTCCACCCCCCGGGCACCCTGTCGCCGCCGGAGTCGCTCGTCATGGACGCGGCCCCCACCTCTCGCCACGGCGGCATCGGACATCGCGGTGCCGCCGCCGGCGAGGTCGTCCTCGTGACCCGATCCCGGCACGGACGGTGTCCGTCTTAGCGGAGCGGGCCCGGAACTCCTGTTAGCGTTATCGCATAGGGGGTGAGCTGCTTTGAAGGCGAAATCGAACGACGGCCCGCCGCGCTCCAGACCTGCTGTGCTGGAGGACGTCGCCGCGCTCGCCGGAGTGTCGGCGATGACCGTCTCCCGGGCGCTCAACGCGCCCGAGAGGGTGCACACCGAAACCCGGGCGCGCGTGCTGGCCGCGGTGCAGGAGCTGGACTACCGGCCCAACGCCGCGGCCCGCCAGCTCGCCACGGGACGGTCGGGGGTACTGGGCGTGGTCAGCATCGACACGACCCTGTACGGTCCGGCCTCGACCCTCTACAGCATCGAGCGTGCCGCGAGGCTCAACGACTACGCCGTGAGCATCGCCAGCCTGAGCACGCTCGACCGCCGCTCGATCGAGGAGAGCCTCCGCCAGCTGCGCTCCCAGTCGGTGGACGGCGTCATCATCGTCGCCCCGCACGAGTCGGCGGCCGACGGCCTGCGCCACCTGTCGTCGGATATCCCCGTGGTCGCGGTCGACGCCGGGGCCGGCCTCTCCGTTCCCGTCGTCATGGTCGACCAGCGGGCGGGAGCGACACGGGCGACCAGGCACCTGCTCAGCCTCGGCCATGAGACGGTGTGGCACGTGGCGGGCCCGGCCAGCTGGATCGACGCCAACGGCCGGGTCGAGGGCTGGCGCGAGGTGCTGGAGGCCGGAGGGCACCGGGTTCCCGAGGTGCTGCGCGGGGACTGGAGCTCGCGCTCCGGCTACCAGCTCGGCCGCCGCCTGGCACAGGACCCCGAGGTCACGGCCATCTTCGTGGGCAACGACCAGATGGCCCTGGGCGTGCTGAGAGCGCTGCGCGAGGCCGGGCGGCGCGTTCCCGAGGACGTCAGCGTGGTGGGCTTCGACGACGTGCCGGAGTCCGCCTACTTCTGGCCCCCGCTCACGACGGTCCGGCAGGATTTCGAGGAGGTCGGCAGCCACGCCTTCCACGTGCTGCTCGACCAGATGGCGGGCAGGCCGAGCCAGCCCCGGCGGCTGGTGGAGCCCGAGCTCATCGTGCGGGAGAGCACCGGGGCCGCGCCGAGCTGACGCGGCCGTCGAGCGCACATCGGGACGGCCTGAGGCTCATACGACCCTCAAAGAGCTTCAGGCCCTGCTGGTCACCCCTGGACCGGCCGATGCCCCACCTGCCGCTACGTGGCGGTGTGGAACGAGCCGGACGCCGAGCCGCGCCGTAAGGTCGGCGGGGCGAGGTTGTGTTAGCGCTAACTTATTTCTGTACGAAATCCCGGTAATCCCTGGAGCGATGACCGGATCCCCGGATTGCCGATGGGACGGTGAGGGCCGGGCCGCGTCCGTGTTTCCGGCGCGTTTCGCAGAGTGTTAACGCTCACAGCATGGTTGTCAACACCCGGATTACCGGACGGGGGCGGCCCGCGCGCTGCCGATGGGCCGATAGAGCGCCACTGACCTGCTCTTTCGAGAGGCCCGTCGTCGCTCGCCGGCCGGTCGGCGGCGGTGGCTCGCCGGCCGGGCGTCAGGGGGGTATTGACCGACCGGATGTTAGCGATCACACTGATGTGACGCCGATGTAACCTCTGTCCGGCCGCGGTTGTCTGTTCGCGTTTCGGCATGTCGGCGGTCACGTGGTGCCGTGAAAGATAAATATTCGCGAGACGAATTGTTAGCGCTAACACCAATGGTCCGATAGAGGGGCGAAGCAGGACGCGCCCGTGTCCCTCGACGCGGCCGTACGCGACGCCACCGGCCCGCGCCCGGCCACGGGAGCCGGCCGCCCCGGCCGGTCCGCGCGGCACGCGGCCCCCGTACCCGTCCAGCCCCCACCGGCGCCGTCGACGACGAGAAGGCAGGGAGACCACCCTCGACCGGATGCATCGCCGGGGACGGCGCCATCCGCCCCATCGTGCCCGCTCCCGAAGGAGAAACGCATGTTGAAAGCCTTGTCCCGGGTGGGCGCGGTGCTCGCCGCCTGCCTGATGTTCACCTCGTGGTCGCTGGCCGTCCCGAAGGAGGCGGCCGCCCTCGAACCTTTCACCGGGTACCTGATGGCGCACTTCACCGGGGAGTCGGCGAACGGCGAGCAGATCTACCTCGCCCACAGCGACGACGGGCTGCGCTGGACCGACCTGAACAACGGCGCGGTGGTCCTGCGCTCCACGGTCGGCACGCGAGGGGTCCGCGACCCCGCCCTCGTCCGCTCTCCCGCCGGTGACCGGTACTGGATCGTCGCGACGGACCTGCGCATCGCCGGCGGCACCTCGTGGGGCGACGCCTCGAGCCGGGGCAGCACCTCGCTCGTCGTGTGGGAGTCGAGCGACCTGGTGAACTGGTCGGCTCCGTGGCTGATCAACGTCGCGGGCGCCATCCCCGGCGCCGGCAACGCCTGGGCGCCCGAGGCCATCTACAACCCCGAGACCGGCGACTACGTCCTGTACTGGGCGACCAACTCGCTCCGCAACGGCGTGACCAAGCACCGCATCTGGTACACGCGCACCGCTGACTTCCGCAGCTTCTCCGCACCGCAGCTGTACATCGACCGCGGGACCGGCCAGGGCATCATCGACACGCAGATCGTCGACGTGCCCGGCAGCGTCGGCGGCTACCGGTACTACCGGGCCTCGGCGGACGGCCACATCACGATCGAGGCGAGCAACTCGATCCTGGGATCCTGGACGACCCTCGGGAACCTGTCGCACATGGGCATCTCCAACGGCACGGGCGGCGGCAACGTCGTGGAGGGCCCGATGTGGGCGCAGTTCAACGGCCGCAACGAGTGGGCCCTGTGGCTGGACCAGTACGCCACAGGCCGCGGCTACATGCCCATCACCTCCACCAACCTGGGCAGCACGCGCAACTTCCAGACGCGCTCCGACTACGGCACGGGCGTCAACCGCAAACGCCACGGCTCCATCCTCAACCTGACCGCCGCGGAGGAGAACCGCGTCCTCGGCCGCTGGGGCGCCACCGCGCCGGTCAACCGCATCCAGTCGTACAACTTCCAGACCCGCTACGTGCGGCACGCGAACCTCGACGTGCGCATCGACGCGAACGTCAGCCCCGCCCAGGACGCGCAGTTCCGGCTGGTGCCGGGCCTGGCGAACGGCAGCGGCTACGTGTCCTTCGCGTCGGTGAACTATCCCGGGTACTACCTGCGGCACTACGGGTACGATTTCGTCCTCGCGCCCGACGACGGCACCGCCACCTTCGCGGCGGACGCCACGTTCCGCCAGGTCGCCGGGCTCGCCAGCTCGTCCTGGACGTCCTTCCAGTCGTACAACTTCCCCGACCGGTACATCAGGCACTACGACTACCTGCTCCGGCTCGACCCGATCACCGACGCGCAGGGCCGCGGCGACGCCACCTTCCGCGTGACGACGTGACGACGTGATCTCCGGCGAGCCGCCGTGCGGCTCGCCGGACCCGGGATCTCCATGGCCCGCCCTCCGCGCGAGGGCGGCGGCCGGGCCAGGTCACCTTCCGGCGCGGGAGGTCGCGAGCAGGCGCCCGCGACCTCCCGCGGTCACCCGAGGAGCCGGGGGAGCGGAAGGGCGCTCCTTTTCACAGAGCCGCATCGGGGGCGAGCTTCGCCGTACGGGACCTGAGGAGGAATCCGGCAACGGCGGCGGTGAAGAACATCAGCACGCCGTAGGTGGCGGCGGGGATGGCCATCTGGGTGTCACCCAGCAGCGTGAGCGCGACCGCGATGGACAGGGTGGCGTTGTGGATGCCGATCTCCATGCAGGAGGCGATGGCCTGGCCGCGCTCGATCCCGGCCAGGCGCGGCACCCAGTAGCCGATGGCCAGGCTGAGCACGCTGAACACCAGCGTGATCGCGCCGACCGAGCGGATGTAGCCGCCGAGGTTGTCCAGCTCCTGCAGCAGGGCACCGACGATCACCAGGACCAGGATGACGGCCGAGGCGATCTTCACGGGCGTGTTCATCCGGTCGGCGAACCGCGGCCGCCACGCCCGGATCGCCATGCCGATCGCGACGGGGATGAGCACGATCGCGACCACCTGGACGGTCTTGTCGAACTGCAGGCCCAGCCCGGCCGAGTCGGCGGCGAAGTAGCTCAGCGACAGGTTGGTGACCAGCGGCAGCGTGACGACGGCCAGTACGGAGTTGATCGCGGTGAGCGTCACGTTGAGCGCGACGTCGCCGCCGAACAGGTGGCTGTAGAGATTGGCCGTGGTCCCGCCGGGGGAGGCGGCCAGGAGCATCATGCCCACGGCGAGCGCGGGCGGCAGGCCGAAGGCGAGCACCAGGCCGAAGCAGATCGCGGGCAGCACCAGGATCTGGCAGGCGAGCGCGACCACGGTGGCCTTGGGGTAGGCGACGACTCGGCGGAAGTCGGCGATCGTCAGGCCCAGGCCGAGGCCGAACATGATGACCGCGAGGGCGATGGGCAGGAAGACACCGGCAAGAGCCATGGGGGGTGTGTCCTCTTTCTTCTTTCCTCGGACGGGGGTCGGAGGGCGGGGCGGGGTCAGCGTGGAGGGGTTCGGTCGTCACGGACGACGCCGGCGCGGCGCCCGCGATGCCGCGGGAGCCCGGAGAAGGCGACGGCGCCCAATCCCGCGACGGTACGGACAAGAGCACGGCGCTGCATGGTGGGTCCAATGATCACGTACATTTCGCGATCACGCCAGGAAGGAGCCCCGGCCTTCTCCGGTTCCCGGGATCGCCGTGACATCCGGTTCATCCGGTTCATCCGGTTCATCCGGAGGCGCGGTGCCCGGGATCCGGCCGATCAGCCGGTCCACGCCGGCACTCCCTCCGTTCGCGCCGTTCCGCGGGGAGATCCGCAGGTCGTACGGGAACGGATCGTCCGGTGACCAGCGCCGCGCGTCGGGGACGGGGACGCTGAAATCGGTGAACCCGCCGGTCGCGGCGCCGACGGACGGTCGAGCCGTTCATCGCCTCGGCGTACACCGAGTGCCGATTCGTCCAAGCCGCGGCCGCCCCCGGCGCGCACCATGTGGACAGGAGGTGCGTATGACGAGCAACGACGAGGCGACCGCGGCGACCGGCGGCGCCGCGCTGGACGGGTTCACCGCATGGCGGGCCCTGACGCCGCTGATGGATCTGGTGACCCCGATGGCGCTCCGGGTGGCCGTCACCCTGCGACTGCCCGATCTGGTGGACGAGGACGGCTCGGACATCGACGACCTGGCGGCCAGGGCCGGCGCGGACCCGGACGCGCTGGGCCGGCTGCTGCGCCATCTGGTCTGCCACGACGTGTTCGTCGAGCCCCGGCCCGGCACGTTCGCGGCGAACGGGACGGCCGTCCTGCTGCGCCGGGACCACCCGTCCGCGATGTGGCGGTGGCTGGACCTGGACGGGTTCGGCGGCCGGATGGACCTGGCCTTCACCGGCCTGGCGGACACGGTGCGCACCGGCCGGCCTGCCTGGCCTGCGGTGTTCGGCGCACCGTTCTGGCGCTATCTCGACGCGAACCCCGAGCTGAGCGCCTCCTTCGACGCGACGATGGCGGCCGACACCGGGTACGGCGAGCTGGCGGAGGCCTACGGCTGGTCGGCGCTGAGCCGGGTGGCCGACGTCGGCGGCGGTACCGGGGCGCTGCTGGCCGAGCTGCTGTCGCGCCACGAGGGCCTGCGCGGCGTGCTGATCGACCTGCCGGACACCGTGTCACGCGCGCAGCGGTACCTGGCCGGACGCGGGCTGGCTGACCGGTGCGAGACGGTCGGGCGGAGTTTCTTCGACGAGCTGCCCGGCGGCGCCGACGTGTACGTGCTCAACCGCGTGCTGCACGACTGGGCCGACGCCGAGGCGACCGCCATCCTGCGCCGCTGCGCCGACGCGGCGGGCCGGCGCGGCCGGGTGCTGATCCTTGAGTCACCGATCGTCACGGGGGACGATCCGGCCATGTTCGCGGAGATGAACCTGCGGATGCTGGTCCTTGCCGGTGGCCGGGAACGGACCGTCGACGACTACCGGGCGCTGGCCGCGGCCGCCGGGCTGCGGGTCGCCGCCGTGCGCGACATCACGGCGCGGCACACCGTCGTCGAGTGCGTCCCGGCCGCCGTCGGCGCCTGACGGTCCTTTTCCCGCCGGGCCGCGGCGCGTACCCGGTGCTTGTCCCGGCGGGCACCTCGGGCGGGGAGGACGGCGTGCGCGCGGCGAGGTCTCACGCGGAGGTCTCCTTCAGGTCGAGGACGAACGCGAACGGGTCGGGGTATCCGGCCCAGACGTCGGAGCCTGCCAGGGTCTCGTCCTCGGTGAGCAGGCAGGAGTCCAGCAGCGACAGGATGCGGTCGCGGTCCAGGTCGGGGCCGGTGAAGGCGAGGTGCTGGACGCGGTCGCCGAGCTGGGGGGTCCAGTCGAGGGTGGCGGCCATGCGGCGGGCGGGGCTCTCCATCTCCCAGGCGGCCTCGGGCAGGGTGACCAGCCAGGGACCGGCGTCCTCGACGCTGACGACGCCCGCCACGGCGTCCCAGGCGAGCAGGCGTTCGTGCCGGTTGGCCAGCCAGAACCGGCCGCGGCTGCGGACGGTCTCGGTGACCAGCTCGTCGACGGCGTCGAACAGCCGCTGGGGGTGCAGGGGACGCAGCCGGTGCCAGACCACGGTGGAGATCTCCCCGGTCCGCGCGTCGCAGGGCAGCTGGGCGGTCGCCGGGTCGACGCGGGCCCCGAGCATCTCCACGTCGATCCCCGCACCGGTGACGGCGGGCAGCGCGAGGTCAGGGGGGCCGGCCGGAGTGGTGGGGGCGAGGTGGCCGAGCACGGCCAGGGCCAGCTCGACGTCCTCCTCGTCCGCGCCGGACACGACGAGGGCGGTGGCGTACTCGATCTGGCGGGTGAGCACCCCGGCCAGGTGGCGCTCGTCACCGGCCGCCGCGTGTTTGCCGTGCGCGGCCAGGGTGTCGCCACAGCAGACGTCCTCGGTGGTGCGTGCCGCGTCCAGCGCGGTCAGCACCCCGGTCAGGCGCAGGCGGTGCACGGTGTCCTCGTGCCAGGCGAGGGCCTCGGCCACGGTCCTGGGCTCGACCGAGTCCCACAGCTCCACGATGAGCAGCGGCGCCGAGTCCGCCCGCGACAGCAGGACGGGAACGAGGTCCTCGCGCACGGTGCAGGTGACGCAGCCGTGCGCGAGGCGCACCTCCCGCAGATCCAGCGTCCCCGACGCGTCGCGCACGACGCGTTCCACGCGCCCGGTGCTCACCTGTCGCAGGTCGTGGTGGATCGCCACCGATCCGGGATGATCGGCGAGCAGGCGGTCCACCAGGGCCGAGCGCGGTTCGGGATGCAGTCCTGAGACGATGACGACGGGGACGGACATGACGGCTCCTCTCGTGGTACGGGGTTCACCGCGCGGGTTCACGGTGGTGGCTCCGGGGTGCGGGCCGGTTCTCGGGGTGGTTCCCGGAAGGCGGTTCTCAGGGAGTGAGGAGGCCGCGCCGGTAGGCGGGGACGAGCCGGCGCGGCACCAGCAGCTCGCGCCCGTCGACGGTGACCGGGACGAGGTCGGGTGCGGTGGCCTTCCACTGCGAGCGGCGGTGGCGGGTGTTGCTTCGGGAGGTCCTGCGTTTGGGGACTGCCATGTCGTGGTGCTCCTACCAGCTGGATTTGGTGACGCCGGGCAGCTCGCCGCGGTGGGCCAGCTCGCGGAAGCGGATCCGGGAGAGCCCGAATTTGCGCAGGTATCCGCGGGGGCGGCCGTCGGCGACGTCGCGGTTGCGCACCCGGGTGGCGCCGGCGTCGCGCGGCTGGCGGCTCAGCTCGCGGACGGCCCGGGCCCGCTCGCCGGGGGAGCCGGTGCGGATGATCTCCTTGAGCCCGGCCCGGCGCTCCGCGTAACGGATGACGACGAGTTTGCGCCGCTCGTTGGCCGCGATCTTGCTTTTCCTCGCCATCAGACGTGTTCTCCCCGGGCGCGGATGCGGGCCACGGCGGCCTCGATGCCGATCTTGTCGATGGTCTTGACGGCCCTGGCGCTGAGCGTCAGCCGTACGAAGCGGCCCTCGGCGGGCAGCCAGTAGCGGCGGGGCTGGATGTTGGGACTCCAGCGGCGGCGGGTGCGCCGGTGGGAGTGGGAGACGTTGTTGCCGAAGACCGGTTTGACGCCGGTGAGCTGGCAGTGGGCGGACATGCGGTTTCCTTCCTGGGAGCGGAACGCCACGGGGTGGCGGCCGGGGTGGACGTCTTCTCTCGTCGTTTCAGCGGTCCTCCCGGAACAGCACGTGCCGGCGGATGACCGGGTCGTATTTGCGCAGGCTGAGCCGGTCGGGGTCGTTGCGGCGGTTCTTGCGGGTCACGTAGGTGTAGCCGGTGCCCGCGGTGGATCGCAGCTTGATCACCGGTCGTACGTCGTTTCTGGCCAAGCGTCTTCACTCCTGGGAGGGGGACGGGTGAGCCAATGATAGCGATAATCGTTTTCATTTGCGAAACGAGGGGGGTGGTGTCCGCTGTCGCGTCGGATTCGTTCGATCGCGTCGCCGGCCTTCAGGTGCCGGCACGGACGCGTCTTGGGCTCTCGCCCCGTTCCCATGGGTTCATCCCCGGATGACCGGTCGCGAGCAGTGCTCCGGAGGCGCCGGCCTCTCATGGCGTACCGCCGCGTGCCGCCGCCGGTCACCTCCCGAGGCGGCATGCGGCCGCCGCCCGGCGGCTTCGTGCGCCGGGCGGCGGGCGGCGGGCGGCGACCGCGTGCCGCCGGGCGTTACGCCTTGGCCTCCTGCTGGATCCGCACCATGTTGCCCGACGGGTCGCGGAAGGCGCAGTCGCGCGGCCCCCAGGGCTGGTCGATGGGCTCCTGCAGCACCTCGGCGCCCGATGCCCGTACCCGCTCGAAGGTCGCGTCGAGATCGTCGGTGCTGAAGACGGTCATCGGCAGGACGCCCTTGGTGAGCAGTTCCTGCAGGGCGTCGCCGTCGGCCTGGGAGCGGCCGGCGTGCGGTTCGGAAAGCACGATCTGGAGGTCCGGCTGGGTCGCGCTGCCGAGGGTGACCCAGCGGAATCCGCCGGAGGCGACGTCGTTGCGCATTTCGAGGCCGAGCGCGTCGCGGTAGAAGGCGAGCGATTCGTCCACGTCGTTGACGGTGATCTGGCAGTACTGGAGTGCGATGGTCATGTCGCCAACGTTAGGCGGCGGCCTCTTGACCCGCTTCTTCGATCCTGCTCTGAGGAGTTCTCGTCGGGCGGGTGTGCACCTTCGCCACGCAGGCGGGCATCGCCGCCACGGCGCTGTGCTCCCGGCCGCGGTACGCGCTCGGCGTCTCCCCGACGATCTCGGTGAACCGCGAGCTGAACGAGCCGAGCGAGGTACAGCCGACCGCCATGCACGCGTCGGTCACGTTCATCCCCCCGCGCAGCAGCGCCATCGCCCGCTCGATCCGGCGGGTCATGAGGTAGCTGTACGGCGTCTCGCCATAGGCCGCCCGGAAGCGTCGCGAGAAGTGCCCCGGCGACATGAGCGCGCGGCGGGCCATCGTCGGCACGTCGAGCGGCCGGGCGTACTCCCGGTCGATCAGATCCCGGGCCCGGCGCAGGTGAGCGAGGTTGGCGAGGTCTTCCGGGGTCATGGAACGACCCTACACCGGCCTGCCGAAGGTGACGGGGCTTGCCGATGGCGGCCGGCGAGGCCGGCACCTCGTTATAAATCTACATCGTAAAGGCGTCGGGCAGTTCCAAGATCAAAAAAGCACGATGGACTGAAGACGCCCACCAAAGGGCAGGGGCCGCTCCGGGGTCCGGTGTGATCATGGACGTAGATCGTTGAAAGCGGTAGCGTCGGCCGGGTAGCCAGGTGACAGGAGCCTCTGGATGTCCTCGAAAACGGTCAGGCCACCCCGTGCCCCGTCCCGGCCGGACGTTCGCCCGTCCGTCCGGGCGCGTTACGTCGTGGCCGTTCTCGCCGCCGTCGCGATAGCCGGGCCGGTGGGCTATCTCCTCGGTAGCCCTGACGCCTCCCAGGTCGCCGTCGCCGACATGCGGGAGGCGGAGGCGAAGCGGGACGTCCAGCAGATCGGTGAGCTGACCTCCACGGCGCGGGTGACCGCCGGTGAGCTGAACGGGGTGTTGTCCGGACTCGCCGAGGTGCTTCCCCGGGATGGAAAGCCCGGTGCGCGGTCGGCGGAGTCGGCGGAGGTCGACGGGTGGCGGAGCGTTCTGCGGCGGGCCGTCGACAGGCATGCGGAGACTCCTTCTGGAACGACCGCGACCAATGTGGCTCGTGCGGGATTCCGTAGCGCGGTGGACGTCATGGCGATCGCGGTCGACTCGTACGCGTCCGGCCGGGGGCTTCCCGCGGACCTGCGGCAGCCCTTCCTCGACCTGGCGGCCCGTCAGCGGTCCGCGGCCGTCGCGACGTGGTCTGTCGCGGCGACACAGCTCGACCAGATCAATGTCGATGCCGGCCATGGTCACCAGCACGTCTACCTGACGAGCGCTCCGGGGGAGGGGGGCATGTCCGCGGACAGCGTTCCGGAGGGCAGTCACGGTTAGTTCTTCTCGGGGCCGGTGGCGGCGGCCGGGGTCCGGTCCTGTGCGGTGGTTTCGGGCCGGTGGGGGAGTCCTGGGCGTGAGGTGCGGTGTGCGCCGCCGGCCGTCGTCCGGTCGGTGCTAACCGTTGTGGTCTTCCTGTTCCTTCCGGTGCGTCGCCGCGGGTTCGGCCGTTGTCGGGAGGGCTGCGGCGATGCAGTTGAGGACGCGTTCCAGTCCGTACCGGAACTGGTCGTCGCGGCTCAGGTGCGGCTGGCGTGCCTCCGTCACGATCTTGGTGAAGATGGGGTATTCCCCGCTTTTCACCAGGCGGTCGATGTAGGGGTAGCTCCGTGCCATCCATTCTGATTCGCTGAGCCCGCTGCGGCGGATTTCCTTGGCCGAGCTGATCTCCTCGCGGACGGTGCCTTCGATGTAGCTGTTCAGCATGGCTATGAGGCTGAGGTTCTCGTCGATGGAGACGAAGGTGTCGAGTACTCCCATCAGTCGTTCGATCAGGAGTAGCTGGTTGGGGCCGAAGCTGGGGAGTGATCGCTGTACGGTGGCGATCCACGGGTGTCTCAGCCACATCGTCCGCAGTTCGTCGGCGTAGCGTGTCAGGTCCGCGCGCCAGTTGTCGGAGGGTAGTCCCGCGACGTCGATCTCGCCCATGAGCCGGTCGGCCATGAGTGCGATGAGGTCGTCGCGGCTTGGGACGTAGCGGTAGAGGGACATCGCGCCCGTGCCGATCTCGGCGGCGATGCGCCGCATGGTGGCGGCTTCCAGTCCTTCGGTGTCGGCGATCCGGATGGCCGTCTCGGTGATCTGGGTGCGGCTGTAGGTCGGTTTTGGTCCGCGGGTGGGGCGTTCGGGTCGCATCCAGATGTTCGTGTACTCGGCGTCGGTCACCGTTTCACCCCCTACTTGCGTACATAGTACCCAGTAACTTAGCCTGGCCGCCTTGACCGCGTACAACGTACCCAGTGGAGGAGTCATGGTGGATCCGGTCGTCTTCGCCGAGGGGCTGCACAAGTCCTTCGGCGACACCCGGGCGCTGCGGGGGCTGGACCTGAGTGTTCCGAGAGGAACGGTCTGCGGCGTGCTGGGGCCCAACGGCGCGGGGAAAACGACCGCGGTGCGCATTTTGGCGACCTTGTCCGATCCCGATGCCGGGCACGCCCGCGTCGCCGGATACGACGTCGTCCGCGAGGCCGGCGAGGTGCGTGCCAGGATCGGGCTCGCGGGCCAGTACGCCGCCGTGGACGAGAAGCTCACCGGCCGTGGCAACCTGCGCATGTTCGGGCGTCTGTCCCACCTGTCCCGGCGCGAGGCGTACCGGCGGGCCGACGAGCTGCTGGAGCGCTTCGGCCTGATGGACGCCGCCGATCGGCAGGTCGCCGGTTACTCCGGTGGCATGCGGCGCCGCCTCGACCTGATCACCAGCCTCATCCTGCGCCCCGAGGTGCTCTTCCTGGACGAGCCGACCACCGGCCTGGACCCGCGCGGCCGCGGCGAGATCTGGGACAACGTCCGCGAGCTGGTGGCGGACGGTACCACGGTGCTGCTCACCACGCAGTACCTGGACGAGGCCGACCGGCTGGCCGACGACATCGCCGTCGTCGACCACGGGCAGGTGATCGCCACGGGCACGCCCGACGAGCTGAAGGCCACGATCGGTGACCGCCTCGACGTCGTCCTCGAAGACCCGGCCGCTCTGCGTCCGGCGGTGACCGTGCTGAGGGCCCTGGCCGGGATCGAGCCCACGATGACCGGTGCCGAGCGGCTCAGCGTCGCCCTGCCGGGCGGCGGCTTCCGGTTCGCCGACATCGTGCGTGAGCTCGATCGCGCCGGGGTCGCCGCGGCCGATGTGCGGCTGCGCCGTCCCACTCTGGACGAGGTGTTCCTGCGCCTCACCGACCGGAAGGAGCTGGTCTGATGGCCGGCCTCGCCTCGCCGCTGGGCCGCCGCCTGCGGTGGACGTTCACCGATGGGCTGACCTTGGTCGGCCGCGAGCTGGGACGGCTGCGACACGATCCCGGCGAACTCGTCGCCGCGCTGGTCTTCCCGGCCGTCATGGTGGTGTTGTTCGGGTATGTCTTCGGTAGCGCGATCCAGGTGCCGGGTGGCGGTGACTACCGCGAGTACCTCATGCCCGGGTTGTTCGCGATGGTGACCTTCTCGGCGGTGATGGGGGTCATGGCGCGGACGGCGGCCGACGCCTCCCGCGGTGTGATGGACCGGTTCCGCTCCATGCCGATGGCGCGTTTGGCGGTGCCGTTCGGGCAGACGGGCGCCGACTCCCTGGTCGGCTTGTTGATGCTGGCCGTCATGGTGGGGGCGGGCCTGCTGGTGGGCTGGCAGCCGCACCGTGGTTTGGTTCCCACGGCCCAGGCGTTCCTGCTGTTGATCGTGCTGCGGTACGCGTTGAGCTGGGTGGGCGTCTATGTGGGCCTGGCGGTGAGGAACGACCAGGTCGCCGACGCGATGGTGCCGTTGTTCCTGCCGTTCACGATGCTGTCGAACGCGTTCGTCCCGACCGGTGGTATGCCGGGCTGGCTGCGTTTCCTGGCCGACTGGAACCCGGTGAGCGCGCTCACCGCCGCCTCCCGGGAGCTGTTCGGCAATCCGGGTGTGCCGTCCGGGGGTTCGGGGGACACGGTTTGGCCGCTCGCGCATCCGGTGGCCGCCGTCGTGCTCTGGTCGGTCGTGCTGCTGGTGGTGTTCGTCCCGCTGTCGCTGCGTGCCTACGGGCGCAGGGGCCGGTGAGGGCCTGGGCCGATGGGCCGGACCGCCGGTCGTCACCGATCAGTGAGGACGACCGGGACGTGGTCGTGCGGCGTCTGCAGGAGGTGTACGCCGAAGGGCACCTCTCGCATGAGGAGCTGGACGAACGCCTCCACCGGGCGCTTACCGCCGGGACGTTCGGCGAGCTCGGGCCGGCTCTGGTCTCGCTCCTGGAGGACGCGGGTACCACGTCCACGATCGCCGCCGTCGGCGGGCGGATCCGGCGGCGTGGCGTGTGGCGGGTACCTCGGGTCCTCAAGGTCGAGTCCGCACTGGCGAGGGTGCACCTGGACCTGTCGCGGGCGGTCATCGAGCATCCGGTGGTCGACATCGAGCTGTATCTGGGCACCGGCGGGGCCAGGATCACGGTGCCTCGCGACGCGATCGTCGACGTCGAGGGTCTGCGCGGCGGGTGGAGGGGTCCGCTCTACCGGCCCCGGCGGCGTTCTCGCTCCGGCGGGCCGAGGATCCGGATCTCGGGAACCATGGGGTTGGGGCGGTTGAGGATCCGCCATGCGTGGCGTTAGCGCTGGACGCCGGTCCGGGTCGCCGAGGTGATCGCCCGGTTGTCTCATATCCGCTGCAGCCTGCGTGGGGTCTTGTTGTCGGTGCATCGGATGGGCTGGCCGCCGCGGATGAGCGTGCACCGGGCCGTTGAGCGTGAGGAGGTGGTGGTCATCTGTGCCGCTCGAAAGTGGTTGACCCTCTTCAGGGCGGTGCGGGCTCCTTGCGCCGTCCCATTTCCGTCGCGCGCCGGGTGACAGGGCCGAAGGTCCTACGTGACGGGGACGTTCGAGATCGTGACGCGGTTCGTACGGCACTGTGGCCGGGCTTGGAGAAGCGGTGTGATGAGGACGTCGCAAAGACCGCGGAACATCGCGGAACTCTACGGAACTACACGGAAAGGGGAGCCGTCATGGCCACCACTCACGGACACGACGTTCACACCGGGCCGGTCATGGACGCCGTTCCCGCACGGACCGTTCCTGCACACGCCGCCCCCGCACACGCCGCCCCCGCACAGGTCGTCAAGCGGCCGGTCGACTACGTCTGGGCGGTCGCTCGGATCAGCCTGGGCTGGGTC
>NZ_JBPXMC010000037.1:0-76896 GCF_051918885.1 Streptosporangium sp. OZ121
TGGTGAGCGCCCGCCAGGGTCTTGATCAGCGTGGACTTCCCGGCACCGTTCTGGCCGAGCAGGCAGTGCACCTCTCCGGGCAGCACTTCCAGGTCGACGCCGTCGAGGGCGCGCACTCCGGGGAACTGCTTGACGATCCCGCGCATGAGGAGCAGGGGGTTGGCTTCTGACATGGGGCCTCGCTGGTTCATCATGGGGCCGAGAGGACGTGGTCGCTGCTGAGCCTGGCCGCGCCGACCACGCCGGCGTCGGGTCCGAGCTCCGAGAGCACGATGGGCAGGTTGCCGGTCGCCAGGGGCAGCGACCGGCGGTAGACGACGCTTCTGATCTCCGCCAGGAGGACGTGGCCCAGCTGGGCCACTCCTCCCGCGATGATCACGAGGCCGGGGTTGAAGAAGCTGACGAGCCCGGCCAGCACCGTGCCGACCCTGCGCCCGCCGTCGCGGATGAGCCGTACCGCCTCGGCGTCGCCCATCTCGGCGGCCTTGGCGACGTCCTCGGCGGTGAGGGTGCCCGTCAGGTCGAGGCGCCGGCTCAGGTAGGCCGAGCGCCCGGCGATGGCCGTGGCCTCCCTGGCGAGGGCGGTCCCGCCGAAGTAGGCCTCCAGGCAGCCGACGTTGCCGCAGGCGCAGACGGGCCCCTGGTCGTCGACGCGGATGTGGCCGATGTCGCCGGCGCTGCCGGAGACACCGCGGTAGATCTTGCCGTCCACCACGATGCCGCAGCCGATGCCGGTGCCGATCTTGACGAGCAGGAAGTCGTCCACCTGCCTGGCCAGCCCCGAGTGGAGCTCGCCGAGGGCCATGATGTTGACGTCGTTGTCGACCACGGCGGGGCAGCCGAGGGCCTGGCCGACCGCCTCCCTGACGGGAAAGCGGTCCCAGCCGGGCATGATCGGGGGCGCCACCGGCACCCCCTCGCGGAAGCTGACCGGTCCGGGGAGGCCGATCCCCGCGCCGTACAGCTGGGTGAACAGGCCCTGCTCGCCCAGCTTGGCGATCATCTCCATGGCCTGGTCGAGCACGGCCACCGGGCCGTCGCGCACGTCGCACCGCTCGCTCAGGTGGCCGAGGATCTCCATCTCGCCGTCGGTGACGGCCACGTCGATGGAGGTCGCGCCGATGTCGATCCCGGCGAAGCGGAGATCTCCGGAGATCCGCACCAGGCCGGACCTGCGCCCGCCGCGCGAGGCCGCCAGCCCGGCCTGCTCGGCCAGGCGCAGCTCGACGAGACGGTCGAGTTCCAGGTTGAGCCGGGAGCGCGACAGGGCGGTCACGTCGCCGAGTTCGGCGCGCGACCGCGCCCCCTCGCGCAGCAGCCGGAGCAACGCGGCCTGGTGCGCGTTCTCCGGCCGGACGACGGTCCGCTTCAATACACCCTCCCTGTTCCGAGCAGGTGTGCAGAAGCTAACCCTCTTTAGGCGGGTTTGTGAATCACTTTTACCTAACAGTTCGCCGACTTTTGCCTCAATCGGCAAAAGTCGGCGAACTTGACCATGTCAGGTCAGCTCACTCGGGTGAGCCTCCACTGCTGGTTGGTGGCGCTTCCGCAGGTGGCCTGGGTCAGTTGCGTACCGTTGGCGGTCGAGGCGCCGGGCACCTCAAGGCACAGGTTGCTGGCGACCGAGGCGATCCTGTAGGTGCCGTTGGAGTTGGCGGTGAACCTCCACTGCTGGTTGGCGGCGTTGTGGCAGGTCCACTGGATGATCAGCCCACCCGGTGAGGTGGAGCCGCCGTTGACGTCCATGCACTTGCCGCTCTGGACTCCGGTGAGGGTGAAGGCGCCACCGGCCGCGGCGGCGAACCTCCACTGCTGGTTGGTGCCGGTGCCGGCCGTCCACTGGATCACCCTGGCCCCGTCGGCCGTGGACTGAGCCTCGACGTCGGCCGCCTTGGAGCTGTGCGCGGCGACCAGGTTGTAGACGCCGCCGGCCACCGGCCCGGTCGGTCCTCCTGTCGTGTTCAGGGTGAAGGAGTCGAGGTCGAACTGGTTCGCCGCGGAGGGCTTGAACACCAGGAACAGCGGGTGGCTGCCGGACAGCGCCGTCACGGAGGTGGCGGCCGTCTGCTGGTAGGTGTCCCAGCCTCCGGTGCTCGGCACGGTCGTGGTGGACAGCAGCTGCCCGGTGGGCGAGTCCGCGCGCAGCTCGATGGTGCCGCCGCCCGACGGCGAGGACAGCCGGTAGGAGACCGACGTGATCCCCTGGACGCTCATCGGCGAGAAGGAGATCCAGTCGTTGCTGGAGATGTCCCCGACGCGCTTGCCTGCCTGCGCGCCGGCCTGGTCGATGACCCGGACCCCGGAGGAGCCGGTGAAGTACTCGGCCTGCTTCTGCCGGGGCTGCAGGATCAGGTTGGCGGTGTTGGACAGGCCTCCCGCGTCGGTGTAGGTCGCGGTGAGGACGTAGAAGGTGTTGGCGTCGGCGTCGTGTCCGGAGTTCGTGGTCACGACGGTCCCCGAGCAGCCGGTGAACTGGCCCGTGTCATGGCTGTGGGTGTCGTGGCCCAGCGCCGTGACCACCCTGACCTTGGAGCAGTCGATCGTGCCGTCCTCGGGGTCGGTGACGGTCACCGTGTACGGGACCGAGTCACCGAAGTTGATCGTCGTGCCGTCGGGCGGCGAGCCGAACCTCACGACCGGCGCGGTGTTGCCGACCGTGATGGGCACCGTCGCCGAGCCGCTCTTGCCCGACGGGTCGGTGATCGTGAGCTTGGCGGTGTAGGTGCCGTTGGAGGTGTAGGTGAACGAGGGGTTCGCCGCGGTGGAGTCGGTCGAGCCGTTGCTGGTGAAGTCCCACGCGTAGGTGAAGGTGTCGCCGTCGGGGTCGGAGGAGCCCGCCGAGGAGAACTGGACGGTGAGCGGGGCCTGGCCGGAGGTGGGCGTTCCGCCCGCCTTGGCGATCGGGGAGCGTGAGCCGCCGTTGATGTAGTCGATGCGGTAGACGCCGTCGTCGGGGTTGGTGCCGCCGTAGCCGACGCCCCACTCGATCAGGTACATCGCGCCGTCGGGGCCGAACTTCATGTCCAGCGGCGACCTGAACCCGAGGTTGGACAGGAAGCGGTTGGTCTTCAGGACGTTGCCGCTGCCGTCCAGCCGCATCTCCATCAGGTAGTTGCGGCTCCACTCGTAGAAGAACGGGGTGTCGTCGAAGTACGCGGGGAACTTCGTCTCCGAGGGGTTGGCCGCGTCGTAGTGGTAGAACGGGCCGCCCATCGGGGCCGCGCCACCGCCGTTGCCCATCTCCGGCCACTCGTTGACGAGGTGGTAGTTGTACCAGACGTTGGCGGGCTTGACCGCGGGCAGGTTCGTCATGCCCGTGTTGTTGGGCGAGTTGTTCACCGGCGCCGAGCAGTTGAACTTCGCCCCCGAGGTGTTCGTGGCGAAGTTGTAGTCGTTGAACGGGATGTTGTTGCCCACGCAGTACGGCCAGCCGTAGAAGCCGGGCGACTTGATCAGGTTCCACTCCACGGTGCCCTCGGGCCCGCGGTTGGCGTTGGCCGATCCCGCGTCGGGGCCGTAGTCGGCCGCCGAGATCCAGCCGGTCTCGGAGTCCACCGAGAAGCGGAACGGGTTGCGGAAGCCCATCGCGTAGATCTCCGGGCGGGTCTGCGCGGTGCCCTGCGGGAACATGTTGCCCGAGGGGATCGTGTAGGTGCCGTTGGTCTCGGGGTGGATCCGCAGGATCTTGCCGCGCAGGTCGTTGGTGTTGGCGCTGGTCTTCTGCGCGTCGAAGTTGGCGCGGCCCGGACGCTCGTCGATCGGCGTGTACCCGTCGGAGGCGAAGGGGTTGATGTCGTCGCCGACGCCGATGTAGAGGTTCCCGCCGGGACCGAAGGTGAGATACCCGCCGGTGTGCCCCGGCTCGTCGACCCTGGTGGCCGGGATGCTGAGGAGCTTCTTCTCGCTGGACAGGTCGAGGCTGTCACCGGCGCCGTTGAGGGTGAACCGGGAGACCTGGTTGATCGCCGCGGAACCGGTCGGCGAGTAGTTGAGGTAGACCCAGCGGTTGGTCGCGAAGTTCGGGTCCAGGGCGATGCCGATCAGCCCGTCCTCACCGCCGGTGTAGACGCTCAGCGTGCCGGTGTTCACGATCTGGCCGTTGCTCTTGCGGACCAGCATGAGCTTGCCGGAGCGGGCGATGTAGTAGACGTCGCCGTTGGGGGCGATGTCCAGGCCCATCGGCTGGTCGGGCGCGCCGTCCAGCGTCACCTTCTGGTACCGGTTCCACACGGTGCCGCCGCAGTCGCCCGCGGCGTTGCCGGCCGCCCACTTGATGCCGCCGAGCACGTGCTGGCGGAAGTTGGCCTCGCTGTAGGAGGCGCTCTCGTGGCCCATCGCGGTCGCCCACACGCGCCCGCCCTCGGTGGTGCGACACCAGGAGATCGGGTGGTCGGGGCCCATCCTGTTGCTGCCGGCGTTGTAGGTGCTCTCGTCGGCGGCGACCAGGACGTGGACGTCGCCGCGCATGTTCTTGCTGAAGTTGTACCACTCCTCGGTACGGACCCAGCGGTCGGGCAGGCCCGCGGTGGAGGGGTGCTTCTTGTCCAGGACCTTGGCGGTGCCCTGCAAGATGGCCGAGTGCGCGGTCATGTGCGCGCCGCCCTGGATGAGCTGGTCCCACCAGGGGAACTGGGTCTCGATGTCCATGTCGGTGGTGTTGTGGATCGCCACGATCCCACCGCCGTCGTTGACGAACTTCTGGGTGGCCTGACGCTGGGCGTCGTTGTCCCAGACCATGCCGGAGTTCTGCAGCATGATGATCGCGTCGAAGGTGGCCAGGTTCGCGTCGTTGAACACGGTCGAGTTCGCGGACTGGACGACCTCGAAGTCGTTGGCGGCGGCGAGCTGCTGGACCATCGTGATGCCGGCCGGGATCGAGGCGTGCACGTAGCCGGCGGCCTCGGTGAACAGCAGCACCCGGAAGGCGGCCGCCTTCGCGGTTCCCGCGTTCGCCGGGGACATCGACAAACCGGAGACCACGGATAACAGGAGCAGGATCGGGACCATTAAGGCGGTGAGCGGGCGGCGCATGGAATCTCCTGGGGGGAACGAGAAGGACATGCGAAACGAACCGGACGGCCTGGGCGGGCATGCCGGAAGATCGGGAGGAAGAGGGTGGGCGAGCCGGTTGCGGCACCGGCAGAGTGGTACAAATCTCGAAATCTGCTGATTTCTAGCTTATTTCCTCCTCATTTCAGGATGGTAGGGACGAGTTCTGCCGACCGTCAAGCAAAAGATTGCTCGCGTCAAGCAGAACCTCTCGCCCGCGCTGCGAAAGCGGCCCCGGTCCTCCCGACCCCTTTCACCCGCCCTACCGGGCAATTCATCTGATTTCCACAACCTCAGCCCACCGTCCGGACCGTTCCACAATCGCCGGAAGTCATCATGAACCTTTCATGCGACGAACCTTTCGGGCGCCGGTCGAGACCGGCGCCCGCTCCGGTGGCAGGCCTGACGCGTTCCAGGACACCTTCCTGGGGCTCTTCCGCTCCATGCGGCCGGCAATTGCCGGAAGAGCCGTCCGTCAGGCGGCGTTTCCTCGCTTGAGCGCCCGCCCGAGCCGCACGACACGCTCGGCCTGGTGGCGGGCGGCGTTGCGGGTGTCATCGTCGATCGAGCCCAGGTCGGGGCCGAACACCGCGTGGTGTGAGGTGCCGTACGGGTTGCCGTCGACGTACTTGACGGGGTCGGTGTAGCCGGGCGGCGCGATCAGGCCACCGAAGTGGTAGATGCTGTTGTAAATGGCGAGCAAGGTCGACTCGTGCCCACCGTGACGGGTGCCGGTCGAGGTGAAGGCGCTGTAGACCTTGTCGGCCAGCGCATTCGTCTGCCAGAGGGGAGACAACGTGTCGATGAACTGCTTCAGCTGAGCGGCGACGTTGCCGAACCGGGTCGGTGAGCCGAAGATGACGGCGTCCGCCCAAGCGACGTCGTCAAGGCTCGGGGCCGGCACCTCGGCGGTGGCCGCGTGGTGGGCGGCCCAGAGCGGATTCGAGTCGATCACGGCCTGCGGTGCCAGCTCGGGTACTTTGCGGACACGGACATTCGCACCGGCGACCTCAGCCGCTTCGGCCATTTCCTTGGCGATCGCCGTTCCGGTGCCCGTCGAGGAGTAGTAGATCACGGCAAGGTTGACGATATCGGACATAATGGGTCCTCTCTTGTGAAGGGTTCAGGAATTCGTGATGTGCCGGGCGGTTGATCTGCGGTATGCGCAAGAAAGCCCGCGGTTGAGGGTTCCAGCCGGTTCGCCCCGACGGGCGAGACCTGGGGAGAAGGGCCGGTCACCCACGGCATCCGGCCGGGCGCGGGCACGCAGGCCGGCACGGTTCACATCGTTGCGTCGTTGTTTCCGCGTCTCGGCGTTCCGGCGTCTTGCCGAGCGGTCATGTGGTCTGCTGATCCATGGTCAACGGATCATGACCTGCATGGCACGCATTTCGTATCCGACGATGCCCCCCTTGGATGTGATCCGCGGTGGCGGGGGCATTCGCACGCCCTCCGGCGAGAACGGCTCGCATCGTCAATGGGGATCCGGAAAGGGAACTCTCGGGCATGGTCACCGAGTTCACCCGGACGTCACTTGATGGTGGTCGTGGTCGAGGCGGTCGTGCGCCGGCTGCTCAGGCTCCGGCCAGTTTGCGACGATCCGAGAGCGTCGGCAGGTGACCGGTCGTTCCACCGTCGACGTTGATCCGCTGGCCGGTGATGAACTTCGACTCGTCGGACGCGAGGAAAACGACCGCGTTGGCCACATCGGCTTGTTCTCCGACGTACGCGAGCATCTGGGAGTCGAGGACCAGCTTCACCGGCGCGACGTCCTCCAGGGGGTGTGCGCCACCGGGCGCCTCTGGTGCGGCGGGCGGCGGGATCAGCCCCGGAGCCACCGCGTTGCAGCGGATGCCGAGATGGCCGAACGAGGTGGCGATGGACTTCGTCAAGTAGTCGATCGCCGCCTTGCTCGTGCCGTACGAGACCAGTGCGAGGTCTCCGCCTGCGGCCTGAACCGACGAAGTGTTGATGATCGATCCACCCCCGGCTTCGGCCATCAGGGGGATGGCGTGCTTGCTGCCGAGGAAGACGCTGACCATGTTCACCTCCAAGGTCCGCATCAGGTAGTCACGGCTGACACCCACCACGTCGGTGTCCTGTTTGATCCAGTCGCTGCCTACCAATCCGGCGTTGTTCCACAGCACATCGAGCCCGCCGTAGGTCTCCTTGGCGAATGCCACGACTCCTGCGATGTCGTTCTCGACGCTGACGTCACCGCCGTACGGCGCGACGTCGAAGCCCTCCCCCACGAGCTCCTTCGCCCGCTCGTGGACGGACGAAGACAGGTCCATCATCACCACGCGTGCCCCCTCGGCCGCCATGGCCCGCACTCCCGCGAACCCAAGGCCGCCCGCGGCACCGGTGACGATCGCCACCTTGCCCTTCAAACGGTCCATCTATCTCCTCCTCGCGAAGTAGTTGAAATTTCAGCACCTTCCCCTACGCTAGCATAAGGTGCTGAAATTTCAACTAACTCGTGCGAGGTCGAGATGACGGAGACCCGGTGGCTTGACGAGGAGGAGCAGCGGACGTGGCGCAGCTTCCTGATCGCCAGCAGGCTGTTGTTCGATCGACTGGAACGAGATCTGAAGGAGGAGGCGGATCTCTCCTTCACCTACTACGAGATCCTCACCAGGCTTTCGGAAGCACCCGGACGCTCGATGCGGATGGCCAACCTCGCGGCCGCGTGTGTCTTCGACCGCAGCAGGCTGAGCCACGCGGTCGACCGGCTGGTGCGCGACGGCTGGGTCCGCCGGGTGCCGTCTCCCTCGGACGCGCGTGGCCAGCTGGCGGAACTCACCGACGAAGGCATGGAGCAGGTCCGGCAGGCCGCCCCCCGCCACGCCGAGCAGGTTCGGGCACTCATGTTCGACCGCCTCACCCGTGAGCAGCAAGAGGCCTTGCGGGAGATCAGCGAGGCGCTGGCCACCGGGATGGTCGACGTGCGGAAGCTCATCACGATGGGCTGGCCGTCGCAGTGACGCCCGCGAAGCCTTGGCCGGAAGAGCCGACCCGCGCCTAGGGGATTCGCCCCCTGCCCCTTCGACGCGAACGAAAAGGGCGCCCTCGAAACGAGAGCGCCCTCGAACGTCCGGCCGGCCGTCACGGCCACGGCGGCCGCCCCGGCCGGTGCGTGACCGTCAGAGCATGGCCTTCATCGAGGCGGTCGCCTGCTGGCCGAGAGTGGTCGGGGTCAGGTACGGCTGCTCGGCGAGGATCGCCTCCCAGTTGTCCCGGATGTCCTCCACCGTGTGGTCGTCCTGCCGCCAGCCGGGCCCCTCGGCCACGAACACCCGGGCGATCCGGCCGCCGCCGACGCTGAAAACCTCGCCGCTGGTCTCGCAGGCCTCGTGCGCCAGGAAGGTCACCAGGGCGCTGACCCGCTCCGCGGTGAATTTGGCCTCGAACTCGGCGGGCAGGATCTCCTCGGTCATCCGGGTCCAGGCGATCGGCGCGATCGCGTTGGCCTTGATCCCGGCCCTGGCACCCTCGATGCCGAGCGTCTTGGTGAGGCCGACCAGGCCCATCTTGGCGGTGGAGTAGTTGGCCTGGCCGAAGTTGCCGAACAGCCCGGCGGGCGAGGAGGTGTTGATGATCCGGCCGTACCCCTGCTCCTTGAGGTAAGGGAACGCCGCCCGGCTGACCAGGAACGAGCCGCGGACGTGGACGGCGAGGACCTGGTCGAACTCCTCGACGCTGATCTTGCCGAAGGACTTGTCCCGCAGGATGCCGGCGTTGTTGACGACGATGTCCAGCCGCCCGTAGGTGTCGATCGCGGTCCCCACGATCGCCTGGGCCCCCTCGGGAGTCGCGACGTTGTCGGTGTTGGCGGTCGCCTCCCCGCCGTTCTTCCTGATCAGCTCGACCACCTCGGCGGCCGGGCCCGCGGAGGCGCCGGTGCCGTCCAGTGCCCCGCCCAGGTCGTTGACCACCACCTTGGCGCCGCGCTCGGCGAGCGACAGCGCGTGCGAGCGGCCGAGTCCGTGCCCGGCGCCGGTGATGACCGCGACCCTGCCGTCAAACCGCAGCTCTGACATCCGCAACCCTCCCACGAGAACATAATTCTAGTCGTTTGAACAATAGCTCGCCCGGCCCTCGTGATGCCATGGGGATCCTCGGGACACCACCTGCGAAATCACCGGGACGACATCCGCCGAACCATGACGAATCGCCGGAGAGACCTTCCCTGCACCGGCCCGGCACCGGAAAGAAAGGCGCGGAGTGGTAACCAAAAACGCGTGGGATCATTGCGGATAGTAAGCACGCGTGTTAATTTCTGCTAAAGTTTTTGCCCCACACGGGCGAGGGTCAACGACGACACCCCTCACTTTTTCCTAGTACGGCCCCGCCCAATATTTTGGGCTGGAGGCCCTATATGTCCTTATCGCCGCCCCTGCGCGTGGTCCAGTGGGCCACGGGCGCCGTCGGCAGATACTCCCTGCGCAGCGTGATCACCCGGCCGGAGTTCGAACTGGCCGGAGTCCTGGTCTACGACCCGGACAAGGTAGGACAGGACGCGGGGACCCTCGTGGGGCTCCCCGAGGCCGGTGTCACCTGCACCGACGACGTCGAGGAGATTCTCGCCACGGAGGCCGACTGCGTGCTGCACATGCCGCTGCCGGCGTCCTACTTCGGCGGGGAGTATCCGAGCGACATGGAGACCATCTGCGCACTGCTCGCCGCCGGCAAGAACGTCATCACCACCACCGGGTTCGTGTATCCCAAGTGCTACGGCCCGGGGGTGGTGGAGCGCCTGGAGGCCGCCTGCCGCGCGGGGGGCACGTCCCTGCACGGCACCGGCGTCAACCCCGGTTTCATGAGCGACATCCTGCCGCTCACGCTGACCGGCCTGTCCAGCCGCGTCGACCACATCTACGTCCGGGAGTCCTCCGACTTCCGGGGGCACCCTTCCCGGCAGATCGTGGTGGACCTGTTCGGCTTCACGCGTTCGGCCAAGGACTACGTCGCCGCCGTGCGCCCCTTCCGCGCCTTCCAGCGCTCGCTGTTCGCCGAGAGCGTCCAGTTCGTGGCCGACAACCTCGGCGTGGCCCTCGACGAGGTCGAGGAGAGCGACGAGTTCGAGCTCGCGTCCGAGGAGTTCGAGATCAGCGCGGGACTGGTCAGGGCGGGCACCGTGTGCGCGTCCCGCTGGATGTTCAGCGGGCTGGTCCGCGGCCGCCCCTTCATGACGGTGGAGTGCGTCTACAAGGCCGACGCCACCCGGGTGGAACGCTGGGCCGATCCCGGCTTCAGCGTCCACATCGAGGGTGTGCCCCAGCTGATGCTCACCGTGGGTGAGATCTCGCACGGCCTGGCCGGCGCCGCCGCCCACGCCGTGAACTCCGTCGCCGCCCTCTGCGCCGCCCCACCGGGCATCCGCACCGCGGTGGAGCTCCCCCTGGCCACCGGCCGGGGCACCGTCCGCCTCGCCTGAGGATCCTCCTCGGCCCCCTCCGAGGCATCCCCCGCGTGGACACTCCACGGCTCCGCCCCGCGGGCGGGCCGGACGAGCCGCATGATGAGCCTGGGTACGACAGATAGAAGTCTCATTCACGACAACTGGCATATGTAATGCCATAAGTGAGAAATTGCGGCAATCAGCATTTCATTCAACAAACGGATCTGCGGGCCTCCGCGCGTGCGCCAATGCGCCGGCCGCCCGCGACACCTCCGGTTCCCGCGCCGCGCCCCCCTCCCGCGCCGGCCGCGGCACCCGCGAGGAACGCTCCGGCGCGGACGTCCCCCGCGAGATCGGCCGGAGGGTTCCCGCGGGATCAGGAGGGATCGAGAGGGGTCAGGGGTGCGGGATGAAGCGCCCGAAGCGGCCCTGGTGATACAGGAGCGGGCGTCCGCCGGGTTCGAGGCTGGTATCGATCACGAGTCCGACGACCAGGACGTGGTCGCCGATGTCGACGGTGGAGTGGGGAGCGCAGATCAGGTGGGCCGAGACGCCCTCCAGCAGCGGGACGCCCAGGTGCCCGGGAGTCCAGGAGGTGGGGGCGGCGAAGCGGTCGACGCCCTTCCTGGCGAAGCGCGAGGCCACCTCGGCCTGGTCGCTGGCCAGCACGTTCACCGCGAAGTGGTCCGCCTGCCTGAGCCAGGGCCAGGTGGTCGAGGACTGGTCCACGTAGAAGGAGACCAGCGGGGGCGTGAGGCTGACGGATGAGAACGAGGTCGCCGTGAGACCGACCGGCATGCCCTCGACCTGAGCGGTGACGACGACGACTCCCGCCGCGTGGACGGCGAGCGCCTGCCGGAAACGCTCCGCGTCGACCGCCCTGCCGGACAGTGTCTCGGTCATGCCGCCTCGCTTAGGACTGTGTGGGTTACTGTGAAGATGATCCACTTCGTCACTTTTTCCCCTTTAAGGAACAAAGGACACTACTCAAAACCCATGGGAGCCCCTATCTCTTCCCGCGTCACGCGGGAGCCCTTTTCCCGAGTGCCGCGATCACCTGCGGGCCGACCCGGTCTGCCCAGGGACCGAGGGCGGCGTCGAGGTCGGGAATCCGCGACTCCAGCAGCGCGAGGCCCGGGGTGGGCACCGTCGCCCCCAGCTCCACCAGCAGCGGGCGGAAATGGACCTCCACCGCCGGCGAGTGCCTGGCGTCCCCCATCACCAGGAGCGGCAGCGCGACGGCCGAGGCGAGCGCGCCGCCCGGCAGCCGGTCGAGGAACACCTTGAGCAGGCCGGTGTAGGTGGCCTTGTAGGTCGGGCTCGCCACCACCAGCACGTCGGCTCCGGCCACCAGTTCCAGCGCGGCCCTCACCTCCGGCGCCGTCTCCGGGGCGAACAGCAGCGGGGCCAGGGCCGCCAGGTCGACGACCTCGGGAGCCTCCCCGTCCCCGATCCGCCGGGCGACGGCCTCCGCCGCCCGGACGGCTACCCCGTGGGTGCGCGATCCGGGCCGCGGGTTTCCCACCACGGTCACGATGCTCATGAGGCCACCGGCGCTTTCTGGTCGACGTCGGAACGGAGAAGCTTCCACACCTCGTGGCGGTACTCCCCGAAGCGGGAACCGCCCCTCGGATCTCCCTCGCGGGAGCCGAGATCCACCTCGACGGTCCGCCCGATCCGGCCGGGCCGGGACGTCATGACCGCGACCCTCCGGCCGAGGTAGACGGCCTCGTCGATGCTCCGGGTGGCGAACAGGATCGTCATACCGGTCTTCTCCCAGATCCGCACCAGTTCCTCCTGGAGCGACTCCCTGGTCCCGGCGTCCAGCGCGGCGAACGGCTCGTCCAGCAGCAGCACGGCCGGATCCGCGGCCAGGCTCCTGGCGACGGCCACGCGCTGGGGCATCCCGGGGGAGAGCTCGTGGGGATAACGGTCACCGAACTCGCCCAGCCCCACCAGGTCCAGATACCCCCTGGCCAGCTCGGCGCGCTCCCCCTTCGTGGCGGCCCTGCCCTCCAGCGCGAACTCGATGTTGGACAGCGCCGTGCGCCAGGGGAACAACGCGTACTGCTGCAGGACGATCCCCCGGCCGAGACCGGGGCCGTCGAGGGGGACGCCGTCCAGCAGGATCCGGCCGGTGGTCGGCGCGGCCAGCCCGGCGATCAGGTCGAGGAGGGCGGACTTGCCGCAGCCGCTCGGCCCGACCAGGGTGAGGAGCTCCCCCTCCCGTACGTCGAGGTTGACGTCGTCGAGGGCGGCGAAGGAGCGGTGGGTGTCGCGGCCGGTGAACTCCTTGCCGACCCCCTGGATCCGGAGTCTCACCGGGCACCTCCCCGGAGGGCACGAACGGGGATGACGGGAGCGGCGGGGAGGGGGATGGGGACATGTCTGATCATGATCACGAGAGGCGTCCTATGCGTCCTGTGAGGTGTGGGATGGGACGGCGGGTGGATTCATGATCACGGACACTGTGCGCTGAACACGCGGCAGAGGTCGACGTGCGCGCACCGAGTCAGATAGATGCCCATACCGGAGAAGCTACGCATCGCTTCGCGGTAAGTCAATATTTCCTACTGGTTGTACATGAAATACCTCGGCGGAGGGGGTGCCTCTCCCGGCCGAAGGTCCCGTACCGTCGAAGCATGAAGCTGGAAAAGGAGATCTCCGGCGGCGGTCGCTTCGAGAGGCAGCCGAACCGGTTCACGACGCGGATCGAGGCGGGCGGCGAGCACCCGCCGGAGCCCGGCCGCTACCAGATCTACGCCTCCTACGCCTGCCCGTGGGCGCACCGCTCTCTCATCGTCCGCGAGCTGCTGGGCCTGCGGGAGGTGGTCGGGGTGACGATCGTCGACCCGATCAGGGACGAGAAGGGCTGGCGGATCCCCGGGGGCGACCCGGTGACCGGGGCGGAGTACCTCTCCGAGCTCTACCTGGCGACCGACCCCGGCTACGAGGGCCGCTACACGGTGCCCTGCGTCTGGGACATCACCGCCGGGCGCCTGGTGACCAACGACTACCCGCAGATCACCCTCACCCTGGAGACGGCCTTCGCGCCCTGGCACGCCGAGGGCGCCCCCGACCTCTACCCGGAGGAGCTTCGCGAGGAGATCGACGCGCTCAACGAGGTGATCTTCCGCGGTCTCAACAACGGCGTCTACCGGGCCGGGTTCGCCCGCTCGCAGGAGGCGTACGACGAGGCGGTCACCGACGTTTTCGCCACGCTCGACCTGCTGGAGGAGCGGCTGTCCACCCGCCGGTACCTGCACGGCGACGCGCTCACCGAGAGCGACGTGCGGCTCTACCCGACGCTCGCCAGGTTCGACGCCGTCTACAACTCGCACTTCAAGTGCTCGGTGCGGCGGCTGATCGACTACCCGGTCCTGTGGGCCTACGCACGCCGGCTGTACGCCGTTCCCACGTTCCGCGACACGACCGACTTCGACCAGATCAAGCGGCACTACTTCGTGACGCAGCCGAACGTCAACCCGAGCGGGATCGTGCCCCGGGGGCCGGAGGTCGACTGGACCGCTCCCTGAGACGGACTCCGGTAGGGCTTGAAAGTTTCATCCGACAAATCGGTCATTGACCCGGTGAGCGAGTGGTCGGGGAGAGTGGCCGGTTGACGGTGGGCGAAACGCGCTGGAAACATCGGGCACCCAGGTTGTGGGAGCGCTCCCACTTGGATCCCCGCAACGGGATCCTCGGACCCAAGCTCCCGCAACCTGGTACCTCCCCCGCCCAAAGGACCCCCCGTGATCAGACCACCTGCCTGGCTCGCCCTCGCCACGGCCGCCGCCCTGGTGACCCTGACCCCCCTGCCCGCCGCCGCGGACGGCCCGGAACAGATCGTCAACGGCACCTTCGACACCGGCACGGCTCCCTGGTGGAGCACCGGCAACACCGCGTTGGAGGTCGAGGACGGCCGTCTGTGCGCCGACGTACCCGGCGGCACCGCCAACCCCTGGGACGTCATCATCGGCCAGAACGACATCCCCCTGGTCAAGGACGAGACGTACGAGTTCTCCTTCTTCGGGATCGCCACGCCGGGCCGGGTGGCCAAGGCCCTCGTCCAGCTCCCGGTCGACCCCTACACGCAGTACCTGTCGGCCAACCCCGAGCTGAGCGTGTCCGGCAACGACTACCGCTACACCTTCACCTCGCCCGTGGACCTGCCGGGCGCGCAGGTGGCGTTCCAACTCGGGGGCAGCGCCACCCCATGGAGGTTCTGCGTGGACAACGTCTCCCTCAAGGGCGGGGCCGAACCCGACGTCTACGAACCGGACACCGGGCCCCGCGTCCGGGTGAACATGGTCGGCTACCTGCCCTCGGGGCCGAAGAACGCCACCCTCGTCACCGAGGGGACGGAGCCGGTCGCCTGGAAGCTCAGGCGCGGCGGTGAGGGCGGGGAGGTCGTCGCCGAGGGCGACACCGTCCCGCGCGGCGTCGACGGGAGCTCCGGCCAGAACGTGCACTCGATCGACTTCGGCGCGGTCACCGCGCCCGGCACCGGCTACACGCTGGAGGCCGACGGCGAGACCAGCCGCCCCTTCGACATCGGCGCGGACGTCTACGGCGAGCTCAGGACCGACGCGCTGAAGTTCTACTACACCCAGCGCAGCGGCATCCCGATCCTCGACGAGCTCCGCCCCGGCTACGGAAGGCCCGCCGGCCACGTCGGGGTCGCCCCCAACCGGGGCGACGTCGAGGTGCCCTGCCAGCCCGGCGTCTGCGACTACACGCTGAACGTCAAGGGCGGCTGGTACGACGCGGGCGACCACGGCAAGTACGTCGTCAACGGCGGCATCTCCGTCCACCAGCTGATGTCCGCCTTCGAGCGTGCCAAGGCCGACGGCGTCCACAAGGACGGCGACCTCGACATCCCCGAGAGCGGCAACGGGGTGCCCGACATCCTCGACGAGGCCCGCTGGGAACAGGAGTTCCTGCTCAGCATGCAGGTCCCCGAGGGCAAGCCGTACGCGGGGATGGCCCACCACAAGATCCACGACGCCGCGTGGACCGGCCTGCCCCTGATGCCCCACCTGGACCCCCAGCCACGCGAGCTGCACCCGGTCTCCACCGCCGCCACCCTCAACCTGGCCGCCACCGCGGCCCAGGCGGCCCGCCTCTTCGCCCCGTACGACGCCGCGTTCGCCGCGCGCAACCTCGCGGCGGCCAGGAAGGCGTGGGCGGCGGCGAAGGCGAACCCCGCGCGGTACGCGGACCCGGCGGACGGGGTGGGCGGCGGCGCCTACAACGACGACAACGTGACCGACGAGTTCTACTGGGCCGCCGCCGAGCTCTATCTCGCCACCGGCGAGAAGGAGTTCAAGGACTACGTGCTCGCCTCGCCGCACCACACCGGCGACATCTGGCGCGAGCGCGGCTTCGACTGGGGCAACACCGCCCAGCTCGGCCGCCTGCAGCTGGCCTCCGTGCCCAGCGCGCTCCCCGACCGGGCGCGGGTGCGCGAATCCGTCCTGGAAGGTGCGGACAAGTATCTCGCCGTCCAGAAGGCCCACCCGTACGGCGTTCCGTACAACCCGCCGGACTACGACTGGGGCTCCAACAACCTGGTGCTCAACAACATGGTCGTGATGGCCGTCGCCCATGACCTGAGCGGCGAGGCGAAATACCGCGACGGGGTGCTGGAGGGGCTCGACTACATCTTCGGGCGCAACGCCCTCAACCAGTCGTACGTGACCGGCTACGGCGAGGTCGCCTCGAAGAACCAGCACAGCCGCTGGTACGCCCGCCAGCTCGACCCGTCCCTGCCCAACCCGCCGCGCGGCACCCTGGCCGGGGGCCCGAACTCCGCCATCCAGGACCCGGTGGCCCAGGCCAAGCTCCAGGGCTGCAAGCCCCAGTTCTGCTACATCGACGACATCGAGTCGTGGGCCACCAACGAGCTGACGATCAACTGGAACTCCCCGCTCTCCTGGATCGCCTCCTACCTCGACACCCCCGCCGCCCCCGGCCCGTGCAAGATCACCTACACCAACCACGGCCAGTGGCCAGAGGGGTTCAACACCCAGGTCACCATCACCAACACCGGGACCAAGGCGATCGACGGCTGGACCCTCAGCTGGTCCTTCCTGGGCGGCCAGGCCGTCCGGAGGCACTGGAGCGCGGACCTCGCCCAGGACGGCGCGACCGTGACGGCCAAGAACCTCGCCTGGAACAAGACCATCAAGCCCGGCCGCTCGATCACCTTCGGCTTCATCGGCGCCGACGCCCCCGGACCCAACCCCAGACCGGAACGCTTCCTCCTCAACGGCACCCTCTGCACATGACCGGCGCGGCTTGACCCCGTACGTCCACAATCGGAGGCGCGAGCCGGTGACCTGCGGTTACCGATCTCAGCGTATCGCGGATTATATAATCGATGACATATAGCCTCACGCTCCGTGAGGCTATATGTCATCGAGATCGAGCCTGAGATCCGATCTTGGCTTGAGTCGCTGTCCGAGCGCGACTACGTGAAGGTCGAAGCCCTGGCCGATCTCCTCTCCGAACAGGCCGAGACGCTCGACGAGCCGTACTCCAAGCACCTTGGCGGCAAAGTGCGTGAGCTGCGCCTCTCGCTCACGCGCCGTCAGGTCAGGATCACCTACTGGCTCGCTCCCCGCCGACGCGTCGTCCTTCTCACCGTCTTCACCAAGACACGCCGCAGGGAGACCGGTCAGGTTGAACGCGCTCGTCGAGCACAGGTCGAATGTGAGAATCTTCATGTGGTCGCCTCGGAGGTCTACGACCGCGTCTGGAAGGACTGAGTGGGGCATGGCTCACAGCACGTGGGAGCGGACGGGCGCCGAGCGCCGGGCCGACGCCTACCAGGAGGCCCGCGAGGCGTTGCTTCTGGGGCAGCAGGTCTACAACCGCCGGACGGAACTCGGCCTCTCGCAAGCCGAGCTGGCCGAGCGGGCCGGGATGACCCAACCGCAGGTGTCCCGCCTGGAAACAGGGGGGGTCACCCCGACGCTGGCACTGCTCCGGCGCCTGGCGAAAGCGCTGGACGCCGACCTGAACGTCACCTTCACCCCCCACGCGGCCGCCTGACGCCGCTCCCGGGGGACGAGGGCGGTGGGCGCCCTAAACTGGGGGCGTGATCGAGGACATCCGGGTGGACCCCGCCGTCAGCATGCTCAGGCCCGACTTCGGGGTGCTGGTGATGGGGGTGTACGGGCTGCGCAACGGGCCCACGGACGACAGGTCACGGGCCTGGCTGGCGGAGGCGGCGGAGAAGGCCGTGGCCGTCGACGATCCGAAGGTCGAGGCGTGGCGGGAGGCCTACCGGGGGTTCGGGGCGAAGCCGCAGCGGACCAGGCCGTCGGTGGACGCGCTGGTCAGGCGGATGCCGCCGCCGGAGATCAACCGGGTGGTCGACGCCTACAACGCGATCAGCATCAGGCACGGCCTGCCGATCGGCGGGGAGGACCTGGCCCGCTACGAGGGGACGGCGAGGCTGGTGCGCGCGAGCGGCGACGAGCCGTTCGAGATCGTCGAGAAGGGCGAGCCCGCGATCGACCACCCGGAGGCCGGCGAGGTCGTCTGGCGCGACGACAGGGGCGTCACCTGCCGCCGCTGGAACTGGCGGCAGTGCGTCCGCACCCGGATCACCGAGGAGACGACGGACGCGCTGTTCCTGCTGGAGCGGCTCGCCCCCCTGTCCTCGGAGGAACTGCGCGCGGCCGGGGACGAGCTGGCCGGGTTGCTCGAAGATGTCACCCCGGGGATACGCGTGGAGTCCCGGCTGGTCTGGCCGGGCTGATCATGCCTGCCACATCGGGCTGACCAGCGCCTGAGCGGGTAAACAGTTACCCGGTGGCTGACCGTTTTAACCCATGCTGAGAGGATCGGCAAGGAAGCTGTCGTCAGACTGGCGCAGGTCCGAGCCGAGGCGAGTAGCCTTGGACAGGTTCTCTATCATCAACGCCGATCTGCGGAAGAGGGCGATTTCCGCCGTGTCGTCTGAGTCGTCGCGGACAAACCCGCTGGCAGCCTTTGGTCAGAACGAATGGCTTGTCGACGAGCTGTACCAGAAGTACCTCCAGGACCCCGAGTCGGTCGACCGGGCCTGGTGGAACTTCTTTGCCGACTACAGCCCTGATTCGGGGTCCGGCCGTGCCGCACCCCCGGGGGCGGCCACCGCCGCGCCCGCTCCACCGACCCCCGCTGCGCCCTCGGCCACCCCGGCTGCGGCTCAGGCCACCCCGGCCCCCGCGGCGACGACCCCAGCGCCGGCGGCGGCCAAGCCCGCCCCGGCGGCCCAACCCAAGCAGGAGACGCAGTTGCCCGCCGCCGCCGGTGCCGAGGAAGTCCGACTACGCGGCGCCGCCGCCAGGACAGCGGCCAACATGGAGGCCAGCCTCGTCGTGCCCACGGCGACCAGCGTGCGCGCGGTCCCGGCGAAGCTGCTCATCGACAACCGGATCGTGATCAACAACCACCTGTCGCGCGGTCGCGGCGGCAAGGTGTCGTTCACGCATCTCATCGGCTACGCGGTGATCAAGGCCCTCAAGGTCCTGCCGGAGATGAACCACTCCTACGCCGAGGTCGACGGCAAGCCGGTGCTGGTCAAGCCCGAGCACGTCAACCTGGGCCTGGCCATCGACGTCGCCAAGAGCGACGGCACCCGCCAGCTCCTGGTCCCGTCGATCAAGGCGACCGAGGGGATGGACTTCCGCCAGTTCTGGGTCGCGTACGAAGAGGTCGTGCGCAAGGCCAGGGCGGGCAAGCTGGGCGTCGACGACTTCAGCGGCACGACGATCTCGCTGACCAACCCGGGCACCATCGGCACCGTGCACTCGGTGCCGCGCCTGATGCCGGGGCAGGGCACGATCATCGGCGTCGGCGCGATGGAGTACCCCGCCGAGTACCAGGGGGCCTCCCCCGACACGCTCTCCCGCCTCGCGGTGAGCAAGGTGATGACGATCACCAGCACCTACGACCACCGCATCATCCAGGGCGCCCAGTCGGGCGACTTCCTGCGGCAGGTCCACCGGCTGCTGCTCGGCGAGGACGGCTTCTACGACGAGATCTTCGAGGCCCTCCGGATCCCGTACGAGCCCATCCGCTGGGTCCAGGACATCTCGACCACCCACGACGACGACGTGGCGAAGTCGGCCCGGGTCATCGAGCTGATCCACGCCTTCCGGGTCCGCGGCCACCTCATGGCCGACACCGACCCGCTGGAGTACAAGCAGCGCAAGCACCCCGACCTCGACATCAAGTCGCACGGCCTCACCCTGTGGGACCTGGAGCGCGAGTTCGCCACCGGCGGCTTCGGCGGCCGGCCCCTGATGAAGCTGCGCGACATCCTCGGCGTGCTGCGCGACTCCTACTGCCGCACCATCGGCGTCGAGTACATGCACATGCAGAACCCCGAGGAGCGGGCCTGGATCCAGGCCCGCATCGAGCGGCCGCACGCCAAGCCCGACCGCGAGGAGCAGTTGCGCGTCCTGGAGCGGCTGAACACCGCCGAGGCGTTCGAGACGTTCCTGCAGACGAAGTTCGTCGGGCAGAAGCGCTTCTCGCTGGAGGGCGGCGAGTCGCTGATCCCGCTGCTCGACTCGGTGCTGAGCGCCGCGGCCGAGGAGCGGCTCGACGAGGCCGTGGTCGGCATGGCCCACCGCGGCCGCCTCAACGTGCTGGCCAACATCGTCGGCAAGTCGTACGGGCAGATCTTCGGCGAGTTCGAGGGCAACATCGACCCGCGCAGCGCCCACGGCTCCGGCGACGTGAAGTACCACCTGGGCGCCAGCGGCGACTTCGTCTCGCCCGACGGCTCCAAGCTCAAGACCTCGGTCGTGGCCAACCCCTCCCACCTGGAGACGGTCGACCCGGTCCTGGAGGGCGTGGTCCGCGCCAAGCAGGACCTCCTGGAGCGCGGCGAGGAGGGCTTCACCGTCCTGCCGGTGCTCGTGCACGGCGACGCGGCCTTCGCGGGCCAGGGCGTGGTGGCCGAGACGCTCAACCTGTCGCAGCTGCGGGGCTACCGCACCGGCGGCACCGTGCACATCGTGGTCAACAACCAGGTCGGCTTCACCACCAGCCCGGCCAGCTCGCGCTCCAGCGTGTACGCCACCGACGTGGCCCGGATGATCCAGGCCCCGATCTTCCACGTCAACGGCGACGACCCCGAGGCCGTGGTCCGGGTCGGCAAGCTGGCGTTCGAGTACCGCCAGGCGTTCCGCAAGGACGTGGTGATCGACCTCATCTGCTACCGGCGCCGGGGGCACAACGAGGCCGACAACCCGGGCTTCACCCAGCCGCTGATGTACGACCTGATCGACGCCAAGCGCTCCACCCGCAAGCTCTACACCGAGGCGCTGATCGGCCGGGGCGACATCACGGTGGAGGAGGCCGAGGGCGCGCTCCGCGACTACCAGGCCAAGCTGGAGAACGCCTTCGCCGAGACCCGCGCGGCGGCCAAGGACCCGACGGGCGAGTTCTCCCGCCCGGTGGACATGGAGAACGTCCCCTGGTCGCACGAGGACGTCAAGACGGCCGTCTCCGAGGAGACCGTCAAGCGGATCGTGGAGACCCAGCTCAACATGCCCGAGGGCTTCACCGTCCACCCGCGCCTGCTGCCGGTGCTGCAGCGCCGCGGGCAGATGGTCGCCGAGGACCACATCGACTGGGGCATGGGCGAGACCCTGGCCTTCGGGTCGCTGCTGATCGACGGCCACCCGGTCCGCCTCGTCGGCCAGGACTCGCGGCGCGGCACGTTCACCCAGCGGCACGCCGTGCTGGTCGACCGCGTCACGGGCGAGGAGCACACCCCGCTCAAGACGTTCAACCAGGGCACCACGAAGTTCTACGTCTACGACTCCCTGCTGAGCGAGTACGCCGCGCTCGGCTTCGAGTACGGCTACAGCGTGGAGCGGCCCGAGGCGCTGGTCGCCTGGGAGGCGCAGTTCGGCGACTTCGTCAACGGCGCCCAGTCGATCATCGACGAGTACCTCACGTCGGGCGAGCAGAAGTGGGGCCAGCGCTCCGGCGTCACCCTGCTGCTGCCGCACGGCTACGAGGGGCAGGGGCCCGACCACTCCTCGGCCCGCATCGAGCGCTTCCTGCAGATGTGCGCCCAGGACAACATGACCGTGGCGCAGCCCACGCTGCCGGCCAACTACTTCCACCTGCTGCGCTGGCAGACGCTGTCGAACCGGCACCGCCCGCTGGTGGTGTTCACGCCCAAGTCGCTGCTGCGGCACAAGGCGGCGATCTCGGCGGTCAGCGACTTCACCTCGGGGTCGTTCCAGCCGGTGCTGGGCGACACCACGGCTCCCCCGGCCGGCGTCCGCAAGGTCGTGCTGGTCTCCGGCAAGCTCTACTACGACCTGGCGGCGGCCCGCGACAAGCAGGGCCGCAACGACGTGGCGATCATCCGCCTCGAGCGCCTCTACCCGTTCCCCGCCGACCCGCTGGAGGCCGAGCTGAGTCGCTACGCCGCCGACATCGAGCTGGTGTGGGCGCAGGACGAGCCGCTCAACATGGGTCCGTGGCCGTTCCTGGCGCTCAAGATGGCCGAGAACCCGGGGGTCTTCGGCGGGCGTTCGATCAAGCGGGTCTCCCGCAAGGCCAACTCCTCGCCGGCGACCGGCTCGCACTCCACCCACGAGGCGGAGCTGCAGCAGATGCTGGGCGAGATCTTCAACTAGGCGACCGGCCCAGGCCGGTCCGCCGCAGGCGTCACCACGGAAGTCCCCCGCAGGAGCCTCTGCGGGGGACTTCCCCGTTTGTCGCGAGCGTCATCACGAGGTCGCGAGCACGACCACAGCGTCATCAGTGTCATTGAGGGAGAACGCGATGTACTTCACCGACCGGGGCATCGAGGAACTCGTCGCGCGCCGGGGCGAGGAGGAGGTCACCGTCGTGTGGCTGGCCGAGCGGCTGCGCGAGTTCGTCGACCTGAACCCCGACTTCGAGACGCCGGTGGAACGGCTGGCCACCTGGCTGGCCCGGCTGGACGACGAGGACGACTGAGAAAAACGAGATATATCTTGACCCTCCGGACAACGCGACATATCGTGTTCAGTACAAGGAGGTCACGTACATGCGGCAATGGACGATAGAGAAGCCGGAGCAGCTCACCTTCGACTCCGTCAGGAAACTCAACGTGCGCATCGTGGCGGGGAAGCTGGCGGTGCTGGCCAGCGACGGCCCTTCCAGGCTCGAGGTCACCGAGATCGACAGCCCCCCGCTGCTCGTCACCCACGACGACGACGGCACGCTCACCGTCACCTACAGGGATCTCACCTGGGACGGCCTGCTGGGCTGGCTGCGCCCCGGCCGCCGCCGGGCCACGCTCGCGCTGACCGTGCCGAAGGACTGCCCGGTCAACGTGGGGGTCGTCTCCGCGTCCGCGGTCGTCACCGGGTTCGAGGGCCGCACCTCGGTCAGGAGCGTCTCGGGCGGGATCGTGCTCGACGGGGTGAGCGGCGAGATCAACGCCGACACCGTCTCCGGCGACGTGGAGAGCCGCGGCCTGGTCGGCGACCTGTCGTTCAAGAGCGTCTCCGGCGATCTCACCGTCGCCCAGGGCACGCCCCGGCGGTTGAGCGTCACCACCGTCTCCGGCCGGATCACCGCCGACCTGGAGCTCCCGCCGACCGGCCACGTCACGATGAACAGCGTCTCCGGCGACATCGTGCTCCGGCTCCCGCACACGGTCGAGACCGACGTCAAGATCCGTTCCAACTCGGGCAGGCTCGACGCCGCCTTCCCCGAACTCGACCACTCCGCCCAGCCCGGCGCGAAGACGCTGGGCGGCCGGATCGGTGGCGGCATGGCGTCGCTGACGGCCAACACCGTCTCCGCCGACGTCACTCTTCTGAAGGGGGTCCAGGCATGAGCCCGGTCTTCGGCCACGGAAGGCTCCGGCTCTATCTCCTGAAGCTGCTGGAGGAGAGCCCGCGCCACGGCTACGAGGTGATCCGGCTGCTCCAGGATCGTTTCCTCGGCGTCTACTCTCCCTCCCCCGGCACGATCTACCCGCGCCTGGCCCGCCTGGAGGAGGAGGGCCTGGTCACCCACGAGGTGGTGGACGGCAAGAAGGTCTTCACCATCAGCGACCGGGGCCGCGACGAGCTCAACGAGCGGCTCGACGAGCTCGCCGACCTGGAGCAGGAGATCTCCGACTCCGTCCGCGACATCGCCCGCGAGGTCAAGGAGGACGTGCGCGACACGGTCAAGTCGCTGCGCGAGGAGCTCACCCAGATGGCGCGCGACGTGCGCCAGGGGTCCGAGCAGGACGCGCGCAAGGCCTGGCGCGAGCAGAAGACGGAGTGGCAGCGCCAGAAGCACGAGTGGCAGCGCCAGACCGACGAGTGGAAGGACGAGTGGAAGCGCGTCTGGGCGAACGGCTTCACCGGCGAGGGCTCACGCGCCGGAGACGCCCGGCTCGGGCAGATGCTGGCCGAGTTCGTCGAGGAGGTCCGCAGGGACGCGGCGGCCGCGCAGGTCAGCGAGGAGACCCTGGCGACCGCCCAGGACGCCCTGTACGACGCGGCCCGCCGCATCCGCGACGCGCTCCGGTGATCCCGGCGACGCCTCGTAAGACGCCCGCCGGGCTCATCCCGGCAGGGTGAAGACGACCTTTCCGAAGAGCTCGCCCTCGTGCATAGCCGCGAAGCCCTCGCGGGCCTCGGCCAGCGGGAGGGAGCGGTCGATCAGCGGGCGAGTGCCGGTCTGCTCCAGGAAGCGGGCCAGCCTGCCCAGCTGGTCGCGGGTGCCCATGGTGGAGCCGATCACCGACAGCTGCAGGAAGAAGACGCGGTTCAGGTCGGCCGGCGGGACGGCGCCGCTGGTCGCGCCGGAGATCACGATCCGGCCGCCGGGGCGCAGCGCCTTCAGCGAGTGTCCCCAGGTGGCCTGGCCGACGGTCTCCATCACCGCGTCGACCCGCTCGGGCAGCCGGGCACCGTTCTCGAAGACCTGGTCGGCGCCGAGTTCCAGGGCACGCGCCCGCTTCTTCTCCGAGCGGCTGGTCGCCCAGACCCGGTAGCCCCCGGCCCGGCCCAGCAGGATCAGCGCGGTGGCCACGCCCCCGCCCGCGCCCTGGACCAGCACGGTCGAGCCCGGCTCGAGCCCGGCCTTGTCGAACAGCATGCGGTAGGCGGTCAGCCAGGCCGTCGGCAGGCAGGCGGCCTCCTCGAAGCTGAGCGCGGCGGGCTTGGGCACGAGGTTGCGACGGGGCACGACGACCCGCTCGGCGAAGGTGCCGTCGTGTTTCTCCGAGAGCAGCGAGCGCTTCGGGTCGAGCGTCTCGTCGGCACCGCTGCCGATCACCGAGTGCACGATGACCTCGTTCCCGTCCTCGTCGAGCCCGGCGGCATCGGTGCCGAGCACCATCGGGAGCTGCTCCTGGCGAAGGCCTATCCCCCGCAGGCTGAACAGGTCGTGGTGGTTGAGCGAGGCGGCCCTCACCGTGACGGTGGTCCACCCTTCGGGAACCTCGGGTTCCGGGCGCTCACCGAGCGTGAGTCCGGCGAGGGGGTTGTCGGGATCGATCCGCGTGGCGGTTACAGCGAACATGGCCGCACCCTACGCCGTCCGCGCGGCCACCACCGCGTACGGGGCCGCGCCTCACGCGCTCCGCGCGGCGTACGGGGCCGTGGCTCACGCCCTCCGCGCGGTGAACGGGGCCGCGCCTCACACCAACCGCGCGGCGATCACGGTGAACGGGCCGCCGCTACGCCGTCCGCCTGACGGTCATGCCCGCCATGGTCCTCTCGACGTGTCCCCGCTCCCCCGAGGCCGCGACGTACACGCCGTCCTGGCAGGTCTCCGCGGAGAAGCGGCGCCGCTGCTCGATGACGGAGAGCTCGATCGACGCGACGTCACAGCCCGGCACCGGAGCCAGCACCAGCAGTGTCTCCCTGGCCCCGCCGAACCACAGCTGCGGCCCCAGCGGCTCACCGTCGAGGATCTCCCCCTGCGTGGCCAGCCGCACCGGGGGCGTGGCCTCGAGCACGAGGTAGCCGCCCTTGGTCACCTTGCCGCGCAGGTTGCGTGCCCAGAGCATGCGCTGCTCGAAGGGCATGCCGTCCTTGAGGTCGCGCAGCGCCACGAACCACGGGTCGAACGCGAACAGCAGCACCTCGCCCTCCGCGGGGCTCATCGGATGCCAGAGGGTGACCCGCTCGGCCAGTCGCCTGATCATCGGCTGTCCTCGCGAGACCCCCGCCGGACCGCCTGACGGCACGGTCAGCTGCCGGTACGGGCCGGTGTCGCCGTCGAGCCGGCCCGACATCGCGGGCCGGACCCCCAGGCCGGCCAGGCCCAGCTCCGCCGGGTAGCTCACCTCCGCCGCCGAGCCGTCGGGGAAGACCACGTCGAGGATCTCCCTGCCGCCCTTCTGGCGGAACCCCGGGTGGAGCACGTTCGGGACCTGCTCCGCGACGGTCCCGGCCCGGGTGGGCACCGGCGGGGGGAACGACGGCGAGATCGTGTCCGGCCGCTCCCGGGCCGTCGTCAGGTTCCACGCCACGAGCGCCGCCAGCGCGGCGACGCCGATCCAGGGCCACGGTCCCTTCCGGGACCTCGCCTCGATGATGTCGTGCTGACCACCGGCCACGTCCTCGGCCGCCTCCTGCAGAAGGTACGGTTCTCGGCCCCATCTTCGGGGTCCGGCGGTCTCGGCGTCCGCGTCAGTACCGTCACGAATCAGAATCGATGCCCCGGGGAGAGGGCACCGTCACACCGCGACGTCCGCGTTCCGGCGCCCTGGTTCCGGCACCCGGGTCCCGGCGCCCGCGCGCGGGTGGCCGGGTCGTGCGGTCCGGGTCGTGCGGTCCGTGCTCCGGTGCCCCGTGACGTTCCGGTGTCCGTGTTCCGAGGGTCGCGTCGCGGGATCCGTGGTGCGGCATCCGCGTCCCGGGACCGGTGTTCCGGTATTCGCCTCGTCCACCGCGGCCATCTTACGGAAAACGACCATGGGACAGCGCGGAACAGCATCGAGAACGTCACCGCACCCGACATCCCAAAGGTGTCGAAGTTGCTCGAGAAACCCTCGGTAATCGCTGTTACCGGTGATGACGGCGATGCCTCTGAGATCGCCCCACAACCGCGATGAGCTGCAGAAATGCCTATTCGTTAAGTTATAACAAATAGCTATTTAAATAACAAGACAGCATCGGATGGAACCATCTCAGACTTTTTCCCGTCAATTCCTGCCCGCCGCTTGATCCAGTCAGTAACGTTCCGATCGTTTTCCCGGCGAGGAGAAGTCCCGTCTCCGCGCTGAGAACGAAAGGAGCTTCATGAATTCCCGAGCACGGCGCCTCACGATCCCCCTCACCGGCGTTCTCATGATCGCTGGAGCGATCGGCGCCACCACCGGTGCCAACGCCGGTACGGCCCCCAAGGACGTGGTCAGTTCCCAGGCCTCGGAGACGGCCAACCAGGCCACCTCCTTCTGGTCGCCCGAGCGGATGCGCAAGGCCACGGACGCCACCGGCGACCTCGACCTGAGCGTCAAGGGCGGCAGGGCCTCCAGCGCGGCGGGCCCCGACGGCCCCGGCGGGTCGGTCCCGCCGATCGGCGCGGAGGGCACCAAGTCCTCCAAGAGCAAGCAGGTGAACCTGCCCAACACCGTCGGGCGCGTCTTCTTCACCCTGCCCGGCGCCAACCCGTCGGACCCGAAGAGCTGGAAGTACTGCTCCGGCAGTTCGGTCCAGGGCAAGTACCGCAACGTGGTCGCCACCTCCGCGCACTGCGTCTACGACGTGAAGACCAACCAGTTCTACGACAACTGGATCTTCATCCCGTCCTACTGGGACGGCAACCAGGCGTGGGACGGCAAGAACCCCTACGGCATCTACGCGGCCAAGTGGTTCAACGCGCACGACGACTTCGTGGTGAAGGAGGACTACGACTACGACTACGCCTTCGTCAACGTCCACTCCGGGTTCAAGGTGAACTGGGAGAAGGACAAGGACAACAAGTGGAAGCCGGTCATCAAGAACGTCGGCCGTCTCGGCGACAACGTCGGCGGCCAGGGCTTCGCCTGGAACCAGAAGGTCAAGAACACGGTCTTCTCCTTCGGCTACCCGGCCGGCCTGCACCCCGACGGCGACAAGCCCTTCTCCGGCCGCACGATGAAGTGGTGCTACGGCAAGACCGGCGCCATGCCGGCCGCGCCGAAGTACAACGTCCAGGAGCACATCGGCTTCAAGTGCGCCTTCACCTCGGGCGCGAGCGGCGGCCCCTGGCTCTACAAGTACAAGAGCTCCAGCCGGACCGGCTATCTGATCGGCGTCAACAGCATCGCCTGGGACACCGACAAGAACGACCGGTACGACAAGATCTCCTCGCCGTACTTCAACGGCGACACCTACAAGGTCTACAAGGCCGCGGCCAACCGCTGGACCAGCTGACCCGTGCCGGCGGCCGGTCGTAAGGCCATTCGGCCGGCCGCGGCGAACGAGCAGGAAACGAGCAGCCGGCGAGCAGGGCCCGGTCCTGGGACCGGGCCCTTTCTCGAAAAAGCGGGGACGGCTACGAACCCGGCCGCCGGATCGGTCCGGGGAACGTTCCGGGCGGCGGCCCGGGAAGGGCGGTCACCGTGTCCGGAACGTTCCATCCCGGCCGCCGGGGATCTCCTCCCAGGGCGAAGACCGTGCCGGTGGCGGCCCGCAGCGCGCACGGGCTGCCGTAGGTGCGTTCGAACCGGATGAAACGGTTGTTCCAGATCCCGACGGCGGTCACCGTGACCGGGTCGTACTGCAGCGTGCACGCCACACCCGTCCTCGGCCTGAGCCTGGCGGGATCGCCCCGCACCTCGGCCAGCGCCTCGCAGGCGCGGACCGCGTCGGGGTGGTTGCCGCCGGGCCGGTCGCACAGCAGCAGCGCGTGGCCCGCCACGGGCACGGGCTTGTCGCCCCGCGCGAGGCTCAGCACGAGTGCCCTGGCGCTGCGCGGAGGCCTGGCGCCGGGAAACGGTTCGACCGGTCCCGGCATGACGTGGGCGGGCCCGCCCGGATGGAGCGGGAGCGGCCTCGTCACCTGCGGTCCCGAGTCGCCGGGGTAGGGGTGCGGTCTCGTCTCCTGCCACCCCGGGCCGGGATCGCGAGGCGGCACCGTGGACGCCACGGCCGTACCCGAGAGCTGGAAGAGGCCGGCAACGGCCAGGCAGAGAAGACGCCGCATGAGATCCCCCGATGACGTGTGACGCGGATGCCGGCTCAGCCTGCCCTCGGACGCCCTCGCGGGACACCGACAAGCCTGGGTGTTTCCGCAGTTCATACGGTCACATGACCCACGGGGGGCCTCTCGATCAAGTTCAGGTAGATCAGACGGACTCCGAGGATTCCCGGTTCCACGGATTTAGTAACAAAAACATAACGGTCCGGCTGCTTGCCCGATTTATAGCTTTTTACCCCATCTTTGCCGAGTACGGTCACCTCTTGTCTCTTTACGCATGCGTGGGTTGCGTCCCGAGTGACCCATGACAAAGAAGGAGCTCCATTGAACTCCCGAGCCAAGCGCCTCGTCCTTCCCCTCGGCGGCGTCCTCGCCGCCGCCACCATGGTCGGTGCTTCTCTCCCCGCCACCGCCCAGGCGAGCACGGCCGATCCCGACGTCAAGTCGTCGGCGCTCACCCCCTCCGGTAACGCGAAGGCCATCGCGGGCTACTGGACCGCCTCGAAGCTGAAGTCGGCGACGACCTACCTCGCCGACTCCACCGTTTCCGCCAAGCTGAACAAGACCGGCGCCGCCAGGGCCGCCGCGGACGGCAAGCCCGGCATCGTCGCCCCGACCGGCGAGGGCGGCAAGACCGCCGGCAGGTCGCGCAACGTGAACCTCCCGATCACCGTCGGCAAGGTCTTCTTCGTCGACGACAAGGGCAAGGAGCGTTGGTGCTCCGGCACCTCCGTGCAGTCGAAGTTCCGCAACCTGGTCGCCACCGCCGGCCACTGCGTCTACGACACCGACACGAACAAGCCGTTCGGCAACTTCGTGTTCATCCCCGGCTACTACCAGGGCAAGGCTCCCTGGGGCATCTACGTCGGCGCCAAGGTCAACACCCACGACGACTTCACGGTCTACGAGGACTACGACTACGACTACGCCTTCGTCAACGTCTACGACGGCATCAAGCAGCAGCCCGAGAAGGAGGTCGACTACAAGACCTTCAAGGCTCACATGGACAAGGGCGGTGTGGGCCGCGAGGCCGCCACCGCGGTCGACCGGAACACCTACGACGCGTGGACGAAGAAGGGCGGCCTCGGCAAGGTCGAGGGTGTGGACAAGGAAGACCAGGTCGGTCCGCAGTACAAGGGCGCGATCGCCGTCGCGGTGGAGACCGACAAGTCCAGCTGGGACAAGGTGCCCGGCAAGGTCTACGGCCTGCACGACGACAAGGTCACCCTCGGCAGGACGCTCGACCAGGCCGACTGGCCCGCGAGCGGCTCCAAGCTCCAGCCCCGCGTCGAGCACGTCACCAAGACCGAGTACGAGGCGTACAAGGGCCCCGGCCACAAGCAGGTCGACTCGCGGGGCAACTACACGATCACGTACTACTTCGTAGTGAAGTACATCGCGAAGACGTCGTCGGCGAAGTACATCATCTTCCGGCACTACATCACTTTCGTGACCGCGGCCGGCCGCCTGGGCGACAACGTCGGCGGCCAGGGCTTCAGCTGGAACCAGAAGCTGGGCAAGAAGGTCTTCACGTTCGGCTACCCGACCTCGGCCCACCTCGACGGCGACAAGCCGTACTCCGGTCACACCCAGAAGTGGTGCTACGGCACGACCGGCGCCGCGCCCGTCGTGTCGGCCTACAAGGCCGAGGAGCAGCAGGCGATCAAGTGCGCCTTCACCCCGGGCGCCAGCGGCGGTCCCTTCCTGCTGCAGTACAAGAACAGCAAGCGGACCGGCTACCTCAACGGTGTCGTGAGCCTGACGGTCGACAGCGACGGCAACAAGCGCTACGACCGCGTCACCACCCCGTACTTCAACGGTGACACGTACGGCATCTACAAGCACGCCGCCAACCTCTGGACCGGGAAGCTCCCCGCCTAGACACCGGCTTCGTGAACGCGGAAGGGCCCGGTGCGCACCGGGCCCTTCCTGGCCTTCACGGGGTGCTTATACACCTTCGGCCACACTGACCAGATAACAGAGTATGAGCGGATCGGTCCAACGAACTGCCCAAAACTAAGTTGATCTGGAAAAATCATCCCTTGCGCCTCCAGTAACTCCCCGAACGTCACGATTCCCCGAAAGGAACACTCATGTCCTCCCGCGCTCGGCGGATCACGGCCACACTCGGCGGACTGGTCGCCGCCTGTGCGACCATGACGTCCGTGTTCGCCGGGAGCGCCGCGGCCACCCCGCTGGACGGGGTGCCCAACGGGATCACCTCGATCACCCTGACCAAGAGCAGCGCCGACATGAGGCGGATCGCGGAGTACTGGAGTCCGACGAGGCTTAAGCAGGCCATGGACAACGTCCCGGCTGCGCCTGAGATGAAGAGCGATGGCCCGCCCTCCTCGGCGGCCACCCCGGGAAGCGCGACGGCCAGGAGCGCCACGGCCGCCGCGGCGTCCGCCACCGGGGAGTCCGCCGCCGCGACGACCATGGCCGCGGAGGCCGGTGCGACCACCGGCGGAAAGGGTTCCGCCGCCTCGGGAGGCTCCGCACCGGTCGTCAAGCCCACCCTGCCGAAGAAGCGGGCCCCGGCCTCCGGCAGCTCGCCGGTGACCGTGGGCAAGGTGTTCTTCCGGATCGGCGCCAAGGACTACTGGTGCTCCGCCTCCTCCGTGGCGGCGACCAACCGCAACCTGGTCGCCACGGCCGGGCACTGCGCCTACGACGCCAAGACGGGCAGCCCGGCCGAATACTGGATCTTCATCCCCGGCTATGACAAGGGCAGCACCCCGTACGGCATCTACGTCGGCCACTCGCTCAACCTGCACGAGGACTTCGTCGGCAGAGGCGACTACGACTACGACTACGCGTTCGTCACCGTGCACGACGGCTTCAGGTGGAAGGCCGGCAAGACGTCCGGCAGCTACGAGATGGAGAGCGTCGGAAGCCTGGAGGACAACGTCGGCGGGCAGGGCCTGGCGACCAACCGCGGCGCCGGCCTGTCCGCCCTCGCCTTCGGCTACCCCGCCGCCCCGCACCCCGACGGCAGCAGGCCCTACAACGGCCAGCAGCTGAAGTGGTGCCGCGGGCTCACCGTCAGAGTGAAGGCCCCCACCCGCCTGGTCGAGCAGGGCGTCGCCCTGGCCTGCCCGTTCACCAACGGCGCGAGCGGCGGCCCGTGGCTGATCTTCTACGACAACAAGAACTCCGTCGGCTATCTCAACGGCGTCAACAGCTTCGCCTGGGACGTCAACACCGACCGCAAGTACGACAGGATCTCCTCCCCGTACTTCATCGCGTCGACCTACGTCGTCTATCACTGGGCCGCGACCCAGCAGGCGCCCCGATCATAACGTCACCTTAAGAGATCCTTAAGAGACCCTTATACGGTGTTTGCTCCCTTGATCCCTGCATAGGTTCGTAGCTTGTCGTCCCGCAGTTCCCGGACGTCCCGTCCGGGAACGTTGCAGCGCAAGGAGCTTTTGTCGTGAAGCACTCTCTTCTCCCCCTCGGTGGCGCCGCAGCCGCCACCGCCCTGCTGGCCACCACCCTGGCCGGCACCGCTCAGGCCGCTCCCGACTGGGCGACCGACCCGATGGCCAGGAACAACGCCTCGGCGGTCTCGGTCATCGACTTCTGGGCCGCTTCCAACTTCGCCGCCCTCAAGAAGGCGACGGTCTACAACCCCGACCCCGGTGCGCCGAAGATGAAGGTCGGCGGCGGCTTCTCCCCCGACGGCAGGCCCGGCAGCGTCGGTCCGACCGGCTCGGAGAAGGCCCCGTCCGGCCGCGTCAAGAACGTCAACCTGCCCAGGACCATCGGCAAGGTGTTCTTCGTCGTCAACGGCCAGTACCGCTGGTGCTCGGCCACCTCGATCCAGGGCAAGTACCGCAACGTGGTCGCCACGGCCGGGCACTGCGTCTACGACCCGGGCAGCAACAGCGACACCCTCGACAAGTGGGTCTTCGTCCCCGGCTACTACCAGGGCAAGGCCCCTTGGGGCATCTACGTCGGCAAGTCGGCGTGGACGCACTACGACTTCGCCAACTACGAGGACTACGACAAGGACTACGCCTTCGTCACGGTCTACAACGGCGTCGCCTTCAATGGGGTCAAGCAGGTCACCAGGCGCGAGTACAGCGGGTTCACCGGGCCCAAGTGGTCACGTGGCTCGCACTACTACATCCTGCTCTCCAAGGACGTCGGCCGTCTCGGCGACAACGTCGGCGGCCAGGGCTTCACCTGGAACCAGAGGACCGGCAAGACCGTCTACGTCTTCGGCTACCCCCAGGCCCCGCACCCCGACGGCAACAAGCCCTACAGCGGCGTGACGCCCAAGTACGTGTACGGCAAGACCTCCGGCAAGGAGTACGTATCGGCCGCGGAGAAGGTCGAGGAGCACGTCGGTCTCAAGGGCGCCCTCACGCCGGGCGCCGACGGCGGCCCCTGGATCTCGCAGTACAGCAGTTCCCGGCGCCTGGGCCTCGTCAACGGTGTCACCAGCCTGTTCGGCGACCAGGACCAGAACGACCGCTACGACCTCATCACCTCGCCGTACTTCGACGGCGAGACCGCCGACGTCTACCGCAAGGCCGCCAACGTGTGGTCCGGCAGGATCGTCGGCCCGAGGGGCGAGCTCTACAGGTAATTCGTACACCGTGGAGCGAAGGACTCCCCTCGGCTTCGGAACCATCAGCGGGACCCGGCGCGCGACGCCGGGTCCCGCACCCGTTTCCGGGGCTTTGACGGGGCTTGTCCGGGGCGAGAAGGCCAGTTTCCGGGACCGTAAGGGCGTGTCACGGGGCATCGCGGAGGGCCGTCCCGGTCGCGGGCGGGCGCCGTTAGACGTGCCCGCCGCGAAATCGGTGCCATCAAATCGATGTGATCTGCATCACATAAGAGTCGTAGCTCATCATGATCATCCGAACACGCCACATCGGCCACTTTCACCCCAGGCTTCCATCTATCTGCGGAAACAGCCTAGGTTCACCTCAATCGCAACATCAGCATCAAGGGTCTTCAAACATCACGAAACGGTCTCGACCCGCCAAGCATGCTTCCTCCCCCTCAAAGCGGCTTCCGGTGTTCAAGATCGGCCCTGTATGTTTCTGGCATTCCCTTTACTGACGCATGGGACGCAAGAAGCGTTCCACATCAGACCAAGGAGCTCCCCTTGAAGCGCATCCTCCTCCCCGCCGGTGGCGCCGTTCTGGCCACCGGTCTGCTGGCCGCTGGTCTGGCCGGTACCGCCAACGCCGTTCCGGACTGGGCCAGCGACACCATGGCCAAGGACGCTCCGGCTGCGGTTGACGTCGCCGAGTTCTGGCTCAAGGCCAACGGTCACACCAACAACCTCGCCAAGGCGACCGCGTACACCCACGAGACCATCGCGGCCTCGAAGCTGAGCGCGGGCGGCGGCTACACCCCCGACGGCAAGCCGGGCATCGTGGCCCCGATCGGCGAAGAGAAGAAGACCGCCGCGAAGGTCAAGAACATCAACCTGCCGAAGACCATCGGCAAGGTGTTCTTCGTCGACGCTGCCGGCGACCTGAAGTGGTGCTCGGCCACTTCGATCCAGTCGAAGTACCGCAACCTGGTCTCCACGGCCGGTCACTGCGTCTACGACGACAAGAAGAACGCCAGCGTCATGGACAACTGGGTCTTCGTCCCCGGCTACTACCAGGGCAAGTCCCCGTGGGGCATCTACGTCGGCAAGACCGCCTACACCCACTACGACTACAGCGTGTACAACGACCGCGACCGCGACTACGCGTTCGTGACCGTGTACAACGGTATCCAGGTCGGTGGCGGCACCTCCAAGGAAGTCTCCAAGGCTGACTACGACAAGTTCACCGGTCGTAAGGAAGTCAAGCAGGTCGAGATCTCCAAGGAGGAGTACAAGAAGTGCGTCCTGAACCTGGGCGCCTGCTGGTCCGAGGGTAAGAACACCGCGGCCGACGTCGTTGGCCCGAACTACCCCGGCGCCGTGCTCGAGCGCGTCGAGGTCACCGAGGCGACCTACAAGGCCGCCAAGGTTGGCCCCGGCAACGGCAACAAGCTGGGCGAGCCCGAGGTCGAGAGCGTCACCAAGACCGAGTACGACGCTTACGCCGGCAAGGGCACCAAGGCTGTCGACAAGCTGGGCAACTACACCATCACGCACTACTACGTGCAGAGCTGGGTCAAGCCCGGTACCGAGAAGAAGTACTACAAGGCGATCTTCATCGTCATTGACGGCTTCATCAAGGACGCCGGTCGCCTGGGCGACAACGTCGGTGGCCAGGGCTTCACCTGGAACCAGAAGCCCGAGCAGACGGTGTTCGTGTTCGGCTACCCGGCCGCGCCGCACCCCGACGGCAACAAGGCCTACACCGGCGTTACGCCGAAGTGGACCTACGGCAAGACCTCCGGCAAGGTGTACGTCTCGGCCGCGGAGAAGGTTGAGGAGCACGTTGGCCTCAAGAGCTCCTTCACCCCCGGCGCCGACGGTGGCCCCTGGCTCGCCAAGTACAGCAACGCCAAGCGTCTCGGCTACGTCAACGGTGTCACCAGCCTGTTCGGCGACCAGGACAAGAACGGCCGCTTCGACACCATCACCTCGCCGTACTTCGACGGTGAGACCGCGGCCATCTACACCAAGGCCTCCGCGGTGTGGTCCGGCTCGATCGTCAAGTAGTAGTAGCTCCCTGACGATCACCCGAGCCTGAGCGTCCAAACCCCAGGCTCACAGCTTCACAGCACCACCAGCTCCACCCGTAGGGGCCCGGCAGATCCTGCCGGGCCCCTACGGCCATTCCCCACCGATGACCGTGAAAGCGGTGGTCGGTTCTCGGAAACGTCGAAGGGCCCGGCACTCTGCCGGGCCCTTCGACGTGGCGGCGATTCGCCTGCCGAGCGAGCGCCGACGGCGTCGGCTCCGGGAATCGGCTTTGAAAACCGGGCCCGGAGAACAAACCTGGCGGCCGAATCCGGAGAACGGGGATCAGGTCCGGAGATCGCACACGCGTTCCTCGCGGTGTTGCCTCGTGGCCATGAACGCGGCGATCTCGCTTCGGCACCACCCCGGCGCGTTCTCAGCCGACATCAGCTCTCTCCGGCCAGGGGCTCACCACCCCGTGCAGCAGAAGGATCAAGCTCTCCCACGGGGCACGGGGGACGACGAGAGGTCGTTCGCACTAGTTTCGGGGGTCCGCGCCGCACGTTCTCAGGCTCGTCCAAGCCCCGGATCCCGAATTAACGGGCCTTTAGACGTGCCCGCTCCGGAATCGGTGCCATCAAGTCGATGTGATCTGCATCACATATGATCGGTAACCGATCGTGATGGTCCACTCACGCCACATCGGTCACTTTCACACCAACCCTACGCCTATCTGCGTAAACATGTAGCTCGACCATCAACTTTCACAACAGCTTCAGGCGTACTCAAACATCACAGAATGGCATCGACGCGATCAAGGCCGTCTTTGATCCTCAAAGCGGCTTCCGGTGTTCAAGATCGGCCCTGTATGTTTCTGGCATTCCCTTTACTGACGCATGGGACGCAAGAAGCGTTCCACATCAGACCAAGGAGCTCCCCTTGAAGCGCATCCTCCTCCCCGCCGGTGGCGCCGTTCTGGCCACCGGTCTGCTGGCCGCTGGTCTGGCCGGTACCGCCAACGCCGTTCCGGACTGGGCCAGCGACACCATGGCCAAGGACGCTCCGGCTGCGGTTGACGTCGCCGAGTTCTGGCTCAAGGCCAACGGTCACACCAACAACCTCGCCAAGGCGACCGCGTACACCCACGAGACCATCGCGGCCTCGAAGCTGAGCGCGGGCGGCGGCTACACCCCCGACGGCAAGCCGGGCATCGTGGCCCCGATCGGCGAAGAGAAGAAGACCGCCGCGAAGGTCAAGAACATCAACCTGCCGAAGACCATCGGCAAGGTGTTCTTCGTCGACGCTGCCGGCGACCTGAAGTGGTGCTCGGCCACTTCGATCCAGTCGAAGTACCGCAACCTGGTCTCCACGGCCGGTCACTGCGTCTACGACGACAAGAAGAACGCCAGCGTCATGGACAACTGGGTCTTCGTCCCCGGCTACTACCAGGGCAAGTCCCCGTGGGGCATCTACGTCGGCAAGACCGCCTACACCCACTACGACTACAGCGTGTACAACGACCGCGACCGCGACTACGCGTTCGTGACCGTGTACAACGGTATCCAGGTCGGTGGCGGCACCTCCAAGGAAGTCTCCAAGGCTGACTACGACAAGTTCACCGGTCGTAAGGAAGTCAAGCAGGTCGAGATCTCCAAGGAGGAGTACAAGAAGTGCGTCCTGAACCTGGGCGCCTGCTGGTCCGAGGGTAAGAACACCGCGGCCGACGTCGTTGGCCCGAACTACCCCGGCGCCGTGCTCGAGCGCGTCGAGGTCACCGAGGCGACCTACAAGGCCGCCAAGGTTGGCCCCGGCAACGGCAACAAGCTGGGCGAGCCCGAGGTCGAGAGCGTCACCAAGACCGAGTACGACGCTTACGCCGGCAAGGGCACCAAGGCTGTCGACAAGCTGGGCAACTACACCATCACGCACTACTACGTGCAGAGCTGGGTCAAGCCCGGTACCGAGAAGAAGTACTACAAGGCGATCTTCATCGTCATTGACGGCTTCATCAAGGACGCCGGTCGCCTGGGCGACAACGTCGGTGGCCAGGGCTTCACCTGGAACCAGAAGCCCGAGCAGACGGTGTTCGTGTTCGGCTACCCGGCCGCGCCGCACCCCGACGGCAACAAGGCCTACACCGGCGTTACGCCGAAGTGGACCTACGGCAAGACCTCCGGCAAGGTGTACGTCTCGGCCGCGGAGAAGGTTGAGGAGCACGTTGGCCTCAAGAGCTCCTTCACCCCCGGCGCCGACGGTGGCCCCTGGCTCGCCAAGTACAGCAACGCCAAGCGTCTCGGCTACGTCAACGGTGTCACCAGCCTGTTCGGCGACCAGGACAAGAACGGCCGCTTCGACACCATCACCTCGCCGTACTTCGACGGTGAGACCGCGGCCATCTACACCAAGGCCTCCGCGGTGTGGTCCGGCTCGATCGTCAAGTAGTAGTAGCTCCCTGACGATCACCCGAGCCTGAGCGTCCAAACCCCAGGCTCACAGCTTCACAGCACCACCAGCTCCACCCGTAGGGGCCCGGCAGATCCTGCCGGGCCCCTACGGCCATTCCCCACCGGAAACGGTTGGGCATCCCCGTCGGGGGAAGAGCCCCAGGTTCCTACCGGAAAGCCTCCGGCGAGACCTCCCGATCCGCTCAGACGGAGTTGAGCTCCCCCACCCGTTCGTTCAGCTCCATCACCGGCCGCTCGGCGGCGTGGGGATCCAGCCGCCGCCGCAGATCGGCGACGTACGACCGGGTCCTGGCCGACTCCAGGCCCTTGGCCAGCTCCAGTGCCTCCACCGCGACGGAGCAGGCCTCCTCCAGCTCCCCCGAGGCGAGCAGCCCGGCCGAGAGCAGCGACAGGTTGAACATCCGCCCGCGCACGTAGCGCCCGTCCATCTCCAGCGAGCGCCTGGCGTGCCGTACCGTCCCCGGCCCGTCGCCCAGGTCGCGGAAGCAGTGCGCGAACTTCGCCGACAGGTAGGCCTCGTCGAAGTAGGAGATCCAGTCGGGCTCGTCGCCGGCCCGGCGCCGGTCGAAGGACAGCTCGGCCTCGTGCAGGGAGCTCGCGCACGCCTCCCGGTCGTCCAGTGCCGCGTGCGCGTGGGCCTCCAGCACGTGCGTCTCGGCCAGCAGGGCGAAGATCCCGGCCCGGCGGGCGGAGAGCTGGGCGGCCCTGGCCAGGTCGAGCGCGTGGGCGGGTTGTCCTATATATATGGCCTGGTGACTCATCCCGGCGAGGATCTCGCCGCCGAGCCCGTGGTCGCCCGCCCCGCGCGCCAGGCGCAGCGCCTGAATCAGGTAGCGCTGGGCCAGGCCGTGCTGCTCCAGGTCGTAGGCCATCCATCCGGCCAGCCGGGTCAGCTCGGCGGCGGCCGACGCCAGCGCCTTGCCGGTGTTCTCGGCGTACGAGCCGTCACCGAGGAGCGGCGCCACCGCCGTGTCCAGATATTTCACGACAGCGGGGCGGACCCTCCCGCCGCCGAACCTGTTGTCCAGCTCACCGAAGGACCGGGTGACCTCCCGGATCGCCGCGATGTCGTCCATGCCGACGCGCCGGGTGCCCCGCCCCTCGGGGCGGCCCTCCAGCGGAAGGGTCAGCCAGCGCACCGCCCCGGCGGACCCGGCCCCGATCGCGAAGGTGGAGTCGAGTAAGAACCTTCGTCTCTCCACGTCCCCGCGCCACAGTGCTGTCACGGTCGAGATTCCCTCCTGCCACGTGTGGTTGAACTCCTGCCCGAGGTCGAGAGGCGTCAGGACGGCCGGCAGGCCGAGATCCTCGGGACTCACGGCCCTGCCGAGCCGGAGCGCGAAGATCTCGGCGAGCAGCCCGGGGACCGGGTCTCTCGGCCGCTGCCCCGCGATCCAGCGCAGCACGGAACTGTGGTCGTACCTCAGACCGGACAGGCCGCGAGCCGCGCCGAGATCGTTGAGCCGCCGGGCCAGCCCCTTGTGGGTGAAGCCCGCCTCGGCGATGAGCCTCTGGAGTAGTCGGTTGGGCTCGCGTCTCATAGCTCCCCTCACCGCGAGAACCAGCTGCGTGCCGGCAGCGCGCATGGTCCGGTCGTGCGCGCATCGCTGCCTGATGCACACCTTACGCACATAGGTAACTGAGAGCTCTTTTTATAGCACGATCCGTGACGAATATCGGGGTTTCCAGAAAGCGCGAACGCCCCTCGCCGGTCGGGCGAGGGGCGTTCGTGGTCACATGCCTGGTGGGCACGGGATGAGCATGAGGGGACATGGGGTGCGCGATCGCGCCAACGGCCGTACGGAGGCGACGACCGGAGGCAGAGGAGGTGACCGCTAGAGGCGGGCGACCCCGTCGGCGCGGGCCTGCGCGGAGACGGCGGCGATGACCGCGGGGGCGACGCGCTCGTCGAACGGGCTGGGGATCACGCGGTCGGCCGACAGCTCGTCGTCGCCGACCACCGCGGCCAGCGCCTCGGCCGCGGCGACCTTCATGTTCTCGGTGATCGTGGTGGCGCGGACGTCGAGCGCCCCACGGAAGACGCCGGGGAAGGCCAGCACGTTGTTGATCTGGTTGGGGAAGTCGGAGCGGCCGGTCGCGACCACGCGCGCGTACTTGCGCGCGATGTCCGGACGCACCTCGGGCGTCGGGTTGGACAGCGCGAAGACGATCGAGTCCGGGGCCATCGACGCGATGGCCTCCTCGGAGACCGTCGAGCCCGACAGCCCGACGAACACGTCGGCCCCGGCCAGCGCCTGCTCGGTGGAACCGCGCAGGCCCGCCCTGTTGCTGTCGCGCGCCAGGGCCTCCTTCACCGGGTTGAGCCCGACGCGGCCCTCGTGGATGAGGCCCTTGGAGTCGGCCACCGCGATGTCGCCGATGCCCGCGTTGAGCAGGAACCGACTGACCGCGATCCCGGAGGCGCCGGCGCCGGCGACCACGACGCGCAGCTCTCCCAGCGAGCGGCCGGTCAGCCGCGCGGCGTTCTTCAGCGCGGCCAGCGTGACGATCGCGGTGCCGTGCTGGTCGTCGTGGAAGACGGGGATGTCGAGGAGCTCGCGAAGGCGCGCCTCGATCTCGAAGCAGCGGGGCGCGCTGATGTCCTCGAGGTTGATCCCCCCGAAGGAGGGGGCGAGCCGGACGACCGTCTCGACCAGCGCGTCCACGTCGGTGCAGTCGAGGCAGAGAGGCACCGCGTCGACGCCTGCGAACTGCTTGAACAGCAGGGCCTTGCCCTCCATGACCGGCATGGCGGCGGCGGGCCCGATGTCCCCGAGGCCGAGCACGGCGGTGCCGTCGGAGACGACGGCGACCACGTTGGAGATCCAGGTGTAGTCCTGGGCCAGCTCGGGCTCCTCGGCGATCGCGCTGCAGACCCTGGCCACCCCCGGCGTGTAGGCGAGCGCCAGGTCGTCGGCGTCGCGGACCGGGACGGTGGAGCGGACCTCCAGCTTGCCCCCGCGGTGCAGGGCGAAGGCCGGGTCAAGATCGAGGGCTTCGAGGGCTTCGAGGGAGATGGAGGATGGCGTGACGGCCACAGCGACCCCTGTAGTTCAGTCAGACAGACGGATGTTTCCTTCGGAGGCGGCCGGAGGAAGCATGTCCCGGGCTTCGGTAGCCGCTCGGGACCTGCCCACTGAGCACGGTCGCCTGGAGGGGGTACGGGGGTCACCCGTTGCTCGATTGTGCCACATGTTGAGACTGCCGCCCGTGGAGGGAAGGCGCCGACTTTCGCCGTCCCGGTGTTAACCTCACCACATCGTGTAATACTCAAAATCCATGCCGCCTCTTACATCGACGGATCCCCAGATGGACCTGACCTCCTACGCGGAGCTGGCCGTACTACTGATCAACAGTCCCGACCGGCTGACCGGCCTCGACGGGCTGCGCCTGCTCCTGGAAGAGGGCGGCCGCTACCGGCCCGGCTGCCGCATCACCAGGAGCGACCTGGAGGCCCTGCGCGACCTGCGCGAGGAGCTGATGATCGTGTTCGAGACCGCAGAGGCGGGCGACGAGGAGGCGGTGGTCGACCGGCTCAACTCGCTGCTGATCCACCACCCGGTCCAGCCGCAGATCTCCGGTCACGACGGCGAGCGCTGGCACCTGCACCTCACCGAGGGCGGCCGGATGGCCGACCAGTACGCGGTGGGCGCGGTGATGGGACTCGCCACCATGATCACCGATCTCGGCGTCGACCGGCTCGGCCTCTGCCAGGCGCCGCCCTGTCGCAGGGCCTACCTCGACACCTCCTCCAACCGGTCACGCCGCTACTGCTCGGAGCGGTGCGCCAGCCGGGCCAACGTCGCCGCCTACCGGGCCCGCCAGAAGGTCGTCCAGTAGGCGGGAGACACCCGGAGGCTCCTCACCGGGCCCGCCAGGGATCCGGCCAGTAGCGCAGCACCACCCGGCCGACGATCGACGACGGCGGCAGCGCCCCGAAGTCCCAGCTGTCGCGCCGGCCGGAGGCGCGCTGGTTGTCGCTCTCCAGCCACCAGCCGCCGTCCGCCTCCCACGCGGCGCGCTTGACGATGAGCACGGCGGGATCGGACGGCAACCGGGCGACGACCAGGTCCCCCGGCCGCACGGCCGCGCCGCGCCGTACCCAGAGCCAGTCGCCGGGCCGCAGCGCGGGCAGCATCGACTCACCTGCGACACGGACTCTCATGGAGCGTAACCCCCTCCCGCGCGGGCATTCGGAGACGAGTAAGGTCGTTAACCGGACCATTCTGAACCCGGCATCAAGGAAGGATTTCCGATGCTCGCACGACTTATGCGCCCCAAGCACATCGCCTCGGCGCACTGCGACCTGCCCTGCGGCGTGTACGACCCGGCCCAGGCCCGCATCGAGGCCGAATCCGTCAAGGCCATCATGGAGAAGTACGCCGGAAACGAGGACCCGGTGTTCCGCGCCCGCGCGCTCTCCATCAAGGAGGAGCGGGCCGAGCTGGTCAAGCACCACCTGTGGGTGCTGTGGACCGACTACTTCAAGCCCCCGCACCTGGAGACCTACCCGCAGCTGCACCAGCTGTTCTGGGAGGCCACCAAGCTCGCGGGCGCGGCCGGCGGCAAGGGCACGGTCGACGTCGCCAAGGCCGACGAGCTCCTCGGCAAGATCGACGACATCTCCAAGATCTTCTGGGAGACCAAGGCCGCTTAAAACCCTCACAACGATCTCGTGATGGGGCGCCGGTAGTCCGGATCAAGGAAACGTCCCCCGGGACACTCCCTTGATCCGGATCGGGGTCCGCGAGGACGCGCCGCCGCCGGCACGTCGTCCGGGCCGCGATGCCTCGACCTCGCCTGACAGGCCGGATCCCGGCGCGCCCGCGTCGCCAGGGCCGGGTCGCGACGCGCCGGAGCCGCCACAAGTACAGTGCCCCTTTTGCGTATCTTCAGGGGTTCTTGACGGTGGCAAATCGCCTCGATCGCGAGTCCAAGCGGGCCAACTACCGTCCCAGGGCTGTAGGTTGCAGTCAGCGACTCTGCGAGGAGGAACGTGACCGAACACACCGAGGCGCCCGCGGTCGGCATGGGCGGGATCCGTGACGTGGTGAGCGTCCGGCTGCCGGCGACGAGTGCCTATCTGTCCGTGCTGCGTACGGCGACAGCCGCGCTTGCCGTACGGCTGGACTTCACGCTGGACGAGATCGAGGATCTTCGGATCGCGGTCGACGAGGCGTGTGCGATGTTACTGACCCAGGCCGTTCCCGGCACCGATCTGACTGCCGAGTTCGAGCTCACCGGGCAGCTGATGAAAGTGCGGGTCGAGGTCAGCACGGTGGGAAGCACCCCTCCGAAGCGCGACGACTTCGCGTGGATGGTGCTCACCGCCCTGGCTGACGATGTGGATGCCGTAACCGACTCCCCCGACCGTATGGCGATCGTCCTCCGCAAGCGCCGAGGCGCGGCGAGGCCGGCGTGACGGAAAGGACTCGTGCCATGGCCGCCAGCGACCACGCGGTGCCCGACCGGGTGCGTGCGCGCCTGCTCTTCGCGGAACTGGTGGAGTTGACCGCCGACGACCCGCGACGCCAGCGCATCCGCGACGAGCTCGTCGAGCTCCACCTTCCCCTCGTCGAATACCTCGCCCGCCGGTTCCGCAACCGGGGCGAGTGGCTGGACGACCTCACCCAGGTCGCGACCATCGGACTGATCAAGTCGATCGACCGCTTCGATCTCGGCCGCGGGGTGGAGTTCTCCACCTACGCGACCCCGACGATCGTGGGCGAGATCAAACGCCACTTCCGCGACAAGGGCTGGGCGGTCCGCGTGCCGCGCCGGCTGCAGGAGCTCAAGCTCTCGCTCACCAAGGCGATCAGCGAGCTCTCCCAGCGGGAGGGGCGCGCGCCGACCGTGGCCGAGCTGGCCGCGTTCCTGAAGATGAGCGAGGAGGAGGTGCTCGAGGGGCTGGAGTCGGCCAACGCCTACTCCACGGTCTCCCTCGACGCGCCCGACTCCGGCGACGACGACGCGCCGGCGGTGGCCGACTCCCTCGGGATCGTGGACGACTCCCTGGAGGGCGTCGAGTACCGCGAGTCGCTCAAGCCCCTGCTGGAGCGGCTGCCTCCGCGTGAGAAGCGGATCCTGCTGCTGCGTTTCTTCGGCAACATGACACAGTCCCAGATCGCCACCGAGCTCGGCATCTCACAGATGCACGTGTCCCGGCTGCTCGCCAGGACCCTCGCCCAACTCCGCGAGGGTCTGACCGTCGACGACTAGCCGGACGGCTGGTCCTGGTCCCCGTAGAGGGCGTGCGTCGTCGGCGGGGACAGCAGCGCGACCAGTCCGATCACCGCGAGGGTGATCAGCGAGAAGCCGATCACCCGCTGGTCGGACTGGATCAGCGTGACCGAGACCGGGATGGCGAAGATCTGCGTCAGCACGCCCGGGCTCCGCGCCCACCGCTCTGAGTGGATCATTCCCCAGCCGACCCAGAGCAGGGCGGCGCCGATGATGATCCCGAACGCGGCGACGGCGATCGAGCTCATCAGGTCGGACGGACGGCCGATCACCGTCTCCACGCCGGCGTAGCCGCCGAGGATCAGGGCGGTCGCGCCTTCCAGCGCCATGACGGCGGCGGCGACGGTGAGGGTCAGCGGGCGGTTCGGCACGGGGCCAACCCTATCGCCGGGTATCGTCGCCCGCCTCTTCGCCGCCTCAGTCCGGTTTCCGGCGGATACGCTGAGGCCATGCGCGCGATGCTCCTGGTGAATCCGAAGGCGACGACGACCAACCAGCGAACCAGGGACGTTCTCATCAGGGCGCTGAGCGCGACGATGAACCTGACCGTCGAGGAGACCGAATACCGGGGGCACGCCACGCAGCTCTCCCGCAAGGCGCACGCCTCCGGCTACGACGCGGTGGCCGTGCTGGGTGGTGACGGCACCATCAACGAGGCGGTGAACGGGCTGCTCGACCCGGTGGACGGCAAGGCGGGCGACGAGGGCAGCTCGGCCGACCGGCCCGCGCTGCTGGCGATCCCCGGCGGCAGCGCCAACGTCTTCGCGAGGGCTCTGGGCCTGCCGAACGACCCGGTGGAGGCGGTGGGGGCGATCCTGGAGGCGATCCGCGACGGCCGGAGGCGGACCGTCGGGCTCGGCCAGGCGATCTGGGATGACCACAGTAGGTATTTCACGTTCTGTAGCGGTCTGGGGTACGACGCCGAGGTGATCAGGGCGGTCGAGGGGATGCGGGGCACCGGCCGCAAGGCGACGCCCGCCCGCTATGTGAACACCGCGTTGCACCACTACCTGTCGACCGACAAGCGCCACCCGCCGATGACCGTGGAGGGCCCGGAGGTGCCGCGGACCGGCGGCATCTTCATGGCCGTCATCTCCAACACCTCCCCGTGGTCGTTCATCGGCCCGCGGCCGGTCTCCCCGACCCCGTGGGCGAGCTTCGAGACCGGGCTCGACCTGCTGGGCCTGCAGCGCCTCGGCCTGCCCGCCATGCTCCAGCTGATGCCCCAGATCATCGGCGCCCGCGACACCCTGCCGACGGGCCGCCACCTGGTGCAGCTGCACGACGAGAAGGAGTTCACCCTGAGTTCCAGGCGCCCCGTGGCGTTCCAGCTGGACGGGGACTACCTGGGGGAGGTCGAGCGGATAACGTTCCGCTCTATCCCTGACGCGTTACAGGTCTTGGTCTGATCTGTTACATGCGGCCTGTGTGACGCATCCGACATCCATTTCGGGTAAAACGTTCTCCCAAACCTCTTGCGTGTACTAAGCGTGGCTGACAATCTCAGGATTGACGTCGGAACGTAGGACCTTTGAGCGACCACCTCGCTCCCAGGTCACCGGCGATCAAGCGGATGGACCCCCGACCCGGACCACGGACCGGGGAACCGTTCGCGCTGGTTAGTGAAACTCTTCACAAAGTGAGCCGCTGGAGCCGACGCAAGGGCTCCTCATACGAAGGAGTGGACGCATGGACTGGCGCCACAGAGCTGCCTGCCGTGACGTGGACCCCGAGCTGTTCTTCCCGATCGGCAACACCGGCCCCGCCCTGATGCAGATCGAGGAAGCCAAGCAGGTCTGCAACTCGTGCAGCATCAGTGAGGCGTGCCTGAAGTGGGCGCTGGAGTCCGGGCAGGACGCCGGTGTCTGGGGCGGCCTGAGCGAGGACGAGCGACGCGCGCTCAAGCGCCGCACGGCCCGTGCCCGCACCCGCACGAGCGTCTGAAACCGAAGCCCCGCCTGATCGTCTCGAAGAGGCCCGCTCCCGTACGGGCCTTCGAGCCGGCCGCCACACCCGGACATCGCGGTGAGAACGCTCCTTCCCGGCCCCCTCTCCTCTCGGGCCGGGCGACGGGCACGCCCCGCGGCGAGGGCGTGACCTGACGCCGTTCCCCCTCCCCCGCTCAGATCGCGGGGAGGGGAATGCTCAGGCTCACCTCGGTCCCGCCGCCCTGGCGCGGCTCGATGGCGAGCCGCCCGGACAGCTCGCCCACCACCAGAGTCCTGACGATCTGCAGGCCGAGGCTGGTGGTCCGGTCGAGATCGAAGTCCTCGGGCAGCCCGCTGCCGTCATCGGACACGATCACGTCCAGCCGCTCGGCCCCCCGTGACACGATCACCTGCAGCCTGCCCTGGCGCTGTGCCAGCCCGTGCTGGACCGCGTTCTGCAGCAACTCGGTGAGAACCATCGCCAGCGGCGTCGCGACCTCCGAGCGCAACACCCCGAACGTCCCGACGCGGTGCGGCACCACCTGCGTCTCCGGGGCCGCGACCTCTCCCGTCATCGCGATCACCCGGTCGGCGATGTCGTCGAAGTCGACCTGTTCCTCGGGCGTGTGGGAGAGCGTCTCGTGCACGATCGCGATCGACCCGACCCTGCGCACCGCCTCCTCCAGCGCCTCCCTGCCCTCCGGCAGCTGCATCCGCCTGGCCTGGAGCCGCAGCAGCGCGGCCACCGTCTGCAGGTTGTTCTTCACCCGGTGGTGGATCTCCTTGATGGTGGCGTCCTTGGTCATCAGCTCCCGCTCGCGGCGCCGCAGCTCGGTCACGTCCCTGATGAGCACCAGCGCGCCGATCCTCCCGCCGCCGACGACCAGCGGGATCGCCCGCAGCTGCACGACCGTGCCGCCCGACTCCACCTCCGTCTCCCTGGGCTCCCGCCCGCTCGCGACGAGCATCAGGTTCTCGTTGATCGGCTCGTCGGAGTAGCAGAGCGTCGCGGTCGTACGGCCCAGCTCCGCGCCGACCAGGTCGGCGTTGAGGCCCAGCCGCCGGTAGGCGGAAAGGGCGTTCGGCGAGGCGTACGTGACGCGGCCCGCCCGGTCGAGCCTGAGCAGGCCGTCGCCGACCCTCGGCGAGCGGACCAGGATCGGCTCGGCGCCGGAGAACGGGAAACGGCCCTCGGCCACCATCTGGGCCAGATCGGAGGCGCTCTGCAGGTAGGTCAGCTCCAGCCTGGAGGGAGTGCGGGCGGAGGACAGGTTCGTCGAGCGCTGGATGACGCCGAGGAAGTGGTCGGCCCGCCGTACCGGGATGGTCTCCTCGCGGACCGGCACCCCGCTCGACCAGTCGGGGTCGCCCTCGCGGCAGATGCGCCGCTCGTTCCAGGCGGTCTCCAGGAGCGGCCGCTCCCCCTTGGCCGCCGTCATCCCCACGATGTCGTCGTGGTAGACCGTCGGCCCCGTGGTGGGCCTCATCTGCGCGATCGCGATCCAGCCCGATCCCTCCTTCAGCGGGATCCACAGGATCAGGTCCGCGAAGGAGAGGTCGGCGAGGAGCTGCCAGTCGGAGACCAGCGAGTGCATCCACTCCAGGTCCGCATCGTCGAGCGCGGTGTGACGGACCGCCAGGTCGCTTAGAGTCGGCACCCGTGCATCATGCGTTCTTTGCAGGCCCGAACGCGAATCGGGTGAGTCCGGCTGGAAAGATGCCGATTATGGAGCAGACCCCCGACCCGCTGGCCCGGTTCCGCACGGCGGCGGCCACGAGGGAGGCGGCAGGGCTGCGGCGGGTCCTGCGCGCCCGCACCCCCGACGACGACGGCCTGATCGACCTGGCCTCCAACGACTACCTCGGCCTGGCCAGGGACGAGCGGCTGGTCGAGGCGGCTGTGGCGGCCACGCGAGACTGGGGCACCGGCTCCACGGGTTCCCGCCTGGTCACGGGCTCCACGGCCCTCCACGCGCGCCTGGAGACGCGCCTGCGCGCCTTCGCCGGAGCGCGGGGCGCCCTGGTGTTCTCCTCCGGCTACCTGGCCAACCTGGCCGCCGTCGCGACCCTGGGCAGGGACGCCCTGGTGGTCTCGGACGCGGGCAACCACGCGTCGATCGTGGACGCCTGCCGGCTGTCGCGCTCGCGGGTCGTGGTCACCCCGCACAAGGACGTGGCGGCCGTGGAGAAGGCATTGGCCGGCCGGGACGAGGAGCACGCGATCGTGGTCACCGACGCGGTCTTCTCCGTGGACGGCGACCTCGCCCCGCTCGCGGGGTTGCACGCGGCGGCGGTGCGGCAGGGCGCGCTGCTGGTCGTCGACGAGGCCCACTCGATCGGGGTCATCGGCACTCGCGGGCAGGGCGCGGTGCACGCCGCCGGGCTCGCGGCCGAACCGGGCGTTGTGAGAACGATCACACTGTCCAAATCCCTGGGCTCGCAGGGCGGGGCCGTGCTGGGCGCCCCCGAGGTGATCCAGACCCTCGTCGACACCGGACGCTCGTTCATCTTCGACACCGGATTGGCACCGGGCAGCGTGGCGGCGGCACTCGCCGCCGTCGATATCCTTCACCATCAGCCCGAACTGCCCGGACGCGTGCGAACCAGGGCGAGGGAGCTGGCCGCGATGGCCCGCGATCTCGGCCTGGAGACCTGCGATCCGGCGGGTGCGGTCGTCCCCATCGTGCTCGGCCCACCCGAGACCGCGCTTCGGGCCGCCCTCATCTGCGCGGAACACGGGGTGCGCGCCGGATGCTTCCGGCCGCCCTCGGTGCCGGTCGGCCGCTCTTGCCTGCGGTTGACGGCACGGGCCAATCTGAGTTCCGATGATCTAACGGTGATCCGGGGTGCACTCACCGCCGTGGCCGAGATGAAGGTGACCATGTGAGCGACGACTCCCCGAGGATCCCGAAGTACTACGACGTGAAACGTAGCCTGCTCACCCTCACCAAGAGCCTGCCCGCGGGCAGCGCCCTGCCTCCGGAACGGGCCCTCGCGGTCCGCTTCGAGACGTCGCGCACGACCGTGCGCCAGGCCCTGTCCGAGCTCGTGGTCGAGGGCCGCCTGGTGCGCATCCAGGGCAAGGGGACGTTCGTCGCGCAGCCCAAGGTCGCCCAGGTCCTCCAGCTGACCTCCTACACCGGGAACCTGAGGACCGCCGGCCTCGAACCCGACACCAAGATCCTCGACACCAGTTACGTCACCGCCGACGAGCCGCTGGCCCGCCGCCTGGCCATCAACGCCGGTGGCCGCGTACTGCGCATCCACCGCCTGCGCCTGGCCAACGGCGAGCCGATGTCGATCGACACCACCCACCTGTCGGCCCGGCGCTTCCCCCGCCTCCGGCGGGAGCTCGAGGTGCACTCCTCGCTGTACGAGACGCTGTACAACGCGTACAACGTACGGCTGACCGACGCCGAGGAGATCATAGAGACCGTGCTGGCCACCCCGTACGACGCGCAGGTGCTCGGCGTCGACGTCGGCCTGCCGATGCTCCTGCTCACCCGGCACGCCTTCGACGCGGACGGCAACCCGGTCGAGTGGGCCCAGTCCCTGTACCGGGGAGACCGCTACAAGTTCGTCACCCGCCTGCACCGCCCCTGACCCGGCCCCGGCCCCGCCCCCTGACAGCCCCCTGACGCCCACGACGGCGCCGGGCCGCGCGGACGCACGCGCCCGCGCGGCCCCGCCCGCCTAAGGTGAGGCGGGTGAGCATTCTCGTGGTCACCGGGACCGACACCGGGGTGGGAAAGACGGTCGTCACCGCGGCGGTGGCCGCGCTCGCCAGGGAGCGGGGCTCCTCGGTGGCGGTGGTGAAGCCCGCGCAGACCGGGGTGTCCGGTGCCGAGCCGGGCGACGTGGACAACGTCATCCGGCTGTCCGGGGTACGGACGACCTTCGAGCTGGCCAGGTATCCCGCCGCGCTGTCCCCCGCCGCGGCGGCGCGCCTGTCCGGCCTGCCGCCGGTCTCCGTCACGCGGGCGGCGGCCCGGATCAAGGAGCTGGCCGACTCGCACCGGCTGGTGATCGTCGAGGGGGCGGGCGGGCTGCTCGTCCGCTTCGACGAGGAGGGGGCGACCCTCGCCGACCTCGCCCGGGCGCTCTCGGCCCAGGTGCTCCTGGTGACCAGAGCCGGGCTGGGCACGCTCAACCACACCGCGCTGACGCTGGAGGCGATGGCCCACCGGGGACTGGAGCCCGCCGGAGTGGTGATCGGCTCCTGGCCGGCCGAGCCCGGCCTCGCCGAGCGGAGCAACGTGGCGGACCTGGAGATGCTGGCCGCCCGGCCGCTGGCGGGCGCCCTCCCTGAGGGGGCCGGGTCGCTGGAGCGCGACGCCTTCACCCGCGCGGCCCGCGCGGGACTGGGCCCGGCGCTGGGCGGCGGCTTCGACCCCCCTTCCTTCCGCGCCACCCTTAGGCTTTCCCCGTAGCCGGAGCCGCGGAGTTCCTCTCCACGCTGGAGGTATTTGATGAGCGACATCCTCGAGATCGCCCGGACCCAGGTGCTGGAGGAGGGACGCGGCCTCGACGCGGCGCAGGCGCTGCGCTGCCTGGAGCTGCCCGACGACCGCCTGGCCGAGCTGCTGGCCCTCGCCCACGAGGTGCGGATGAAGTGGTGCGGCCCGGAGGTGGAGGTCGAGGGGATCGTCTCCCTCAAGACCGGCGGCTGCCCCGAGGACTGCCACTTCTGCTCGCAGTCGGGGCAGTTCTCCTCCCCGGTCCGCGCCGTCTGGCTGGACATCCCATCGCTGGTCGAGGCCGCCAGGGAGACCGCGGCGACGGGAGCCACCGAGTTCTGCATCGTGGCCGCCGTGCGGGGCCCCGACCGGCGGCTGATGGACCAGGTCCGCCAGGGTGTGAAGGCGATCCGCGAGGCGGTCGACATCAACGTCGCGTGCTCGCTGGGCATGCTCACCCGGGAGCAGGTGGACGAGCTTGCCGAGATGGGCGTGCACCGCTACAACCACAACCTGGAGACCGCGAGGTCGCACTTCGGCAAGGTCGTCACCACCCACACCTGGGAGGAGCGCTGGGACACCTGCCTGATGGTGCGCGAGGCCGGGATGGAACTGTGCTGCGGCGGCATCGTGGGCATGGGCGAGACGCGGGAGCAGCGCGCCGAGTTCGCCGGGCAGCTCGGCGAGCTGGCGCCCGACGAGGTCCCGCTGAACTTCCTCAACCCGCGTCCCGGCACCCCCTTCGCGTCCTTCCCGCTGCTGGAGGGGTCGGAGGCGCTGCGGACGATCGCCACCTTCAGGCTCGCGCTGCCCCGCACGATCCTGCGCTACGCGGGGGGCCGCGAGCTGACCCTGGGCGACCTGGGCACCCGGGACGGCATGCTCGGCGGCATCAACGCGATCATCGTGGGCAACTACCTGACCACCCTGGGCCGTACGCCCGAGGCCGACCTCGGCCTGCTGGCGGACCTCAAGATGCCCATCAAGGCGCTCTCCGACACCCTCTGAGCCCCGCGCGAAGGCTCCTCGTGAGAGACGCGAGAAGCCCCGCGAGCCGGCGATAACCCCGGCGGGTCCGCGCTCCGGCCCGTACCCGATCCCCCGCCGGTGCCGTACGGCCCGCGCGGGCTCGCCACCAGGTGTTGCGTGGCCTATTTCCGGATAAACGGGATATGCGACGGCCGCATTAGGCGAAGGGATCTGGGCAGGGAGAACAATCCCTGTCCGGCTAAGTGACTGACTGGTAGGTTGCGCGATATGGAGTCTCCCAAGCACGCAGGTGACATAGCGGTCGCCGTCTCCAAGGCATACGGCATCGAGACCATGTTCACCCTGTCCGGCGGGCACGTCTTCCCGCTCTACGACGGCGCGGTCCACGAGGGCATGCCCATCCTGGACGTCCGTCACGAGCAGAGTGCCGTCTTCGCCGCCGAGGCGACCGCGCGGCTGACACGCAAACCCGGGCTGGCCGTGCTCACCGCGGGCCCCGGCATCACCAACGGCGTCAGCGGGGTGGCCACCGCGCACTTCAACGGGTCCCCCGTGGTGGTCATGGGAGGCCGTGCCCCGCAGTCGCGCTGGGGGTCGGGCGCGCTGCAGGAGATCGACCACCCGCCGCTGTTCGCGCCCATCACCAAGCTGGCCTTCACCGGCTCCGGCGCCGACTCCGTCGCGCAGGACGTGGAGATGGCCTTCCGCACGGCCCTCGCCCCGCACCGCGGTCCCGTGTTCCTCGACTTCCACATGGACCACCTCTTCTCGGCCGCGCCCGCCCTCGAGGAGGCCCCCGAGACGCTGACCCCGTCGCCGCTGGAGCCCGACCCCGAGGCGCTGGCCGCGATCGCCCAGCTGATCGCCGAAGCCCAGCACCCGGTGCTGGTGCTCGGCTCGGACGTGTGGATGGACCGTGCCGAGGAGGTCGCCAGGAGCTTCGTCGAGGAGTACCGCCTGCCGGTCATCCCCAACGGCCAGGGCCGCGGCATCCTGCCCGCCGGTCACGAGCTGCTGGTCACCCGGGCCAGGGGGATGGCGTTCTCGCAGGCCGACCTGGTGATCGTGGCGGGCGCCCCGATCGACTTCCGCCTCGGTTACGGCTGGTTCGGCGGCAAGGACGGCGCCCCGCTCGCCAAGGTCGTGCACCTGGCCGACGCGCCGTCGCAGCTGACCACGCACATGGATCCCGCGGCCGTCGCCGCCGGCGACCTCTCGCTGCTCTTCTGGAGCCTCGGCGCGGCCTGTGCCAACGCGGGCGTCTCCCCCAAGACCTACGCGCCCTGGGTGACGCAGCTGTCCGAGGCCGCCTCGGCCGCCATCGCCGCCGACACCGCCCTGCTGGAGTCCGCGTCCGACCCGATCCACCCGATGCGGATCTACGGGGAGCTGAGCAAGGTCCTCGCCGACGACGCCGTGGTGATCGGCGACGGCGGCGACTTCGTCTCGTACGCGGGCAAGTACGTCGAGCCGCGGCAGCCGGGCAACTGGCTCGACCCGGGCCCGTACGGCTGCCTGGGCACCGGCCTGGGCTACGCCATCGCCGCCAGGATCGCCCGTCCCTCCTCGCAGGTGGTGCTGCTGCTCGGCGACGGCGCGGCCGGCTTCTCGCTGATGGACGTCGACACGCTCGTGCGCCACCGCCTGCCCGTCGTGATGATCTGCGGCAACAACGGCATGTGGGGCCTGGAGAAGCACCCCATGCAGATGCTCTACGGCTACGACGTGGCCGCCGAGCTGCAGCCGCAGTGCCGCTACGACCAGGTGGTGACCGCCCTCGGCGGCGGCGGCGAGCTCGTCACCGACCCGTCGGAGATCGGCCCTGCCCTGCGCCGCGCGTTCGACTCCGGCATCCCCTACATGGTCAACATCGCCACCGACCCCTCGGTGGCCTACCCCCGGCACACCACGGGCGTCTAGGAGAGCGCAACCGGGCTCGCGCACGAGGACCGGAAGGTCCGCTGGCGCGAGCCGGTCGTCACTTGGCGTAGGGCTTGCCGGTCGCCGTCGGCGTCGCCGACGGCGTCGGCGGGCAGTCGGCGATGGCGGCGATGATCTCCACCGGCTTGGACGGGTCCCACATCGTGCCCCCGCCCGGGCGGGACTCGACGATCTGGGTGCAGTTCTCCGGCTTGACGTCGGCGCTGTAGGAGAGCGTCACCTTGAAACCCGCCTGCTTGAGCGCCGCGGTCGCCGCTTCCGGCTTCATGCCGACGGTGTCCGGGACACTCTTCTTCGGCTTCGGCGTCGGGGTCGGCGTGGGGGTGGGAGTCGGTTTCGGCGTCTTCGTGGCCGTCGTCGGGGTGGGAGTCGGTGACCCCTCGTCCGAAGTGGGCTTCGGGGTGGGCCGGTTCTGTGACGGGCGCGACGCTCTCGGGGTGGCCGTCGGCGTCTTGCGGGGCGGCTTCGTCCCGGACACCTTCGACGGCTTGCCGGCGCTGGGCGTGACCACCGGGTACTTCATGGGATCGGTGTTCGACGTCGTGGAGGCCGCCATCCCGTTGATCGCCACCGCGACGAGACCGGCGCACATCACGGCCGCGACCGCCGACGCCACGACCAGCCCGCTCTTGCGCCGCGGCTTCTGCGCGGCACGGCGGCCACGGCCCTGCGCGCCCGCCTCGACGGCCGCTCCGGCTCCCGCCGTCGGCGCGGTGAAGTGCTGCGAGCCTCCCTGCCAGTTTCCGGTCGGCGCCTGCGATCCCTGCCAGTTTCCGGTCGGCGCCTGGGCATCCTGCCAGCCGCCGGCGGGAGCCTGAGCGCCCTGCCGGCCCGTCTGCGGCGTGGCCGGCCCCTGGCCCTGCTGCCAGCCGGTCTGCCCCTGCGGGCCCGGCTGGGGGACCTGCGCCTGCCATCCGGTCCCCGGCGGCTCGGCCTGCTGCGCGGACGCCGACAGCGTGTCGCCGCCCTCCGCGCCGAAGGCCGCCTGCCTGGCGGCGGCGCTCATGGCCGCGGCGCTGGGGAAGCGCCGGGCCGGATCCTTGGCCAAGGAGCGCTCCACAAGCGCGCGAACCGCGGGCGGGATGTCCGGCGGCAGCGGCGGCGGCGCCTCGCGGATGTGCTTGAGCGCGATGGTGACGGGCGTGTCGCCGTCGAACGGGCGCTGCCCGGCCAGGCACTCGTACGCCACCACGCCCAGCGCGTAGATGTCCACGGCGGGCGTGACGGGCGCGCCCTCGGCCTGCTCGGGCGCGCAGTAGGCGGCGGTGCCGAGCACCATGCCCGCGTCCGTCAACCGGCTGGCGGTGTCGGACCTGGCGATGCCGAAGTCGGTGAGCACGAGCGTGCCGTCCGAGCGCACCAGCAGGTTGCCCGGCTTGATGTCCCGGTGGACGATGCCCTGGTCGTGGACCGCCTGCAGTGCCGAGGCCGCCTGGGCGATGAGGTCCATCGCGGCCCCGGGGGCGACCCGTCGCAGCCGCCCGAGCAGGCGGTCGAGCGGCTCGCCGTCGACGAACTTCATCACTAGGTATGCCGTCGCCCCCGCGCCGGGCACCTCGTGAACCCCGTAGTCGTACACGTCGACGACCCCGGGGTGGTTGATCGTCGCCATCGCCCGGGCCTCACCCTGGAAGCGAACCAGGAAGCCCGGATCGTCGGTACGGCCCGGGAGCAGCACCTTTACGGCGACAGTGCGGGCCAGGACCATGTCCTCGCCCTTCCACACCTCGCCCATACCGCCGGCGCCGATGCGGGTGCTTAGGCGATACCGCCCCGCCAGCGTCGTGCCTTGGGCCACCATGACTCCCCCGTAACCCTCTCCACTCCTACCTCAGAGCTCTCAACAAAGCGCACCCGTATCGCGGCATCGTCACGGCGCTGTAACGAAACCCTGCGTGCCGGATGGCTCACAAACGAGACGCGTGCCGTAGCATCGCACAAAACCTGGCACTTTTGGGCGTACTTGTGCACCTTGCAGGCCCTTGTGTCCAGGGCCACTCGGGAGTCACGCAGGAAACAGCCAACCCGGGTGCCACGGCGTCACCCCGAGATATCCGGGGCGAACTCCCTAAAACCCTACAAGGGTACGCAAAAAACACCTAAGCCGGGGTGAAACCGGCCGGTGTCAACCGCTCGTCGTGCCGTGCTCGGCGCAGCGCGCGGACCAGCCGCCGGGGGTCACCTGCACCACCATCCGGCGGCGGCAGCGGGAACAGTAACGGGGCGGCTCCATCGCACGGGCCGCCAGGCACGCGGCGTGGTCGGCCTCGCCCTCCGGGCGCCCGCAGTGGTCGCAGTACGGGGTCACGGGACCAGACCCTATGCTGACGCGCATGACGCTCGCTCCCGGTCTGCAGGCACGGCTTCTCATCATGGTGGAAGGGGAGGACACCGCGACGAAGGTCGGCAGCGGTGACGTGCCGGTGCTGGCCACTCCTCGCCTGCTCGCCTTCGCCGAGCGGGCCACCGTCCAGGCGATCGCGGGCGCCCTGGCCCCGGGCCAGACCTCCGTGGGCACCCGGGTCTCCCTGGAGCATCTGGAGGCCAGCCCGATCGGCACGCATGTCGAGATCGCCGTCGAGCTCACCGAGGTCGACGGGCGCCGCCTGGTCTTCGGCTTCACCGCCCGCGACCGGAAGGCCCTCGTCGCCTCGGGAACGATCGAACGCGTGGTCGTCGACCGCGAGCGCTTCCTCGCCCGGCTCGTCCGCGACGACGGGACTACTCGATGACGGCGATCAGGTCGCCCTCCTGAATGACGTCGCCCTCGGTGACCTGCAGCTTGGCGATCACGCCGCTGTCTTCGGCGAGAACCGGGATCTCCATCTTCATCGACTCGAGGATGACCACGGTGTCACCGGCCTCGACGGGGTCGCCCTCGGCCACGAGGATCTTCCAGACGTTCGCCACCATCTCGGCGCGGATCTCAGCCACCGGAAACTCCCATCGTCAACGTTCTTCAACTGTGCCAGACAGAGCCGATCACGTCCGTATACGGGCCGCCAGTTTCGTATCGCGGTTTTCGCCGACGAGCTCCGGCCGCTCGGGCGACCCGGCGTGGAACGAAGGAACCGCCCAGGGTCGCCCGAGCGGCCCGCGTGAGGCCTAGAGACGGTGAATCGGGGCCAGCCTGTCGATCACCCGGGCCATCGCCTCCACGACCGTCGGGTCGTACTCCCGCCCCACGCCGAGCCGGAGCCGCTCCAGGGCGGCACCCGCCCGGTCGCGGTCACTGGAACCACCGACGAGATCGTCGTAGGCGTTGGCCGCCTTGATGATGCGGCTGGCCATCGGAGGCTGCTCCGCGCAGGTGTCGCACTGGCGGCGGACGATCTCGGCCACCCGGTCCAGCACCCCGGTCTGCTTGATCACCTCCGCGCCCAGCTCGGCGATGCGCCGCGCCTGCTCGGGGTCGGTGAGGACCGTGGCGCCGCCGGGAATGGGATCGCGCAACGACAGCTGGCCGATGTCGTGCATGAGCGCGGCGTACTCCAGTTCCAGCAGCTCGGGCTCCGCCGTGCCGAGCTCCCGCCCGACCGCCACCGACAGGCGGCTCACCCGGCGGGAGTGCCCCGGCTCGACGTACCCGCCGACCTCGGTGACCCGCGCCAGCGCCCGTACGGTCTGCAGGTAGGTCGCCCTGATCCCGGCGTACTTGCGGAAGGCGACCTGGGTGACCAGCAGCGGCGCGGCGAAGACCAGCAACGCGGTCATGCCCATGCTGTGCGAGGCGAGCGCGAGCAGGATGCCCGAGGCGGCGACGGCGGCCCCCAGCGGCGCGGCCATCCACAGCTCGTCGTGGACGGCCACCCTGAGGGCGGCCCGCACCTGCTCGGCCCGCAGCACGGCGGCCAGCAGCACGTCGACCACCACCATGAGCAGGATGAACAGGGCCATCACGCCGAGCGCGGGCCACCAGCCGCTCTCCCCTTCCCTGGCCAGGTCGAACAACGGCCCGGCCAGGGGCCGGTAGGCCAGCGCGAGCAGGGCGCCGGTGAAGAGCCTGCGCGCCATCCCGTCCAGCTGGGGCGGGCGGCCCACTGCGAGGTGCGGCAGCGCCCCCGCGACCATGCCGGCCGCCAGCACCGCGACGACCTGCAGCGCCGAGTGCCGCGCGGGATCGCCGCCCATGTCCAGCAGGAGCGTGTAGCCGAGCGCGGCCGCCGCGCCGATCGGCGCCACCTCCCTGTTGCCGGGCATGGTGAGCCTGGCCAGTTCCCCGATGGCGATCAGAGCGCCGAAGGCGACGGCGATCTGGGGGTCGAGCAGGCCGGTCGCGGCCGTGTGGGCCACCCCGGCCACCGCCAGGAGGCCGGCCGCGCAGATCAGCAGGAGCTGGCCCGAGTCGAGCGTCTGGAAAACCCGGTTGGCGCCGGAGCCGTTCATCGCTCGGACACCACCTGGATGGGTACGGTCGGGTCGTCGTGGTCCTTCGCCGTGGTCTCCGACACGTCGGCCGGGGGCGTGACGATCGTGCGCGGCGGCTCCCAGCCGTCACGGTCGACGGCCTTGACGAACGCGACCACCATCACCGGGTCGAACTGGGTGCCGGCGCCCTTGCGCAGCTCGGCCATCGCCACCTCGCGCGAGCGGGCGTTGCGGTAGGAGCGGTCGGAGGTCATCGAGTCGAAGGCGTCGGCCACCGCGATGATCCTGGCGAACTCCGGGATCTCGTCGCCCGCCAGCCCCATCGGGTAACCCTTGCCGTCCTGCCGCTCGTGGTGGTGCATGATCCCGGCGAACGCCTCGTCCAGGAAGTCGATGCCGCGCACGATCTCCAGCCCGCGCATCGGATGGAGCTGGATGGCCGCGAACTCCTCCTCGCTGAGCGGGCCGTCCTTCTGCAGCACCTTGGTCGGCACGCCCAGCTTGCCGACGTCGTGCAGCATCCCGGCGTAGCGGATCGCGCGCAGCCGCTCCGACCCCATGCCGATCTCCTCGGCGATCATGCCGGCGGCCAGGGAGACGCGGGTGCAGTGGCCGCGCGTGTAGTAGTCCTTGGTCTCCACGGCCTGGCAGAGCGCGGCGATCGTCGCGTCGTAGGAGCGCTGCTGCGCGAGATACTGGCCGAAGGCCCAGCGGGCCACGAAGAGCGGAAGCAGCACGAGCACCGCGGAGATCGAGCTGACCGTGGCCCACAGCCCGGCGATCAGCAGCCCGAAGGTGGCGTAGCCGAAGTAGGAGACCATGAACTGCGCCACGCCCCGCAGCGGCACCTGGTCGGCCTGGCCGGTGAGCTTCAGCACGATCGCGATCAGGACGAAGTTGAGGGGCACGAAGACGGCCGCCGCGCCCGCGAACGGCACGATGATGGCGTCGAACCCGTCGATGGTCGGCACCCCGGACCTGCCGCCGAGCCACACGTAGACCCGGCCCGCGACGTAGCCGCAGATGGCGAACTGGGCGCTGTTGAACAGCCGCTTCACCAGCGGCAGGCCGGGCCGCACGCTGAACATGGCCGTCATGCCGACCAGCGCCGCCCCCTCGGGGCCGAGCAGCACCACCGCGGCGAGCACGGCGGAGAAGCTGACCGACACCGCGGCCTGCCGGACGTGCAGCAGGGTGGGCACCGACTCGCACACCAGGAACAGCAGGGCCAGCACCATGAGGTTGGACCAGTCGAGCGGATCCAGCCGGCCGTCCTCGGCCACGTTGTATCCGAGCAGCGCGAACGCGGCTCCGATGACAAGGATCAGATAGACCTTGGCAAACCACGGCAGTCCACGCAAAGCGGCCACCCTAGTGTTCCTAAAGGGCGCGTGCTCAGGTCCAGGAAATCCCAGGAAAGACCGGGGTGACCGTTTCCTTTAACATGCGCTGCCTCCACGTCGATTTCGCACCCAGGCTATCGAAGCGAACCTGCTCAGGAGGGCGAGACGGCCAATCGCAAGCAAAGCGTAATCAAGCAATCACCGGCCGCCATCGATGTCCGGGACCGCTCGGGGCCGCCTCGGGGCCCCGCGCCGTCACAGGCTCGCGAGTCTGGTCCTCGCCCAGTCGACGGTGCTCTTCAGCCCGACGGCCAGATCCGTCTGAGGACGCCAGCCGATCCCCTCGAACGCGGGGGCCGGGTCGACGGCCATCGCGGGGAGGTCGCCCAGCCGGGTGGGAGCCTCGCCCGGCTCGTCGGCGACACCGGCCGCCTCCGCGACCAGGGAGTGCAGCCTCCGGTCGGTGGTCTGGACGCCGGTGCCCAGGTTGAAACGGCCGCCGCCGCCCTCGGTGCCGCAGGCGCGGGCGAAGCCGTCCACCACGTCGTCGACGAAGATGTAGTCGCGGGTCTGGGAGCCGTCGCCGTACACCACCGTGGGGGTGCCGTTGAGCAGCGCGTCGGTGAAGATGGCGACCACCCCCGCCTCGCCGTCGGGCGACTGGCGCGGGCCGTAGACGTTGGAGAGCACCAGCGTGGTGTAGTCGATGCCGTGCAGCGCCTTGAACGTGGCCAGGTAGGTCTCCGCGCTCAGCTTGGAGGCGGCGTACGGGGAGCGCGGGTCGGTCGCCGCGCCGCCGGGGACCGGGATGACCGCCGGCCTGCCGTACACCGCGACCGAGGAGGCGAAGACGACCTTGCGGGTGCCTCCGTGGTGGGCCGCCGTCAGGACCGACGCGGTGCCCTCGACGTTGAGCCGGGCGTCGTGGACCGGGTCGGCCACGCTCTTGCGCACGCTGATCTGCGCGGCGAGATGGCAGACGACCTCGGGCCTCCACTCGGCGGCCAGGCCGATCAGGGCCGGGTCACGGATGTCCATCACGTGCAGGGCGAACAGGGGACTCTCCGCGGCGCGCACCAGGTTGCCCCGGTCGCCGCCCGACAGGTCGTCCACGACCGCGACCTCGTGCCCTTCGGCCAGCAGCCGGTCGACGAGGGTGGATCCGATGAATCCCGCCCCACCGGTCACGAGTATGCGCATGGTGAACCCCCATCGTCGTATGGCCAAGGCCGTACGAGAGATCCTAGGAGGTCAGCGAGCCAGTTCGGAGCGCACCTGGTCGATACGGCTGAGCACCTTGGCCCGCAGGTCGGCCGAGGCCTGGTCACAGCCGCAGTGCTTGGCGACGAGTTGCTTGACGACCTGCTCCAGGCCGTACTCCTCCAGGCAGGGGTGGCACTCGTCCAGGTGCACGCGGATGTCGGCGCAGTTGCCCTCGTCGAGCTCGCCGTCCAGGTAGGTGTAGACCTTGTCCAGGACCTCGCGACAGTCGGTGTCGTGGTGGTCGCCGCAGCTCATGCGATCACCCGGCCCCGGGGCAGGGAGCCCGTGCCGGCGGGCTCGTCTTTCCTGTCTCGCTCGTTCACTTCGCACCCTCCGCGGGAACCAGGCCACGCTCGCGGGCGTAGTCCTCAAGTTGGGTCCGCAGCTGGCGGCGGCCACGGTGCAGCCGCGACATCACGGTCCCGATGGGGGTCCCCATGATGTCGGCGATCTCCTTGTACGGGAAGCCCTCGACGTCGGCGAGGTAGACCGCGATGCGGAACTCCTCGGGAAGCGCGGCCAGCGCCCGCTTCACGTCGGTGTCGGGGAGGTGCTCGAGCGCCTCGATCTCCGCCGACTTCAGCCCGCCCGAGGTGTGCGACTCGGCCCTGGCCAGCTGCCAGTCCTCGATCTCCTCGGCGCCCGACTGCTTGGGCTCCCGCTGCTTCTTGCGGTAACTGTTGATGAAAGTGTTCGTCAGGATCCGGTAAAGCCAGGCCTTGAGGTTCGTGCCTTGCTGGAACTGGTGAAAGGACGCGAAGGCCTTCGCGAAGGTCTCCTGAAGAAGGTCCTCGGCGTCCGCGGGGTTCCGGGTCATCCGAAGCGCGGCGGAGTAGAGCTGGTCGAGATAGGGCATGACATCCCTCTCGAACCGTGTGCTCCGCTGCTCCAGAGTCTCCTCGTCTGTCGCAGGGACCTGACCCACCCCCTTAAGATCGCCGGAGTCCTGCTGACGCGGGACACCGTACTGAGCGGAGAATACCCGCTCGTCAGGGATAGGCCGATCACCGGGGCGGGTGACGGGTTCGATCAAGGCGAGCATCTGCTTGCCAACCTCCGAAAGGATCGTGCGTTGTCCGCTTGCAACACACCCGCACTGCCATCTGTTCCCGCAAGATAGAAGGTGACGAACGACCCGGTACGGGGAAAAAGAAGGTACGTACCGGTAGGTAGTTGAAAGACCACCGGATCCTCCCGACGCCAGGAGCTGCTTGTGCTGCCCATCCCGGCCGAAGAGCTGAACGGCTCAGGTGCGCTCGGGCCGTACTGGACCTTTTACCACGCGGTCGTGGCCGAGCAACTGAGCCGATGGCTGCCGGAAACCCCGTCCACCGTCCTCGACATGTCCTGCGGCGACGGCCGCTGGGCCGTCCAGGCGGCGAAGGCGGGACACCGGGTGATCGAGGTGGTCGACTTCCGCAGGCCCACGAACGGTCAGCCGCTGCACGACATCTCCAAGGTCAGCCAGGTACGCGCCGACGACCTGCGTTTCCTGCCCGACTGCAGCGTGGACGCCGTGCTCGCCGAGGAGCGCGCGATGTCGGTGGAGCTGATGGCCGAATCCGCGATCGGCGACGTCGCCCGGGTCCTGCGTCCCGGCGGCCGGGCGCTGGTCTGCGTCGACTCCCTGGTGCTGGGGATGGCGATACTCGCCGAGCAGAACTACTGGGCCCATCTGCGCCAGACCGGCGAGGTCATGCTCGTGCCCTGGCCCGACGGCAGCATCACCCGGTGCTTCAGCAGCGCCCAGCTGCGCGAGCTGCTCACCGACGCCGGGCTCGAGGTCGAGTGGATACGACCCCGCACGGTGCTGTCCCCCTCCACGGTCGACCACGTGCTCGCCTCCGACTCCCGGGCGCTCGCCTGGCTGGTCAACACGGAGCTGGACACCCACCCGGACGACGACGACACGGTGGGCATCCACCTGGTGGCCAGCGCCCGGCGCCCCTGAGGCCTGATGCCCGGCGCCCGGCGCGGCCACCGGGCGCCGGGCGGGGTCAGCGCCTGCCCCTGCGCGGCTCGCGCCCCGCACCCCGTCCCGGAGGACGACGGGCGGGGTCAGCGCCTGCGCTCGCGCCGGGACTGGCACGGCACGCAGCGGGCCGCCTCCGGCCGCGCCTCCAGCCTGCTCTCGGGGACCGGCGCGCCGCAGTCCGCGCAGAGGCCGTAACCTCCCTCGTCCATCCGTCTGAGCGCCTCCAGCACCGAGCGCCGGTGCCGGGTGGCCACCTCCAGCAGGGCCCGGTTGCGATCGGAGTCGGTCAGGTCGGAGCCGGCGTCGGCCGGGGACCGATCCCGTTCCCGGACGGCGGGGGAGTCCCCGCGAAGCACTCCGATGGACCGGTCGAGTTCGGCGAGCATGCTCTTCAGGCGCTCGCGCGCGGTCGCGACATCCACGAATCCGCACCTCCGGAAAGCCGGGGCGGCCTGTGTGGGGATCCCCGGCTCTCCCGTCAGGCGCAAAAAAAGGGGGGCTCTGTGACGGCGATCTCGTGACCTCGTCATCGCACCGATACGCCACTCCGTCACGAGGAATCGCTTTCCTCACCGGATGCCCACTTGGCGAAAGTTTTACACCGGATCACCCGGCGCTTTCACAAGGGGCGTGGCCACCACCCTCGCCCTGCGCTTCCGAGGAAGCGCCCGGCCGTCGCCGTCGCCCTACGCCTCCTTCATCGGCTCGACGAGCTCCGGGCTGTTGTTGCGCACCGAGTTGACGGCGGTGGAGACCGGATGGATCTCCAGTCCCGTGGAGCCCGCCGGGATCAGGAACCCCTGCGCGTCGGGCACCCCGGGGTCGAGCCACTCGCCCCAGCGGTCACGCTCGATCAGCATCGGCATCCGGTCGTGGACCCTGCCCGCCTCGTCCACGGCGTCGGTCGTGATGATCGTGCAGGTCACCAGCCAGGAGAGCGGGTCGTCGTCGTCCCGGCCCCGGTCCCGCCAGAACTCGTACAGTCCCGCCATCGCCATCACGCCGCCGTCGGCGGGGCGGACGAAGTAGGGCTGCTTCTTCGGCTTCCCCTTGGCGTCCTTCTCGTCCAGCACGACCCACTCGTAGTAGCCGTCGGCCGGGATCAGGCACCTGCGCTCGGCGAACGCCTTGCGGTAGGCGGGCTTCTCCGCCACCGTCTCCACCCGTGCGTTGATCATCTTCGAGCCGATGGACGGGTCCTTCGCCCAGGCGGGGACCAGCCCCCAGCGGACCACGCGAAGCTGCCTGACCGGCCGGCCGTCCGGCTCGGCCTTCGGCACCCGGCTCATCACCGCGTACACCGGTTTCGTGGGCGCGACGTTGTAGTCGGGCCTGAGTTCCTCGTCGGCCGCTCCGTCGAGCTCGACCTGGAACTCCTCCAGCAACTCCTGCTTGGCCCGCGCAGACGCGTATCTTCCGCACATGTCTCCACTTTCCCACGCCACGACGCGCCGGGGAGTCCCCAACCCCATTTTTCGATCTTGCCGCGACACCCGGCGGTGCCGCCGGGTGTCGCGGTGACGACGCCCTTACCCGGCCTGCCCGGCTCCTCACCTCATCGATCACGCGGACCCTCCCGTGCCCGGGCACGGAAGGGCGGCGTGGTGCGGGCACCGGTAGGCTTTTGACCATGTCCGCTCCGCTGTGGCCCGCGCCGACCGCGACCGAACCCGTCCGCGCGACCGTCCCCCTGCCCGGGTCGAAGTCCGTGACCAACCGCGCGCTGCTGCTCGCCGCGCTGGCCGAGGGACCCGGCACGGTACGCCTGGCGCTGCGCAGCCGCGACGCCGACCTGATGGCGGACGCGCTGCGGGCGCTGGGCGCGACGATGGTCCCCTCCAACGAGAGCGCCTCCGGCGTCGACTGGGCGATCACGCCCGGCCCCGTCACCGGCGGGGCCCGCATCGACGTGGGGCTGGCGGGCACGGTCATGCGCTTCGTGCCGCCGATGGCGGCGCTGGCCAGGGGCGAGGTCTTCTTCGACGGCGACCCGCACGCCCGCAAGCGCCCGATGGGCCCGATCCTGCGCGCGCTGCGCGCCCTCGGCGCCGAGGTGACGGGCGACGCGCTGCCGTTCACGGTGCGGGGACCGCTGGCCGGCGGCGAGGTCAGGCTCGACGCGTCCGGCTCGTCGCAGTTCCTCTCCGGCCTGCTGCTGGCGGCGGCGCGCTTCGAGAAGGGCGTGACGGTACGTCACGAGGGCCCGCCGATCCCCTCACAGCCGCACATCCAGATGACCGTCCAGATGCTCCGCGAGTTCGGCGTCGTGGTGGACGACTCCGAGCCCGACGTCTGGCGGGTCGAGCCCGGCCCCATCGGGGCGAGGGACTTCACGGTGGAGCCCGACCTGTCCAACGCGGCGCCCTTCCTGTCCGCCGCCATGGTGACCGGCGGCACGGTCACCATCCCCGACTGGCCCGCGCGGACGACCCAGCCGGGCGACCAGCTCCGCACGCTGCTGGCCGGCATGGGCGCCTCGGTGGAGCACACGCCCGAGGGCCTGGCGGTCACCGGCACCGGGCGGATCACCGGCATCGAGGCGGACCTGCGCGACGTGGCCGAGCTGACCCCGACGATCGCCGCGCTGGCCGCTCTCGCGAGCTCCCCCAGCAGGATCGGCGGCGTCGCCCACATCCGCGGGCACGAGACCGACCGGCTGGCCGCCCTGGTCGCCGAGATCAACGGCCTCGGCGGCGACGCGAACGAGACCGAGGACGGCCTGGAGATCAGGCCCCGCCCGCTCACCGGCGGGGTGTTCCACTCCTACGCCGACCACCGGATGGCCACCGCCGGAGCGGTGATCGGGCTGGCCGTGCCCGGCGTCGAGGTGGAGGACATCGCCACCACGGGTAAGACCCTCCCCGAGTTCGCCTCCATGTGGGCGGACATGCTGCGCGGCGCGCGGTGAGGGGCGACCGGCCGGCGCGGTCGGCGCGGCCGGCACGGCCGACAGGCCTCGCGGCCCTTCCCTGGGGCACACCGGGCCGGACAAGGCGGAGAAACTGAGAAAGCGCGAGTACGACGAGGACGACGTCAGGGTCAGGCCGGGGAAGGGATCCCGGCCCCGGACCCGGATTCGCCCTGCTCACGAGGACGCGATCCCGGCGTTCGTGGTCGCCGTCGACCGCGGCCGCTACACGTGCCTGGTCGAGTCGGCGGGCGAGAAGGGCCGCCGCCGCAGCAGGAAGGACCACGCGGAGGGCGCCGCGATGAGCGGCAGGGTCGTGGTCGCCATGAAGGCGCGCGAGCTGGGCCGCAAGGGCATCGTGGTCGGCGACCGGGTGGCCCTGGTGGGCGACGTCTCCGGCATGGCCGACACGCTGGCCCGCGTCGTGCGGGTGGAGCCCCGCACCTCCATGCTCCGCCGCTCCGCGGACGACACCGACGACACCGACGGCATCGAGCGTCCCGTGGTCGCCAACGCCGACCAGCTCGTCATCGTGACGGCCCTGGCCGACCCGCCGCCCCGGCCCCGCATGATCGACCGGATGCTCGTCGCGGCCTTCGACGCCGACATCGACCCGATGCTCTGCCTCACCAAGTCCGACCTCGCCTCGCCCGACGAGCTGGTCTCGCTGTACGACCCCCTCGGGGTGCCGTACGTGGTGGTCCAGAAGGGGGGCGGCCTGGAAGAGGTGCGAGAGCGCCTGAAGGGCCGGATCAGCGTGCTCGTCGGCCATTCGGGAGTGGGCAAGTCGACGCTGGTCAACGCCCTGGTGCCGGACGCCAACCGGGCCGTCTCCCACGTGAACGCGGTGACCGGCCGGGGTCGTCACACCTCCACGTCGGCCGTCGCCCTGGAACTGCCGGAGGGCGGCTGGATCATCGACACCCCGGGAGTGCGCAGCTTCGGGCTGGCCCACGTCTCGGTGGAGACGGTCCTGGCGGGCTTCCCCGACCTGATCGAGGGCACCGTCCAGTGTCCGAAGGGCTGCAACCACCTCTCCGAGGAGTGCGCCCTGGACGCCTGGGTGGCGGCCGGGCACGCCGACCCGGCCCGGCTCGCCTCCCTGCGCCGCCTGCTCGCCAGCCGCGAGGGCGCCTCCGACGACGACCAGTCGTGAGGGCGCGCCGGAGACGGGACCGAGGCCCGGCGAGACGGACGAACGGCCGGCGAAGCTCGCCGCGACGCGCCGGCACCGGCTGTCGCCGTCGCCAGGTCGCCGTCACCGGGCTGCCGTCACCGTCAGCGGAGCATCGGCGGTTCGGCACAGCGTCAGCGGTTCAACCGGAAGGCCCAGGCGACGGTCATCTCGGACACGAGGGTGCCGTCGGCGGTCCTGATCTCGACGGCGACGTCGAACTCGGGGCGCTCTCCCGCGTCCAGCGTGGCCACGACCTCCTCGCGGGAGGCCCGGAGGCGGGCCTCCGCGACGACCTCGCCCTTCGCGAGCTTCAGATAGCGGATCGCCGCGCTCTTGGCCAGCGGGGTGGCCCGTGACAGCTGGTCGCCGAAGGTGGAGATCATGGCGGCTCCGGAGGCCGTCTCCGCGACGCTGAACAGGGCTCCGGCGTGCGGGCCTCCCACGTGGTTGTGCAGATCGGCCCGGTCGGCCATCCGGGCGACGGCGAAGCCCGGTTCCACCTTGTCGAACGAGATACCCAGCGTCCTGGCGAACGGGACGCTCTGCAGCATGAACTCACCCACGTCAAAGGTCATACCGGAATGCTACTCGCCAGTAACACCGATGCCAACGGATGTTTCACGCGGTATCCGAGCCTGGTGGGACGCGACACGATTGTTCCGCTTGCTCCCTGATCTCCGCCATTCGGCCGTCGACGCGATAGCGTTGGCGCCCGTGACGGGTTACAACGACGATCTTCGCCTCGCGCACGTCATGGCCGACGCCGCCGACGACCTGACCATGCGCCGGTTCAAGTCCATGGACCTGCGGGTGGAGACCAAACCCGACCTCACACCGGTGAGCGACGCCGACCAGGCCGCCGAGGAGGCGATCCGCGCCGCACTCGGCCGGGCCAGGCCGCGCGACGCCGTGATCGGCGAGGAGTTCGGCGCGAGCGGCCATGGCGACCGCTCGTGGATCATCGACCCGATCGACGGGACCAAGAACTACGTGCGCGGAGTGCCCGTCTGGGCCACCCTCATCGCCCTGATGGACCAGGGCCGCGTCGTCGTGGGCCTGGTCTCCGCTCCCGCCCTCGGCCGCCGCTGGTGGGCCGCCCGCGACAGCGGCGCCTGGACCGGCAAGAGCCTCACCAAGGCCACGCGGTGCCGGGTCTCCTCCGTCACCAACCTTGAGGACGCCTCGTTCTCCTACTCCAGCATCGGCGGCTGGGAGGAGGCCGGAAAGCTCGACGCGTTCCTCGACCTGAACCGCTCCGTCTGGCGTAGCCGCGCCTACGGCGACTTCTGGTCGCACATGCTGGTCGCCGAGGGCGCGGCCGACGTGTCGGCGGAACCTGAGCTCTCCCCCTGGGACATCGCGGCGCTGACCGTGATCGTCGAGGAGGCGGGCGGCATCTGGACCGACCTGTCGGGCGTGCCCGACGTCGACGGCGGCAGCCTGCTGTGCAGCAACGGCCCCCTGCACGGCGAGGTCCTCAAACGCCTCGGCAGCGGACCGCTGACCCTCCCCGCCTAGCGACCCCGCCACCCGCTCCGCCCTTTCTCGCCCGGGAGCGTCCACGCGCGGCTCCATTCCTGGCGGCTCCGGACATCCGGCCGCGTTACCTGCCGCCGGATGTCGGGAAGGTGAACAGATGGGCAAGTCCGCGAGAGCGGCCGCCGGAACCGGGAACGTTCCGGCGGGAGGGCTCCCGTGCCGGGCCACGCCCGGACCAGGGAGTCTCCGAGGCCCCGCCCACCGGGCGTACGGGACCGGAAACCGAGATCAAACTTCCGTCGACGCCCCGGTATTCACATCCGCGGGCCTACCTCTTCCGGCTCCGGTCATGGCTCGTTTCATTTCCGTTCACTTTGCCCCACTTTCATCGGAGACATCGAGAACAGATCTCACTACGGAGAAGGAACATAACCGTGACCAGTGGACAGCGCCGCCTCAGCGCGGTGGCGACGGCCGCGCTCGTCGTATCGCTCGCGGCCGCTTGTGGTGGCGACGCCAAGCCCAACAGTGACGGCAGCACCACCGCCCCCAGCGCGTCCTCCGCCGAGGCGGGTGCCGGCGCGGCCCTGACCGGCGAGATTAAGATCGACGGTTCAAGCACCGTGGCGCCCCTCTCCCAGGCCGCCTCCGAGCTCTTCGGCGAGGAGCAGCCGCAGGTGAAGGTGCCGGTCGGCACCTCGGGCACCGGCGGCGGCTTCGAGAAGTTCTGCGCCGGCGAGACCGACATCTCCAACGCCTCCCGCGCGATCAAGGACGAGGAGAAGGCGGCCTGCGACACGAAGGGCGTCAAGTTCACCGAGCTCACGGTGGCCGTCGACGCGCTGACCGTCGTGGTTCCCAAGGAGAACGACTGGGCCACCTGCCTCACCACCGACCAGCTCAAGAAGATGTGGGAGCCGGCGGCCGAGGGCAAGGTCAAGACCTGGAAGGACGTCGACGCCAAGTTCCCGGCCGAGGAGCTCAAGCTCTACGGCCCCGGCACCGACTCCGGCACCTTCGACTACTTCACCGACGAGATCAACGGTGAGGAGGGCGCCAGCCGCAAGGACTACAGCCCGAGCGAGAACGACAACGACATCGTCACCGGTGTCGCGGGCGCCAAGGGCGGCCTGGGCTACTTCGGCTTCACCTACTTCGAGGAGAACGCCGACAAGCTGAAGGCCGTGGAGATCGACTCCGGCAGCGGCTGCGTGGCCCCGAGCGTCGAGTCGGCCCAGGGTGGCCAGTACACCCCGCTCGCCCGCCCGCTGTTCATCTATCCCTCCGCCGCCGCGGTGAAGCGGCCCGAGGTCGCGGCCTTCCTCGACTACTACGCGTCCAACATCAACGTGATCGCCAAGGACGCGAAGTACATCCCGCTGAACCCCGAGCAGGAGGCCAAGCTCAAGGCTGACATCACCGCGCTGAAGAGCGCCGGCTGATGTCGGCTCAGCACCGCACGACCGTTCCAGGGACCCCGGGGTCCCTGGCGCGGTCGCGCCCGCGTTACGGCGAATTCGTCATCAAGGCCGTTCTCCTGACCGCGGCGATGGTGTCGGTGGCGACCACGATCGGCATCGTCGTCGCGCTCCTCGAACCCACCATCGAGTTCTTCGGTGCGGTGAGCCTCGGGGAGTTCTTCGGTTCCACCGACTGGGGTCCGCTGTTCAACCCGCCGGCGTTCGGCGTGTGGCCGCTCATCGTCGCCACCGTGGAGATCACCCTGATCGCCGTCGTGGTCGCCGTACCGCTCGGCCTGGCCGCCGCGATCTACCTGTCGGAGTACGCCTCCAGCAGGACCCGCAAGATCTTCAAGCCGGTGCTGGAGGTCCTCGCGGGCGTCCCCACGGTGGTCTTCGGCTTCTTCGCCCTCACCTTCGTCACCCCGCTGCTGAGGGACGTCTTCCCCTTCCTGGACCTGGACGGCAAGAACGCGCTCGCCGCCGGCCTCCTGGTCGGCGTGATGATCATCCCGATCGTCGCGTCGCTGTCGGAGGACTCGATGGCCGCGGTGCCCAACGGCCTGCGCGAGGGCTCCTACGCCCTCGGCGCCTCCAAGATGCTCACCTCGGTGCGCGTCGTCGTCCCCGCCGCGTTCTCCGGCATCGTCGCCGCCGTCATCCTGGCGATCTCCCGGGCCGCGGGCGAGACGATGATCGTCGCGATCGCCGGCGGTTTCAAGTCCGTCTTCACGCTCTACCCGGGCAACGAGATGGCCACGATGGCGGCCTTCATCGCCCAGGCCGGCTCCGGTGACGCCTCGGTCGGCTCGATCGCCTACAAGACCATCTTCGCGGTGGGTTCCCTGCTCTTCGTGATCACCTTCGCGATGAACTACCTCAGCGCCCGCATGGTCCAGAAGTATCGCGAGGTCTACGACTGATGGCCATCCTCTCCACCCCCCGCTCGGCCGTGCAGCTGGCGAGCAAGGGACGCCCTCTCAAGGAACACCTCTTCCGCATCGCGCTGCTGGCCAGCCTCGCGATCGCCCTTCTGTTCCTGGCCATGCTGCTGGTCTACGTCGTCGAGGAGGGCTGGCCCCGGCTCAACTCGATGCTGTGGGAGAACCAGCCCTCGATCCGCCGCCCGGAGACGTCCGGTATCCAGTCGGGCATCTTCGGCACCCTGTGGATCATCGGGCTGACCGCGCTCATGGCCCTGCCCACCGGCATCCTCGCGGCGATCTACCTTGAGGAGTACGCCGACAGGACCAAGTGGTACAACAAGCTGATCGAGCTGAACATCTCCAACCTGGCGGCCGTTCCCTCGATCGTCTACGGCATCCTCGGCCTGGGCATCATCGCCCGCTGGATGCAGTTCGGCTTCACCGTGATGACCGGCGCGGTCACCATCTCGCTACTCGTACTGCCCATCGTGATCATCTCCGCCCGCGAGGCCATCCGCGCGGTGCCGCCGTCGATCCGCGAGGGCTCGCTGGCACTGGGCGCGACCCAGTGGCAGACCATCTACCGCCAGGTGCTCCCGGCATCCATCCCGGGCATCGCGACGGGCTCGATCCTGGCCCTCTCCCGCGCGATCGGCGAGGCCGCCCCGTTCCTGATGCTCGGTGCCGCGACGCTGGTCCGGTTCAACCCCGAGGGCGTCTGGAGCAGTTTCAGCGTCCTGCCGCTGCAGATCTACAGCTTCATCAGCCGTCCCCAGGAAGAGTTCGCCGTCCTCGCCGCGGCGGCGATCGTGATCCTGCTGGCGATCCTGCTCCTGATGAACTCCGTCGCCATCTGGCTCCGTAACCGCTATCAGAAGCGCTGGTGAGGTAAGAGATGTCCGAGATTGGAATTTCCGTGCCGAACGTGAACGTGCGCGGCCCCGAAGTCCCCCGCACCATCGAAGCCCTCGACCCGGTCTTCACCGTCTCCAACCTCAGCGTCTTCTACGGCGACTACGAGGCGGTGCGCGGGGTCAACCTGACCATCGGCAACCGCGAGATCACGGCCATGATCGGCCCGTCCGGCTGCGGCAAGAGCACCGTGCTCCGCTGCTTCAACCGGATGAACGACCTCATCCCCGGCGCCCGCGCGGCCGGCGAGATCCTGTACCACGACGAGAACCTCTACGGCGACCACGTGGACCCGATCGAGGTCCGCCGCCGGATCGGCATGGTCTTCCAGAAGCCGAACCCCTTCCCCAAGTCGATCTACGACAACATCGCCTACGGTCCCCGGGTCAACGGGATCAAGGGCAACATGGACGAGATCGTCGAGGAGGCGCTGACCAAGGCGGCTCTCTGGGACGAGGTCAAGGACAAGATCAAGCAGAACGCGCTCTCCCTGTCCGGCGGACAGCAGCAGCGCCTGTGCATCGCGCGGGCGATCGCGGTGAAGCCCGACGTCATCCTGATGGACGAGCCCTGCTCGGCCCTGGACCCGATCGCGACCACCAAGATCGAAGACCTGATGCAGGAGCTGACGCGCGACTACACGATCGTCATCGTCACCCACAACATGCAGCAGGCCGCCCGCGTCTCGGACCGCACGGCCTTCTTCACCGCCGAGGTGGACGAGGCCGGCGTGCGGCACGGCCGCCTGGTGGAATTCGACGAGACCAGCCGCATCTTCACCAACCCCACTGACAAGCGGACCGAGGACTACATCACCGGCCGCTTCGGCTAACCCATATTGGAGGATCCGGGTGATCCAGCCGCAGACGGCACCAGAGGTGGACGGGGACACACGAACGGCGCCCATGCTGCTGGTGGCCGATCCCGAGGTGGCCATGGTCCACGACCTGGCCGCCGTCCTGGAACGCGAAGGGGTGCGGGTCATGGGCGTCACCGACGGCGCCCAGGCCCTGTTGCAGGCCGGGGCGTTCCGCCCCGACGTCGTTCTCGTCAGCGCCTCGCTGCCGGTCATAGGGGCGGTGGAGTTCGTCCGCGCGGTGCGGCTGACGCGGGCGATCCCCGTCCTGCTGGGCGTGGGCGAGGGGCATGCCCAGCAGGCCGTCCAGGCACTGACGGCCGGAGCCACCGCGTGCGTGGCCCGGCCGTACCGGGTTCCCGAGTTGCTGCCGTTGATCCACGCCGCGTTCACCGGCGAGACCGGAACCCGCAGGGCACTCGTGGTCGGCCCGGTGGAACTGGACGTCAACGCCTACCAGGTGAAGGTCGGCGGCAGGATCGTCCATCTGCCGCTGCGCGAGTTCGAGCTGCTGCACTACCTGATGCGCAACGCGCACCGCACGGTGACGCGGGAGCAGATCATGCGACATGTCTGGAACTCCACCGAGACGACCTCGACCAACACCATCGCGGTACACGTCAAGCGTCTCCGTGCCCGCCTGGGCGACAACGACGACCAGCTGATCCAGACCGTACGAGGAGTGGGCTACCGGCTGGTCGACAGGACGGCGTGACACGTACGCGGCCCGCGTCCGCGAGCCCGCGGCTCCGCGGACCGCTCAGTTCGCGGTCGTCTCGCAGCCGCGCCCGCCCCTGAAGGCGTTCATGAGGCGCTCGGTCACGCCCTCGATCCTGGCGATGCCGGTCTCCATGCTCGGGCTGTCCTCGGTGAGGACGGCCACCGCGTAGTCGTGCCCGTGCCCGCGGATCAGCCCGGCGCTGGCGACCGCCCAGCGCCCGTTCGCCGCGTGCCGCAGCCAGCCGTTCTTCAGCGACACCTCGTCCTTCCCGCACGCCCCGGCGCTGATCCCCCACTTCTGCTCGGGGGCCACCCTCTCCATCAGCCCGAGCACCTTGCGTCGCTCCAGGGGGGCCAGCGGGCTCTCACCGGTGGCCAGCGCCTTGACGAGCCGGATCTGGTCCTCGGTGGTGGTCTGCGCGACGCTCCAGCAGTACAGGTCCACGCACCGCCTGCCGGGGGTGTAGGTGCGCTTGAGGCCGAATCTGCGGTTCGCTCTGGCCAGGCCCGGCTCCAGCCCGATCCGCTCGTACAGCCGGTCCGCCGCCTCGTTGTCGCTGAAGCGGATCATGTTCTTCGCGTCGGCCTTGGCTCGTTCACCGAGCTCACGCCACCGCGTCCCGAGCAACAGGGCCGTCAGGATGCTCACCTTGGAGGTGTTGGCCGACGGCAGCTGCAGGGTGTGGTGATAGCTGTAGCGCCGGCCGGTGCCCAGGTCGTACACCGAGGCGGCGGTCCGGCCGCCGTACTTCGCGAGAAACACGTCCAAGCTGTGCCCGAGCTCCTTGGGGAGGATCTTCGGGGAGTGGGCGGCCCGCACCCGTCCGGGCGCCCGGGGTGCCCCGGCGCCGGGGAAGACGGGCGCCGGGACCACGGCCAGGAACGGTGCGGGAGGAGGCGTACCGGACGTCGGAACGACCGGTGCCGCCTGCCGCGTGGGAGACGGTGTCGGCATGCTCACCGGCGTCAGGCCCTGACACGTGCTGCAGGCGGTGGCCTGCGCGGTGACCAGCAGGACGGCGGCCGCGGCCACCCGTTTCCTTGCTCTCATCATCCACCCCAACCGTCTCCCCCATTACGTGACGATCGGGATATATCCCGCAACACGCAACAATAAGACGATCAACCGGAATCTAGCCTGAAACAGGGCGTGCGCTATAGAACATCCCGCCGAACCGATGCCCGCTTTTAGCGAACGTCCGCGATTAGCCGGGCGATACTCTCGTCATCGCAGGTCGCCCAGAAGTCCCCGACGATGTCCTCGAGGTGCTCCAGCGACTCCGCCCGGAAGAGTACGTCCTGGTATTTCGTGATGTCGTAGTGCGTGGTGCCCATCGCGGCGATGTCCAGCGGGCGGATGTCCATCCCCCTGAACTCCTCGATCTCCCCGTACGAGGACAGGATCCCCGCGCCGTACGCCCGCAACTCGCCCTGGTCCGTCATCACGCCGAATTCCATCGTGAACCAGAAGATCTTCGAGATGAACTCCAGCGCGTCCTTGCCCTCGACCCGCCGGGCCGCCTGCCCCGCCAGGCGGTACAGGCGCGAGTAGCGGTCGGAGGCCAGCGCGTTGGCGTGGCCGATCACCTCGTGGATCACGTCGGGCTCCGGCGTGTACAGCGGCGTGGAGTGGTGCCGGATGTACTGCGTGGAGTGGAAGAGCCCGTCCGCCAGGACACCGTAGAAGTCCCTGAGCGGCACCAGCCCGGCGGCCGGAACGTAGCGGAACCCGGTCAGCGGCTCCAGCAGCTCGCTGACCTCCTGGAGCTGCGGGATGCGCTTGGCGGGCAACCCGAGCCGCTCGGTCGCGCGCAGGTACTCGGCGGTCGCGTACTTGTGGTGTTTCAGGCCGAGCTCCCGGCTGACCAGAGCCCACACCTCGTGCTCCTGGTCGGTGTACTCGGCCGTCGGGATCGGCGTACCGGGCACGTACCCCACCGCGAGCGCGGCGATCGCGTTGCGGCGTGCGCGGTAGACCGGGTCGGCGAAACCGGGGTGACCGGCACCGAGCTCGACCTCGATCGAGCCGTCGTCACGGGTCGCCACCGGTGCGAAGTACTGTGCTTCCTCGAACATAGATGAAATGACAGCAATATCCGGAAACGTTGGCAAGAGCAGCCAGTTCTACTGGGCGATCCGCACAGAAACGTACGGTGACACCTCGTCTATGCTGGTCGAATCGCCCAATCTGACGGGATCCTGAGGAGATGTCGATCGACGAGCTGGACGGCCGCCTCCTGATCACCATGCGCGCCAACCCGCGTGTCGGCCTGACCGAGCTGGCCCGCCTGCTCGGCGTGGCCCGGGGCACCGTGCAGGCCCGCGTCGAGAAACTGATCGCCCGCGGCGTCGTCGCCGACTTCGGTCCCACCGTGGCCCCCGAGGGCGCCGGATACCCGATCCTCGCGTTCGTCTCGCTGCAGATCGCCCAGGGCCGCCTGGAAGAGGCCGTACGAGCCCTGGAGCCCCTTCCCGAGATCCTGGAGGTGTACGGCACCAGCGGCCAGGCGGACCTGCTCTGCCGCGTGGTGGCCCGCAGCACCCCCGACCTCCAGGAGATCATCGCCCGCATCCTGGCCTCCCCCGCGGTCCAGCGGACGGACACCACGATCGCCCTCTCCATCCAGGTCCCCTACCGGATCGAGCCCCTGCTCCGCGCCGCCTCCGGCGCCTGACCGCGGCCGCGGCCACGGCCTTCGGTCTCCGTAGCGGTTCCCTCCTAGGGGGTTACGCGGATCCCCTGGGCGAGCATCTGAGCGAGCCTCCCCCGATCGGCCTCTCGCAGTCGAGGGCCGTCATGAGTCATCTGCGGCCCTCAGCCGTCCGGAGACCGGCGAAGACGATCGCCAGCGTGCGACGCTGCAGGTCACCGTCCCAGCCCGCGTGGAGCGCCCCCTGGCAGACGCCGGTGAGCAGGGCGATCACCTCGTCGAGACGGACGTCCTCGCGGACGGCACCGGCCTCCTGGGAACGAGCGAGGAGCGTCTCGATCCCTTCGCGCAACATCCGCACCGAGCTCGCGACCTGGAGATCGACACCTGTCTCGGCCAGGAGGCCGACGACGGTCCTCTTCTGCGCCGCCTGCTCGACCATGCGGGTGACGAAGGTGAACAGCGCCTCCCCTGGAGCGTCATCGGCGGCGAGCTCGGCCATCTCCTCGTCCAGCCTGCCCAGGAGACCCTTCATGATGGCCTGCAGCAGGGCCTGCTTGGTCGGGAAGTGCTTGAAGACCGTACCGATGGCCACCCCCGCACGGGCGGCGACCTCTTCGGTCGACGCGGAGGGGCCCTTCTCGGCGAAGACGGCCTCCGCCGCGGCGAGGATGCGTTCCCGGTTGCGCTGGGCGTCCGCACGCAACGGCTTGGCGTCCCCAGGATCGCCCGTTCCGCCCGGTGAAGAATTCGTGGGTGTCATCCAGCCGGCCTTCCCTGTTCCCGTCGTTCCCATCATTCCTGTCGTGTTTCCTGTCGCACCGTCCGTGCCCGCATGCCTGTCGGCGCCCGCGAAGGGCGGCATCTCGCGCATGAGATGAAGTGCGACGTCTCCGCGCGTGAGATACGGCGTTGACAAAGTGAGTCTCGACTCACGATCATAAAGATGAGTTTCTACTCATCTTAGTGACCGTCACGAAGGGGATCCATCATGACCGAATCCACCGTCGCTCCCGGCCCTCGCGAGATGTTCGAACGCGTACGGCGCCACTGGCTCGAGAACCTCGGCGGCTTCGGGAGCGAGCTGGCCGAGAACGCCGTCATCGAGGTCCCCTTCGCTCCACCGGGCAGGCCCAGAAGGCATGAGGGAAAGGAGGCGTTCCTGCTCTTCTCCGGCCCTGAACAGGCCGCCTTCGCCCGGCGGTTCGCCCTGGACGAGGTCCGTGAGGTGGTCGTCCACGAGACCGTCGACCCCGAGGTCATCGTTGTCGAATACGAGCTCGCCGGCAGGGTCCTCGCAACTGGCCACCAGGCCTCCTCCCCCTTCATCGCGGTCCTCAGGGTGCGGGACGGGAGAATCCTCAACTGGCGGGAATACCAGAACACCCTGGCCATGATCGAGATCATGGGACAGCCGGGAACCTGACGAACGCCTCGAAACACCGTTAGGAAGGCTCCGAAAAGGCCCTGAGCAGACTCCGGAACGCTCCTAGAAAAGGTCGCGGGCAGGCCCCGAAACGATCCCGGGAAGGGGTTCGGAAAGGACCTCGAGCAGGCCCCGAAACAGTGTTAGGAAAGCTCCGGAAAGGGCCCCGAAGAGAGCCCCGAGCAGACCCCGAAACGGGTCGCGGACAGATCCCAGAAAAGGGGTTCGAAA
>NZ_JBPXMC010000038.1:0-73893 GCF_051918885.1 Streptosporangium sp. OZ121
GGTGAGGGGTCGTGCCGTTCGGACACCACGGACACTAGAAACAGTCGACGCTTCCTTCTGCGCAGGAATGCACACTCGCGGCTGAAGGTGCACTATTACGGATTTAAAGACCTTCCGTAGCCGATGGTCCCGTGCAACCACTCTGCTCTGCGCGGCGTGCCGGCAGGGCCTTGCGCCGGCGCCGCAGCCGTCGGTGTTCGGCCTGGGGCCCGCGTCTTGCTCCCCTTCGCCTGACCGGGCTGTTCGCACTCGCCACGGAGCCCTTCCGGGATCGGACCCCGCTCGTCCGGTGGAAGACGGGCTTCGCCCACGGCCCGCCCGGCATCGGTGAGATCACCACGCGCCGTGCTCCGTGTCCCGCCGAGGTGCTCCGTCGAGGTGCTCCGTCGAGGTGCTCCGCCGAGGTGTTCCGCCGAGGTGCTCCGTCGAGGTGTTCCGCCGAGGCCGGACCGCACCGCGCAGGCGAGCCCACGCCCCGACGAGCCGGACCTCGAACAGGCCCTGGATCGTGATGCCTTCTCGCTCCTCCGCGCAGCTCCGTGTGCGCTGTAAGCGGTCACCCGGTGGCCTGTTTCCACCTCATGAGGATATTGGCTCGTTCGTGGTGGAATGCCGGAAAAGACCATTGTTCGGTGCGCGGACGATTAAAGGTGCCACTGGATCACATGGCGATTTCATCTTTTCCCTAGAAATGGCGCCAAGTCTTTGTCTTTCGCATGTCGGGCGACAGGGAGCCGAAATGCCGATTAGTAAGGTCGGAGGATATGGCGCGTCATCGGTAATGTGCCTGAGCTGAGCCGTACCAAAGGAAAAGGGCAGTTTGATGAAAGATGCCGGTCGCCCTCGCCTCGTACCGAGAAACATCGTCGGTTCCTTGCGGGTGTGGGCCCTCGCGGTCCTGATCGCGACAGGAGGCATCGCCGCGACACCGTGTACCGCGAAAGCGTTGGCGACACCGGTCGCGCTGGGCACGGCCGCCGACTTCGCGGTACTGGGCGGGGCCTCTGTCACGAACACCGGGTCCACTGTCGTCACCGGAGATCTGGGGGTCAGCCCGAGCGCCACGGTGACCGGCTTCCCGCCCGGCACCGTGATCGGAACCCTCCACGCCGCCGACGCCGCCGCCGCACAGGCTCAGACGGATCAGCTCGCCGCCTACAACGACGCCGCCTCCCGCGCTCCTGACGCCACCATCCCGACACAGCTCGGTGGGACCACCGTGACCCCCGGCGTCTACGACTCCGCCGCGGGCACATTTCAGATCACGGGAAACGTGACGCTCGACGCCCAGGGCGACCCCGACGCGGTCTTCATCTTCCAGGCCGCCTCCACCCTTGTCACCGCGGCCGCCGGCACGGTGACCCTCGCCGGGGGAGCGCAGGCATGCAACGTCTTCTGGCAGGTAGGCAGCTCGTCCACTCTGGGAGCCAATACCGACTTCTCCGGCGACATCCTCGCGCTGACCTCGATCACTGTGGGCAGCGGTGTGACCGTGGACGGTCGAACCCTGGCGCACAACGGCACCGTCACACTGGACACGGACACCATCACCCTGTCCGCCTGCGCGGATCCTTCCGACAGGTCCACCACCACCACGGTGAACTCGTCATGCGCCATCAGCCAGCAAAGCCCGATCACCTTCACCGCGACGGTGAGGTCTCCGAGCGGGATCGTCCCCACCGGCCCGGTCGAATTCTTCGGTGACGGAGTAAGTCTGGGCACGGCCCAACTCGACGGCACAGGCCACGCCGAGTTGACCGTCGCCCCTCTCTCCGAAGGTGTGCATGAGATCGTCGCCGTCTTCCCCGGTACGACCGAACTGGACGGCAGCACATCACCGGTCTTCATCCAGGCCGTCGACTCCCAGGGCTTCTGCCTGATAGAGGGATGTGGGCCGGCGTGTGGCGGTGAGCCTCAGGCCAGGGTGCTGTCCACGACGGCGGAGCGTACGGCCTGCTCGCCGCGCCGGCCCTCTGCGGACGTAACGGTCGCCGACGACCCCCTGAGGATTTCCCGCCTTCGCCCGAAGAATGCGCCGGACACTTTCACTGTGAATTCAATGACCCGCAGGCCGAAGATCGCACCATGAAGTCCCTGTGGTCATGAATGCGAACCTCGATGGGCTGCTCTCCATCGCTTTCCCGTCATTATATTGTTAATTTACGGTTCGACGGCCAGGTCAATGTATTCCGGAGCATTTATCGGGTATCCCATGATCACTGCCCATGCGTCACAGAGGCTGCCCTTGGGGCCCCGAACGACACGGAATGACATGAATTCCAGCGATAGTAGACATGTCGTGATCTCACGGCTTGGCAGGTGCGCCCGAAATCGGGGTATTGCGGTAGTTCTCGTTGGTGTTTTTTTCTTTACGTCGTTTCAAGTGCCGATAAACATGCTCAAGGAAAAATCGGTCGGTATTCACCTGATCGCACAGGTCAAGGAGGGAAAGCCGGTCTCGTCCTGCCCTCCCGTCGCCGCCTCCCGAAGGCCGCACGTCCATGCGAGAGGTCATTGCCGGAAGAGATGCTGCAGGCCATGCAGGTGCAAGGGCAAGCTTTGCGTGTGCCCGCGTGGCCCACGCGGACCGAAAGGCAGGAAAGGGTCCAAGGGCGCAACGGGTCGAACCGGCCCGTACGGCCCTCGGGGCCCAGAAGGTCCCGCAGGTGAGACTGGCCTGCCCGGAGCCACCGGCTCAAAAGGACCAGCAGGTGCGACGGGTGCGACAGGACCCGAGGGGCCAGTAGGTGCGACCGGTGCGACGGGTCCGGTAGGGCCGCGGGGAGAGGTCGGTCCGGCAGGACCGGAAGGGCCGCCGGGCGCAGCCAGTGTGACAGGGCCCGAAGGACCGGAAGGTGCGACGGGTCCGGTAGGGCCCGCAGGGCCGCGGGGGGAGATCGGTCCGGCAGGACCGGAAGGGCCGGCGGGCGCAACCGGTGCGACAGGACCCGAGGGGCCAGTAGGTGCGACCGGTGCGACGGGCGCGGTAGGGCCGCGGGGAGAGGTCGGTCCGGTAGGACCGGAGGGGCCGACGGGTGCGACCGGTGCGACGGGCGCGGTAGGGCCCGCAGGGCCGCAGGGGGAGACCGGTCCGGCAGGACCAACAGGCGCGACGGGTCCGGTAGGGCTGCAAGGGGAGGTCGGTCTGGTAGGGCCCGAGGGTCCGGCGGGTGCGACCGGTGCGATGGGTCCGGTAGGGCCCGCAGGGCCGGAAGGCCCGGTGGGACCCGCAGGTGCGACGGGTGCGACGGGTCCGGTAGGGCCGCAGGGAGAGGTCGGTCTGGTAGGGCCCGAGGGTCCGGCGGGTGCGACCGGTGCGATGGGTCCGGTAGGGCCGCAAGGGGAGATCGGTCCGGTAGGACCGGAAGGACTTGCGGGTGCGACGGGCGCGACGGGCGCGACAGGGCCCGCAGGGCCGCGGGGAGAGACGGGACTTCAGGGACCTCCGGGAGCGACCATCTGCTGCACCGACACGTGGGGCGTCATCGGTCGCGAATCGGATGGCGGACCGAGCGCCGTTTACCGTGTCGGCCCGTATGAGCGAGATCCCGTCACCGGCTCCTCGGCCACCGTGCCGCCGCCCTATGGCGTCGGCAGCCTGGGAATCATCGTCGGAGACAGCCCGGATAAGATCACTTTCGGCAACGAGACGGACTTCGCGGAGTTGTCGATCAGTGATCTCACGATTTTGAGGTACTGGGCGTTCGCGGGCACCGACTCTCCGGCCGAGGTCTCCGTGCCGGGGCTGAGCATAGAGGTCGATCCCAACATGGGCTCGGCGGACTACGCGACCTTGATCTATCTGCCTGACACCTCTACCAGCCCTTCGGCTCCCGACCCCCGGCTGCCCAACACCTGGCAGCAGTACGACGCCGGCGCGGCCGGCAGCCAGTGGTACGCCACCGGGGCGACGGGCGCTTTGATCAACTGCACTCTGGCTTCTCCGTGTTCGTTCGACGAGCTCAAGGCCGCGCTGCCGGATGCGGTGATCACGCTGAGTCTTGGGTTCAGCATGGACACCGCCTTCATCGGCGCGATCGACGGACTGCAGGTGAACAACACGGTCTACGACTTCGGGCCCCTTGGAACACGGAAACTGGCCGTGGCACCTTAGGCCTGCTCGTGGTCCGGATCGTCAGGGTGTGGATTCATCTGCGAGGCGCCGTCCCGGGGATGGATCCGGAATTTCCAGCACACTTGCAGACCCGAACTCAGGACACCGTCCTAGTTGCCCCAGCCAAGGAGCCAGACCTGGCCGTCGGCGCCGTAGCGGTTCTTCTGCCACGGGTATATCCGGGCGGAGCACACGCCCGTGAAACGGCTGTAGGCCGTGCAGAAACGCCATCTGTCGATGACGTCCCAGACGTTCCAGCCGACCCCGTAGGCCTGGATGTTCTGGCAGCCCTCGTAGATGTAGGTGGGAAGGCTCGTGCTCCCGGTGCAGCCGGCCGAGGTGTACGTGATCTGGAAGCCGTCGCCGCACCAGGTGTGATAGGCGCTTCCCTGGAGAGCGGGATACCCGTACGTCGTCGTGAGATACCAGCAGCCTGTCGCGAGATTGGCGGGACCGACGGTTCCCGTCCGCTTCACGGGAGTAAGAAGATTGCTGGTGAATTTACCCTGGGACGTGTCGATAATACTGGGAACCGTTTCCCTCTGGCGGGACATGTCGATGTATTCATCAAGCCCCTGTTCCCGGATCTCGGCGGCCGTCAGAGCGCGTACGGTGGGCCTGGGGGGCGGTGCGACCTCCCCCGGCTGAGGTGCGGGTTCCCACGACCGTGGGGTGACCTCCCAGGGCTGGGGCGCGGCTTCCGCGGGCTGGGGCGCGGGCGGATTGTCCGGAATGCCCGGCGGCACGGGAGAGAAGGCCCCGAGGCTCAGGACGGCCGCCACCGCGAAGGCGCAGTTGACCGTGACTCGGGCGAATCGTCGCTTCAATGGCATACGGCATGCTCCTTATCAAAAAAGCGCGCCATGGACGGAGCTCGTCGATATCTCCGTCGGCGGCGCGATCTTGATGGCGTGGAAAATATATACGCCCTCCTTTGAGGGGGGATCGAATTCCGTTTCCGGCAGGGTAAATGAAAATTTCCTCGCCCTGTCATCCGAAGGTGTCGGGTGTCCTCTCCGGTCCGCGAGGCCACTCGCCGGGCCGTTTCGACCCGCCCGGGACTCTCTCGTTCTCAAAACGGGTGATCTAGTCTGTTCGCCGTCAACCGCACCCCCGTTCCACGGTCCGCGCCACGGGCCGGGGAGCGTGCCGAGACCTCACCCACACGACGAACGCGGCGGAGCGAACGGAACGAATGTGGACCTTCTAACGACCCTGACGCTCGTGATCGGTGTGCTGGTCCTGGTGACCGCGTTCACGGTGGCCGCGCGGCGCCTGCTCGACCTGCGGTTCGGGATCGTCCGCACGCTGCTGGCCGGAACATTCGTGGTCCTGATCGCCGGGCCGCTCATGAAGGCGTTCGCGGGGACGGTGGCCCCGGACGACCCCGGTGTCACCCCGATCTGGTTCTTCATCCTCGCCGTGGTCTGCGCCCTGCTCGCCGGGCTGGTACCCCTGGTGATCGCCGAGGCCCTGATGCCGTCCGGATCGCTGCCGGGACCACTGGAGCTGGCGGGAAGGCTGCGCCGCCACCTGATCCGTTCGCGCCGCTACCTCCGCATCACGCGCATCCTCGTACGGCACGGTCTCGGACCGTACCTGCGCGGCCGGGACCCCGACCTCGGTGCGCCCTCCAGCAGGGCCCGGCTGGCCAGGTCGCTGCGTGAGGCCCTCGACGACGGCGGGGTCACGTTCGTGAAACTGGGCCAGATCCTGTCCACCCGGAGCGACCTGCTGGCGGTGGAGTTCGTCGAGGAGCTGCGCCTGCTGCAGGACGGCGCGGCCTCGGCGCCGTGGACGGAGATCGAGCCGGTGCTCGTGGCCGAGCTGGGCGGGCCCGTGGAGGAGACGTTCGCCGATTTCGACCGCGAACCGCTCGCCGCCGCCTCGATCGCGCAGGTCTACCGCGCCAGGCTGCGGACGGGCGAGGAGGTGGTGGTCAAGGTCCAGCGCCCGGGGATCGCCACCGTGGTCGAGCAGGACCTCGACATCATCGACCGCCTCGCCCACTCGCTCGAACGACGCACCCGCTGGGGGCGCGCGTTCGGCGTCGCCGCCCTGTCCAGAGGATTCGCCGACGCGCTGCGGGAGGAACTCGACTTCCGGATCGAGGCCGGGAACATGGCCGCCGTGGCGGCGGTCTCCGCGGGCGAGCCGGTGCACGTGCCGGTGCCGTACCCGAAGCAGTCCGGACGGCGGGTGCTCGTCATGGAATGGCTGGACGGCACCCCGCTGGGGTCCGCCGCGCCCGGTGGGCAGGCCGGGCAGGAGCTCGCCAGGACCCTGCTCGACACGTTGCTGCGCCAGATCATGGTGCACGGGGTGTTTCACGCCGATCCTCACCCGGGCAACCTCATGCTCCTCGCCGACGGGCGCCTGGCGCTGCTCGACTTCGGCTCGGTGGGGCGGCTCGACGGCTCGCTGCGCGCCTCGCTGGGGCGCCTGCTCGGCGCGATGGACCGGGGGGACCCGCTCGGGGTGAGCGACGCCCTGCTGGAGGTGGTGCCGCGGCCGGACGAGATCGACGAGCGCGAGCTGGAACGCGAGCTCGGCCGGTTCATGGCCCGGCACCTGCTCGCCGGTACCGCCCCGGACGTGCGGATGTTCGGCCGGCTCTTCCGGATCGTCTCCTCGCACGGCCTGTCCCTCCCGCCCGAGGTGGCCGCGGTGTTCCGGGCCCTGGCGACGGTCGAGGGCACGCTCGCCCGGCTCGCCCCCGGGTTCGACATCGTCACCGAGGCACGCGTGTTCTCGCTCCGTCACCTCACCGAACGCCCCGACCACCAGCGGGTACGGGACGAGGTCACCCGGGAGGTGCTCGGCCTGCTTCCCATGGTGCGCCGCCTGCCCCGCCGGATCGAGCGGATCGCCGACGCGGCCGAGCACGGCCGGTTCAGCCTGAACGTGCGCCTCTTCTCCGACGAGCGCGACCGGCGGCACGTCACCGGGATGCTCCACCAGGTGCTGCTCACCGTGCTGGCGGCCACCACGGGTCTCATGGCCGCGCTGCTGCTCGGGGCCGACACCGGCCCGCGCGTCACCCCTGGGGTCGGGCTGCACCAGCTCGTCGGCTACAACCTCCTGCTCGTCAGCGCCATCCTGGGGCTGCGGGTACTGGTGGTCATCTTCCGAAGGAACGGGTGAACGGCCCGCCGCCTCCCGCGACCGTTGGAACCGGCGCGGGAATCGGATAGGAAGGAACCCATGACTACCGAGCAGACGTTCGTCATCGTCGGAGCGGGCCTGGCGGGTGCCAAGGCGGCGGAGTCCCTGCGCGACGAGGGCTTCGAGGGCGGGATCACGCTGATCGGCGCCGAGACCGAGCTCCCCTACGAGAGACCCCCGCTCTCCAAGGGCTATCTGCTCGGCAAGGAGGAGAAGGCCAAGCTCTATGTCCACGACGAGGACTGGTACGCCGCCAACTCCGTGGAGCGGCTGCTCGGGCGCCGCGCGACGGGCCTCGACCGGGTCGCGCACCACGTGGAGCTCGACGACGGGCGGCGCGTCCGGTACGACAAGCTGCTGCTCGTCCCCGGCTCCTCCCCGCGCCGCCTCGACGTACCCGGCGCCGACCTGGACGGCGTGCACTACCTGCGCAGTCTCGGCGACTCGGAGCGGCTGCGCGAGGCCGTCCGCGGCGGCGGCAGGAGGGTGGTCGTCGTCGGCGCGGGCTGGATCGGGCTGGAGACCGCCGCGGCCGCCAGGGAGTACGGCTGCGAGGTGACCGTCGTCGAGCCGAGGGCGGTGCCGCTGCACGCCGCGCTCGGCCCCGAGCTGGGCGCCTTCTTCGCCGACGTGCACCGGCGCCACGGCGTCGACGTACGGCTCGGCCGCGAGGTGACCGGGCTCCTCGGCCCCGGGAACGTCCGCGCGGTCGCCACCCACGACGGCGAGGAGATCCCGGCCGACATCGTGATCGTCGGCATCGGCGTGAGTCCCGACACCGAACTCGCCGAGCGGGCGGGCCTGGCCGTGGACAACGGGATCCTCGTCGACGAGTCCCTCCGCACCGACGACCCCGACGTCTACGCCGCCGGTGACGTGGCCAACGCGTTCAACCCCCTGTACGGCACCCGCATCCGCGTCGAGCACTGGGCCAACGCCCTCAACGGGGGAGTGGCCGCGGCCAGGGCCATGCTCGGCCAGAAGGTGGTCTACGACAGGCCGCCGTACTTCTTCACCGACCAGTACGACGTCGGCATGGAGTTCTCCGGCTGGTTCGCGCCCGGGGGATACGACTCCGTGGTCATCCGGGGAGACCTGGAATCGGAGGCCTTCCACGCCTTCTGGCTCTCCGGCGGACGTGTCGTGGCGGGCATGCACGTCAACCAGTGGGACGAGGGCATCTCGCCGGCGCAGGAGCTGATCCGCGGCGGCGCGACCGTCGCCCCCGACCGGCTCACCGACCTCTCCGTACCGCTGGCCGACCTCGCGAAGAGCTGACCCGCCCCCGCCGTCCCCTCGCTCTCACCCCCTCCCATGAACCGGAGCGGCTACCACGCCCGTCCACGGGTAAAAGCCCTTCTGAGGAGGGTGGTGAGACGAAGGCGAGGAGACGGGCATGACCGACACGGCCCCCACCGGCAAGCTGACCATAGAGACACACGGCCGCCGGGAGGCGCTCGCGCTGGCCGGGACGATCTGCGATCTCTACGAGGCGGTGTTCTCGCTGCCCCCGTTCGACGGGAACGCCGCGGAGTTCGCCAACCAGCGCTCCTACTTCCCCCGGCTGGCCGACCGGCCAGGCTTCCGGCTGACCACCGCGCGGTCCGGGGCGGAGTTCGTCGGGTTCGGGTACGGCCACCTGCTGCCGGCCGACACCCGCTGGTGGAGCGCGCTGGCCGACCCGGTCGGCGAGGAGTTCGCGGCCGAGACCGGGAGCAGGACGTTCGTCGTCGTCGACTACGGGGTGCTGCCCGACTGGCGAGGTGCCGGGATCGGGCACCGGATCCACGACGAGCTGCTCTCCGGGTCCGGGGCCGAGCGGGCCACGCTCTCGGTGCAGCCCAAGGCCGTGCGGACCCGGGAGGTCTACCGGAGGTGGGGATGGCGGAAGGTGTCCGAAAAGCTGATGGACCCGCCGATCCCCGCCCCGGTCTTCGAGATCCTGGTGCTTGAGGAGATGCCAGGGGCGCGCTGATCGATCGCGATGAGCGGGAAAGCCGTCAGGCGATGAGCTGGAAGGTGTGCAGCTTCTCGTCCAGGGCGGCGACCTGGCGGGTCCTCGCCCACGGATTCAGCGTCTCGCGGACCTCCACCACCGAGCGGGCCAGCCGCGGCGAGGTGTTCTTGCAGGTGAGGCGGGCGGCCTCGCCGATCTGCTCGCACGCCTCGTCGATGGCGCGCAGCCGCAGGTGTCCGCGCGCCAGATCCAGGCGGCTGAACGCCAGGTTGCGGACGAACGCCGGATCGATCCGGGCCAGAGACCGCGCGGCCATCTCGACGGCGGTCTGGGCGTCACCCATGTCCAGCAGGCACTTGGTCCTGGTCGACAGATACTGCCCGTCGCCGTAGAAGTAGAGAAGCTTGGCCCCCACGTCGCCCTCGCCCGCGTGGCCCAGCTCGCGGCGGGCCTGGTCGAGGCTGGTCATGCACCGGGCGTGGTCCTTGTGACGGTCGTTCTTGGCCGAGCGGCGCAACACCGCCGAGTAGGCGCGGGCGCCCACGTCGCACGCGTACGACACCAGCAGCTTGCTGTTGGCGCGATGCCCCCAGGCCAGCGCCCCCAGCGCGTGCTCGACGCCCTGGCGGGGGTCGCCCCGCCAGGTCGCCAGCTGTGACCAGTTGGCCAGGACGAAGCTGTTCATCGCGTCGTCGTCGGCCTGGTGCGCGGCCACCTTGGCCTGCTCGTAGTAGTGGTTCGCCCCGTTGAAGTCGTTGAGGTTGAACAGCACCCAGGCGGTGAACCTGCAGATGTTGGCCAGCAGCGACAGCAACCGCTCGCGCACCTCGTCGTTCGACGCGGCCGGGATGAGCGACCGCACCAGGTGGTGCTGGGCGAGCACGGTCCCCAGCACCGACTGGGGGCCGAGGGTGTCCTCCTGCCGCATGCAGTGGTGCAGGACCGCGTCGATGTGGTCGACGGTGGCCTCGTCCACCCGGGACGGTTCGGCGGCGATCAGGGCGAGCCGGTCGAGCTCGTCGTCGTTGAGCCGGGCCAGCAGCGGAGAGGCCGCCGCCGCGGCGGCGGCGGCCCTGATCAGGGCGAGGACGTCGCGCCGTTTCATGGTCGCCGCCCACTGGGCGAGCGCCCGCACCAGGGCGTCGTACTCCTCGTCGCGGGAGGTCCCGAACGGCACGGGTCCCGTGGGCAGGGTGGGCAGGGCGGCCAGCACCCCCCGGATGTCCTCGGGGCCGAGGCTGCCCGCCGCCCCGGCCGCCACCAGCGCCCGCCCCCGGGACCGGACGGCCGGTGTGTTGTGCTCGTCGGCATCGCGGTGGTCTTCACCGTCGACCAGGTCGGCGGTGCGGCACTGGTAGATGCGGGCCAGCCGGTTGAGCCCGGCGATCGGCGGCTCGTTGCCGGTGGGGCCGGGCCACGCTTCCCACGACCCGAGTTTTCGGGTCGTCAGTGGCTCGTTCGGCCAGTACTCGTTCCATAGATGGCAGACCTTGGCTTGTGTCAGGCGATGCGCCTCACGGAAGCCCTGGCGGGAGTTCAGGCGCCAACGTCGCTTGAACTCAGCGGCGACCTCGGCCCACGTGAAACCGCGCTCGCGAAGCTCAGCGCTGAAGGCGTCCATCTGTTGCTTGACGCTGCGCGGTGCACGTGGCATCGGCTCGGCCCCCTCCCGGCGGGTTCTCCGGCGGCGATTCTTCGGGCTGAACGTTACTGGTCGCTCACGTTCGGTGACGGCCGAGTACAGAAACCGGCGATCAGATCACCGCTCCCTGCAATGCCGTCGCTCTGAGGCGCGATGTGACCCCTGAGAGTGACGAACAGACTCGGTGTCGTCGCCTGTTTCCAGCACGCTCCGTACAGCAGGGTTGAGACAACGCCGGAGCCGTCGGATTCGTGTGGTCTCAGCGCTCGGGCGGGGGCGTCCCCATTCTGCGCCGGGGACGCGCGACCGAACCTTCGTTGAACTTCCCTGGAGCCATCAATGACCGTGCTCCCCGTCGAACGGCCGGGACCGATGCACTCACCGTTTCACCCTGATCCGGACACCGCCGACCACCTGTCCCTGGACGCGAACGAGCTGTGGCTGGCGGCGCAGCCGGCCGCGGCCGCCCAGGCGCGCGACTTCACCCGCGCGCGACTGCTGGCGTGGGGCCTGGAAGAACTGTCCGACCTCTGTGTCCTGGTCGTCTCCGAGATGACCACCAACGCCATCAAGGCCACCGCCACCCCGCCCGTCCCGTACGGCTACACCTGCCCGTCCGCCTCCGGCCGCCACCCGCACACCGCCGCCTGTCCGCCCGCCTGCGCCCGCGCGCGGACCGCCGACCCGGACCCGATCCTCCTGCGGCTCCGCCTCACCACCGCGGGCCTGTTCGCGGAGGTCTGGGACGGCTGCGACGGCTCGCCCGAGGTCACCGACGCCGGGGAGGACGACGAGAGCGGCCGGGGCCTGTGGCTCGTCGGCATGTGCACCGACGAGTGGGGGCACTACCGGTCACAGGACGGGGGAAAGGTCGTCTTCGGCCGCTGGGCCCTGCCGTCCGCCTGGCACATCCCGGACGTGCTGCCCTCGCGGCCGTACACGTACTCCCGGACTCACGCGACGCGCGGGTGATCCCTCACCCGCGCGGGGTGTACGCGGGGTATGCCGCCCGGTCCACGTCCGTGTCCGGCCACCGGCGGCGCAGTGCCTGTGCCGCCCGGCGGGCCCATCCGGCCAGGTGGGGCAGGGCTCGATGGTTCTCGGCGGTCGACGCCGCGGCGTCCAGGGTGAAGATCAGCTGAAGCCGGCTGTTCTCGCCCGGCGCCCGGGCGTCGAGCGTCGGGAACCGGGTGAGGCGGCAGGCGGCCCAGGTCAGGCACGCCGCGGCCAGGCCGAAGCCGAACAGGTGGTCGTCGTCGGCCTCCGGTACGCCCCGGGCCAGCGCGCGGCGGTAACCGGCCTCCAGGCCGGTCGCGACCGGGTCGGACACCGTCAGCCACGCCGGGCCCGGCACGTACAGGCACACGGCCGAGGTCAGGGTGTGCCGGTAGCCGGCGAACTCGAAGTCGATCAGCCGCCCGTCGCCGTCCGCCGTCAGGAAGTTGTTCGCCTCGGCGTCCCCGTTGGTCAACGCCAGGAAAGGGCCCGGATCGGCGAGTTCCGCCAGCAGCCCCGCCAGCTCGGTCCCGGCCCGGCCCGGCAGCGCGGCCCCGAATCCCGCGGCGTGCTCCACGGCCCGCCGCCACGCGTCGGCGTCCGAGCAGGTGAGGCCGAGGCCCGTGGCCGGTCGTCTCGCGAGATAGGGCTCCGCGTGCCCGGCCGTGGCCGCGCCCAGCTCGCCCAGCGCCCGCGCGAAGGCCGCCAGCCCCGCCGGTGGAGGCACCGCGCCCTCGCGGCGTAACACCCGGTCCAGCGGCGTGCGGGGAGCGAGGTCCTCCAGGACCAGGAGCGACGCCGCCATGTCGTCGGCCAGCACCCTGGGGGCGAGGTCGAGCCCGAGGTCCTCGGAGAGGAAGCGCAGCGCGGCCCGCTCGGTCACCACCTGTCTCGCGTCCATGCGCAGCCCGGACGGATCGCTGCGCAGCCACTTCACGATCACCGAGGAGGGGAGCCCGGACTCCGGGCCGGCGGAGTGCGCGTGCGGTCCGGGCTTCGGGTCGGCCGGGTACGCGCGCAGGACCGCCCACGGGGCCAGGTGCTCCATGCGGCCGAGCGCCACCGGCACCCCGAAGGCCTTCGCCAGCAGCACCTCCAGGTGAGCCCGATCGGGCAGTGGAAAGCTCGTCGCGGGAGGATCCACAGGTGGTGTCGGCACCCTGGCAGGGTGCCAGCCGAGGCCGCGGCCTTCAACGGGTTTCCCTCCCCGGCCGGATAAGGATTTTCTCGCCCGGCTCGCGAAGGGCAGAATGCCGGGATGGATGCGATCCTGCGCGCTGCGGGCGAAGTGGTGGGCGTCGAGTTGTCCGATCCGGTGGACCTCGGGGGCAGCCCGCGCAGCGTCGTCCTGCGCTGCCGGACGGCTTCGGGCGGCAGCGTCGTCGTCAAGAAGTTCGGCACTGAGCCCGAGGGACTGCGCGCCTTCGCCGCGGAGGCGGCCGGGCTCTCGCTGCGGCTGGCCGGCCCCGGACTGCTGGGCGTGGACGACTCGGTCCCGCTGCTGGTGATGGAGGACCTCGGGTCCGCGCCGACCCTGGCGGACGTGCTGCTCGGTGACGATCCGCGGGCCGCCCTGGACGGCCTTTCGGCCTGGGCGCGCGGGCTCGGGCGGCTGTCCGCCGCGTCGGTGCACCGGCGCGCCGACCTGGCCTCCCTGTCGGCCCGGTACGGCAGGGGCGTGCCGTCCTGGGACGAGGATCCGTGGACCGTACGGTACGCGGCCGGGTTCCCCTCGGCGCTCGCCGGGATCGGGATCGAGGCGCCGCCGGAGCTGGCGGGTGAGCTGGGGCGGATCGCGGCGACGGGAGCGGACGAGTATCTCGCCTTCACCCCCGGTGACACCTGCCCGGACAACAACCTGCTCACCCCGGACGGCCTGCGGCTGCTCGACTTCGAGTCGGCCTGCTACCAGCCGGTCTTCATGACGGCCGCGTACTGCCGGATGCCCTTCGCCACCTGCTGGTGCGTCTTCACACTGCCCCCCGGTCTGGCGGAGAAGATCGAGGACACCTACCGCGCGGAGGTCGTCGAGGCGTACCCGGAACTGGTCGAGGACGAGATCTGGCAGCCCGGGATCCGGCGGGCGGTCGCGCTCTGGACGGTGTATATGACGACCGAGCTGATCCCGCGCATGGCGAAGGACGGGCCGACGCACAGGGTCCGGCGTCCCGTCCCGACGCTGCGGCAGCTGCTGAGGCACCGCTGGGAGATGGCGAGCACCCTGGAGGAGTTCCCGGCCTTCTCGGAGACGATGCGGCTGCTGCTCCGGGAGGTCGCCGGCGGCTGGGACGTCCCTCGACTGCCGGGCTATCCCGCGTTCGGCGGCTGAGGATCCGAACGACCTCGTGAATTCGGGCGCCCGCGCGCCGGGCCCGGCGGTGAACCGGCCGGTTGATCCAGCCGGTTCGCCCGCCGGGCTCGTCCGTTTCCGCTTACCTCAGCCCGAAGGCGTCCTCTCCGGCTACCTCAGCCCGAAGGCCCGGACGATGGTCTGGGTGACGCTGTTGCCCGCGCTGTCACGGGCGCCGGCGCGCAGGGTGACCGTACGGGCGTCGCCCGGGGCGCGCAGCTTCGTCGTCCAGCCCTTCTTGCCGTGGTCGAGGCTCGCCCTGCTCCAAGTGGCGCCGTCGTCGTAGGAGACGTCCAGGGTGGCGGTGCCGATCCGGCCCGAGTCCACCACCGACGGCAGGTGCAGCGGGGTGACGGTGAGCTCGGCCCGGCGGCCGGCCCGGCCCGCCCGGTCCACGTCGACGTCGTAGTCGAGCTGGATCAGCGGCAGGTCCCTGGTCGAGTTGCTCTCGACGTACCCCGAGGTGAAGTTCCACTCGGTCAGGGTGCGCGTCGAGTACGGGTACACCGAGGCGTCGCGGGACGCCTCGTTGACCAGGCGGTAGGGCAGCCGGTCGGGGCTGACGATCGGCGCCAGAATCAGCGTACGGTCGAGCCGTTCGGTCTTCGCCTGCTCCACGAGGGTGTCGCCCTGGTAGAGCGAGAGGGTCTGCGTGGCGTTCGGGTTGAAGAGCGCCTCACCCGCGTGGCTGCCGCCCGAGGCCCCCCAGGAGGGCACGATGGCGACCAGCCCGTCGCCCGCGCGGGTCGGCAGCAGGGACGCCGTGTTCATCCGGGGCCGCTGGACCGGGCCGAGCCACCGCGCCTCGCTGGTCGTACCGCCCTTGTAGGTGAGGATGTCCGAGCGCTGCTGGGTCTCGTCGGGGATGACGTAGAGCGACTCGTGCCAGCGGACGGAGTCGTCGGTGGAGACCCAGTCGGTACGCCTGCTCTGTGCGGGCAGCGCGCTGGTGTAACCGCTGAACCCGGAGCGCAGGCCGTCCTGGAGGTCGATGCGGATCTCCACGGCCGCTTGCTGCCGGTAGTTGTCGAGCGAGACGTCGACGCGTGCCAGGTCGTCCTTCCGGGGCCGGTAGGTCGGGTCGGCCGGGACGGCCCCCTCCCACTTGTGGACGAGGTCGTAGAGGTAGGCGACGGTCGGGTGGGAGACGACGCGCAGCGGCACCGAACCGCGCTGGAGGCGGGCGATGAGCCGCTCGCCCTCGTCGCGGGTGATCGACGCCACGGCCAGCGGGGCGTCGGTCTGCACCGCGTCCCAGGCGTCGAGCCGGCCGCGACCGGGGTTGACGATCAGCAGGAGTTTCGCCCCCGCCCTCGCCGCGGCGTCGGCCTGCGCCTCCGGGGTGACGGACTCGCTCCATCGCACCACGGCGACCTTGCCCGACGCCTTGACCCAGGCGAACTCCGCCGCGGACCCCTCACCCGCGAAGACCGAGCCGTAGGTCCAGCGTCCCTCGGGCAGCGGCTTGGAACGGGTCTGGATCAGCAGGTCGTCGAAGTCGTGCGTCTCGGAGGAGACCGCCAGGCGGGGCTGCTCGTCGCGCCAGCGCGCGGCGAACGTCAGCTGCCCGTCGGTGACCTTCTTGCCGGTGGGCTGCACCCAGAGGCTGTCGTGCTGAACGCCGAGGAGGTAGGAGTCGCTCACGGCGCCGTTGCCGAACCCCCGGTAGAAGTCCATCCTGGCAATCGTCGTGGTCCGCGCCTGGTCCCTGCCGGACGGCAGGACGGACCTGACCTGGCGCGCGGTGGAGGCGTCCAGGGTGATCTCCACGTCACGGGTGAGGGAGATCTTCGGCTTGGCGAGCAGGACTCTGCCCAGGGAGTACGCGCCGTTGACGCCCTCCACGTCGCCCCACATCCAGACGGCGTAGTCGCCGATCGGCAGCCGCAGCTCGGCGGTGCCGGACGGGCCGACCTCGTGGTACTCGAACGTCTGGTGCCCGTTGGGCAGGTCCCGGGAGATCAGCAGGTCCCCGGCGAGGGGCTTGCCCGCGCGGTCCTTGGCGTGCACGGTGAGCTTCGCCCGCTCGCCCTCCTTGTAGAAGCCGATCGCGGTGTGGGCCAGCAGGGCGCCCTCGGCGTCCCTCGCGTCGAGCCGCGCGCTGAGGTGGCCGTCGAGCTCGGCCCGGTCGACGTTCAGGACCACGTTCACCGTGGCGGTGCCGCGCGCCGGTACCGTGACCTGGGCCGCGGACAGGTCGAACAGGCCCTCGGGTGCCCCGCCGGTGACCGCGAGGTCGAGGGTGACCGGGTTCTCCCCGAGGTTGGTGTAGGTGACCGGCTGCTCGCCCTTCTGGCCGGGGGCGTAGGGCCACCGGACCTTGACGTGGGCGGTGGCGGTGGCGAAGACGGTGTTGCGCGTGGCCGCCGCGACGTCGAGCATGCCGCCGCCGACCTGGTAGGCGCTGAACTGCGGCAGGAGCTTGCTGCTGCTGACCAGGGCGTCCTTGAGCTGCTGCCCGGTCCACTCGGGGTGGGTCCTCGACAGCAGGGCCGCCGCTCCCGCGACGTGCGGGGTGGCCATCGAGGTGCCGCTCATCGTCTGGTACGAGCCCTCGCCCCCGGCCGCGTACTGCGACCTGGCCGCCAGCACGTCCACGCCCGGCGCGGAGATCTCCGGCTTGAGCCCGTAGTCCTCCACGCGGGGGCCCCGGCTGGAGAACGGAGCCAGCGCCGTGCCCTTCGGGGCGACGCTCACCGCGGCCACCGACAACGCGGCGTCCGCGGTGCTCGGCGCGCTCACCGTGCTCTCCTCGGGCCCTGAGTTGCCGGCCGCGATGGTGAACAGCGCGCCGGTCTCGGCGCTGAGCTCGTTGACGGCCTGGCTGAGCGGGTCGGTGCCGTCCGTGGGCCCGCCGCCGAGGCTCATGTTGACGATCTTGGCGCGCTGGTCGCGGGCGGCCCACTCCATGCCCGCGATGATCCAGGAGTCCTGGCCGCTGCCCAGGTTGTCCAGGACCTTGCCGACCAGCAGGTCCGCGCCGGGGGCGACGCCCTTCTCCAGGCCCGCGGAGGCGGCGCCGGTGCCGGCGATCGTCGAGGCCACGTGCGTGCCGTGACCGTTGTGGTCCTTGACGTCCTCGCCGGGGACGAAGGTGGCGGTGTTCTTCACCCGGTCCCTGAGGTCGGGGTGGTCGGCGTCGACCCCGGTGTCGAGGACGGCGACCTTCACCCCCTCGCCGGTGTTCCCGGCCGCCCACACCTCGGGCGCGCCGGTCTGCGCGACGGTGTCGGCCAGGTTCGCCCTGGCCTTGCCGTCGAGCCAGACCTTGGCGATCCCCGAGGTGAGGGAGGGAACGCCGGTCGCGGTACGCGACTCCGCCCGCGGGTCCGACCCGGTGAGCGAGGCCCAGAAGCCCGCCGCGCCGTCACGGTCCGCGGACAGCGCGGCGCCCTGGATGCTGCTGAGCGTACGGACCTTCTCCGCCCCGCCCGGCACCTTCTCTGCGCGTCTGCCCACCGCGTCGTCGGTGTAGGTGACGATCAGGGGGAGGTGGTCGCTGCGCGCGTCGTCGTAGCCGTACTCCACGAGCCGCGTGACGTCGAAGAGCCCCTCGTCGAGGAGCCCCGCGCCGACGTACCGTGCGGCCGAGTCGGGATACACGTAGAGGTTGTCGTCGACGGTGCTGACCCGGGCGCCGACGCGCCCGCCGTCCGGGCCCGTGATCGACACGACGGTCAGGGCGCCGGCGATCCGCGCGAGCGTGACCTTGTCCCCGGTGATGAGGGTGACGGTGAGCGGGGTCCCGGCGGTTCCGGCGGCCTTGACGGTCTCGGCGAGCTTCGCCGGGGTGTCCCCGGGAGCGGTCGCGGAGGCGGTCGCGGACGTTCGCGCGAAGGCTTTCACGGGGGTCGTCGCGCCGGCGGATGCCGATACCGGTGAGGCCGCGAGGAGAACCGTGAGCGCGGAGGCCAGGGCGAGCAGCCCGTGCCTCCTGGGGGGAGTGCCGTGCAAGGAGTTTCTCCCGAAGTGGCGATGGTACAAAAGATCAAGGGCCATGATTCGGGATAAAACGGGCGTATATCAACAATCCCGTATGGCTAATTTAGGACATGTCGTAATCCCGACAGGGAGATGGCGGCCGAGGAAACCACGGACGGCGCGACCGGACGTCCTGGAACGACATCCCGAACGAGGTCCCGAGCGGCGGCCCGGAACATGACCGGTCACCCCGGCGAAGCACCCACCTGATCGTCCTTTCGCCCACTCGGCCATGTCCCTGACCGCGCGCCGAACTAAGATCAACAGATGCTCAAGCCGCCCTCCACGGCGCAGGTGACACCGCCCCCGAGAACACGTCCGAGGGTGGGCCGGATGCTGCGACGGGTGCTCGCCGTCGCGGTCGGCGTCTGCGCGCTGCTGGGCGCGGTACGGCTCGTCGTACCGGCCACCGCGGGCACGACCGGCGAGCCGCCCGGGGTCCAGCGGCAGCTGACGTTCCTGCGCGCGGCACTCGACGGGGGAGCGGGCGACCAGGCGCAGAACCTGTTCCCCGAGGGCTATTTCTTCCTGCACGCGCTGTACGGCCTGAGCTGGGTCGAGCTCGGCATGCGCACACCGGAGGGCGAGCGGTCGGCGGCACTGCGCGAGGCGCGCTGGGCACTGGCCCGGCTGGAGTCGCCGTCCGGCCGGGCCCCGTTCAGCGCGGACCTCACCCCGCCACACGGCGTCTTCTATCGAGGCTGGACCAACTGGCTGCGCGGCGGGACGCTCGCCCTGCAACCGCTCGCGCGACGCGACCCGGCCGAGCTGCGCCGGTTCGCCGACGACTCCGCCGCGCTCGGCGAGGCGTTCGCCGCGTCGGAGTCGCCCTACCTGGAGGCCTACCCCGGACAGGCGTGGCCGGTCGACTCGACCGTGGCCATGGCGTCGCTACGGTTGCACGACACGCTGCTGCCACCCCGGTATGCCGGTACCGCCGACCGCTGGCTCCAGGCGGTACGCCAGCGGCTCGATCCCCGCACCCGCCTGCTCCCGCACGAGGCCGAACCCGGCACCGGCGCCCCGGCCGAGGTGGCCAGGGGCAGCTCGCAGAGCCTCGGCCAGCGCTTCCTCGTCGAGATCGACCCGGCCTTCGCCGCCGACCAGTACCGGCGCTTCCGCGACCACTACGTCGTCACCCCACTTGGCCTCGGCCCGGCCGTACGTGAGTATCCCGTCGGCATGGACGGTCAGGCTGACGTCGACTCCGGCCCGCTCCCGCTCGGCGTGAGCCTCTCGGCGACCGCGGTCGCCCTCAGCACCGCCCAGATCCACGGCGACGCCCCCCTCGCCGAGGCGTTGGCGAACTACGGCGAACTGGCCGGCCTCCCGATCGACACCCCGTGGACGAAGAGGTACGCCTTCGGCGTGCTCCCGATCGGCGACGCCTTCCTGGCCTGGTCGAAGACGGCCCGCCCCTGGGTGGCGTCACCTCCTGCCCCGCCCCCGGCGACCATCTCGCCGTGGTGGCGCACACCGCTGCTGGCGTTGCTGCTCGTCATCGGCGTCGCTCCCTGGCTGCCCGCCTTGGTGTGGCGCTATCAAAACCGTGGCACCCGTCCAGGGCCGACGGGCGGGGTGGTGACTGAATGAGACCGGTCCGAAGACTGGAGTGAAACCGGCAGGCGACGACGCTGAGGTCCTGGGAACTTGGCAGCCGCTATGCGACCGGTCAAGAGACCGGAGTGAAACACCGAAGTGCGAGGTGACCGCGCCGACGAAGGCCGTGTCGCAATGAGACCGGTCTGGAGACCGGGGTGAAACCAGTCCACACCAAGGACACTCATCCCCGCCTCGTGCCCGCAATGAGACCGGTCCGGAGACCGGGGTGAAACGTGCGTCACCAGCAGTACCGCCCGCTACGAGACCGTGACCCCGCAATGAGACCGGTCCGGAGACCGGGGTGAAACCTGGACGTGGAGGGCTGGGTTCTGCACGACACCTACCACCCGCAATGAGACCGGTCCGGAGACCGGGGTGAAACGGTTCGCGAGCTGGCCATATAGCGGAAAGTAGCCAAGTCCATACTAGAAAGTGTCCGGTTTGACCCCGTGGCTGTTTGTCTGGGGTTAGGAACCCTCCAGGGAAAGCGTGCGTGCTTGGGGTTCCTAACCGCTGTCAGAAGTTGATGGCGTGGGTTGAGGAACTCCAGCAAGGCAAGGATCGAGACGCTGTGAATTTTCAAATAGCGAGGCTGCGTACGAGCCAGGATGCCCTTACGGACCTGCTCTGACAACCTGTGTTCCCCTACGCCGTGAAGCGGCGGCGTAGCGCTCGGAGGGCGACGCGTGCGGAGCGGGTGCGTAGGAGCAGGGCCGTCAAAATGACGAAAGCCGCGCCCACGGAGGCGTAGAACCAGGGGTCGTCCGGTTCCACCACCTGAAGCAGTGCGAGCGCGATTCCGGCCGGAACGGTAACGAGGGTGAATACCACTACTGCGCTGTTGACGTGGCGGGTCTCGTCTTCGCGGGTGAGCCGGTTGGCGTCGCTGATCTCGGTCAGAATCTGCTCGAAGCGTTCACGGAGACCGTGCTGGCGCTGGTAGGCGGTCAGGAGCCGGTTCGGGATGCCGTGGCTGGTGAGGTGCTGGGCCCACAGGCGGCGCCGGAAGGAACCGACCTCCCGTTCCAACTCGGCCATCGCCTCCGGACGGGTGGAGTCGAGCGCGGCCACACTGTGTTCCTCAAGATGTCTGAGCCCCTGGTTCTGGAGCAGACCGAGCATGAGGGCATCCAGATAGATGGAGCGCACATATAACTCCCCGTACCCGAAGAACCGATCCTCGGCCCCGTCATCGGTGCGGACGCCGATCACGCCCACACCGTCGCGCAGGACAGCGGCGTGCCAGTCGACGGAGAGCCTGATGATCTCGCTGTCGGCCGGTTCGAGGTTCTGAGGGTCGGGTGGATAGTCCGCCAGGGTGGTACGCGAGGCCAGGGACCATAGCCACTGATGTGTCACCGACCAGCGCCAGTATCTGGGCTGGCGATAGAGACGGGGGAGTCCTCTGCCACCAGAGGTTACGAAGCAGACCGTGAAAGGACGTCCGGGCTCGATCTTCGCCTGACCCTCGACAAGGGACTGCGGGTCGAAGCCGACGGGCGGTGCGTCCCGGCGACCGGCCAGGCCACGCAGCAGCGATATGGGTGCCCCTCGCCTGGGCCGCAGGTGAATGGCGACCAGCCCGCAGGCGTCCGGCTCGTCGGATGCCCGCAGCGCCTCGACGCCCAGGACCTCGACATCGCCGACGACGCGGTGAACGGGGTCGTGCCAGCGGCGGGGGCGATCGTCTCGCCCGTACAGGACGCGGGTGGCTTTGTCGCTGTAGTACTCGCCGCGTGCCTCGGCGGTGGAGCGCATCTGCCGATGCTGGAGGACCAGCGGCCCGGGTGCCCACTCGGGTGTGGAGGGGAACCGGGCCTCGTAGACAGCGACAACGACCTGTCTCGCCAGCTGGGTCACCGGTAGTAGTCCTCGATGTCCGGAAGGTCGAGCCGGATGACATAGCGTGCTCGTTCCGAATTGTCCGGGTCGACCAAGAACCTCACCCGCTCGCCGGTCCGGATCGTACGGAACCCTTCGGTCACGATGTCGGAGTACATGAAGGAGTGGTGTGTCTCGGTCTCGATGTCGCGGACCACGTACGTGCCCTGCCGGCCGTCGTGCCCGCTGCCCAGCGGCATGCGGTCGACGATGTGACCGAATCGCTGGCTGCTCGCCGTCGCGGTCTCCTCGATGCTCATCCGAGCTCCTCGACACATCTGAAACCGACCGCGTTGCTGCATCCCCGGCGCCGGGACAGGCCCTTGGAGGAGACCTGCAACGCCCGGTACGGGTTGTCGTAGGAGCCACCGCAGATGACCACCTCATTGAGGTTCTCCAGGACCGTGCCGGTGATCTCCCAGACGTTCCCGGCCATCTCCCGCACCCCGAACGGCGAAACGTTGCCTGGATGCGCGTCGACCGGTCCCGGCATGGCTTGGCTGAGCCGTCCTTGGTCGAGTTCCTCCCGCCACGCCTCGTACGTGATCAATGGCCGTCCGCTCCACGAGTCGGCGCAGTTGACGATGTCCAGGTCGATGTCGTCACCCCAGGGGAACAGCCGCCCGTCGCCACCCCGCGCGGCGGCCTCCCACTCCAGGGAGGTCGGCAGGCGTTTGCCCTCGAAGCGGGCGAAGGCGTGGGCGCTCCAGTAGTTGACACAGATCGCCGGATGGTTCTCGTACGCCGGGTCGGTGAAGTACTCCTGCACCTTAAGGCGTTCCTGCCACGGCTCGTGGGAGAACTCCGGTGGCTTGTCCGGGTGGTCCCACTGCTGCGAACCGTGTTCCCGTACGGCCTCCAGGAAGCGGTTGTAGCGGCCGACTGTGACGGGGAAGCGGTCGAAGCGCACCGGGCGCTCGACGCGCCGGAGCATCAGGTGGTGGCTCGGCCCGACGAGGTACGCGCCCGCGGGCAGGACGCAGTCGTCGGCCGGAGCCTGCGGCGCCTGGCGGGAACGCCGGTAGAGGAACTCCCGGACCTGCTCGGTCAGGCGCGGACCCGCCTCGACGGCTGATTCCCGACCGGCCGGGTCACGCAGGTGTTCGGCCGCCAGCAGCTCCTGGTAGGCCGAGTGCGCGAACGCGATCCCGGACGAGTCGACGGGCCGGAAGAAATCCTTCAGCCGGAAGGCGTCATAGGTCAGCCGCCCTCCCTCGAAGAGCGATATGCCCAGCTCGTTGACGAGCTCGACGAACGTGAACGTCGTACGGCCACGCAGGAAGGCCGAGCCGAAGTACGTGACGATCGATGGCAGGGTGTCGGTGAGATCAGCCGAGGCCGCCACCCGCGTCATGTGCCGCCAGGCGAGATCGACGAGGTGCGGGCGATCGTCGCCGCCGTCGAGTTCCAGTTCGCGTGCCAGGCGGAGTTCGAGGGGCGTCCCGGCGTCCGTGGCGTCCTGGAGTCGCAGCGCCGAGAAACGGGGCACGCGCAGCGGGTTGACGCCCTGTGCGTGGAGTTGCTGGACGAGCTTCTCCGACACCAGCGCGGTGCCGTCCAGCAGCCGTCGCACCTGCGGGGAGTCCTCAAGGAAGGAGACCCGCGAGCTCGTGACTACCGCCGACTCCGCCGACAGCACCTGGGCGAGCTCGGTGAACAGCTCCAGGAACCCCTCCTGGGTCATCGACGGCACCGCCTCGTCGATGCCATCCAGCGCGCACGCCACCGACCCTGACCGCGCGAAGTAGTGGAAGACGTCGAAGACGTACGAGTTCTCGACGGCCATGTACGGCGCGAGCGTGCGCGTGACGAACTCCTGGAACTCCTCGTCGCGGCCCTTGAGGCTCATGTCGAAGTAGAAGCGATAGCGGCGCCGGCTCGCCGTCGCCGACCCGGCGACCAGTTGCTTGAGCAGCGTCGACTTGCCGCTTCCCGAACGGCCGACGATGAGCAGGTTCCCCCCGGAGGAGGCGACCTCGTCCAGCAACTGGTCGGCGGCACCGACCCGGGAGATCCGCTGCTCGCCGGTACGTTCGTCCGTGGTGAGCAGGTCACCGGATATCGTCAGGCCCGCCGGGTCGAGCAGCTCCGGGTAGGCGCCGAAGACGTCCGCCAGATGCCGGTCCAGATCGACGAAGGCGTCCATGAAGCGGTCATAGGTGACGATCCGATAGTCCTCCCCGAGCGGGCTCGAAACCACGGGGACGTCGTCCTCTTCCAGGATCAGGAACCGGGTGAGCTTGGGCAACTGGGTCTGCAACAGCTCACCGCCGGTGGCCTCCAGCACCGCGGCCACGTCCTCGACGTTCTTGCTGAGCAGCAGCTCGACGTACTCGCTGCGTAGCCCTCGTTCGCGAAAAAAGAGTTGGTAGACGGTGTTGCGCGACAGCTCGAAGCGCTTGACCGGTTTGTAGTCGAGGGTCAGGTAGAGCCCGGCGAGAAACTCCGCCTTGAGCGCCACCTCGGGGGAGAGCTTGGGCACGTCCCCGGTCAGGATGCCGCTGCCGGTGCTGCCGAACCAGGCCAGCACGTCCAGCAACCGGCGTACGGCCGTCAGCCCGTCCTCGTCGGCGATCTCGTAACCGTCGTGGGTGGACCGGTTGCGCAGGCGCTGGATGTCGCGCAGCGAGTCGAGGACGCTACTGCTGCGGATGTGCGGCTGAGCCCCCTTGATCAGCTCGCTCAGGGCCTTCCCACCCGGGTCGCCGGGGACGTTGTGGTGCCGCCAGAGCTGCTTAAGGATCCGCTCGGTGATCTTCCCGACCAGCGCGATCGCGTTCTCGGGATAGCCGTCACCGAGCGACTTGATCGGCCGTTCGAAGTCCAGGCCGAGGTGACGGGCGACACGGGAGTGGTCGTCCAACTCGTTGCGGAGCTGGTAGAGACGGCTGTCGAGCTCCACACTGCTCACGCTTTCACCCCAAATACGAAGGCGAACCGGTCGAGGCACTGTAACTCGGCACCCGGATGCCTGCCCCGGATTTCCTCGATGCCCTTTTCCAACTCTGCATCATCGAAGCTGGAAAGCAGTGACATGTAGCGGTTTCGGACCATTCGCAGATAACGCTCGGTGCTGAAAGTGAGCGGGAACTCGTCGTAGGTGAGCTCGGCGTCGAGACCGCTGCCGCTCATCGCGTCGGCGATGCCGACAGGATCGGGCTGGCGCTCGCGAAACAGCCTCAGCGCCGCGTCGAACAGCGGGTAGTCGATACTCGTCGGCAACATGACCACGAGCATCCGCCCACCCGGCCGCAGGAGACGGGCCAGCCCGTCGAGGGCCCGGGGCGGATCGGCGACGTGGTGGATCACCTCCTTGAGCAGGATCGCGTCGTAGCCGTCGTGCGGAGGCCGTACGCGCTGCTCCGCGAGTTCCTCGGCCCCGGCGCGCAGTGGGACCAGACGCTCATGGGCGGGAAGCTGGTCGAGCATCGCGGGGGAGGGGTCGGCGCAGACCACCACCTCGGCGTGCTCCACGAGCTCTCGCGCGTACAGGCCGGTCCCGCCCCCGACGTCCAGCACCCGATGCTCCGGGGTGATCCGGAGCCGGTCGAGAATGTTTCCGGTCATCCATTGAATGAATTCCGGACTGTATGCCCAGTTCTCGTCATATTTGTCAGCGAGGCGATCGTAGTGGGCCCGCGTGACATCGCTCCGCACGAGACATTCCCTCCAAGCCGAGACACCAGGGCAAGCCAAGGGTCCAATGGACGGTGAGGTGGGTCAAGGCCGGTCAGAAAGCGAGATTGGTCATGCTCTTTTGGAGGGGTGTGGATTTGATAGGAGCGAATTCAGTAGTGGATTACCGTACGAGGCCATGCAGCAGGGCGATCCACATCGCGTCCGCCTCCCGGGCCTGCCAGCGGTCACTCTCGTCGATCGCATGATGCTGTCGCGTACGGCGGATGAACCTCAGCCCGCCCGCCTGGCACAGCTCGTAGAACAGGGCGCCGCAGTCGCAGGTCCACCTGACGACCCGGGCCTGCCCGTCCCCGTGCGGAGGGCTCCAGGTCAGCTCCTCGCAGTGGGAGCGGGCGGGGAGAACGTGCGGGCTGAGGCAGCGGGGCGAGTAGTCCCAGCTGACCACGGTGTCACTGTCCGCTCAGCTGGAACCAGACCACGCGCCCGGCCAGGGTCTCGTACCAACCCCAGGCCGAGGACAGCTCCTGCACCAGCCAGAGCCCGCGCCCTCCACCGCTGTCGGGACTCACGCCCGCGCAGAGGCGAGGCCGCTGCCCGGTCGATCCGGCGTCGACGACGTCGATGTGGAGCGTTCCAAGATGGTTCGCGACGGCGATGGTGACCCGGCCATCGGGGCATCGGCCGGAGTCGGAGTGGCGGATCGCGTTGGTGACGAGCTCGGTGACGAGCAGCAGCGCGTCGTCGATGTGTGGGTGGTCGGTCCCTTTCAGCAGGTCGTGGACGTAGCGGCGGGCCCGGGGAACGGCCGCGACCTGCGCGGGCACCTCGACCTGACCCAGCAGCCCCAGCGCCCTCACCGCGTCCGCCGCGTGATCCGCTCGCAGGCCATCCGCGCCCTGGTCCGGGTGCCTCGCTCGTGCCTTTGGCCCCAGGCGCACGCCGAGACGCGGTCTCGCTGGTCGGTCGTGGGCCCTCGCTGTCCGGGCAGCAGGAAGATTTCCATGCTCGCCTGCTGCTGGTCGGGAGGAAACCGCACCACGGAGTCGAACCCCAACTTGTTCAACTCCCAGGCCAGCTCCACCAGCAGCCCACCCCACCCTTGAAGATCACACACCCTCATCTGATCGCCTGCCCTTCGTGAACTCCGCATCTGTTGAGCACTTGCCGCGACCCCGTCATGTGCGGAGGGTTACAGCTCGTACGCATAGAGCATGCATCGATGTTGATGAGCGCGCTACTAAAAGAGCAAAATTGCTTTCCGGCAAGCTCGGGACTCTCGGTTAGCGAGCCGCTACTGTTGGCTCAGCTCAAGGGAGGATGGACATGAGGCAAACAGGGAGCCCTACCGTGCGCAGGCGTCGCCTGGCCTCAGAGCTCCGCCGCTTACGTGACCGCGCTCAGTTGACGATGGAAGAAGTCGGCGAACGGCTCAGCTGGTCCGCCACCAAGATCTCGCGGATCGAGACATCCCGAGTGGGTGTCGTTCCCAAGGACGTCGAACGCCTTCTCGACCTTTACGAAGTGGACGGTCCCAGGCGAGAGGAACTGCTCAAGCTCACGCGTGATGCTCGGAAAAAGGGCTGGTGGCAGGCGTACAACGACCTTTCGAGCGATTACACCGCTTATATCAGCCTTGAAGCTGAAACCGCTTCGATGCGGAGCTTTGCGTCCGTGCTTCTTCCGGGCCTCCTCCAGACCGAGGACTACGCTCGCGCCGTCATCCGCGCTGGCTTGATTCTTGCGCCTCCTGGTGAAGTCGAACGCCGCATCGAAGTCCGCATGGCCCGGCAGCCGCTTCTCACCCAGGCGGAACCCCTTCGGCTCTGGACCGTCCTCGACGAAGCCGTCATCCGTCGAATCATCGGTGGACCTGCGGTGATGCGGACACAGCTCGAACGGCTCCTTGAACTGGCGGACCTACCCAACATCACCGTTCAGCTTCTGCCTTTCCATGCTGGAGCTCACTCGGGCACGAGTGGCGCGTTCCAGATCATGGAGTTTCCCGAGCCTGCCGATCCGGATGTGGTGTTCCTAGAAAACCTGACGGACAGTCTCTATGTGGAACGGGAGACGGACGTCTACCGTTATACAGTGGCATTTGATCATCTTCGTGCCAAGGCGATGGATCCAGATGATTCCCGACGTCTCATCGCGAAGACGGTCACCGAATTTGATTGATCGCTAGGAAAGGAAGTTGCGCATGTCCACCCCGGATTCATCCCGCATTGTGTGGCGCAAGAGTTCCCTCAGCGGTGCCGGCCAGGATTGCGTCGAGGTCGGCGTTTGGCGCAGGAGCGCACCCGGTGGCAATGATGCGAGCTGCGTTGAAGTCGCACTTGCTAGCGATGCCCAGGTTGCACCCGAGCGTACGGCCGATGCCGAACAGCTCTTCCTAATCCGTGATTCTAAGGAACCTGATGGCCTGGTTCTGGCCTTCATGTCCTCTGAATGGAATGCCTTCCTCGTTAGCATCAAGAACGGTGACCTTGTGGACCTGGACCGGTAGCCAAGCTTCCCCACGTGCTGTTGATCAGAATGAGACCGGTCCGGAGACCGGGGCAGAATGAGATCACTCACGCCGCGCCGCCGTCCCCAAAGTCCCCGCAATGAGACCGGTCCGGAGACCGGAGTGCAACGAGCTCACCGGCCAGAGCAAGCCCGTCGAGATCACCCCGCAATGAGACCGGTCAGGGAGACCGGAGTGCAACCATGACCACCAAGGAGTCCAGCCGCGTCCGCGAGCTCCTGCAATGAGACCGGTCGTGAAGACCGGAGTGCAACTTCGGGGGTCCCCGCCCAGTCAAGGACCTGGAACGCATCGCCCCGCAATGAGACCGGTCGTGAGAAGCAGGGTGCAACCACCGGCCGCGTAGACGGCCTGGCCTGCAAGAAGGGTGCCGCAATGAGACCGGTCACGAGGGCCGGAGTGCAACGTTACGCAAAAACATGGTGTTGTACAGGCGTGCGAGGCCGTAATGAGACCGGTCACGAGGACCAGAGTGCAACACGTACCTGGCTCTGTGTACGGCTGACTTGGCGAAGCCGCAATGAGACCAGTCACGAGGACCGGACTGCAACTCTCCTTGATCGCGAGCTTATCCGCCGCGACATGATGCCGCAATGAGACCGGTCACGAGGACCGGACTGCAACGCTTCGCGAGCTGAGTTTATAGCGCAGAGTAATCGAGTCAAAGCGAAAGAATGTCTGGTTTGAGTTCTTGAGTGCTTGTTTGGGCTTCGGAACCTCCCGGGGAAAGCGGGAATGCTTGAGGTTCCTAACCGGCTCCCAGGAGAGGACAGCCTGGCGAGGATCGTGGCATGCTGTGCGTTTTTCAAATGACAACTTGTGCGTACATGCAGAGGCTAGATGACCTTCACGGGAAGCGGGGCCAGGACGCCGTCGAAGGTGCGGCCGGGGATGCGTTGGCGTTCTGCTCCGTAGACGTTGAAGACGCCGAGCGCCGGCCACTGGGCGGAATCGACCGTGGGGGTTCGGTCGCGAGGGGCGAAGGTGGGGTGGTCGAGGAGGCACCTCACGGAGGGGAGATCGAGGGCGGGGCGCCAGAGGGGCCAGAGCATGACGGAGGTAGAGGCTGTTCGGTGCCAGAGGGTGGCGCGGAGACGGTGGCCGTCGCCGGTGATACGGAGGAGGGGCAGGGCCATAGTGGCCAGCCAGGTGGCTCCGGGGACGCCGCTTTCCCGGCCGGGACGGCCCTCGGGGTCGTCGCTGTTGCTGCGCAGCACCCGGTGATCGAGATATTCGCCGGTGAAGCCCTCCACACGTCGCCAGCCGACCAGGGCTTCCAGGAGTCGCTCCGGCTCGTTCCGTACCGCCTCCAGGGGTTTCTCGAAGAAGGTCCGTAGCTTCTGCTGCCCGCTGGGGGCGGTGAACGGTGTGATGGCGCAGCGGCCCTGCTTGTCGAGGGCGAGGTCGGTGACCAGGGATGGCAGCCAGGTTTCCACCGCCTCGGGATGACTCGCCATCAGCTGGTGGAAGTCCTCGCGGGATCGGCGCAGCGGGTCCTTTCCTGAGCCGGACGGCGGTGGAAAATTGGCTCCGCCGTCGGGGAGGACAGCCGAGTCGGGGATCGACGCGACGACACCGCGCAGGGCGTCCGCTATCTCCTCGGCCGTCTCGTACGGGCTGTGCAGGATCGCGCAGGCGGTGGTGTGGGAGAAGGAGAGCGCCGTCGGCACGTGGCAGATGTCGGCGCAGACGCGCAGGAGGCCCAGGGCGGCGAGGAAGCCGAGCGGGTCTCGTCCGTCGAGGGCGGGGAGCTCCGTGCTGAAGGTCGTCATGTCCGCTCCTCACTGAGGGCCGAGCACCAGATGTCGGCCAGCCGGACTATGGCTTCCATCCGGGCGAGACCCCAGCGGCCGTAGCGCCGGTTGAGGCGCTCGAAGCGGCCCGGAGACGTCCAGTCGACCGACCGGGAGGTGTCGACCTCGATCGGCTGGCCGTCCCGCTCGATTTTGGTGGTCGGCGCGGGATCGATGACCGAGGGGAACAGTGGGCGGCTCCGTCCGTGGTGGCTGGCGACGAGGTGCAGGACCAGGTCATGGTCGACGTCGCGTACGTCGGTCAGCAGGGCGGTCGCGATCTGGACGGAGAGCACCTCGTGGCGCATTGAGCCCGGATAGGACGCCCTTCGGCGGGCCTGCCGGAAGGCGGCGCGGTCGCCGGGGTTCATGCCCGACTTCGCGAGCGGTTCGTCGCCGGCCGCTGCCGCCCAGCGGTCGCCGCCGTGGAGCATGACCTGGAAGCGCGGGTCGCGTTTGCCCTCGTCATGCCAGAGGGCGGCGAACCCGACGGCACGGACGACCTCTGGCTCCATGCCCAGGTTGCGGGCGAATTCCTCGGCCTTCTCCGCCACCTCTTGCTGGTGGATGGCCAGGGAGAGCTTCGCGGCGGAGATGGAGGATCCTGCGGCGGTGGTGTCCTCGCGGAACGCGGTGGTTCCGAACGACAGGAGGAGGGTGCCGGTGTCGATGTGGTCGATCAGCCAGCCCTGGGGGCGGCCGGTGAGCCGTCTGAGCATCGTCAGGTGAGGTAGCTCGTCCTGACCCGGTTGAGGTTTGCTCAGTGCGGATTGGAGCGACAGGGTGGGGTTCGGTGCGAGAGCATTCTGGTGGTCGGTTCGCAGGCGTTCGACCCAGGCCGCGACCTCGGGGGCGAGGTCGGGAGCGTAGGTTTCCATGGCGCGGACCAGGCTCGGGCCGACGCGGATCGTCATCCCTCCCCGGACGCCGGACTGTGCGAGGTCGGCGATGTCGATCGCGGGCTCGCGGCTGTCGGGATGCCAGCCGTGCTCGTCGCAGCCGCCGTAGGAGGTGGGGACGACGACGAGGTCGGACGCGCGGATCTTCGTGGGGCTGACCACTTCGGCGCTGTCGCGTGAGCGGTAGCGCAGCACGGACCTGCCGCCGGGTGGGACGAGGACGTCGGGGAGGTACTCGGCCTCCAGGTCGCTGATGTCGTCTCCGCCGGGCTCGCCGCTGAGCCAGCATTTCACGGCGGGGAGCGGCAGCTCGATGCTCTCGGCCGAGGTCGGCGGCACCAGGCCGACGAGGTCGGGCCACAGCTTCTCGTCGTTGGGGAGGTCGCGCCAGACCACCGTCACCTGGGCTGTCTCCCGTTCGATTCCGTGCAGGTAGGGGGCCACGGGGATGTCGTTGAGGGGGATCGGTGAGGTGCGGGCCCAGACGTCCAGGTGGGCCCGACCCAGGAAGGGGACGTAGGAGCGGGGCTCGCGCAGCGTCGCCCACTGGCCGGGGGGCATGGCTCGCACCAGCGCGCGCAGTGCCGAGGGGAAGACGTCCATGCCCGTCGGTTCGGCGGGGAGCCGCGCCTTCTGCGAGTGGGTGAGGGGTGTGCCGCCCTGCTCGCATAGCCAGGCCCAGGTCGCCGGACGGGCCGTGTCGTACACGCCGTCGGAATCCGCCGAGCCGTGCAGCACGACCGCGGAGGCCACGGTCTTCTGGTCACCGAGGCGGTTCAGGCGGCCGAGACGCTGGATGAGCGCGGGCAGTGAGGACGACTCGGTCACGAGCGCGTCCAGGTCGATGTTCGCGCCGACCTCGATCGTCTGGGTCGCCACGACGAACATCGGCTCGGCGGATGCGCGATCACGGCCTGCCCTAATGCGCTCGTAGTGGTCGGCCAGCAGGTAGTCGCGGTCGAGCGGACGGATCTTGCCGGTCAGCATCACGCAGCGGCTCGCGCGGTCGGTGCGCAGGAGCTCGAACACGGCCCGCGCCCGCGCCACGGTGTTGACGACGACACCGACGACCGGGTGTTCGCGGTGCAGCTCCCGCGCCCAGTGAGCAAGAGCTTCGGGCATCACCTTCGCCGTGTTGGCCTTGGTGGTCGGCACGTCCACGAGGTGGAGCCGTTTGGACGCCTTCAACCGTTTGGACGCCTCCTCGTGGTTCTCGTCCGCCTCGGTGATGCCGTGCACGTTGGCGGTATCGGCCTCGGGGCTGGCGGACATGCTGACCACGGTCGGACGGATCGGGGCCGGTGTCTCGTCACAGGTCGTGGCCCCGCGCACGCTGGCCAGGAACGCCTCCGAGAGGTGGGCCTCGTCCACCACGATCAGGCTGTCGGTGCCCACCAGCGCCGCGTCGATCGGGCGCAGGTGTTCCCCGACGCCGTAGCCGCGGAAGAGGAACCGGCTGCCCACCTGGTCGACGGTCCCGACGACGATCGCGTGCCGGTCAGGTCGCTCGACCCACCGCCACGACCAGTTGACCCCACCGCGCATCCGGGTCACCTCCACCGGCGTCCCGAAGGTGTCGCCCTCCATCCGGAGGGCGGTGGCGACCTTGGCCGCGAGGCTCCCTCGTTCGGAGGTGCGGAGAGCCTCGGCGATGGTCTCGGCGTGCCGGTATGCCTCGTCGACGATGAGCCGACGGTCGACGACGAAGAAGACGCGCCTGGGAACCCCGACGCGATCCTGAACCCTGCCGAGGGCCGCCGCGAAGAGGGCGACGTCGATCACGGACGTCTTCCCCAGACCCGTGGGGACGTCGATCAGCTCCGGCCAGCCCTCCTGAACCACCCGGTCGAGAAGCGCGGTCTGCCAGGGGAAGGGCTCATACCCGTGGACCTCCTTGTAGAAGGCGGGGAAGTCCGTGACGGTGAAGGCACTCATCCGGAGACCCCTTCGGGGATGAAGAGGCCGAGGCCGAGGTAGCGCAGGGAGCCCGCGATCACCGGCCCCACCACCGGACGGTCGAAGACGACCCGGGTGTGCACGATGGGTTTCTTCGGCCGGTTGGCCGGGAGGGATCCCGGGCGGGGACGCCAGATCGCCCCGCGCGTCAGCGGCGCCGTCGAGACCTCCACGTCGGTGACGTGGGGGAAACCGGCCCGGCGCAGCGACTTGGCGACCATCTGCTCGTACGAGCGGCCAGGACGGGCGAAGCTGTCGGTCATCATCGGGGTGGCCGTGACCCAGGTGCGGGTCCCCTCCGCCCGGCCGGTCCACCGGCCGCGACGCAGGGTGCGCAGGTTCTGACCCTGGCCGAGCCGCACCGGCTCGCCTGGCCAGGGGGTGAGCCTGGTCAGCGGGTCGGCCATGACGGCCTTGGCCAGCCGGTTCCAGTCTTCGGCGGGCATGTGACGGGGGAGTGCCAGCGCCACTCCGAGAAGGTGGCCGTCGGAGTGCTCCTGCTCGACGTCGGGAAGCGCGAGGAAGGCGACATGGGTCCTGTCGTCGGCCCCGTGCCCGCTCACCTGGGCCGGGATCGGCTCGCTCACCCTGGACATGACGGCCTTGCGCAGGGCGAGCGTGAGCCGGGCGACCTGGTCGCCGCTGACGCGGGCGCTGGGCCGCTCGAATCCCCACACGATCAGGTCGTCCCAGGGGGAAAGGTGCGTCGGGACGGGTTCTTCCATCGCCACGACCGGTGAGTACGGCAGTGCCCGCGCGGCTTCCCACGCTCTCCCGCCACGGTCGTAGGCGTCTTGGAGCGCGTCGGTGTATCCGACGTAGGGGACGCGCAGCTCGATCGCGCCGGGGGTGCCGAGCGCGACGGGGGCAAGCTCCGACCACGCCGGTTCGTCGTCGGGGAGGGAGCCGGTCACGGTCACCTCGGCCTGGCTGGTCGAGCGGCCGACGTACGGCACCCGTCGGGCCAGGGCGCCGAGCTTGGCCAGCATGCCGGGATCTGGGTCGGCACCCGGCCACACCACGGCGAACCGGTCGCAGGCTGGGGTGACGAACGCGCGGCTGCGCGCCCCGTTCGTGCGGCCCGGCCAGCTCTGGCTACCGCTCTTCTGCTCGGTCTGGTTCGTCACCACGTAGGAGTCGGTCCTGCCCGGCCGCGCATCGTCCATGGCCGCGCGCACCACCGGCGCCCCGGCGCGTTCGAGCCAGCGCAGGGCGTCCCAGTCGTCCGCCTGCACCGCCGAGGCGGCTAGGGCGCAGAACAGCCGGGCCGGGTGAGGGGGCCATTCGGCCCGGCTGGGCCGCATGTCACCGGCGTCGTAGCGGCCATGGCGCAGCCGCACCGTGAGAGTGAGCGCCACGACTGCTACTCCTCGTCGGCGGCGGACTGGGCGAAGGCGAACTCGATCGCCTGCTGGAGCGAGGGGATCGGGGTAACCTCGATCGTGTCGTCGGCCATTGGCACACCCAGCCGGGCCGCCTCGTCGCGCAGCTCGTGGTAGGCGTCCAGCGCCTCTCGTACCGACACCTCAAGCTCGTCGATGCTGCCGCCAGGAAGCTCCAGGCCGACCGTCTCGGACGCCTTGGCCAGGTCGCAGCCTGAGCGCAGCCAGACCGACGGGCGTCCGAACGCCAGCCGGTCGCCGACGAGGGTGAGGGCGGCGAGTGTGGCACGGCCGGCCACGCAGGCTTCGGCGGAGGCGTCACCGAAGCGCAGGCGCTCAAGGCCTGCGAAGGAGATGCTCGCGATCCGGCGGATCTCCTTGACGGTGGCTCCGCCCGGCACCGGGTTGGGGGCGATATTGCCGTGCCCGATCTCGCTGAGCTTGCCACCCTTCTTCTTCTCCCCGTCGGCGACGAACTTCCAGTGGTTCTCCGCCTTGGCCTTGTCGTCGACCGAGCCGGTGAGGTTCTGTGGGTCGAGGCGCCCGCCGCGTCGCGCGCCGAAGTGGGGTGCCACTCCGTACATGGTCGCGGTGTAGAGGCGGGCGAACTTGGGCCAGCGGCCCTTGCGGTGGGAGTCCCACGCGCCGAGCACGAGGGACAGGGGCTCCCGCTCGAACAGCGGCCGGACGTCGGTCACGCTGACGGCACGCAGCCGCTCGCCGATCCCGCTCTGGTCGAAGCGGATCCCTCCGATCGTGCTGTCGCGCAGGTAGGCGTCGGCGTAGCGGTGGGGGAAGTCGAGTGAGGTCAGCCGGATCTCGCCCCGGGACGTCTTCGTCCGGAGCTCGAACATCGGCAGGGTGAGACGGCCCCCGTCGCGGGCGTCGCGCAGCGCCTCCTCCAGTCGGTTGGACTGGGACTGCTCCTGGTCGATGGTCACCGTCCCAACCCGCTCGCCGTCGACCAGGCGATCGGCGACGACGTACTTCTTCGTGAGGTCCTTCTCGTTCTTGTCGGTGGGGAAGGTAGGGGGCATCACGACGTTGCCCTCACCGCCGACCGGTTGATATCTGGCCTGCACCACCAGCGCCGTGTGCTTCCTGTCGTCGCCGAGCGCGTCCAGAAGACGCGCCGAAAGACTCGTGCTCACCGCGAACACCTCTCTGTGTTGCCTGACCGCGAGAAAATTGCCTTGGGAGAGAGTGGCAGGCGGGACCGACAGAATCGGAACCGCCTGCGATACCGGCAGCCATGAAGACTGCGGAAGCGTCCTGTGCGTCCCTGCGGAAAATCCCTACATAACCGCAATGAGACCGCGAGATCGACAGAATTCGGATATTTCGGGAATATCGCCCATGCGTGAAATGGTGTCGGTTCAATGGGCGAAGTGGGTGGCCCTCTAGGTGTGGACCGAGACCTGTATCGGCTGGCTGGGGCGACGACGCAGCCAGATCGCTGTCGGGATCGCCACCGCGACGATCGTCAGCGGTATGAGGATTTTGATCTTTCTCTGCTGCCTATTGGCAGTGTGTTCGCCCATGGCGACACTCCATCCTCGGAATCGTTGGGGTATTTCCGGGTTGTGAGAGTATCTGGCAAGGGGTGAGACGGTTAGAAAATAGGAAAACTGGCCAGACCTACACGCAGCCTGCGTACGATTCCTACAGAGAAGCTGTATTCTCGGACCGGCCAAGCGGAAAAATCCGCTTTTCAAGGTCATCGGGTAGGGGTACGGCTGATCGGGTGTCGGGAGATGCCGGTGTCCCGGTCGGCCGGGATGAGATGGCCGAGGGCAGTGCGGGCGCCCTGGCTCTGGCGTCGAGGATCGGTCGAGGATCGGCGGTGTCATGCTCGGCTCCCGCTCACCCCGAAGGGCCGCTGTCGCGAGCCAGGGAAACGCGGGTGCCGAGGCTCGCGTCCGCGCCGCGAACCTCGTGGAAGAACGCTATTCGAGGTCGGTGTAGAGGTCGAAGGCGACGTCGGTGAGGTCGATCGTCCGAACCTCCGGACTGTCGAGGAGCTTGCGCAGGTCGCCGAGTTTCCAGCCGTCGACGACGAGCCCGTACACGACGCCCTCCTTGGCCGTTCCGACGAGCCAGCCGCGGTACAGCTCGAACTCCTCAAGGTCGTCCCCCTCGTCGAGCAGCCCGACCCACCTGCGGAACTCCGCCAGCGCCGGCACGGGCTCGGTCTCGCACCGATAGGGGACGTCCTCCCAGTTGCTCTCCTCGTTCATGTAGCGGTCCCAGACGACCGCGTTCATGGAGGGCACCTCGCTGGAGTCGTCGAAGAAGGACGTGGCGTAGATGTAGGAGACGCCCCCATCGCAGATTTTGTGCCTCCGGTTGAAGGCGACGAGCTGTTTGGCGGTCATCGAGTGTGCGAACTCCACGACCCCGACAGCCTTGAGCGTCTGGGGGAGTCCGTCGATGGTCTTTCCGACCTTCTCCTTCAGCTGCTCGTCGATGCCGGGCTCCGCGCTCACGGAGTTGATCGCGACGAACAGGCTGCTGGACGGTTCGTCGAGGGAGGGGGCGCGGACTGCGCCGAACAGGTCCTCCGTGATCTCGTACTTCGTCTCGTCATCGCTGGGGCCGACCCGGCGGGGCGTCTCCCACATTGTGTGGGTCGTCTCCAGCAGTCCGCCGTCGCTGTGACCGGGCGACAGGTACTTGTCCGGGTTCGCGACGCGAGCGGCGGTGCCGTACACCTGAGCTGTCCGTTTGTCGTCGAAGTCGCCGAACAGCCACAGAACTCGTTCGAACACGTTGAGTGCCAGGAACAGTGCCGAAGCGACGACCAGGACCTTGAGAAGGGACTTGGCCGCGTACGCCCAGTCGGGCTCCCTCACGTTCATCACCGTGCGCTCCTGCGACCTAGATCAAATCGGGTACGGCGCACCATAGCCGTCTGGCAACGGCTTGGACGGGGGAAATCAGGAGGAGGTGTGTTCAATCTTCCGGATTCCGGTTCAGCCTCCGGGCGGATTGAACCAGATGTCGATCCTCCACATCGCGATCATCGGTCTCGTAAGATGATTACATGCTTACTTGATCACTCGAAGGTGGAGACGATGATCGTTGAGTACATCCGTTACCGCGTCCCCCGGGCCGAGGAGTTCGAGGCCGCCTACCGCCGGGCGGCGGTGCCGTTGGGCAGGGCGCCCCAGTGCCTGGACTACGAGCTGTCGAGGTGTACCGACGAGCCGGGCGTCTACATTCTGCGCATCGTCTGGACCTCCGCCAAGGGTCACCTGGAGGGCTTCCGCGGCAGCGAGCACTTCACGGAGTTCTTCGCCGAGATAAAGCCGTACGTCGCGGACATCGAGGAGATGCGGCACTACGAGCCGGTGCTCACAAAGACCGAGCCGACGCTGTTCGACTGGGCGGGCGGCGCGACGGCGTTCGAGCGGCTGACCGAGACGTTCTACGGTCACGTGCGCGAGGACGAGGTGATCGGCCCGCTGTTCGCGCACATGGACCCTGACCATCCGCGGTACGTCGCGCTGTGGCTGGCGGAGGTCTTCGGCGGCCCCGACCGCTACACCCGCGAGCGCGGGGGCTATGCGCACATGCTCTCCCAGCATCTCGGCAAGCACCTCACCGAGCGGCAGCGCCGCAGGTGGGTGAGCCTGTTGATGGACGCGGCCGACGAGGTGGGGCTGCCCGCCGACCCCGAGTTCCGGGCGGCGTTCGCCGGATACGTCGAGTGGGGCACCCGCCTCGCGGTACAGAACTCCCAGCCGGGCGCCACCCCGCCCCCGCAGGCGCCGGTCCCGCGCTGGGGCTGGGGAGTCGCCCCGCCGTACCGGCCGTGACCCCGGATCCTGGTCGGGGCCACGGGCGGTCTCCCCACCGTTCCCGGTAACCGCAGGGCGTACTCCTGCTTCGGCGCCGACCGGCGAAAAAAGGTCTGTCGACCGGCGGAAAGGGGCGGGGACCTCGGGCTCGGACTCAGGACCCAGGACTGTGTGAGCCGACCTCCCGCTCTCCGCGTCCGGCGAGAGAGATGTGGTCGCGGATGATCTCGCCGACCCGGCGGGGCAGCAGGGGGGAGAAGAAGCCGTGCCCCATGCCGGGCACGGCCACCAGGCGCGCGTTCGGGATCTGCGCGGCGACCGCCTCGCCGTGCGGTAGCGGGCGGAGGGGATCCTCGGTACCGTGCACGACCAGCGTCGGCGCGGTGACGGCGGAGAGCGGCGCGAGCCTGTCCTCGGTCATCACCTTCCCTGCCAGGTCGTGGTTGGCCGCGGCGCGCGGGTCGCCGCCCAACTCGCTCGCGGCCTCGACGAGCCGTCGTGCGGCCTGCTCGTCGAAGGGCAGGACGTCGCCGTTCAGCACGCGCCAGGTCTCCATACCGGCCGCGATGTGCTCCTCGCGGGTGGCCGGGGGCGAGGTCGCCAGCCGGACGAGGTGCTGGAGGAACCGCTGCGTGGGCGGCGGCAGGTCGTCGGGGTCGGGATCCTGCCCGGCGAAGGCCCGGGCGAAGGCGGGTCCCGCGCTGTGGCCCATCGGGCCGGTCATGATCGCGGCGAGGGTGAGCACGCGCTCGGGGCGGTGCACCGCCAGCCACTGCCCGATCGCGCCGCCGAGTGAGGCTCCCGCGACGTGCGCGGCGGCCACCCCGTGCCCGTCCAGCACGGCTGTCGCGTCGCCGGCCATGTCCGCCAGCGTGTAGGGGTGCGTCGCGAAGTCCACGCGGCCGGACCGCCCGGTGTCGCGATGGTCGAAACGGATCACGTGCAACCCGCCTTCGAGGAGGACCTTCACCAATTCGTCCGGCCAGCCCATTCCCATTGTGGAGGTGCCCATGACGAGCAGCACGGCGGGATCTCGCGGATCACCGAACCGTTCCGTCCACAGCCGCACATCGCCGGACACGACAAACTTCTCTTCGTTCGCCTTCACGAGCGCGAATTTATCGATTTCTTTTATGTGAGGCAAATTGCAATTAATGTGCTATTGGCGGCAATTCATGGTATAATGATAATCGCGTTTTGTTTCTGATGCCCGGTCGGCCCGGTCCCGTCAGCCTGCGGTCCGCCCGTCGCAGAACACCTCCTCAAGGAGCTTTTCCAGCGCTTTCGGGAACACCTGCGCCGGGTCGATCGCGGCGTCCCCGGCGGTGATCGAGGCGGTCAGGGTCCTGCTGCCGTCGGGCGTGCTGTACATCAGCGCCCCGTAGCCGTTGACGCCGCCGTTGTGGTTGAGGACGGTGCCGACGCAGCCCGGGCCCGTGTCCTGCACGTACAGCCCGAGGCCGGTACGGCCAGGCGCGGCGTGGGAGGCGCCACGTCGAGCCGGATCGGGACAGGCTCGATCGGCACGGCCCTAGGAGATCTTGCGGCGGTAGGTGTTCATGGCGAAGACGTACGCGACGACGAGGATGCCGACGCACCAGCCGAGGGCGATCCAGATGTCGGTGCCGACCGGCTGCTGGGTGAACAGGTCGCGGATGGCGTTGACGATGGAGGTCACCGGCTGGTGCTCGGCGAAGAAGCGCACCGGGCCGGGCATGGTGTCGGTGGGCACGAACGCCGAGCTGAGGAACGGCAGGAAGATGAGCGGGTAGGAGAACGCGCTCGCGCCCTCCATGGTCTTGGCGGACAGGCCGGGGATGACGGCGATCCACGTCAACGCCAGGGTGAACAGGATCAGGATGCCCGCGACCGCGAGCCACGCCGGCACTCCCGCCGCCGAGCGGAAGCCCATGAGCAGGGCGACGAGCACGACCACCACGAGCGAGATCACGTTGGCGACCAGCGAGGTCAGCACGTGCGCCCACAGCACCGACGAGCGAGCGATCGGCATGGACTGGAAGCGCTCGAAGATCCCGCCCTTCATGTCCATGAACAGCCGGAACGCGGTGTAGGCGATGCCCGAGGCGACCGTGATGAGCAGGATGCCGGGCAGCATGTAGTTCACATACGAATCCGACCCCGTTCTGATCGCGCCGCCGAACACGTAGACGAACATCAGCATCATGGCGATCGGCATGATCGCGGTCGTGATGATGGTGTCCGGACTGCGCGCGATGTGGCGCAGGGACCGCCCCAGCAGGACGGCGGTGTCGCCGAGGAAATGCCTGTTCATCGTTGTCCCTTACTCGTCGGTGCCGGCGTTGCGGTCGTTGCGGTCGTTGTCGGTGTCGCGCCCTTGCCGTCGGCGCCGACGAGCGAGAGGAAGACGTCCTCCAGGGTCGGCTGCTTCTCGACGTATTCGACCTTGGCGGGCGGGAGCAGCTGCTTGAGCTCGGTGAGGGTGCCGTTCACGATGACCCGGCCCTCGTGGAGGATCGCGATCCGGTCGGCGAGTTGCTCGGCCTCGTCCAGATACTGCGTGGTGAGCAGCACCGTCGTCCCCTGGGCGGCGAGCTCCCTGACGGCCTGCCACACCTCGATGCGCGCCTGGGGGTCGAGGCCGGTCGTCGGCTCGTCGAGGAAGATGATCGGCGGGTTCCCGATGAGGCTCATCGCGATGTCGAGGCGGCGGCGCATGCCTCCCGAGTACGTCGACGCCTTCCGCGCGCCCGCGTCGGTCAGCGAGAAACGGGCGAGCAGGTCGTCGGCGACCTTGCCCGGATCCTTGAGGTGCCGCAGCCGGGCGACCAGCACGAGGTTCTCCCGCCCGCTCAGGATCTCGTCGACCGCCGCGAACTGCCCGGTGAGGCTGATGGACTCGCGCACGTCCGCCGCCTGCGTGGCGACGTCGAAGCCGTTGACCCGGGCGGTTCCCGCGTCGGCCTTGAGCAGCGTGGACAGGATTCTCACCGCCGTGGTCTTGCCCGCCCCGTTCGAGCCGAGCAGGGCGAAGATGCTGCCCCGCGCCACCTCGAAGTCCACGCCGCGCAGCACACGCAGCTCCTTGTACGACTTCTCCAGGCCCCGCACGTGGATCGCGGGCCCCTGGACCTGATTGGTTGTCATCCGGATATCCGTTCTCTGCCTGGTCACGGCTTGTCGCCCGTGACGCGATCGATGGCGTCGGTCAGCCGTTGCCGCTCCCGGTTGATCCACTGACCCCCCGGGTAGTTCTGGAGGAACGCCTCGACGAACTCCACGGGGTTCTCCCCGACGATTTCGCGGATCGGAGTCCCGCTCGCCGCGCTCTGTTCGAACAGGTCGGCGAGGTCGTCGTACATCGCGGCCGCGTCGGAGCTGTCCCCCGGCCCGAAGTGCATCAGGTACCGCTCCAGCGCCTCGACCGCCGCGTGATAGTCCTCGGGAAGCTTTTTGACGCGTGCCTTGTACTGCCGGTAGCGCTTCTTGTCCTCGAGCGATCCTGTGACCACCTCCAGGTACTGGCGGTAGCGGCTCTTCGGCTCGTTCGACCCTGTTTCCATGTCTAGTTGCCTCTTTCGTGGAGCTGTTCGAGCCGTTCTGCGAGGAAGCTCCAGTTCCTCCAGAACTCTTCGAGATATTCACGTCCCTGAGCGTTCAGGGAGTACACCTTGCGCGGCGGCCCCTTCTCGGACGGGACCTTCTCCACGTCGACGAGACCTCGCCGCTCGATCCTGACGAGCAGGGCGTAGACGGTGCCCTCGGCGATGTCGGAGAAGCCCTGGTCCCGCAGCCACGCCGTGATCTCGTAGCCGTACGCGGGCCGGCCGGACAAGATCGCGAGGACGATGCCCTCCAGCGTTCCCTTGAGCATCTCCGTCAGCTGCTTGCTCATGGGGCACCCCCTCCAGCTACTTAATGTCGCTGACTACTGGTATAAAGTAACACTGACTACCGGTATATAGCAACACTGAATAGCTGAGACGTGAGACCGGACCGCGAACGTGTGACCTGATCGCTACTCGCGAGCGGACCCGCCGCCCTTCAGGAGAGAAGGGGCCGCGTCAGCCCGCCGGAGATCGCGATCCCCGGCCTCGCCGACGCGGACACGACGGGAGCACCGGCGACCACGAGCCCGGCCGCGAGCGGCGCGATCACTGAACCGTTCATGGCATCCACGATCGCCGACCTCCCTGATACCGGGCCGTCGCCGTGCTGACACGGCCGCTGACGCGACACCGCGTCAGGTCCGATCGTCGCCGGACCTCCGCCGGCCTGGCGCACCGCCCGGCGTGGCCTTCGTCACCGGCCCCTTCGAGGGCGCCGGGTGGATTCGCGGCTGACGAGGTGCCAGGCGACCTCGGTGTCCCGGTCGGCGGGGGTGAGGTGGCCGAGGGCGGTACGGGCGCAGCGGGCGCCCTGGTCGGGGCGAGTGGTCCCAGCGGACCACGGTGTCACCGTCCGCCCAACTGGAACCAGACCACACGACCGACCAGGGTCTCGTACCAACCCCAGGCCGAGGACAGCTCCTGCACCAGCCGGAGTCCGCGTCCTCCACCGCTGTCGGGCCCTACCTCCGCGCAGAGGCGAGGCCGCTGCCCGGTCGATCCGGCGTCGACGACATCGATGTGGAGCGTTCCAAGATGGTTCGCGACGGCGATGATGATTCGACCGTCGGGGCATCGGCCGGAGTCGGAGTGGCGGATCGCGTTGGTGACGAGTTCGGTGACGAGCAGCAACGCGTCGTCGGTGTGCGGGTGATCGATCCCTTTCAGTAGGTCGTGGACGTAGTGGCGGGCCCGGGGAACGGCCGCGACCTGCGCGGGCACCTCGACCTGGCCCAGCAGCCCCAGCGCCCTCATCTCGTCCCCCGCGTGATCCGCTCGCAGGCCTTCCGAGCCCTGGTCCGGGAGCCTCGCTCGTGCCTACGGCTCCGGGTGCACGCCGAGACGCGGCCCCGCTGCTCGGTCGCGAGGTCCCGCTGTCCGGGAGGCAGGAAGATCTCCATGCTCGGTCGGCGGTCGGGGTGGAACCGCACCACGGAGTCGAACCCCAACTCGTTCAACTCCCAGGCCAGCTCCACCAGCTGCCCACCCCACCCCCGAAGATCACGCACCCTCATCTGCTCGTCCACCCTTCGTGAGCTCCGCATCTGTTGGGTACTTGCCGTGGCCACTTTCATCTACGGAGGGTCACGGCTCGTACGCATAGAGCATGCATCTCCGCCAACGATCGCGCTACCAAAAACGCAAATCGCGTTCCGAAAAGCGTCAGCACTCTCCGTTGGGGGTCGGTTACTGTTGGCGTCGATTCGATGGAGGGGGAACGTGAGGCAAATGGGAAGTCCGACGGTGCGCAGGCGTCGCCTCGCCTCTGAGCTACGCCGCCTGCGCGACCGGACGCAGCTGACGTTGGAGGAAGTCGCTGAGCGACTTACCTGGTCGGCCACCAAGGTCTCGCGGATCGAGACCTGCCGAGTAGGCGTCACGCTCAAGGATGTCGGACGCCTTCTGGATCTCTATGAGATCGACGTCTCTAAACGAGAAGAACTGATCGACTTGGCGCGTGACTCCCGGAAAAAGGGCTGGTGGCAGGCTTACGGCGATCTCCCAACGGAGTACGCCACCTACATCGGGCTGGAAGCCGAGACTGCCTCGATGCGCGGCTTCGCCGCCACCATCGTGCCCGGCCTGCTCCAAACGGAAGACTACGCACGTGCTGTTATTCGCGCAGCCTTGGTCATGTCGCCTCCCGGCGAGATCGAACGTCGCGTTGAAGTTCGCGTGGCACGTCAGGCATTGCTCTTTCGGGATGATCCCCTGCGCTTTTGGACCGTCTTGGATGAGGCCACCATCCGCCGTGCCGTAGAGGATCCCGTCGTGATGCGATCCCAGCTCAAGCGACTCCTTGAGGTAACCGACCTGCCCAACATCACCGTGCAAGTGCTTCCGTTCGCAGCCGGAGCCCACACAGCCACAGGCGGTGCGTTCCACATCCTGGAGTTTCCCGGGTGCGCTGACCCCGATGTGGTCTTCGTGGAGAACCTGGGAGGCAACCTGTACGTGGAGCGCGAAGCGGATGTTTACCGTTATACGGTGGCATTCGACCACCTGCGCGCCAAGGCGTTGGATCCCGATGATTCCCGACGTTTTATCGCGAAGGCGGTTGCCCAGCTTGGCTGATCCTTGTGAGGGGAAATGGAATGTCCGAGCTAGACCTGTCCCGGTTCGCGTGGCGGAAGAGCTCCCTCAGCGGAAACGGCCCAGACTGTGTCGAGGTCGCCTCGCTGAACGCGGGTCGCGTCGGCGTCCGGGACAGCAAGGACCGAAGTGGCCCCGCTCTGATCTTCGCATCTACTGAGTGGCATGCCTTCATCGGCCGCATTAGGAGCGGCGGATTCGACGATCTAGCTATTTGATCCCGCGATGAGACCGGTCTGGAGACCGGGGTGAAGCATGCGGTCTAGAGTCCGTGCTTGCCGTTCGTGCTGGTGAAGGCGACGGAGTGCTCGATCGTGAGAGGCGTTCTCTTACTGGTCTGGGTCGGCGATCTCGATGATGTGCAGCGGCGCGTCCAGGGTGCTCGACAGCCACGCCCACTTGGAGGCTTTGAGCGTGAGGATCGGGCAGATCGCCACGTCGGCGATCGCGGCCGCGTGGGCGTCGAACGAGTTGAGCTCGGTTGAGGACATGAGATTTACCATGGCGGCGAGTTTCGCGGCTTGGGGGATGCCATCAAGCGGAGCAACGGTGGTGCGTTCGAACGCGGCCAGGCCGGTGAGGAGCGCCTGTGCGTCCGGGAGGCTCTGGCTGTCGAGCAAGGCGCCGGCCACCGTGAGGGACGGGATGACCAGGGAGTGACCTGCCCGGTCGAAGTCCTGTAGGAAACCGATCAGATCGGCGTCACCGCGGGCGACATCGACGAGGACGCTGGAGTCGAGGATGTAGGGGGTGGGGGTGAAGTCACTCACCGGGCGCCGCCGGGAACCCCTGCTCTGCGAGTTGGAGGTTCACGTGCCGCCGCATGCGCGCCACCCGGTCGGGGTCGGCGCTGCGGGCGCGTTCCCGCAGGAGGGCTAGGCCATGCTGGTCGGCGATGCGTTTGGCGGCGACGGAGTCGTTGAAGACGGCGGCGACGCTGGTTGCTTTGCCGGTGGCAACCAGGTGTTCGGCGTATCTGGCGACGTCGGGGTCGACGGTGATCGTGATTCGTTCCTTCTTCTCTCCGCTCATACTCGTCATCATACTCAAATGGTGTTGGCTGGGCAGGAGAAACACCGCTGGCCGCAATGAGACCGGTCCGGAGACCGGGGTGGAACCGGAGTTCCTTCATGATCTCCGGCACGTTGGCCGGGATGCCGCAATGAGGCCGGTTTGGAGACCGGGGTGAAATGTTCGCGAGCTGGTTTTATGGCCAAGAGTAACCAGGCTAAATCGACGAGGCGTCCGGGTAGGAAAGTCCGCTTTCTCAAGGACGCTGAGTGGATTCGCGGCTGACGAGGTGCCAGGCGACCTCGGTGTCCCGGTCGGCCGGGGTGAGGTGGCCGAGGGCGGTACGGGCGCAGCGGGCGCCCTGGTCGCGAAGGGACTGGGCGACGGTGGTGAGCCCGGCGGAAACGGCGGCGTCGGAGTCGTCCCAGCCGCTGAGGGCGAGGTCGCCGGGCACGGTCAGGCCCAGGCGGGCGGCGGCGCGCAGGACGCCGAGGGCCAGCTCGTCGCTCATCGCGGCGATCGCGTCGCAGGCGTGCGGGCCGGTGAGCAGCTCGGCCGCGAGTGCCTCGGCCTCCCGTGCGCTGTTGGTGGAGCAGACGGCCACGCGGACCCGTGACCAGTCGCCGCCGGTCTCGGCCCAGGCGTCGCGGTAGCCGCGCAGGCGCCGGCGGGTGACCCGGAAGGTCGAGGCGTCCGGATCGACCCCGCCCGGAGGCAGGGTGCCGGACCCGGCTGGCGCGGCGTCGTCCAGGGGCGCGCCGGAGGTGACGCCGGACAGCCTCGCGCGGTCGAGGGGGAAGCTCAGCACCCCGGGCCGCCGCGCCCCCGCGAAGACCTCGCGGCCGACGGCCGCCGCCGCGGCCCGGTCGTCGGCGGCGACGAAGGAGAGGCCGTCGCGGCGCGGGCCCCCGTGGACCACGGCGGGCAGGCCGGTGGCGGAGATGGCGTCGATGACGGGGTCGTCGTCGGCGGTCGTCCAGACCACGAAGGCGTCAACGGCGGCCTCGGTGACCCGGTCGACGTCGGAGGGGCTTCCGGTGACGGGGACGAGCGTGAGCGCCATGCCGTGGTCGGCGCAGACCTGCGCGACGCCGGACAGGAAGCGGGTCGCCTGCGGGTCGTCGAAGGCGTAGGTGAGGTGCTCGCCGAGGACGACGCCCAGGTTGCCGGTCCGGCCGCTGCGCAGCGAGCGCGCGCCGGGGTGCGGGCCCGGGTAGCCGAGGCGCTCGGCGGCCTCGCGGACCTTGGCCCGCGCCTCGTCGGAGACCCGGCCCGGCCGGCCGTAGGCGTACGAGACGGTCATCACCGACACCCCTGCCGCGCGGGCGACCTCGGCCATGGTCACCCGGCGTCGCGCCGCCCGTCCGCTCATGGGCCGAGGATATCTGTGTATCGATACACAGCTGATTTGTGTATCGTTACACACATGTCAGGAGGAATGGGCGGAGTCCGGGCACGTACCGCTTATATGGGGTTTGCCGCGTTCGGTGCTTTCTGGGGGGTGTGGGGTGCCTCGGTGCCCGCGATCCGGGCTCAGGCGCAGCTGAGCGACGGGCAGCTGGGCACGGCGCTGCTGTTCGTCGGGGCGGGGGCGCTGCCCGCGATGCTCGTCACCGGCAGGGCGGTCGACCGCTGGGGGCTCCGGGTGGCGGCGTTCCTGCTGGTGACGCTCGGCGCGGTGGGGACGCTGGTGGCCGTGGCCGGGCGCGACTTCTGGAGCCTGTCGGCGGGGCTGGCGCTGCTCGGTGCCTCCTCGGGAGCGGCCGACGTCGCGATCAACTCGGCGGCGGCCTCGGCGGAGCGGGCGTCCCGCCGGCCGGTCATCACCCGCGCGCACGGCACCTTCTCCGCCATGGTGGTGGCCGGCAGCCTCTCCGCCGGGCTGCTGCTCGGCGCCCTGGGGTTGCCGGTCGTCGTACCGTTCCTGCTGGTCGCGGGGGCCGCGGCCGGCGCGGCCCTCAGCGTGTCGGCCGACCGGCGAGCCGCCGCGGCCCTCGGCGTCGTGGCCGACCGGCGGGCCGCCCCGGCCCTCGGGAGGACCGTCCCGGACACGGCGGGAGTCTCCCCGGCCGCCGGGAGAACCGTTCCGGACACGGCAAGGGCCGCCCCGGCCGAGGGGACCGTTCCGGAATCGGTAAGAGCCATCCCGGTCACCGAGGGGACCGCCCCGGGCGCGGCGGGGGCCGCCCGGGGCGGCGAGCGGCCGGGGCACCGGGGGCACCGAGGGCACCGGGGACACGCCGTGCGCCCGTTCCCGCTGCTCGTGGTCGGCGGCCTGGGCGCGCTCGCCTTCGCGGTGGAGAACGCCCACCAGAGCTGGGGCGCGGTCTACCTGGCCGACGTGGCCGGCGCGGGTCCCGCGCTCGCCGCGGCGGGTCCGGCGGTCTTCGCCGCCGTCGTCGCCCTCACCCGCTTCGCGGCCGGCGCGGTCGGCTTCCGGCACGCCGCGACCGTGCTCGTCTGCGGCGCCGCGACGGCCGCCGCCGGGACCGCGCTGGTGTCCGTCGCGACGGCCGTCCCGGCGGTCCTGCTGGGACTGGCCCTGGCCGCCGCCGGCACGGCGGTGCTCTTCCCCATGCTGATGGGTGTCGTCGCGGCACACGTGGGCGAGGCGGCGAGGGGGAGGGCGACGTCCGTGGTCACCACCGTGGCCTACCTGGGGTTCCTCGCCGGTCCTGTCTACGTCGGGCACTGGGCCGAGGCGACCGGCCTGCCGGGGGCGATGGCGGCCGTCGCCGCTCTCGCCGCCGCCCTCGCGGCCATGTCCTGGCCCGCACTGCGATCGGCCGTCCGCACCGGCTCCCCGTGGGACCGCGGTGACCTTCACCATGCGGAGAAGATCAGCGGTCGAACCTCATGACGCCCATCTGGCCCCTGCCGGTTCGCCCCCGTTAACTTTCGATCTGCCGAGATTTCGAGGTGCCGGACGGCGCTCAGAGGTTCTGCTCCGGCGCTGTCGTGCACCCCATCCGGTCGTCCGCCCGCCGGAGCCTGGTCGCCCGTTTCCGGATCAGGCTCCGGCGTGACGCCGTCACTGGGCGCCGGCGGCCGGGCGTATCACGATCTCGTTGACGTCGACCTCGGGGGGTCGGCCGATCGCGAAGGCGATGGCGTCCGCGATCGCCTCGGCCGGGATGGCCACCGACCGGTAGGTCTTCATGGCCTCGCGGGCCACCGGGTCCGAGATGGAGTCGGCCAGCTCGGACTCGGTGACGCCGGGGGAGACGACGCTTACCCGGATGTCGCCCGCGGACTCCTGGCGCAGCCCCTCGGAGATCGCGCGCACCGCGAACTTGGTGGCGCAGTACACCGCGGCGGTCGGCGACACCTCGTAGGCGCCGACCGAGGCGATGTTCACGAAGTGCCCGCCGCCCTGCTCCCGCATGACCGGCAGGGCGGCGGCGATGCCGTGCAGTACCCCGCGGACGTTCACGTCGATCATCCGGTCCCACTCGTCGACCCTCAGTTCCGCGAGTGGTGACAGCGGCATCACGCCGGCGTTGTTGACCATCACGTCCAGGCGCCCGTACCGCTCCCGCGCGGCGGCCACGAAGGTCCGCACGTCAGCGGCTTCGGTGACGTCCAGCCGCCGGAACGAGGCGCTGCCACCGTCGGCGATGATCTTCGCCGTCAACTGTTCCAGCCGGTCCGTACGCCGCGCGCCGAGGAGGAGGTGATGGCCGTCGGCGGCCAGGCGGAGCGCGGTCGCCTCGCCGATCCCGCTGCTCGCCCCGGTGATTGCGATGATCTTGGCCGATGCCCTCATGCCCGCTCCTTCTCCCGGTACAGCACGAGGTGCTCGTGGTAGAGCACGCCGTCGCGGATGTCACCCGTGGCGGTGAACCCGGTGTCGTCGACGTAGTCCAGATGGCCGCCGGTCACCGTGTACCGGCCGGTGTACGCGCTGCGCCGACCGCCGCGTGCCTCGTCGTACCGGCCGTCCGCTCGCAGCTCCTGGCGGATGTGGCCGTCCGCGGTCACCCACATGCCGGCCACGTCCACCTTCCCGTCATCGGTGGTTCTCGTCATGCTCTTCTCCCTCACATGGTGATCTGTCCTTCGTCACCGAGTCTGGGCTGAGTGCGGACCGTCAACCAGGGCGCTCGCCGCCTGGGTGCGACGCACCCGGGCAGGCCGCTGTCCACCCGCCTAGCCTGGGGATATGGCCAACAATGAGCTGGGAGACTTTCTGCGCGCACGCCGTTCGGGCCTGCGGCCAGAAGACGTCGGCATGGCGACCTACGGGGTCCGCAGGGTCGCCGGACTGCGGCGCGAGGAGGTCGCCGTTCTGGCCGGCATGAACGCCGACTACTACACCCGCCTGGAACAGGGGCGTGAACGCCATCCCTCCCCCCAGGTGCTCGACGCGCTCAGCCGTGCCCTGCACCTGGATGTCGACGCCCGCGCGCACCTGTACCGGCTGGCGGGCGCCGCGCCGGATGAGCGGCCGGGGCAGATCCCGGACACGGTCAGTCCCGCATTGCGTCAGCTGATGGACGGCTACCCGAACACTCCCGCGTTCGTCATCAACCGCACCCTGGACATCCTCGCCGCCAACGCGCTGGCCGACGCTCTGTTCTCACCCTTCGAGCCCGCCGACAACCTGGCCCGGATGGCCTTCCTCGACCCCGCCGGGCGGCACTTCTACACCCGCTGGAACTGGGCCGCCCAGGCCACCGTGGCCAATCTGAGGCAGGCGGCCGGCTTCGACCCCGGGCATCCCCGGCTCCGCGAGCTCGTACGGACCCTGACCGAGCGGAGCGGCGAGTTCGCGACCCTGTGGAGCGCGCACGACGTGCGGGGCAAGACCCGGGACGCGAAACACCTCATGCACCCGGACGTCGGCCCCTTGGTCCTTACCTATCAGGCCTTCGACGTGCGCGACGCGCCCGGCCAGCAGCTGATCATCTACCACGCCGAACCCGGTAGTCCCAGCGCCCAGGCACTCACCCTGCTCGGCAGCATCGGCGCCTCCCGGCGACAGACCCTGGGGCGTTCGGCCGATTGACCCGCGACCTCGGCCGGAGAGAGGCCGGGTTCGGACGACGACGGTTCGTGGCATAAGGTAAATGGCTGTCGCGTTCCACAGGGACGCACACGATGACCGCTCGGCGGCCGCGCAAGCGGTATCAACCCCGGTCGAAGCCCGCCACCCCGGTGGGCTCCCGAACCGGGCGGAGTCTCCGTCTGGATGATGGACGGAGAGATGTTGACCTCGTACGTCGCCGTGCTCGGCTCGCCCGGAGCCTGGCGCTTCCTGCTTCCCGCCTTCGTCGCGCGCCTTCCGAACGCGATGCTCCAGCTCGGCGTGCTGCTGCTCGTGCACTGGTCCACCGGCTCGTACGGCGCGGCCGGGGTCGCCGCCGCCGTGGCCGCGGTGGCGCCCGCGCTGGTCGGCCCGCGCACCGGGCGGCTCGCCGACCGGTACGGGCAGGCGAGGGTGCTGGTCCCGCAGGTCGTCGTGCACGCCGTCGCGCTGGGCGCCCTGCTCGTGCTCGCCTCGGCGCACGCCTCCGCGGTCTCGCTGGTGGTCGTCTCGGCGCTGGCCGGGGCGACGATGCCGCAGGTCGGCTCGATGGTCCGCGCCCGCTGGGCGCACGTGCTCGGCGGGTCGGGCAGGCTGGACACGGCCTTCGCCCTCGAGTCCATCACCGACGAGCTGACCTTCACCCTCGCCCCGGTGCTGCTCGTGGCCATCTCGACCGGGTTCTCACCGGTGTGGGCACTGTCGGTGGCGCTGGTGATGGTCGTGGTGGGGACGCTCGCGTTCGCCGGGGTCCGCAGGGGTGCCCCCGAACCGATGCCGGTCCTGGTCCGTTCCCAGCGCGGCGTGCTGCGGTTGCGCGGGGTGGCCGTGCTCGCGCTGGCCTTCGTCGCCCTCGGCACCGTCTTCGGCAGCCTCCAGGTCGGCGTCACCTCCTACACCGCGGCCCTGGGCCAGGCCGGCGCCGCCGGACCGGTCTACGCGAGCTTCTCCGGCGCCAGCTTCGTCGGGGGCATCCTCTACGGCGTGGTCCGCTGGCGGATCGGCGCCCCGGTCAGGCTGGTCGCCGCCTTCGGCCTGCTCTCCGCGGCCACCGTCGCCCTGACGCTCGCCGGATCGGTCCCGCTGCTGTACGCCGGGGCCGCCGTGGCCGGGTTCGTCATCGCCCCGGCCGTCATCACCGGCTACACCCTGGTCGAGGGCCTCATCCCGGCAGAGGTCAGGACCGAGGCCTTCACCTGGCTCAACGGCTCCGTCGGCATGGGCATCGCCGCGGGCGCGGCCGTCGCGGGCCAGCTCGTGGACCGCTTCGGCGCGGCGTTCGCCTTCCTCGTCCCCCCGGTCACCACCGGTCTGGCCGCCCTGCTCGTGCTGGTCTTCCTGCGCCGCCTGCGGCCGGGTGCCGGCCGCGCCCCGGCGCGCGACCTGGTCGCCACGGGCTGAGAAACACCGGGCGGGGAGGTCGACCACCCGTCAGCCGTGTCACCGACCTGCCAGGTCATGTCCGACGAATCCGGCGGCGTTGTCAGAACGGCCGGACACGCCCAGTATGGGGATCTTCTATGCTCCGTACTCCGCGTACTCCGCGTGTTGCGGGGCAACGGGCACGACGACGAACGGACACCGGTGACACACACACTCCAGGAAGTCGGGACGAACGGGCCGCGTGCGCTGCCCGGAGAGCTGGTGGCGGCATGAGCGGCCTTGGGAGGTGGAGCCTCGGTATCGGCGTCGGGCTCCTGGTCGTGGCCGTGCTGTGCAGGGCGCTGAACCTGATCCCGGTCACGGTGATCACCGGCCTCCTGGGCCTGATCGCGCTCGGCATGGCGGGGTACGACGCGCTCTACGAATGGCAGGGCCGGGTCGACCTGCGCCGTCGGGCAGCCAGGGCCCACCGGGAACGTGAAGGCCGCCAGGGCCGCTGAACCGCGGTGCGGGACCCACGCGGGCTGGTACAAATGCGGCATGAGCGAATCCGCCGGGTATCCCCCGCAGTCGAACGTGCCGTCGGCCCGGCGTGTCCACAGCCGGACGTACCGCGTGTGGGCCCGCGCCCTCCTGTGGACGCCGATCGCGCTCACGGTGGCCGGTGTCGTCCTCGGCCTGGGGCTGTTCGCGGCGGCTGACGCCGACCCGGCGTACGGTTCGTCCGCGCTCGGCTATCTCGGAATCTTCGTGTGGGGCGGCCTCGCGGTCCTGTCGCCGGCCCTGCTCGGGTCGTTCGTCGCCGGGCTGGTCATGCTGATCCGCGCGCGCGGCTGAGGTCGCGGCAGGACACGGGCCCGCCGCGACGGCGAGGATCCCGGCAGAGAGCGTGCCCGGTGACCGGGCGACGGCGGTCGACGCCGGGCCACCGCGGAGCGGACGCCGCGGCGGCCCGGACGGGGACGAGGTACCGCGGGGAGGGGCGCGGTGACCGGAAGAGGGATCAGGCGCCGGCGGCCTGGCGGGCGCGGCGGGCCTCGCGGCGCTCGACGAAGCGGGAGGCGGTGACCTCCAGCTTGCCGAGAAAGTCGGAGAGCTCCTCGCGGGCCTTCTCGCCATCGGCGCCGAGGTTCTTCATGTTGAACACGTCCCACTGGCGCAGGACCGGCTGCAGGACGTCGTCGATGTGCAGGCGCAGGTCGTAGATCCCCGCGTTGGCGATGGTCATGGCCTTGCGGGTGAAGCCCTCGATGCCGGTTCCCGGCATCTGGAAGGTGGTGACGACGTCGGTCACGGCGCGCATCGTCTGGTCGGGGGCGAGCTGGAAGGCCGCGTTGAGCAGGTTGCGGTAGAAGAGCATGTGCAGGTTCTCGTCGGCGGCGATCCTGGCGAGCAGCCGCTCGCAGTTCGGGTCCTCGGAGGCCTTGCCGGTGTTGCGGTGCGAGATGCGGGTGGCGAGCTCCTGGAAGGAGACGTACGCCACCGAGGCGAGCACGCCCTCGTAGGAGTTGGTGAAGCCCTCGCTCATGTGCACCATCCGGGCCCGCTCCAGCGCGACCGGGTCGACCGCGCGGGTGACCGTCAGGTAGTCGCGGATGGCGGTGCCGTGGCGGCCCTCCTCGGCGGTCCAGCGGTGCACCCAGGTGCCCCACGCCGCGTCGCGACCCAGGGTCGTGGCGATCTCGTGGTGGTAGCTGGGGAGGTTGTCCTCGGTCAGCAGGTTGACGATGAGGGAGATGCGGGCTTCCTCGGGAATCTTGGTGTCGGTCTCGACCCAGGCGTCCCCGCCGTAGAGGCCGTCGTAGTTCCGTCCCTCCGACCAGGGGACGTACTCGTGCGGGAACCACTCCTTGGCCACCTTGTGGTGCCGGTCCAGTTCCCCCGCGACGACAGGCTCAAGCTCGAGCAGCAGCTCGGTCTCACTGAACTCTCGCATCAGGTTTCTCCCTCGAAGACTACGCAACCGTAACCTACGTTAGCGTAGGTAAGACGTGATGGGTACGTGCCGCATGTCTCATTTACTCGCTCGTGGGCGATTCAAGGGAGCCCCTTCGCCGTCAGCCGAGACCGATCGGCTGCCGAGGATGCCGGGTGCCGTCCGGACCCGGCCGGTGAGGACGGCGCGCGCCGTCCGGGCCCGGCTGGGCGGGGACCGTCATGCCCCGTTCCCGCACCGCGGACCGGTGACCGGCCACGCCGTCGCGGTGCCCCGGCCAGAGGGCGGCTAAGAGGATCAGTGTCATCTCGGAGAGCACCAGCAGCCGTTCCACCAGGCCGTAGTGGTCGGCGCCGTCGATCAGGTCCGAGACGAGCGAGCCCGGGTGAGCGGCCAGGAACCAGGCGAGGAACACCACCGACAGGACGGAGACCGCCGCCAGTGGCCCGTTTCCCGACCGGCGGCCGAGCATCCACCCCGCGCAGGGCAGCGCGGTGAAGACCACGGCCGCCGACCAGCGGTGGATCTCCCCGGCGATCGAGACGACGCCGGGCGCCGCGTCGGTGGGGAACGCGGCGGTGAGAAGGAGTCCCAGCGCCGCGGCCACGAACAGCGCGCGCGAGGCGGCACCGCGCACCGGCGCCACCCGGGCCAGCAGGTACGCGACCCAGAGACAGCCCATGGCCAGGGCGATCGTGCCGCCCACCATCGCCCAGGCGCTGTCGTCGCGCAGCGCGTAGTCGCTGATCAGGCCGTTCAACGGGTCCACCGCGTCGGCCGCGACCAGGTGCGCGTAGCCCATCGCGGCCAGGGCGAGCAGCGGCCCGGCCACGCCGGGCCAGCGGGACGGCGGGCCCCCGTTCACCGCGCCACCTCCCGGTGTGCCGCTTCGGAGTTCATCGCGCCACCTCCCGGCGGGCCGTTTCGAAGTCCGGTCCCGGCTCCCGGCGGATCGTCTCGAACCTCATCGCGCGACCTCCTGGTAGATCCGCTCGAACCTGGCCAGGGAGGCCTGGTGGTCGTGGGTCAGCGCGATGGCGCGGCTCGCGGCGCCCATCGCGGCACGCGTCCCGGGGGAGGCGAGCAGGGCGCCCAGGTGCCGGGCCAGTTCCTGCACGTCGCCGGGCCGGAACAGGTGGCCGTTCTCGCCGGGCCGTACCAGGTGCGGCAGGGCCATCGCGTCCGCGGCGACGACCGGCAGGCCGCTGGCCATGGCCTCCAGCGTGGCGATGCTCTGCAGCTCCGCGACGCCCGGCATGGCGAAGACGTCACCGGCGGCGTACACCTGGGGCAGCGTCTCGTCGGGGACGAACCCGAGGAAGGACACCCGGTCCCCGACCCCGATCCGGTCGGCCAGCCTGGCGAGCGCGGCCCGCTGCCCGCCGGTTCCGGCCAGCGCGATCTGCGCGTCGGTGTGGACGAGCACGCGCGGCAGGGCCCGGACGAGCTCGTCCAGCCGCTTCTCCTCGTCCAGCCGGCCGACGAACACGATCGTGTCCCGGTCGGGCAGGCCGAAGGCCCTGCGGGCCCACGCCTTCGGCTCGGCGCGCGGCTGGAACCTCGCCAGGTCGATGCCGCAGGAGATGGGCTCCACCGGCGGGCCGAAGCCCTTGCCCGTGAGCAGCCCGGCCGCGATCTCGGTGGGCGTGGTGACGCGGTCGGCCCTGGAGAAGACGCGGTTGAAGTCCTTCCAGGCCAGCGCGCCCGCCCTCTCGCGGAGCCGTCCGGGGATGTGCGCGAACTGGAAGAGGTTGTCCGGCATGAAGTGGTTGGTCGCCACGACCGGGACGCCGGCGCGCCGGGAGGCGGAGATCGCCGCGCGGCCGACGACGAAGTGCGCCTGCACGTGGACCACGTCCGGGGCGATCCTGTCGATCAGCCGGTCCAGCCGGGCCGGCACCGCGACCCGCATGGTGGGGTGGACCAGCACCGGTGCCGAGCGCAGCCGGTGCACGGTCACCCCGTCCATCTGCTCGGTCCTGGCCGGTCCCTCGTCCGAGGCGCACACCACGTGGACCTCGTTTCCCCGCTCGGCCAGGCCCTGGGCGAGCCGGTGGGCGAAGTAGGCGGCGCCGTTCACGTCCGGCGGGTAGGTGTCCGCCCCGATCAGCACCCGGCGGGCCCGGGTGGCGAGGAGGGCGGGGGCCTGCACGGGGGCGTACAGGGGGGCGGTGGCCGGCATGACCATCGGTGCTCCGTTCATCGTGCTGTCACGTCAGGTGAGGGGGACATCGGGGTGGTACGGGCCAGCGCGACGGTTCCGGCTGCGGTGAGCGCGGCCGCCGCCAGCGCGGTGAGCGTGCTCGCCGCGCCGGTCGGCAGGGGCTCGCCGAGCAGGAGGGCGCCGAAGGCGACGGCGGTGAGGGGATCGGCCACCTGCAGGGCGGCGAACGCCACGCCGAAGTGGCCGACGGCGTAGGCGCGCTGGAGCAGCGCCAGCGCGATCACGGCGGGCATCGGGACGGCGAACAGGAACCACGGCTCCCAGTCGCCGTCGACCAGGACGCGGGTGAGCGTGGCGGTCGCGCCGTACAGCACGCCCGCGCCCGTGGCGAGCAGGCAGGCCCGTGCGGCGGGGGAGGCCCGCCTGGCGAGGGTCCACAGCGCCAGGGCGGCGGTGGCCGCCCCCGCGAGCAGGACCACCGCCTCCCCGGTGCTGAGGTGGGGGTTCCCGCTGTGCTCGGGCACGACCAGCACCAGGCCGATCAGCCCGATGGCGATCACCGCCGCCGAGGCCAGCTCACCTGGCCGCGGCCTGCGGCGTCGCAGGGCCGCGGCACACGGCAGGGCGAACAGGAGGCTGGCCACGCCCATCGGCTGCACCAGGGTGAGCGGGCCGTATTTCAGCGCGACGATGTGCAGGGCCGTGCCGCCCGCGATGGACAGGCCGCCGAGCAGCCACCGGGGGCGCCTGACCAGGTACCCGAGACCGGCGCGGGACGTGCTCGCCGCCTCGAACTGCTGCAGAGCGGCACCGAGTGCGAAGAACAGGGATCCCAGCAACGCCAGGCCGGCCGCCAGCACGGTCATGCACACTCCTTCCAAGCAGATGAAGACATGGCGAGATGACCGGATCGCCTCGTGGAGGCGTCCGTTGAGGGGTTCGAGGTGAACAGTCGAAGCGTCCCGCGCGGGGAGGTGCCGGAGCCATAGGGGTTCACCCTGACTTCGCAGGGAATTCCCCGAGATTCGCGTCGGGGCTGTTGACCTGCTGGCTTCTCTTATCGTAGTTTCTCGGGCATGGATCTCGTGGGCGCCTGGCGCCTGGTCGAGTGGCGGATCGCCGGTGCCGACGGGCGGGTCTCGCACCCCTTCGGCACGGACGCGGTGGGCCTGCTCTGCTACACCCCCGACGGCCACATGAGCGCGACGATCGCGCGGGCCGGGCGCGCCCCGCTGCCCGGCACCAGCCCGAGGCAGGCGCCCCCGGAGGCGCTGGCCGAGGCGTTCACGTCGTTCTTCGCCTACGCGGGCCGCTACGAGGTCCGCGACGGCCACGTCGCCCATGACGTCGAGGTGGCGCTCAACCCTGCCTTCGCGGGCACCGTCCAGGTCCGCGAGCTGAACGCCGACGGTGACCGGCTGGTCCTGGCGGCCGGCGAGGGCGGCCGGTGGCACACCCTGATCTGGAGGCGGTCGTGAACGTCGTGCTTTCGGTACGGATCCGGAGGCGGTCGTGAACTCCGAGCGTTCGGCACGGCTCGCGCGGGCGGTCGAGGCCAGGCGCACCAGGGAGAGCTGGAACGCCTACCCTGACGCGCCCTCCCGCCACCCCGGGGGCGAGGCCGCGCGGGAGGCCGGGCGCAAGGCCCACGAGTCCCGCCTCGGCGGCCGGTTCGACCTGCCGGAACACCCCGGTTCCCACGCCGTCGCCGGGGGTGAGGTCTCGCCCTACACCGGCGAGCCGCTGGGCGTCGCCTACCCGGTCGCGAGCGCCGACGAGGTCTACCGGGCCGCCCTGGCCGCCTGGCCCGCCTGGCGCGACGCCACCCCCGAGACCAGGACGGACCTCTGCCTGGCCGCCTGCGACCGGATCTACGAGCGATCCTTCGAGTTCGTGCCCGCCACCATGCACACCGCCGGTCAGAGCGCGGCGATGAGCTTCACCGGCAGCGGCACGAACGCCCTCGACCGGGGGATCGAGGCGATCGCCGCCGCCTGGTCGGCGATGGAGCGGGTCACCCCGCACGCGACCTGGACCCGCGGCTTCGGCACCTCCGAGCTCAGCCTGGACAAGCGCTACCGGATCGTGCCGCGCGGCGTCGCGGTCGTCGTCACCTGCGCGAGCTTCCCCGCCTGGAACGCCTACCCGGCGATCTTCGCCAACCTCGCCACCGGCAACCCGGTGATCGTCAAGCCGCACCCCACCGCGGTGCTGCCGATGGCGCTGGCGGTCGCCGCCTGCCGGGAGGTCCTCGCCGGGGCAGGGTTCGACCCCGGCCTGGTCACCCTGGCCGTCGACACCGCCGAGGCGCCGATCGCCAAGGAACTGATCGGCCACCCCGCCTGCCGGATCGTCGACTTCACCGGCAGCGCCGCGTTCGGCGCCTGGGTGGAGGCGAACGCCTTCCCCGCGATCTCCTACACCGAGACCTCGGGGCTCAACGCGGTCGTGCTCGACTCCGCAGACGACCTCGCGCCCGTGCTGCGGGCCGTCGCCGGGTCGCTCTGCCTGTTCTCCGCGCAGATGTGCACCAGCCCGCAGAACATCTTCGTGCCCCGCGCCGGGGTGCGGACCTCCTCGGGAACGGTCTCCTTCGAGGAGGTCGGCGAGGCCCTGGCGGAGGCCGTACGGCAGATCTCCACCGTGCCCAGGCGAGCGGCCTCCGTGCTGGCGGCCATCCAGTCGCCCGCCACGCTCGCCCTGCTCGACGAGCTGCGCGGCCGGGGTGGCGTGCTCCTGGACGCCGCGCCGTACGAGCACCCGGAATTCCCCGCGGCGCGCACCAGCGGTCCGCTGCTGCTCGCCACCGAGGACCCGGCGGTCTACGGCGAGGAGCGCTTCGGGCCGGTCGCCTTCCTCGTCCCCGCCGAGGACCGGGAGGCCGCGCTACGGACCGCCTCCGCCGACGCCGGGGACAAGGGCGCGATCACCGCCTTCTGCTACTCGGTCGACGAGGACTTCGTCGACCGGGCCGAGGACGCCTTCGCCCTCGCGGGCGCCGCGCTCACCTCCAACCTCACCGGCCCGATGCCGCTCAACTTCTCCGCCGCCTACAGCGACTACCACGTCAGCGGGCTCAATCCGGCGGGGAACGCCTCCCTCACCGACGACGCCTTCGTGTCCGGGCGCTTCCGCGTCACGCAGTCGCGCCGCCCGGCCGTCAGTCACCGGAGGTGACCAGTTCCGCCTCCGGCGCGGAACGGCGGCGGAGGTAGCGGACGGCCTCGACCACGACGGTGACCGCCAGGGCGATGCCGAGACCGAGCAGCAGGCCCTTGATCGGGTCGTGCTCGAAGGCCGCGCCGCCCACGTAGCCGATCACTCCCGAGTAGACCGCCCAGGTCACCGCGGCGAGGGCGTCGAAGAGGGCGAACGAGCGCCGGGGATAGGCGACCGCGCCCATGGTCAGGGTGCAGGCGGTCCGGCCGCCGGGAATGTAGCGGGCCACCACGAGGACCAGCCCGCCCCGCTCGGCCAGCGCCCGCTCCGCCCAGGCGAACGCCCTGCGGCTGCGCCTGCCGTTGCGCAGCCGGTCGTTGGTGGTACGCCCGATGGCGTACGAGATGTGGTCGCCCGCGAACGCGCCCAGCGCGGCCACCACGATCACCAGGAGCAGGTCGGGGGCGCCGGTGGCGGCGGCGAACACCCCGGCCGTGATGACGGACGTCTCCGCCGGGACCACGGGGAAGAAACCGTCGAGCAGCGCCAGCGCGAACAGCGCCAGGTAGATCCATGGAGATGTCATCACATCGTGCAGGACGTCGAGGATGGCCTGTGTCACGTCGGGCTCCAGCCGGGGGGTCGCGAATGTCTCACGCAGCACGCTGGCGGCCCGGTGACTCTCAGGGCATCCGGGAGGAACCCCGGTGTTCTCGGATCACATCCCTGAGATCACCGGGGGTCCGTCCCGCCGACTCCGGAAACCGGGCGGAGCCGGTCACCTCGCTCGAACGGCCTGAGCCGCCCCCTCCTGGAGGGGGGCGGCTCAGTTGAGCTGCCAGATGGCGAGATTCAGCGCGGCCGCGTACGTCACCCAGAGCAGGTAGGGCACCAGCAGCCAGGCGGCCGGGCGGCTGATCCGCCGGAACATGACGATGTTGAGCACGATCGCGAGCCAGAGGACGACGATCTCCGCGAACGCCAGGCCGTACTGGCCGGCGCCGAAGAACAGCGGTGTCCAGGCGGTGTTGAGGACCAGCTGGACCGCGTAGACGCCGAGCGCCGGTGTCAGGCCGCGCGCCGACCAGGCGAGCCAGCCGGACAGGGCGATCATGACGTACAGGACCGTCCAGGCCGGGCCGAACAGCCACTGCGGCGGTGCCCAGGGCGGCCGCTCCAGCGACAGGTACTCGCCGCCGGCGTCGACGGCCGACAGCGATCCCACCACCGCCACCAGCACGAGCGCGACGGCGAAGACGGGCAGCCCGGCCCAGCGTTTCGGTTGATGCGCGATGACCATGGAAACCTCCCTGCCCCCTTCTTCGCGGATCTACCGCGCCGCGGTTCCCCCCGTACGGGGGCGCCGTATCCTCGCCGGGCCCGGTGCGGGAGCTCCGGGGTTTCCCGGCGCGGGGGTTCAGGGTGCGGGGGTTCAGGGTGCGGGGACTCAGGGTGCGGGAGGCTCAGGCGGGCGGGGCGGCGATGGCCGGGGTGGCGACCGGGTCGTAGTGCAGGCGGCGCAGCATCCGGCGGAAGGCGTACAGGGAGAAGGCCACCGCCAGGCCGCTGATCACGGCCACGGCCGTGGTGCGGACCAGCAGGTAGGTGCCGATCGACTCGTGCAGCAGGAGCCAGATGCTCACCGCGGAGTTGGCCAGCAGCACGAAGGCCCACAGCAGGGTGATGCGCGCGAAGAACCGGCGGACCCGCTCGTGTTTCAGCACCGCCGAGGGCAGGTGGATGTAGTCGAGGGTCAGCTTCTGCACCAGCGGGCGGTTGAACCGCACCGAGGCGAGGAAGACCATGCTGATGCAGATCGTCCCGAGCTCCGGCTGGAGGAAGTAGATCACCGCGCTCCCGGTCCAGAACCCCAGCAGCGCCCGCACGGTGATCGCGATGACGGCGAGGATCATCGTGCCGGGCACCGGAATCCGCCGGACCAGCCGCCACCCCACCCCCGCGTACACCCAGGTGACCGCCGCGATCAGCGCGCCCTTCAGACCGAGGAGGGCGAGCGCGGCGTAGAAGACGGCGAGGGGGGCGACGACGCCCTCCAGCAGCTTCGGCGCCGCCTGCCTGGCGAGAGCGGTGAGGCGAGGGAAGACGATGGGCTGGTGGCTCATGACGCTCCACGGGCTGGTGCGGTGGCAGGCGCTGGGCGTTCACGCCTACCCCGGCATGACACGAGCATGTCAGGCCGTCGCGAGGGGTTGCGGAGAGGGTTGCTTCCGGTGTTCACCGGCCACTCACCGTACCTGACCCCGTGCCGTGCTCTCGTGAAAACAACTCAATAACACTGCAATAACGGATGAGACAGGTGCGGATCATTACGATTCACGAAAAGGATCACTATGCCGGTAACGGTTGAGAAACGGGAGCTTTCCTGATCGGGTCCGGTCCGCGACGATGAGAGACATGGCAGTGCTGCGCACGCACGCGTCCCGCCGTTCCACCGAGGGTGTCGAGAATGTGGCCGCCCAGCTCGTCCGCTGGCCGGACCTGGCGCTGAAACGCACCAGGAAGGGGCTGGGATTCCGGGCCGGCGGCAGGGAGATCGTCAGGATGTCCGGCGATCACACCGCGGAGCTGCTCCTCACCAAACCCATGATCGAAAAGTGGGCGCGGGTGCTCACCGACTGCCATCGGATCACCCCCGGCGCCGACGCCGGATGGGTGGCCATGTCCATCGAGGGCCGGGCCGACGCCGAGCTGTTCCTCTCGCTCGTCAGCGTCGCGATCAAGGTCAACCAGGGCCCGCGGTAACGGCGTCGTCCGGCCCGCGGCAACGGCGGCGGCAAAGGGTGGCGGCGGGCGTGTCATCCGGGGTTCGCGATGGCCGGCATCGGTCCGAAGCGGCGGTGGACGTCGGTCCGAAGTGGCGGTGGACGGTGCCGGCCGAGGGCGGCGGTAGGCGGCGTCAGCCGAGGGTCGCGGTGGCCAGCCTCGCCCCGAAGCCGATGAACAGCGCGCCCACACCCGTCCGCAGCCCGGCCGACAGTCCGCGGCGGGCCCGGAACCGTCCGGCCAGGAACGTCCCGCCGAAGATCAGCGCCGACAGGTAGAGCACGCTGAACAGCTGGCAGATCGCGCCCAGGATCAGGAAGGAGACCGCGGGGGTGCCGTAGGCGGGGTCCACGAACTGGATGAAGAACGAGATGAAGAACAGGATCGCCTTCGGGTTCATCAGGCTGACGATCAGGGCCTTGCGGAAGGGGTTCTCCGTGATCCCCTCCCGGCCGGGGGCCGCCTCCGCGGCCTCGCTCCCGGCGTCGGGCGAACGCCACGAGCGCCAGGCCGACCGGAGCATCTGGAACCCGATCCACGCGAGGTAGGCCGCACCGGCGTACTTGACGACGTTGAACAGGAGCGGCGTCGACTTCAGCAGGGAGGCGGCCCCCGCCGCCGCCAGCACCATCAGGACGGTGTCGCCGACGAAGACCCCCATCGCCCCCCGGTACCCCTGCCGGACCCCGCGCTGGGCGGCGGTGCTGAGCACGTACAGCGAGTTCGGGCCGGGCAACAGGATGATGAAGAAGGCGCCGACCACGTAGGTCCAGATGTCGGTGATGCCGAAGAACACGTCGATACTCCAGGGGGCGTTACGGATACGTCATTACCGTATCGCCTAAAGGTGCTTATCTTCCTTTCCGGGTTTTCCGGACGCCATGCGCAGGGTTTTCCGGACGCCATGCGCCGTGTCGCCCGGACGCCATGAGTGGCCGGGCGGGGGAGCGCGGCGGGTGAGGGGTCGCCGTGCCGTTCCTCCGCGTGCCCTGGGGCGGGCGGAGGAAAGCGCCCGGCACGGCATCGGAGACTGACGTTTTTGGGCCTTGTGGCAAGGGTCTGTCAAGGCTACGATCGCGACAACTCTTAGGAAACTTTCCTAAAAGAAATGCCGACTGGGGGTGCCCGTGGCCCGTGCCTCCCCTCCGACCCGTGTCCAGCTGCGAAAACTCGACGGCGGCAGCCGTCACTGCTGAAGGTCCGACCGTCCGGACGCCTCACCCCCCAGGTTCCACGTCCATGGGAGCGATCATGCGGCGCACCTTTTCCTTACTTGTCCTGACTGCGGCTGCAAGCCCTCACCGGGGCCTGCCCACCCCCGCCACCCCCGTCTCCGGCGACACGTCCGCACCCGCCATCGCGGCCCCCGTCGTGCTCACCGTGCCCGCCGCCGGCACGGCCGCCATCGGCGCCGCCGTCGCCGCCTCCGCCCGTCCCGAGGCCCCAGGCCGGGGTTCGCGAGCCATGGGTGAGCACCGGCGCCCGGGAACCACGAGTGAGCACGCGCCCACGGACGCAGCCGCCGAGCCCCTGGTCCTCCCGAAGGGCGGGCGTGGCCCGTCCTCGAAGCGCCGGCACCGGATCCCCTCGGCACCGCACGCCGGCCGGCGGCGTCCGGGGCGCGTGACGGCGGCCCAGACGCCGGCGACCCGGTGACGACTCGCTGAACCCGGCGGTCTTCGGCGTCCCGCGCCGATCGACGGAACGCTCCCCCGGTCGGAGCCGTGCCCACCCCGCCGTACGGCCCGCGTCCACGTTCGCGCCCGCGCACCCCCCGCGTGGCGCGGGTCGTACGGTCACCCCCACGGAATGCATGAGGTCAACGTGAAATTACGCGCCATCGCTCGTTCTCTCGTCGCCCTGGCGGCCCTCGTCCTGGCGATGACGGTCGCGCTCCCGGCCCAGGCCGCCTCGGCGACCGCCGTCTTCACCAAGACCTCGGACTGGGGTACCGGTTTCGAGGGCAAGTACACGATCACCAATGGTGGTACGACGACCATCAACGGCTGGTCGGTGGCCTTCGATCTGCCTTCGGGGGCGAATATCGGGGCCTTCTGGGACGCGTCGTTGAGTCGTAGCGGGCAGCGTTTCACCTTCACCAATGTCGGCTGGAACGGCACTCTGGCGCCCGGTGCGACCGCGAGTTTCGGTTTCAACGGCAGTCCGGGTGGTGTGACCCCGTCCAACTGCACCCTCAACGGCGCGGCGTGCGGCGGCACCACTCCCGTCACCCCGGGGACACCGGGGAATCCGACCGTGACCGGGACGACCAACTCCTCGATCTCCCTGTCGTGGGGTGCCTCCAGCGGCACCGTCACCGGCTACCGCGTCTACGAAGGATCCACGCAGCGGGCCCAGGTCACCGGCACCAGCGCCACGATCGGCTCCCTCGGCACGTGCACCTCGCACACCTACACGGTCAAGGCCTACAACGCCCAGGGCGAGTCGGCGGCCAGCGGCGCGGTGAGCGCCACCACCACCGGCTGCACCGGCGGCGCCCCCGGCAAGCCCGGCGCGCTGTCGGCGACCGGCGGCACGAACAGCGTCGCGCTGTCGTGGGGCGCGTCATCGGGGACGGTGACCGGCTATCGGGTGTACGAGGGATCCACGGTGAGGGCGACCGTGACCGGCACGAGCGCGACGGTGTCGGGGCTGGGCGTGTGCGAGGCGCACACCTACACGGTGGCGGCGTACAACTCGGCGGGCGAGGGCCAGAGGAGCGACCCGGCGAGCGCGACCACGAACGGCTGCACCGGCGGCGGCCCGCTGCCCAAGCACTTCCTCACCGGCTACTGGCACAACTTCGACAACCCGGCCGTCGAGCTGCGGCTGTCGGCGGTGCCCAACGAGTACGACCTGGTCGCGGTCTCCTTCGGCGAGGCCACCGCCACCCCGGGTGAGGTCGTCTTCGCCGTGGACCCGGGCCTGTCCGCCTCCCTCGGTGGCTACACCGACGCCCAGTTCAGGGCCGACGTGCAGACCCTCCACTCCCGTGGCAAGAAGGTCATCCTCTCGGTCGGCGGCGAGGCGGGCCGAGTGCAGGTGGCCAGCGCCGCCGCCGCGACCAAGTTCGCCGACACCGTCTACGCCCTGATGCAGAGCTACGGCTTCGACGGCGTCGACATCGACCTGGAGAACGGGCTCAACTCCACCTACATGGGCCAGGCGCTCCGGTCGCTGCGGGCCAAGGCGGGCGCGAACCTGATCATCACGATGGCGCCGCAGACCATCGACATGCAGTCCACCGGCGGCGAGTACTTCAAGCTGGCGCTGGCCATCAAGGACATCCTCACCGTCGTCCACACCCAGTTCTACAACTCCGGCTCCATGCTCGGCTGCGACCAGATGGCCGCCTACTCGCAGGGCTCGGTCAACTTCATGACCGCGCTGGCCTGCATCCAGCTGGAGAACGGCCTCCGCCCCGACCAGGTGGCGCTCGGCCTGCCCGCCGGACCCGGCGCGGCGGGCGGCGGGATCGTCGCCCCCGCCCTGGTGAACCAGGCCCTGACCTGCCTGGCCACCAGGACCAACTGCGGCAGCTTCGTGCCGCCGCGCACCTACCCCGGGATCCGTGGCGCGATGACCTGGTCCATCAACTGGGACGCCAGCAACAACTGGAACTTCTCCAGGACCGTCAAGCCGCACCTGGCGACCCTGCCCTAGCACCCGGAACCTCCTCACCTCCCGCCCCCGGACCCCCGACCTCCCGATCTCCGGACCTGCCCGGCACCGCGCGACCCACGACCGGGCCGGGCAGGCCCCGGATCCCGTACCTCGAACACCTCGCCTCTTTCGACCCCCGGCACCTCGCCCCCCCCGGCACCTCGCGCCCTCCGGCACCTCGCACCCTCCGGCACCTCGCATCCCCCAACACCTCGCACCCCCCAACCGAGGAAGAGTCATGAGATTTCGACGAACGCTGACCGCGGTCCTGGCCGCGCTCGGCATGTCACTCGGCCTGTCACTGGTCGCGACCCCCGCGTTCGCGGCGCCCCCCACCGCCGTCTTCACCAAGGTCTCCGACTGGGGTACCGGTTTCGAGGGCAAGTACACGATCACCAATGGTGGTACGACGACCATCAATGGCTGGTCGGTGGCCTTCGATCTGCCTTCGGGGGCGAACGTCGGGGCCTTCTGGGACGCGTCGTTGAGTCGTAGCGGGCAGCGTTTCACCTTCACCAATGTCGGCTGGAACGGCACTCTGGCGCCCGGTGCGACCGCGAGTTTCGGTTTCAACGGCAGTCCGGGTGGTGTGACCCCGTCCAACTGCACCCTCAACGGCGCGGCGTGCGGCGGCACCACTCCCGTCACCCCGGGGACACCGGGGAATCCGACCGTGACCGGGACGACCAACTCCTCGATCTCCCTGTCGTGGGGTGCCTCCAGCGGCACCGTCACCGGCTACCGCGTCTACGAAGGATCCACGCAGCGGGCCCAGGTCACCGGCACCAGCGCCACGATCGGCTCCCTCGGCACGTGCACCTCGCACACCTACACGGTCAAGGCCTACAACGCCCAGGGCGAGTCGGCGGCCAGCGGCGCGGTGAGCGCCACCACCACCGGCTGCACCAACCCGCAGCCGCCCGGCAAGATGCCCGGAGCCCCTTACCTCTACATGGGCTGGGGCAACCCGCCCAACCCCGCCACCGTCATGAGCGCCACCGGCGTGAAGTCCTTCACCATGGCGTTCATCCTGTCCAGCGGCGGCTGCAACCCCGCCTGGGACGGCAACCGGCCGCTGACCGGCGGCACCGACCAGGCCGCGATCAACCAGATCAAGGCCGCGGGCGGCAGCGTGCAGATCTCCTTCGGCGGCTGGTCGGGCAACAAGCTCGGCCCGAACTGCTCCACCCCGGCCGCCTTCGCCGGAGCCGTGCAGCAGGTCATCAACGCCGTCGGCCCGGCGGTCGTCGACTTCGACATCGAGAACACCGACGAGTTCGAGAACTACACCGTCCAGGACCGCATCCTCAACGGCCTGAAGATCGTCAAGCAGAACAACCCGAACGTCAAGATCGCCGTCACCTTCGGCACCTCCACCACCGGCCCGACCTCCCACGGCATCCGCCTGATCAACCAGGCCAAGGCGCTGGCCGTGCCGATCGACAACTACACGATCATGCCGTTCGACTTCGGCGCCTCCAACATCTACACCGACACCGTCAACGCCTCCGAGGGCCTGAAGAACGCGCTCAAGGCCGCCAACGGCTGGACCGACGCGCAGGCGTACGCCCGGATGGGCATCTCCGGCATGAACGGCCTGTCCGACCAGCAGGAGCTGACCACCGTGGCGGCCTGGACCCAGATCCGCGACTGGGCCAGGTCCAAGGGCCTGACCCGCTTCGCCTACTGGGCGGTCAACCGCGACCGTCCCTGCCCGGGCGGCGGCGTGACCTCCACCTGCAGCGGGATCGCCCAGAACGACTGGGACTTCACCCGCGTCACCGCCGGCTTCTGAACCGGCACGACCCGCACGACCCGTACGGCCGGCACGACCCGTACGGCCCGCACCCCGCCCGGGGTGCGGGCCGTACCCCCACGACACCCTCCTAAAGATCTTTGCGGGGTAAATCGGATGTACCTCAGGAAACTCGCCGTGGCCGCCGTACTGGCGCTCAGCGGGACGATGTTGGCCGCGACACCGGCCCACGCGGCCAACATCGCGACGAACCCGGGCTTCGAGAACGGGCTGAGCGGGTGGACCTGCTCCGCCTCCTCGGGCGCCACGACCGTCTCCTCACCCGTACACGGCGGGACCAGGGCCCTGCAGGCGACACCGGCGGGGAACGACACCGCCCGCTGCCAGCAGACGGTCAGTGTCAGGCCGTCCTCGGCCTACACCCTGTCGGCCTGGGTCAGGGGCGGCTACGTCTTCCTCGGCGCGACCGGAACCGGCGGGACCGACCCCAGCACGTGGACGTCCTCGCCGTCGTCCTACGCCCAGCTGTCGACCTCGTTCACCACCGGCGCCTCGACCACCTCGGTGACGATCCACGTCAACGGCTGGTACGGCCAGGGCGTCTACCAGGCCGACGACGTCGTCCTCGACGGAGCGCCGGGGCAGGGACAGCCTCCCGCGGCGCCCACCGGCCTCACCGGCACCGGCAACGCCACCACCGCCTCGCTGAGCTGGAGCGCCTCCTCGGGCGCGACCGGCTACAACGTCTACCGCGACGGCACCAGGGTCGGCACCGCCACCGGGACCACCTTCTCCGAGACCCCCGGCACCGGCACCCACTCGTACCAGGTGAGCGCGACGAACGCCTCCGGCGAGTCGGCGAGGTCCGGCGCGGTCTCCGTGACGGTCGGCACCGGGCAGCCGCCGCTTCCGGCCGTGCCGTCGGGGCTGGCCGCCACCGTCAGCGGCACGAGCGTCTCGCTGAGGTGGAACACCTCCTCGGGCGCGACCGCCTACAACGTCTACCGAAACGGGACGAGGGTCGGCACCCCCGCCGCGACCTCCTACACCGACACCCCGGGCGCGGGGACGCACAGCTACCAGGTGAGCGCCTCCAACTCCGCCGGTGAGTCGGCGAGGTCCGGCGCGGTCTCCGCGACCGTCACCGGCACGCCCCCCGGCAACCTGCCCAAGCGGGTGCTGGTCGGCTACCTGCACGCCTCCTTCGCCAACGGCTCCGGCTACATCCGGATGGCGGACGTCCCCAACGAGTGGAACGTCATCAACCTGTCCTTCGGCGAGCCCACCTCGGTGACCTCCGGAGACATCCGCTTCACCCAGTGCCCGGTCGCCGAGTGCCCCAACGTCGAGTCCGAGGCCGAGTTCATCGCCGGGATCCGGGCCAAGCAGGCGCTCGGCAAGAAGGTGCTGATCTCGATCGGCGGCCAGAACGGCCAGGTCCAGCTGAGCACCACGGCCGCGCGCGACAAGTTCGTCCAGTCGGTGGGCGCCATCATCGACAAGTACGGCCTCGACGGACTGGACATCGACTTCGAGGGCCACTCCCTCTATCTCGACAACGGCGACACCAACCTGTCGGCCCCCACCACCCCGGTCATCGTCAACCTGATCTCCGCGCTCAAGACCCTCAAGGCCAGGTACGGCGCCAGGTTCGTGCTGACCATGGCCCCCGAGACGTTCTTCGTCCAGCTGGGCTACCAGTTCTACGGCCCGGGCCCCAACGGCTCCGCCGACCGGCGGGCCGCCTCGTACCTCCCCGTCATCCACGCGATGCGCGACGACCTGACCCTGCTGCACGTCCAGGACTACAACTCCGGGCCGATCATGGGACTGGACAACCAGTACCACACCATGGGCGGTCACGACTTCCACGTCGCCATGACCGACATGCTGCTCGCCGGCTTCCCCATCGCGGGCAACCCGAACAACGTCTTCCCCGCCCTGCGCCAGGACCAGGTCGCCATCGGCCTGCCCGCCGCCCCGTTCGCGGGTAACGGTTTCACCACGGTCGCCGAGGTCCAGAAGGCCTTCGACTGCCTGGCCAAGGGGACCGACTGCGGGTCGTACCGGCCGAGAGGGGTCTACCCGAACCTCCGCGGCCTGATGACCTGGTCGATCAACTGGGACAGGTACAACGCCTTCGAGTTCTCCCGCAGCCACCGGGCCTATCTCGACGGCCTGGGCTGAAAGCCCCTCGCCGCCGGGGGAGACGGACTTCCGGCGGCGAGGTTCCCCCCTCCGCGTCTCCTCACGTCCTCCGGTGTCCGGTGTCCCGAAGCGGTCGCCCGTCGTGACGGCCCGGATTCCGGAGGCCGGGAAAACTGGCAGAGTGGTCTCGGTTTGGAGATCCGGGTGGCTGGTTGGTCGCCAGGTCCGGCAGGCTAGGGGCCGTCATGGACTACGCAATTCTCACGGGGTTCGTCCTCGTTCTCGGTGTCGTGCTCGCCCTGGTCGCGCAGTGGAAGGGCTGGAGACCCTCGCTGCTGGTCATCCTGGGGGTCGGAATAGCCTTCCGGGTGCTCATCATGGCCACCTCGGCGGTGGACACCTGGCAACCGGTCGACTTCATCAACAGCTTCAAGCCCGCCGGCGAGGCGGTCCTGAACCGTGAGGACCCCGTTCTGGGCAGCTCGGGAGGCTGGCACTTCCTGCCGACCATCCCCTACGTATACGGCCTCCTGCTCTGGCTGGGCATCCCCTGGGAGATCGGCGGTCGCCTGGTCACCGTGGTCGCCGACATCGTGCTGATCCCGCTGGTCGGCAAGCTCGCCGGTGGGCCCAACGCGTCGCTGCGCGCCTTCCAGTACGCCTGCAACCCGCTCGCCATCCTCGTCGCCTCCGTCCACGGCCAGGTCGAGCCGGTCGCCCTGGTCTTCGGCGTGGCCGCCTTCGTCGTGGCCCGAGGTCCCGGCGACCCCCACCGGCCGGGCATGACCACCAGCCCGCTCGCGCTGGCACGGCAGAGCGTCGCGCTGCACGGCCTCGCCGGCGCCGTACGGCACGCCTTCGGCCCCGAGGGGGTGCTCCGCGGGGCGCTCACCCCGCGCCAGGGCGACCGGCAGTCCCTGCGCCGCGCCCTGTTCGCGGGACTGCTGATGGGACTGGCGCTGTGCGCCAAGAGCTGGCCGATCTGGCTCATCCCCGGCATGCTCCTGCTGCTGCCCACCTTCCGCGCCCGCGCCGTGGCGTTCGTGGCCACGGGCATCGCGCCGGTCTTCTTCCTGGTCACCCTGCCGATCTTCGCCGGCACCTCGCTGAGCCAGATCCCCGAGGTCATCCGGGTGATCCAGGACGTCCGCCCGATCGTCGGACAGTGGGGCTGGACCGCCATCGGCATGCACGGCGTCAACGACCTGCACCAGGGGTTCGCCACGTTCGGCACCCGCCTGATCTACGTCACCATGCTGGCGACGGCTCTCGTGTGGCGTCGCGCCGACCCGATCGACCTCACCACGGCGCTGCTGCTCGCCTTCATGGTCGTCACCCCCAGGCTCGGCGCGCAGTATCTCCTGTGGTTCATGCCGTTCCTGATCGCCCGTCCCACCCGCTTCGCGTGGCCGGCGATCATCGGCGTCTCCCTGTGGGCGGGCTACGGCTACCTCTACATGACGCAGTTCGACTCCGCCACCTGGCGAAGTCTCCACGTCGTCTGGTCGCAGGCCTCCATCGTGCTGCTGCCGATCCTGGCGCTCGCCATGCCGTGGGGGCGCCGCGTCCCCCGCGCACCCGTCGCCTCTCCCGAGGGACCGCCCCCCTCGGCACCCGTTCCGGCGTCCGCCTGACGTCTCGCGGCGTCCGGATCCCGATGCCCGCCTGAACGGGGCCGCTCCTTCCCACCCGGCCCCGTGCTCCGCCCTCGGCCCTGTGGCCCGTCCGGGTCGCCCGCTCTCGAGCACGCCCGCCCCACCGCCCAGCCACCGCCGCGTGACGGGGCGGCGGGGCGGCCCGGGAGGCTGGTAAATTCCGGTTCTGTGACGAGCACCGTGGAAATCTTGCGTTACACCGCTTTCACCCACGACCCCGAGGGGGGAAACCCCGCCGGGATCGTCCTCGACGCGGCCGGACTCTCCGACGCGGAGATGCTGGCCGTCGCCGCCGAGGTCGGATACTCCGAGACGGCGTTCGTGACCGCACGCGACGACGAGCGACGCGCCTTCCGGGTCCGATACTTCGCCCCCTCGGCGGAGGTGGCGTTCTGCGGGCACGCCACGATCGCCACCTCCGTGGTGCTGGCCGAACGCCTCGGGACCGGGCGCCTGGCGTTCGACACCAACGCGGGCGAGATCGTCGTCGACACCGAGATCGCCGACGACGCGCTCCTGGCCACGCTCACCAGCGTCCCCACGCACTCACGGCCCGTCACGGAGGACGCGCTTGAGGAGGCCCTCGCCGCCCTCGGCTGGTCCCGCGACGATCTCGACCCGGCCTTCCCTCCGCACGTCGCGTTCGGCGGCGTGGAGCATCTCGTGGTCGCGGCCTCCTCGCGCGAACGCCTGGCCGGCCTCGACTACGACTACGAGCGGCTGAAGGCGCTGATGACCCGCGAAGGCTGGACGACGGTGAACCTGTTCTGGCGGGAGAGCGACGAGCGCTTCCACGCCCGCAACCCGTTCCCGGTCGGGGGCGTCGTGGAGGATCCCGCCACCGGGGCCGCCGCCGCTGCCTTCGGCGGCTACCTGCGTGTGCTCGGGAACGGCTCCTCGGAGTTCACGGTCATCCAGGGGGTGGACATGGGGCGGTCCAGCACGCTGAAGGTCTCGATCGCCTCCCCCGACGGCCGGAGCCGGGTGAGCGGCGGAGCGGTCGCGCTGGAGACCGCCTGACCCGCACCGGTCCTCAGGTGGTCCCGTCGCCTGGCTGGTCGAGCAGCCGGCTCAGGGGCACCCCCGCCAGCCGCCGTACCTCGTTCGCCATGTGCGCCTGGTCGGCGTACCCGCTGACCGCGGCGACCTCGGCCGCCGTGACGCCGCGCCTGGCCAGCCGCAGTGCCCGCTGGAACCTGACCACCCGCTGCAGCACCTTCGGACCGTACCCGAAGGACCGCAGGGACCGGCGCAGGAGCTGTCGCTCGCCGAACCCCAGGTCCCAGGCCACCTCCCTGACGCTCCGGCCCGCCCGCAGTGCCTCGGCGATCGCGGGCGCGGCCGGGTCAGGGCCGGGCGCCGCGCGCAGCCGCACGGCCAGCGCCCGCTGTACGACGTCGGAGAACGGCTCCGGCCGCCGGACCCCGGCCGGCCCGCTGGACGGCTCCGGCTCGGCCTGCGCGGTGAGTGGTTCCAGCTCGGCCAGCTCCGCGAACGGCCCCAGGTAGGACAGCGGCACCCGCAGGTCGCGCAGCCTGTCGAGCGGCACGCCGAACAGCTCGCCGGCCGCGCCGGGCCTGAACCGGATCCCGGTGTAGCGGTCACCCGGCGCCATCCGGACGGGTTTCGGGCCCGTGTCGGGTCCCGCGACGTGCGCTCCCCCCGGGCCCCAGACCAGATCCACGCAGCCGTCGGGCACGACCAGCTGCGTCATGGCGGAGGTCGCCTCGCTGCTCCACACGCAGGCCACCCGCCCGGCGAGGCGGGAGTCCGGCGCCCACTCGCGATACATGACCTCAGGGTACGGGCGAAGGAATCCTCCCCTGCCCCCCGCCTGGTTCCTTCCCCGTGCCGGGTTGCCCGTCGTCGGGGACGTCCCCGGAGACGAGAGCGGCGGCCCAGTCACCGTCGGGGTCGCTGTCGATCAGCAGCGCCCGGGTCAGCAGGCTGAGCGGGATGGCCAGCAGCGCGCCCAGCGGGCCGAGCAGGAACGTCCACAGGATGAGCGAGAGGAAGGTCACGGTGGTGGACAGGCCGACGGCGTCACCGAGGAACTTCGGCTGGATCAGCGACTGCACCACGAAGTTGATCAATATGTAGGCGGCGATCACGAAGATCATGGTTTTCGGTCCGCCCTCCAGGAGACCGAGCAGGGCGGGCGGGATCAATCCCAGGATGAAACCGACGTTGGGGATGTAGTTCGTGATCAGTGCCAGTACTCCCCAGAGGAGGGGGAGTGGCACGCCGAGAATCCAGAGTGCGGCCACGTCCAGTGCGGAGCAGATCAGCCCGAACCCCGTCGAGACCAGGAGATAACGACGGGTCTTGTGGCCGAAGTTGCTGAGTGCCTCGATGAGCAGGGGCCTGCGCGCCGCTCCCATGGCGAGGATCCTGGAGAAGGCCTGAGCGTCCAGGCACATGGCCAGGAGCAGGACGATGACGAGGACCAGGCCGGAGAACACGCCCAGCAGTCCTGAGACGAATCCCTGCGCGAGCGCGAAGATCTTGCCGGGGTCGAAGGAGGTGATCGCCTCGTTCATCTGCTGGGTGCCGATGCCGAGCCTGGCCGCTTGCTGTTGCGCCTCCGCGACGAGCTGGTTGAACTGCGCGTCGTAGGTGGGCGCGAGGGCCGCCATCTGCGCGACCGCCACGGTCAGGATCGCCACCATGCCCAGGAGCACCAGCAGCACGATCGCGAGGGGGATCGCCACCAGCGTCCACCCGGGAGCCCCACGTTCGCGAAGCCATGTTCTCACCGGGGATACCGCCAGGACCAGAACCAGGGCCAGCAACACCGGCCCGATGATCGACCCGATCTCTCTGATCCCCGCCAGGGTGACCACGGCGCCCGCGGCGCAGAGGAGTACGACGAGCGCCCTGGGCAACACTCTTTGGTCCGTCATGACGGATCTCTACCCAGCGGGTGAGAAACACGTCATGGCAGGGCGCGCTCTTCGATTTGACGGAGCTCGGCGGCGTACATAGAGTTCACAGGCCCGAGGGGGTCGGCGGAGATCGCCGGAGCCTCGGGACCCTCCTTCTGATCACCTCCTTCGTCGGGGCGCCTGCGTCACGCCGAAGTCCGGTTGGACAACGACCGGATGTTGGAGTAAGTTAGAGGGGTTGCCCTGGAAACGGGGCAGTCGCAATCCTAGCGGGTTCGGCGGGATCGAGTCGAGAGTCGGAAATCCGACAGTTTGACACGAAACCGGCACTCCCGATAAGATAGTGACACGAAATGGAACGCCCCGGAGTTCTGCCGGACCACTTGGTCGGGTCAGGGTGATGGTGTACGCGTCCGTTTCTTGAGAACTCAACAGTGTGTTAAAAGCCAGTGCATGAAGC
>NZ_JBPXMC010000039.1:0-63393 GCF_051918885.1 Streptosporangium sp. OZ121
GTGCCCCAGGTGGCCGCCAGGCGGCTGGTGAGCTTATGCAGGCCGTCGCGCCGCTGATTGGCCACCCGCGCATGTGCTTTGCCCAAGGCGGCCTTGGTCTTGGCCCAGCGGGCCGAGGGCTCTTGCTTGCCGCCGTCCGGGGCGCGGGGGCCGACGCGGCGGGCGAGTTGCTTGTTCAGCCTGCGTAGCCGTTTGAGCGCCGAGCGGTGATGTTTGGGGTTGGCGACGACCTCGCCGGTGGACAGCACCGCGAGGTCCTTGACCCCGAGATCCACCCCGACGACGGCGCCCGGCCGGGCCGGGGCGCGGTCGGCGCGGTCGATCTCGCAGGTGAACGCCACGAACCACCGGCCCCCCTCACCGCGGACGGTGGCCGACAGGATCCGCCCCGTGCCGCGCTCCAGGTGGCGGGCCAGTTTCCGGGTCGACTCGCCCGTGCGGATCGTACCCAGACGAGGGAGCGTCACGTGGCGGCGGTCGGCCTCCACCCGGATCGCGCCGGTGGTGAACCGGCACGAGGAAACGGCGCGGTGCTTGGACCTGAACCGGGGAAACCCGACCTTCGGCCCCTTGCGGGTGCCGTGACGCGAAGCCGCCCAGTTCTTCAACGCCCGCGCCACCCCGTCCAGGCCGGTGCTGTAGGCCTCTTTGGAGTTGTCGGCCCACCACGGCGCGACGTCGCCCTTGGCGGTGTTCCACGCCCGGCGCAGACCGTACAACGACCACGGCACCTCGGTCAGCATCTCATCCGCGATGTCGTAGGACTTCTCCGCCTCCCGCTGGTTCATCGCGGCCTTGATGCGGGCCAGGCCCCAGTTGAAGGCGAACCGGGCCGCACCGCAGTGGGAGGCGAGCAGGCGCGCCTGCTCGGGGGTGGGGTCCAGGGCGTAGCGGTAGGCCTGGTGGACCCGCATCAACCCTCCCCGTCACGATACGCAGTTGACCGTTAACGTAGCGTAGGAGTCATGGTCAACGACTACCCGACCGGCGAACAGACCCACGCCCGCCTCGGGAGCGCAGGAAGCCGCAGACGGAGCCGTTGGTCTTGCCGGCGGTGCCGGTAGCGGTGTCGGTGGAGGCGGGCACGCCGAGGAAGACGCCTGCGCCGAAGACACGCGGGCGTACCCCACGGTGGTTGCGCCGTGCCAGGCGACGGGATCGACGTCTGCGACCAGGCTCAGCCGCCCGACCTTACGAGCGGGCACGGGCCAGGGCGCCTTCCCGATACCACCGGTAAGCGGTGATCGGATGGACACCCCTGCGCCTTAACCCACTCCTTCAAGCTCACTCACACATCCTGATGCGTGCTCCACCACCAACTGCTTCCAACCCCCGGGGCCGCCGCCGCTCGAAGAAGCCGATCACCGCCTACCCCTGGGCGGAGATCTCCGGCAACTACGCCAGGTCGGTCAGCGAGCCGCTGTCGCGGCTGATGTCCGTCACCCCCTCCGAGGCGCACGGCCGGCTGATCCTGCTGCACGGCCCGCCGGGCACCGGCGAGACGACGCTGCTGCGCACGCTCGCCCACGAGTGGCGGTCGTGGTGCCAGGTCGACTGCGTGCTGGATCCGGAGCTGCTGTTCCAGTCCCCCGGCTACCTCATGGAGGTCGCGGTCGGCTCCGACGAGCACGACCACGATCACGACGGCGACGGAGGCGGCGACCGGTGGCGGCTCCTGGTGCTGGAGGACTGTGACGAGCTGATCAGGGCCGGCGCCAAGGAGGCCACCGGGCAGGGCCTCTCGCGGCTGCTCAACCTGACCGACGGGCTCCTCGGTCAGGGCCGTGACGTCCTGGTCGCCATCACCACCAACGAGGACCTGGCCCACCTCCACCCCGCCGTCACCCGCCCCGGCCGCTGCCTCGCCCAGATCGAGGTCGGCGTCTTCCCCTACGACGAGGCCGCCCGCTGGCTCGGCACCACCGAAGGGCTCTCCCCCTCGGGCGCGACCCTCGCCGAGCTCTTCGCCCGCCGCGAAGGCGTCCTCGACCGCACCTCGGCCGCCCCGGAGAACACCGGTCTCTACCTCTGATCGCCACCTGCGCGACCCCCGATCGACCCATGGGCGACCCCCGACCGCCGCGGGCAGGGGCGGCGACCGTCGGCGCATGGGCGGTGAGCCACCGGGTAACAGCAGCGCATGCTCGATCTCCTACCGGAGGAGACCCTCCGGCAGCTCGTCAACCTGCTGGTCCGCCTCGTCGAGGCGGCCGGGGCGGCCGTCATCTTCGTCGGTGCCGCGATCGCGTTCGTGCGGTTCGTGCTGGCGGCCGTACGGCGGCACGACGACGGGTTCATCACCGTGCGGCTGTTCCTGGGACGGTTCCTCGCCCTCGGCCTGGAGTTCCAGCTGGCCAGCGACGTGCTGCGTACGGCCATCGCGCCGAGTTTCACGCAGATCGGGCAGCTCGCGGCGATCGCGGCCATCCGCACCGCGCTGAACTTCTTCCTGAACAGGGAGATCGAGCGGGAGGGGCGCACGGTGAACGACGCGCGCGGGCGCGGCTCACCGGACGCCCCGGGCGGGCACGGCTCGCCGGACGACCCCGGCGGGCGCGTCCCGCCCGGTGCCGGGAATGGCTGACCTCGTCCGGATGCTCGTCCCCCTGATCGTCGTCATGGGGCTGGCCGCCGCGCTCGCCGTGCTGCTCTCCGGCGGCGGTCCCGGCGTCGCGCTCGCGGTGCTGCTCGACTTCCTCCTCGCGGCCGGGCTCCTGCGCCTCTCCCAGGCCCAGACCTGGGCGGCGATCATCACGGCGGCGCTCACGGCGCTGGTCCGCAAGCTCGCCGTCGCCGGGTTCTCCGCGTACCCGGCGGGACGGCGTCCGCCCGGACGCCGTCCCGCCGCCCCCGCCCCCGGCTCGAGCGGGCGGGATCAGGGCCGTACGAGATAGTCGTGCAGGCGGCGGCACTGGCGGCCGAACCCCGACGAGGAGCGGCGCGGCGGCGGGGCGAGCCCGGGAATCTCCCCGCGCGCCCCGGCCCGCCGGGCCACCTCGACGCCCAGGGCGACGAGATCGGTCGCTCCCGGGCGCGGACGCTCTCCCTCCCCCGGCAGCACGTGCGGCAGTGCCGCCCGGATCACCTCCCAGACCTCCCGGTGGGCGCCCTGCGCGGCCGCCTGTTCGAGCCCGGCCACCGCGTGCGGCAGCTTCACCCGGGTCCGGTTCGTGAGCAGGGCGAGTTGCCCGCCGAGCGCGTCCGCCGGCAGGTCCCCCCGTGCCGCCATCCGCAGCACCAGCCGCACCCCGTGGTCCGGGTCGCGCTGGGCCAGGAAAAAGGCGAGCAGCAGCGCCATGGGCTCGCCGGCCGGTCCGTCGCAGGCGGTGAGCGCCTCGACGTGGTCCGGCTGGACCCCGGGCCGGTACCAGGAGTCGAGCAGGTGTGGCAGGCAGCGGGCGGCGACCACGTCGCGGTGCCAGGGCAGGACGGCGGGCCACCAGGCCATGAACCGGCCGTGCTCCCCCCGGTTGTGACATGACACCTCGCCGAGCAGCTCGTCGACGAGGGGCAGGCCGGTCGGTCCGGTCCGCACCCAGGGGACCGGGCTCAGATCGGCGCCGGGGGGCGGTTCGCGCTCGTCGGTGTGGTAGAGGTTCCCGTTCCCGGTGAACGTCCAGCGGACGCGCGTCTCCGGCTCGACCGGCCCCTCCGCCAGCCATCGCGCCGCCCGGCGCCCGGCCTCGGAGACCAGCCGTCCGGCCCGGGCGACCACCTCGGGATCCGCGGTTCCCGGCAACCGCAGCAGCGCCTGCTGGAAGTCGGCGGGCAGCGGCTCGGCCCCGGCGGCCTCGACCGCCTCCAGGCGGGTGAGGAACGCGGCGGGGTCGAGGTGGCCGGTGGCGCCGGTCGGCGTCGCGAGCAGGACCGGCGGCAGCGTGCCCGTCTTGAGCGCGGCGAGCACCTCCGCGCACCGCCGGAGCACGAACCGGTGCGGCGCGGAGATGTCGTGCTCGCCGGGCAGCCGGTCGGGCGGGATCTCCCCGGGAGCACGATGCCCGGCGACACCGTCGTGGCCGGACGACCCCGAGAAGACCGCTTCCCCCGCCTCCAGGGTCGTCACGATCTCCCCGCCCTCGCCCTCGCCCTCGCCCTCGCCCGGATCCGCGGGCCCGCCCCGGATCCGGAGCGACGAGTGACCGCCCTCGAACTCGGCGGCGTCGGACCGGATCCCCGGCGGCATGCCCCGGGAAAGGTCGCGTTCCTCCCCCGGCCCGGCCGTCCCGCCGTTCCCCTCACCTCCGGTGAGGATCCGCATGACGTAGTCGCGCGCCCCGGCGAGAAAGTCGCCGAAGGACATCTCCGCGCCGTCCTCGCCCCGCACGCCGATCACGACGCTCCCGAGGGTCCACCCCCTCGAGACCTCCGAGTCCTCCGGTGCCTCACGGACCGCCGGTCCGGGATCGGCGCCCGGGGAGACGAGTTCCGCGGCGATCGCGGCGAACCACTCATGGGGCGCGTACCAGTTCTCGCACCAGTAGAGGTCGTGGGCCCCCTGGACGCTCCCGGTGAGCGCGGCGCGCAGCGCCTCGCGGTCCTCGGCCGCAAACCGGACGAAGCCCGCGAGCCACCGCTCGGTCTCCTGCCAGTCGCGGGACCGGTCCGCGCGGACCAGCTCGGCGACCGTGCCCGGCGGGTCGGGGAAGGCCCCCGCGGGATCGGGCGGGGTGAGCGGCGGAGGGGTGAAGACCTCCGGCTCCCGCTCAGGCTCCGCCTCTCCGCCGACCGCCCCGGCCAGGAGCCGCCCCAGGTCCGGCGGGAGCGCGCCCAGCGCCGCGCGCAACGTCTCCGCGCCGAGCGGGGTGAGGTGTGCCGCGTGCTTGACCGCGAGACGCACGGCACGCTCCCGCACGGCGTACGCCTCGTGGCCGAACGCGGACGCGAGAGCCGGGGCCAGCTCGTCGGCCCGTTCCGGCGACCGCCGCAGGGTCTGGTCGAGCCAGGTCAGTCCGGCACGCACCAGGCCGGCCTCGGCGCGAAACAGCAGGCCCTCCAGCGCCTCCGTCACGTCGGCCGGGTCGAGGCGGTCGAGGCGGCGCAGGTGCCTGAGCGCCAGCTCCGCGACCGGTCCCGGCGCGGCCGGCAGCAGGCGCAGGTAGTCGCGGGCGCGGGCCTCCACCTCCGCGTGCGCGGGTTCGAGCAGCTCGTGGAGGCGGACGAAGAACCGCAGGTCGGTGGCATCCCCTCCGCGCAGGAACCGGCTGACGCAGCCGTGCACGAGCGTCTCGCGGCTCACCCTCCCCTCGCCGCTCAGCGCGGCCAGCACGCCGAGCCAGGACCCGGCGCGCGGCGGGTCGCTCCGCTCCTCGCGCAGGGCGCGGCCCACGCCCTGCGCCTCGAAGATCCTCGGCAGCAGGACGTCGAGGAGCGGGTCCTGAAGGAGCCCGCCCGCGCTGGGCGGCGTGGCGAGCCAGCCCAGCACGAGCGGGTCGTGCTCGGGCGGGGTCACGCCGGTACCGCGGAGCAGGGCCAATACCAGCGGCAGTCCCGGTGAGGTCGGGGTGCGGATCCGCAGGACGAGCCGGGAGACCAGATCGGCCCGCCACCCGGGCTCCCGCGCGGAGATCACCTTGATGAGGGCGGCGGTGTCGCCCGGCCTCTCCCACTCGAAGATCGTGAACTCGCGGCGGTTCAGCCAGGTGGCCACGGCCGCCGCGCCACCGAGCGAGCCCGCCCCCGCCACCCGCAGATGCTCGCCCCGCCCGCCCCGCCTTCTCCACGGCTCGAAGGACCCCGCCTCGCGACGCGCCGGCCTGAGATATCCGGGCAGTTCCCTGGCGACCTCCCTGCGCTCCGCGTCGTCGAGCTCCACCATCCGGGCCGCGAGCTCGTCGAGACCGGCGCTCTCGATGAGCTCGCGGACCTCGTCCCAGACCGTCATCGGGCGCCCTCCGGGGTTAGGGTGACCGGTGCCGCCGGGGAGGTGTCCCGGGCGCCGGCGGCCATCCGGGCGGCGAGCACGTGCTTGCAGGGACCGCGCGAGCCCCGGTGGTCGTACCACCACGGGCAGGTGCACGACCCCTCCGCCGTCCGCACCAGGCGGACGCCGCCGCCGGTGGTCACCTCGGCCGAATCGGGGCCGGTCAGCCGGACGGCGCCGGAGGCGACCAGGGCGCGGGCGGAGCCGAGCCTGGGGTTCAGCGCCGCGACGTGGTCGCGGTCGTAGGGCAGCTCGCGGTGGAAGTGCGCGGCCTCGAAGAGGTCGTAGCCGACCCGGCCCGCCGTGCCGAGCTGGGTGAGCGAGGCCCGGACCCGCTCCGGCGCGAGCCCGGAGCGCTCGGCGAGCAGGCCGAGTTCCAGGGTGGGCTCGAAGTCGAGCAGGATGCCGACCAGGTCGGCGTCGCCGGCCACCACGTCCGAGGAGAGGTCGTCCAGGACGGCCCCCTCCCCGGAGAAACCGCGCCAGGCCTGCGGGGACAGGACCAGCGTGTAGCGCATGCCCGGCAGTTCCAGCTCCCAGGCGCTCGACCCCGAGCCGTCCGCCGGCCCGTACACGCGCAGCGCCTTGGCGAAGCGCAGCGACGGCATCATCGTCGCCAGCCTGCCGACCCCGGCCAGATGGACCCCGCCCGGTACGGCCCGCTCGGAGAGCCGCAGCTCCCTGCCCGCGGGAACCGCCCACACCTCGGCCGCCGCCCGCTTCGGCAGGCCGCGCAGGAACCTGACGGCCTGCGGCCCGGCGAGCTCGGCGCGCAGGTCGAACCCGGAGGCGATCACCTGGACCTCCGCGAAACCGCGCAGCCACCGGTCGGGCAGCGGCACCTTCTTCTCCACGACCGCGCCGTCCAGAGTGGTCACGGTGAGCTCGTCGGGACCGACCCCGACGTGCAGCGGGTCACGGCCGCCGACCCTGGCCAGCGCCTCGCGCAGCGGGTTGTTGACGTCCACGTTGGTGGTGCCCCGGTCGAAGACCTCACCGTCGAGGGCGGGACCCAGCACGTCCAGCCGGGCGTAGACGCCGCCGCAGGCGGAGAACGACTCGAACCTGAGGCGGTCGCCGCCGCAGGTCACGACCGGATCGCGGGTGAATCCGGGCTGCGGCCGGTGGTAGCGGGCCAGCGCCACGTCGGCGACCGCGAGCAGGCCGGTCGCGGCGGGCGCGGCCTGGGTGAGCAACCCGCTGAAGAACCGGGGATGGTCGAGGAAGCCCGTCGTGCTCCGGCCTCCGGACGTCGACAGTCCCAGATGTCCGTCGGAGAGCGTGGAGGGGCCGGCGTAGGAGTAGGCCTGCACTGCACTTGTCATGGGCCGGACGGTAGAGATCACGACCGACAAATCCGGTCACGACCGCGCGGCCGGCGTACGGACCACCGGTTTCGAAGGCTTCGGGGGCCGGGGGCCGGGGCGCGGAGGCGCCGGATCCGGTCAATGCCCCTATCCGATCCCCCGCCGGCTCGCGAACAATTCGGGGAACGCCGGTTGATTGATCCGGACGGACGATGGAACGGGCCAATGACCGCCAGGGACCAAACGACGCCCGCCGTCCCCCTCCCCCACAATGCGAGACGCCCGGAATCATACGGTCCGCAAGGCGAGTCTTGCCTTACCTTAGAGTGTCGGGACCGCACCTCAATGTGATCGGCCGCGTGCCGCCGGGCGCCTTCGAAGACACCCGGCGCGGGACACCGGCAAACCCGTGGACCGGCGGCACGCATTCCGGACGCGGGGAAGTCATTTGTCCTCCAGAATCCCGGAACGCGTTCGGTTACGGACATCCGGCGTGCGTGAATTGTCCGCCGAGCGCCCGGGACGGCGCGCGCGGGGCTTCTCCTCCCCGCCTCTCCGCACCCCCGGCCCGTCCCCCGTTCCCCTCCTGCGATCTCGATTCGACAGATACCGTGAGCAGCGAAAACGGGACGGAGGACACGCCCGGCGGCCGAGAGGGGCGACGGTGGGAGGTCGCGGCGCCCGGCGCGACGGCGCCCGGGAAACGAACGGCAGTGGAACGACGGACCGGAGTCGCCCCAAGTGGCGGAAGTCGATTTTTTTCCGGGCGGCGAGGCCGGAAACCACCCGGAGGTCATGAAACTCCAAAGCGCCCAGATGCCCCCTTCCGGAAAACCCGCCGAGGGTATCCGACAGATCTCGGCATACAAGGCGCCTAGGGGGCCCGGCGCCGCCGTCGTTTTTAATCCCTCGTGAGCGGGAAGCATTTCCCAATGACGTGGAGACGTCGGAGTTCGGCCTTGAGTAATTAACCCGAAGGATTGATCTCCGATGGGCAGGGGTTTCCTGAGCGCAGCGGTGAAAGGAGGGACTAGAGTTTTGCGCACGGGGAAGAGACGCGGGAACCATCGTCGGTCGGGTTCACGACCGCACGCTCCGGCGCCAAGATTAAGGAGTCGCACAATGGCACGTCAGCAAGTCGTCACGTTCACCGACGACATCACCGGCAAGAAGGCGGACGAGACCGTCTCGTTCGGCTTGGACGGCACCGCCTACGAGATCGATCTGAGCTCGAAGAACGCCACGAAACTTCGTGAGGCCCTCAAGCCGTTCCAGTCCGCCGCCCGTAAGGCGAGCACCTCTCTGAGCCGCAAGGGCAGGGCGAAGGGCTCCGGCGGCAACCGCGAGCGGAGCGCCGAGATCCGGGCGTGGGCGAAGTCCCACGGGATCGAGGTGAGCGAGCGCGGGCGCATCGGGGGGAAGGTCGCCGAGGCGTTCGCCGCCGGCGACCCCAGCGTGGCCAAGGGATCGACCAAGAAGACTCCGCAGGCCGCGCTCAGCGAGTGAGACAAGCTCCCGGGCCCTGGAGGGGTAGCGGCGTCGCAGCCGGCCGGGAGTGCTCGACACGACGACCCGAGGTGCTATTTCCAACCCGGAGGGGTATGCACCTTTGATCCAGATTGTGGGTTCTTGTCTCCGGGGGGCGTTTCGTCGATGAGCAGCGAGGTCGCGCAGATCTGCTCGGACCTGATCAGGTTCGACACCACCAACCCCGGCCCCGGCGAGCGTCCGGCGGCCGAGCACGTCGCCGCCCTGCTGTCCGACGCCGGGATCGAGCCGGTGGTGTTCGAGTCGGCCAGCCGCAGGACCAGCGTGGTCGCCAGGATCCCCGGCGACTCGCCCGAGGCCCTGCTGATCCACGGCCACCTCGACGTGGTTCCCGCCCGGCCCTCCGACTGGCGGATCCACCCGTTCTCCGGCGAGGTCTCCGGCGGATGCGTCTGGGGCCGGGGCGCGGTCGACATGAAGGGCACCCTCGCCATGACGCTCGCCCTGGTCCGCGACTGGGCCCGGCGCGGGGTGCGGCCGGACCGTGACGTCGTGCTGGCCTTCCTCGCCGACGAGGAGGCCACCGGCGAGTACGGCGCGCGCTACGCGGTGCGCCACCATCGCGAGCTGTTCGACGGCTGCACCGACGCGATCAGCGAGTCCGGCGGCTACAGCGTCGAGGCTCCGGGCGCGCGGATCTACCCGGTCGCGGTGGGCGAGCGCGGCACCGCCTGGATGCGGCTCACCGCGACCGGCGTCGCGGGCCACGGCTCCCGCCCGCCGGTGGACAACGCGGTGGCCGAGCTCTGCCACGCCATGTCCAGGATCGCCTCCCACCCCTGGCCGGTGCGGCTGACGCCCGGGGTGGCGGCGCTGATCGAGGACCTGTCGGACATCCTCGGCGAGCGCGTCGACCTCGACCGGCTGGAGGAGGAGGCGAGGCGGCTCGGCCGGATCGGCGACCTGTTCGGCGCGCAGATCCGCAACTCGGCGAACCCGACGATGCTCCAGGCGGGCTACAAGGTCAACGTGGTCCCCGGCACCGCCGAGGGCCACGTGGACGGGCGGTTCCTGCCGGGATACCGGGAGGAGTTCCTGGAGACGATCGACCGCCTGCTCGGCCCCCGGGTGACCCGGGAGTTCGTCAACGTCGAGGACGCCCCCTCGGCCCCGATGGATTCACCGTTCTTCGACCGGCTCGGTGCCGCCCTGGTGGCCGAGGACCCGGCTGCGCGGCCGGTGCCGTACGTGATGTCGGGCGGCACGGACGCCAAGTCCTTCGCGGGGCTCGGCATCAGGGGCTACGGCTTCGCCCCGCTGATGCTCACCCCCGACCTCGACTACTTCGGCATGTTCCACGGCGTGGACGAGCGCGTCCCCGTCGAGGGCCTGGAGTTCGGCGTCCGCGTCCTGAACCGTCTCCTCACCTCCCGAGGTTCCCAGGACCCCGCGGCACCGGCACCGGCCCCCTGAGGACCAGAAAGTCCCGAAGCCCCTGCTCCTGAGGCCCCCGAGTGACGCGCGGGGCCGCCCCCCTCGCCCCGGACCGCCCGGCTCCCGCGAACCCGCTCCGCGCACCGCGGGCGAACCCGCTCCGCATACCGCGAGTCGCTCCCGGTGATCCCGGTGACCTCGGCCACTCTCCCTCCACCCCTCGACCCCGGGAAAGCAGGGCAGTCTCCATCACGATCAGGCCGTGCGGGGGACTTCCGGATACATGCCGGACACGGCTCGCTTGAAACTGGGGCATCATGACTCACGTGCCGATTCTCATGTACCCCTCGGTGACCGGCAGGTCTCGTGACGAGACGCGTACGCCGGCGACGTGCCCTTCGGGGCCCGCCGGCGAGGCCACCGATCCACCCCGCCCGAGCGATCCGCGGCACTCCCGCACCGCCTCAGGGAACGGCGCGGACCGGGAGTACCGGGGTGAGTGAGCACGGCACCGGACGAGGCAGGCACGCCAGGCCCAGGGGCGGCGTTCCCGCGCCGGGCACCCGGCCGGAGGGTCCAGAACCACCGGTGAACGCGGCCACCGGCCTCCGTACAGCGGGTGGCAAGGTCGGTGCAAGCGGCCCGGCCGATGATGGCGGCGTGACGCGCGACGGGAGCGACCAGGCGGCGGGCCGGACGGCGACCGAGGAGCGCGGGGCCGGCCTGATGGACCGCCTGCGCAAGGACCTGAGGAACCCCCTGTTCCTGCAGGGCTACGCGCTGATGATCAATACGGGGATCACCGCCGTGCTGGGCCTCGGCTACTGGTTCCTCGCGACGCACCTGTACACCGCCGCCGCCTTCGGCGAGGGCCAGGCCCAGATCAGCGCGATGCGGCTGTTCTCCTCCCTGACCGGGCTCGCCTTCGCGGGCGCCCTGGCCAGGTTCATCCCGGTGGCCGGACGCCGCACCGCCGAGTTCGTCCTGCGCGGCTACGCGGTCGCCGGGGCCGCCGGCCTGGTGGCGGCGCTGGGGTTCCTGCTGACGTTGCCGATCTGGGGCTCGGTCTACGCCGACCTCGGCGGGCTCGGCCCGGGACTGTTCTTCCTCGCCTCGGTGCTCGTGTGGACCATCTTCACCCTCCAGGACGTGACGCTGGCCGGGCTGCGCAACGCCGTCTGGGTGCCGGTCAACAGCCTGGCGTTCGGCCTGGTCAAGATGGGCCTGCTCGTCGCGCTGGCGTACGCGCTGCCGCAGGGCGGCGTCTTCGGCGGGATCTTCGTCTCGTGGATCGTGCCGACGGCCATAGCGCTGATCCCGATCAGCTGGCTCATCTTCGGCGTGATCATCCCCAAGCACGTCAAGAACACCGAGGTGAGCGCCGCGAATCCGCCGCGCCTGCGCGAGGTGGGCCGCTTCCTCGCCGGAGACTTCCCCGGCGCGTTCTCCATCCTGCTGATCCTCTATCTCGTCCCGGTCATCGTCGCGGGCTGGCTCGACGACGCGCCGACGTTCGGCTACTTCTCGATAGCCCACACGCTGGGCTCCATGGTCGGGCTGCTCGCGGCCAACATGGCGGTCTCGCTGACCGTCGAGGGGTCCTTCAACGCCGCCCAGCTGGCGCAGAGCGTGCGCAACGCGCTGCGGCGCACCTTCCTGATCGTCGGCCCGGTCGTCGCGGTGGTCGTGATCGGCGCGCCATTGATCCTGAGCGTGTTCGGCCCGGGTTTCGCCGAGGCGGGCTCGCCGCTGCTGCGCCTGATGGCGATCGCCGTGCTCCCCCAGACGGTGATCGAGATCTGCCTCAGCATGCTGCGCGCCCAGAGCGAGGCGCGCAAGCTCGCCCTCGTCCAGATCGGGATGGCCGTCCTGGTCCTCACCTCAATAGCGGTGCTCTTCCCCCACTTCGGGATCGCCGCGGTGGGCTACGCCATGCTCGGCAGCCAGCTCCTGGTGGCGCTGCTGGTCTTCCCGAACATGCGCAGGGTGATGAACCATGGCAAGACCTCCCAGGTGAGCACCGGTTAGGACGACACGCGGCCACTGGTTTGCGGTCCCAATGCCGTACGTGATAGACGGTTTCCAGTGACTCCTGAGCACATTGTGGCGAAGCGGACACATCGCCTCTGCCTCCCGCTGCCTTCCAACCGCCTGGGCCTGTATCTGGCCCTGCGGCACTGGTGTCATCCCGGCCAGCGACTGCTGATGTCACCGCTGTCGGCGGACGAGATCCTCTTCCTCGTGCTCGCGGCCGGGCTGCGCCCGGTCATCGCCCCGCTCTCCCTCGACGACGGCAACATCGACGTCGACGCCGTCGACCTCGACGCGGTCGACGCGGTGCTCACCACCAACCTGTACGGCCTGCCGGACCGGGTGGCCGCGTTCGGCGGCAAGATCCTGATCGAGGACGTCGCGCACGCGATCGAGACGAGCGTGAACGGCAGGCCGATCGGCACCTTCGGGGTGGCCGGCGTGTTCAGCCTGTCCAAGCACGCGGGGGCGGGCTCCGGCGGGGTGATCGCGGTCGAGCACCTCTCGGACCTGCGCGCCCTGGAGCGCGAGCGCGACCGGCTGCTGCAGCCGGGCGTCTTCAGGAAGGAGATCCACAGCGTGCTGACCTCCGCGGGCCGGCACGCCGCGCTGCGCCTGAACATGGTCCGCCCGGCACTGAGGGCCATGCGCGCGCTCGGCATGGAGGAGGAGCGCGAGGGATACCGCATCGCCCCGCGTCCGGCGGAGCTGCTCAGGGCGCTGGAGTACGCACCGCAGCAGCTGCCGGCGTTCGACTCCTGGGTCCAGGCCGACCTGCACGACTACCGGGCCAGGCGGGGCCACCTTTCGCGCTGGTACCAGTCGCGGCGCCTGCACGCGCTGCCCCGGCAGCGGTCACGGCGGATCGCCGGCGTCTCGGTGCTGGCCGCGTCGCCCACCGTGGCGCCGGCCGTCCGCCGCCACCTGGACCAGCCGCTGTTCCGGGTCCCGCTGCTGGTCTACGGCCGCGACGGGGCCATCGCCGAGCTGGAGCGGCACGGGGTCGCCACCGGCTACCTCTACGACCCGCCGTACGACGGCTACCTGCCGGAGTTCACCGACCCCTCTCCCCAGCCCGAGGTGGCGCGCTGGTGGGCCCGGCACGTGCTGCCGATCGACCCGCTGTACGCCCACCGCGCCCTGCCGGTCATCGAGCGGCTCATCCCCGCGGTCCCCCCGCTGCCGCCCAGGGTGCCCCCGGGGCCGGCCTCCGTCGACGTCGCTTAGCGAATCTGACGGGCAACTCAGCGAATAGGGCGATATCCCCGATAGATTTGACGCATCGATTACCGGCTGGCGGTTCGGGGGATCGCTTCCTGGTTCCGGGATGGTTTCCGCGTGCCGTGACGCACACCCCTCGTGCCCGCGCCGACTGGATCTCGTCCTTCGCTCCGACGACGTCCAGTGCCTGGGACCAGGCTTCGAGAAAGGACCACCGCCCCGTGAACGGTAGGTTTGCGCGCACCGCTGGTCGTCCTCGCCCGGCGGGGAGCGGCGCATGAGGATCAGCGTCATCCGGCCCGCGGAGCTGGGCCCGGCCGAGATCGCGGCGTGGCGTGGAATGCAACGTTCCAGCCCTCAGCTCGACAACCCCTTCCTCAGCCCGGACTTCACGGTCGCGATGGGCGAGGTAAGCGCGGCGGCGCGGGTGGCGGTGATCACCGAGTCGGACGGGCCCGTGGGGTTCTTCCCCTTCGAGCGGCACGGTGGCGGGGTGGGCGCCGCGCTGGGCGGGTGGGTCTCGCTCTGCCAGGGGGTCGTCCACCGGCCGGGGGCCGAGCTCGACTCCGGCGCCCTGCTCAAGGCGTGCGGGCTGAGCGTGTGGGAGTTCGGCTGCCTGGTCGACCGCCAGCCGTGGTTCCAGCCGTTCGAGACGCTCAGGCAGGAGGCCGTGGTCCTCGACCTCGACGGCGGCTATTCGGCCTTCCTCGACGAGCTGCGCGAGCGCTCCCCGAAGTTCCTCAAGACCACCCTGTACAAGGAGCGGAAGCTGGGCCGCGACGCGGGCGAGGTCACCTCCGAGTTCGCGGTGCGCGACCCGGAGCAGTTCCGGCTGCTGCGCGAGTGGAAGTCCGCCCAGTACCAGCGGATGGGCCGTCCCGACCGCTTCGGCAGGGCGTGGGTCGTGGAGCTGGCCGAGCGCCTGCACGCCGTCGACACCGACGACTTCGCCGGGCCGCTGTCGATGCTGTACGCCGGCGGCAGGCCCGTCGCGGGCCACTTCGGGCTGCGCACCGGCACGACGATGATCGGATGGTTTCCCGCCTACGACCCCGAGTACGCCAGATACTCCCCCGGCCTGATCCAGCACCTGCACATGGTCGAGGCCGCCGCGAAACTCGGGATCACCTCGCTCGACCTGGGCATCAGCAACGGCTCGGAGTACAAGGACGCGCTGTGCAGCCGGACCGTTCCAGTCACCGAGGGCATCGTGCGCCGCCGGTCGGCGGGCGCGGCGGCGCACTGGCTGCGCACCGAGCCGGTCCGCCGGGTGCGGCGGTTCATCCTCGACAGCCCGGCCCTGTACGGCGCCGCCGACAGGGCCATGAAGCGGTACGGTCGGCTGCGCACCCGTAGGAAGACCACGTGAGCCGACCGAAGGAGGGCCCGATGAGCGGTCACCCCGCCACGTCCGGGCGCGGGAACGGCCGCGAGGGCGGCCGCCGCGCGCTCGAGGCGGCCATGCGCGACCGGATCGGCCAGGAGTGCCTCCACGTGCCGTCCGCCAGGTTCGGCCTGCTGCTGGCGCTGCGCCACTGGTTCAAGCGCGGCGACAGGGTGCTGATCTCGCCGACGAACTGCGAGACGGTGCTGTTCGTCGTGCTGGCCGCCGGGCTGGAGCCGGTGATGGCGCCGGTCTCCTGGCGCGACGGCAACATCGACGTCCCCGCCGTCGACTGGAGCGGTCTCGCCGGTGTCGTCACCACGCACCTGTACGGCCAGCCCGACCGGGTGGTCGAGCTGCGGGCCGAGTGCGACCGGCGCGGCGTGCTCCTTCTCGACGACGCGGCGCACGCCATGCAGACGGTCGTGGACGGCCGCCCGGCGGGCACCTTCGGCACCGCCGGGGTGTTCAGCCTCGCCAAGCACGGGCGAGCGATGTCCGGCGGGTTCCTCACCGCGGAGGACCCGGCCGCGCTGCCCGAGCTGGCGCGAGCCAGGGACGAGCTGCTGCTCCCCGGAGGGGCGCGTGCCCAGCTGCTCGGCACGCTGCGGCCCGTGCTGCGCGAGACGATCTACCGCACCGGGCTGGTCAGGCCGATGTGGCACGCCCTCAAGGCGCTCGGGCTCGTGCGGTGGACCGGCCACCGCTGCCCGCCCCGCGAGGACGAGCTTCGCGCGGTCGTCGCCGCCGATCCGGTCGACCCGCGCGCCATGGACCACTGGCTGCGGATCGACCTCGACGACTGGCGGATGCGTCAGGGGCCGCTGCTGCGCGGCTACCACCGCTCCCGGTTCCGGGTGATCGACCGCGAGCGGGAGCGCCGGGTGGCCGGGGTCGAGCTGCTGCGCACCCTGCCCTGGGCGGCCGAGGGCGTCCGCGACGCGGCGCCGCAGCCACTGCTGCGGGTGCCCCTGCTGGTCGAGGACCGCGACGAGGTCGTCGCCCGGCTGGAGAGCCGGGGCGTGGTGCCCGGTTTCATCTACGATCCGCCGCTGGACGACTACCTGGACCTGGTTCCCGCGGGGCCGACCCCGGAGATCGCCCGCTGGTGGACCGGCCACGTCCTGCCCGTCGACCCGCTCCGCGCCGCCCGCATGGCCGGCCTGCTGGCCGAGCTGGGCGTCCGCCCGGCCGCGCGGCCCTTCACGGCGTCGCGGCAACCCGGCTGAGCGGGTAGGCGCGCCCGCCGCACCGAAGGCACCCGCCGACCGTCAACGCGGCCAGCCCGCGGGGATGCGTTCGAGCAGGCCGCCCGCGAAGACGCGGTGGAGATCGAGCGGTTCGAGATGCACGTATCCGATGTGGCAGTCGCACACGGGAAGCGGGCACGGGCGTGGGGCGAGCGCGCGCAGCGCCGACCCGTCGTAGAGGTTGCCGATCGGCCGCGCGACGAAGTGACACCGCCGCACCGTGCCCTCGCCGTCGACCGACACCACGCTCCGGCCGGTGCGGCAGGGCAGTCCGAGGCTGCGGTGCGGCCTCCTGCTGTAGCCGAACAACGGGTCGATCCCGGTCCAGACGGCCGCCTCCCGCTCGGTGTAGGAACGCCCCTCGGCGGCGTTGATCCACAGATACACGTCGTCGGGGAGCTCCGCCCGCAGCCGCCTGGCCGGCTCGGCGTGGTCGGGGACGCCGACCACGCCGACGCTGAAGCGCACCCCGTGGGCGAGCAGCTCCCGGCATCGGGCCAGGAACCGGTCGTGCGTCACCTGGCCCGGGTGGTAGGTGGCCCAGAGGGCGAGCGTGTCCAGGTCGGCTTCGGCGAGCCACCTCAGCCGGGTGCTCAGGTTGGTCTGGATGGCCACCCTGCGTACGTGGGCCAGATGGCTCAGCTCCACCATCGCGGTGCGATACCACGATCTGACGAGCCCCTCGCCCCACGGCGTGAACAGCACCGAGACGGGAAAGTCGCGCGCCGCGACCCAGGCGGTGAAGCGGGCCAGCGCCTCCCGATCGGCGCGCAACCGGTCCGGGCCGTCGCGCCGCTTCGCGAAGGGGCAGTAGGCGCAGTCGTAGTCGCAACTGGCCAGTGGGCCCCGGTAGAGGAGGGTCAGCTCCTCGGGCTTCGGGATGTCGTCCGCCGGGGACACGTCCACGTGCCGCGGTGTGATGTCCCATATCGACAGTGGCGCCTGTCCGGAGCCGGTCACCGGCCCGGTCGGAGGGTCAGCGGAGATCATAGGAGTCCATGAGGTCGCGGGCCCTGTCGGAGAACAGGGCCGGCCCGATGGCGTCGGACCGGGCCAGTCCTTCGGGCGTCAGCCGTACGCGGGTGGAGTCGTCCACCACCCAGCCGCGCTCGGCGAACATGTCGAGGGAGAACTCGTCGAGGACGTCGCCGCCGAAACGCGCCCTGTAGGCGGCTCGGTCGAGCCCTTCGGCCTGCAGCAGGGACTGGATGAGATGGCGCCGGCGCTGTTCGAGATCGTCGAGCGCGAAGCCGACGTTGGCGACGCCGAACGCGGAACGCGGCAACCGGACGAAATCGTCGATGATCGCGCGCACGTGTCGCACACCCACGGCGTACTCGAACGAGTAATGCAGCCGCGACGTGTAGGAACGGGCGCCACAGCCGAGACCGACCATGCCGTCGCTCTGGCAGCAGTACTCGCTGCCCGACTCCGTGCCGGGCAGCCGGAACATCCGCATGGACACCTGCTCGTACCCGGCGGCCAGGAGATGGTCGCGGCCCTGGCGGTAGAGGCCGAGCCGCTGGTCGTCCCAGTCGCGGCCGAGGGCGCCCAGCCCGGTGAGAGGCCGGACGTACAGCGGGTAGAGATAGATCTCCTCCGGGCGCCAGGCGAGGGTGGCGTCGAGAGAACGGCGCCAGGTGTCCGGCGTCTGGCCGTCGATGCCGTAGATCAGATCGATGTTGAGCGTGCGGAACCCGGTCTCGCGGATCGCGGTCAGCGCGGTCTCGACCTCGGTGCGGCGCTGCGGTCGCAGGGCGGCTCTGGCCTCGGCGTCGATGAAACTCTGCACCCCGATCGAGATCCGGGTGGTGCCGCGCTCGGCGAGCACGGCCAGACGATCAGGCGTGGCGGTGGCCGGAGAGGTCTCGATCCCGAGCGGGGTGGTGGAGAAGTCGGTCCCCATGGTCTGCTCGGCCAGGTCGAGCAGCCTGGCCAGCTCGGCCGCCTCCAGATAGGTGGGTGTGCCGCCGCCGATCGCCGTGGTGACGAAACGCGCGTCGTCCGGCAGCGCCTGCCGTACGGCTTCCGCCTGGCGCCGGAGCGCGTCGAGGTAGGAGGTCACCAGCTCCGCGGGGGCGCCGGTCCTGGTGAACAGGTTGCAGAAGCCGCACCGCATCTCGCAGAAGGGCACGTGCAGGTAGAGGAAGAGCGCGTCGGTGCGCTCCTGTGCCCAGACCTCGCGCAGCGGGGGCCGCGGGTCGAGCGGACGGTAGGCCGTCTTGTGCGGGTAGGCGTAGACGTACCCTTCGTAGGGCCTCACGTCGTGCGTGCCGGCGATCGCGCTCATGTCTCTCATGCCGCGCTCCGGAGCGTGAGGAGGTGGGCCACCTGCGCGGCGTGGCAGTCAAGGCCGGCGGCCCCGCTCTCGGGCAGACCGGTGAGCCCGGGCAGCAGGTCGCCGAAGGCGTTCACCTCCGCCACGGCGAGGCGATGCAGGCCGATGCCCACCATGAGGTCGACCCCGACCATGACGGAGCCGGGAAAGCAGGCGGCCGCCTGCTCGCATGTCCGCATGGCCTGCTCCCACCCGGCCGCCCCGAGCCGGGCCCGGACCTGATCGAGATCACCACGGGTGCCGCCCAGGTGCAGGTTCGTCATCGGGCCACGGGCGGCACGGACAACGGCGTGCGTGGGCCGTCCGCCGACCACGACGACGCGGAGGTCGAACACACGCCCGTCCACCGACGCCTTGGGGAACCAGCGCTCCACGTGCAGCCCGTCGGGCGCGAGCGCGTCGATGATCATCGCCACGTCGGCCTCGTCGGTGTAGGCGCGCACGCGTAGCGAGTTGTGCAGCTCCGGGCAGGTCCGCCCGGTGGCCTCCGGCCGGGGGCGGACGAGCTCGACGGAACTGACCGCGTGGATCCGCGCGGCCTGGACCTGGAGCGCCACGACCCCCGAGGCCGACGAGCCGTGAGCCGGTTTGACGAACACCCGGCTCCAGCCCGATCGGGCCATGAGGTCGCGCAGGTGGGAGTAGCCGGTGACCGGCGCGGGCAGGGCGGGCGGCACAGGCACGCCGGCGGCCAGCAGCCGGGCGTGCGATCGCCGCTTGTCGAACATCACCGCGATCTCGTCGACGTCACCGAGCAGCCGGGCGCCCGGTGTCCGCGCCACCGCCCGCCGTACGCGCTCGAGGCCGCGCACGAACGCGGCGTGCCAGGACGCTCCGCCGCCGACCCGGGTGGGCGCGCCGGGGCCACGCAGCAATTCGTCGGCCGCGGGGTCCTCGCCGGGGGAGTCGACGCGGACGCATGCCCGCTCCGGGATGCGGAAACCGGTCCCGGCGAGCACGTCACGCCAGGGGACGACGAGGGGTCCGGGCAGGCCGTGCGCGCGCAGGGCGTCCCCGAACAGGGTCACCCGCCGGTCGCCGGGCGTGCCGACGACCGCGAGGGGCGCCGCCCGCGTGCGGCGGTCGGCGGAGGGGGGCCTTTCCAGCGCGGTGCCGGGCACGGTCACTCGGACACCTCGATGAAGCGCCATTCGCCGTCGATCTCCTGCTGCTCGGACACGTCGACCTCGACCCCGCCCAGGGCGGCCACGACCTTCGCGGCCATCTCCTCGCTCAGGAAGTGGTGCCGCAGGTTGAGCCGCTTGAGGTGGGTGAGCGGCTGGCCGGACAGCAACGCCTCGGCGCCCTCGTCGGACAGGACACCCATGGACAGGTCGAGCGACTCCAGCCGCGCCACGATCGGCGCGGTGGCGACGGCGGCGGCCACCTCGTCCTGCCGCTCGCTGTCCTGCAGGCCGAGATGCCTCAGCGCGGGCAGGCCGCCGCCCGCGAGGATCGCCGCCCAGTCGTCAGGGCCGGAGTCGCCCGAGTAGCTCTCCTCGCCCAGCCACATCTCCAGGTGCCGCAGCGCGGGCAACGTGGACGCGCCGACCGCCCTGACCACCCCGGCCGGCAACCCGCCCGACTCGAAACGGAGGGTCTCCAGCGCGGTGTGCACGACGGGCCGGAGTTCGAGGCCGTCGCCGCCACGCACATCGAGCCGTCTCAACCGGGGATACGCGGTCAGGAGCGGGGTCACGTCGGACTGCCCGATCCAGGAGATCTCAGACTCCTCGCTGACGTAGTCGCCGAGGAAGATCGCCTCCAGCGCGGGAAGGCGGGGCGCGGCCTCGACGAGCAACCGGATCGGTCCGTCGGATCGGTCGTCGTCGTGCGCCCATCCCCACGTGCCCACGACCAGCGCTCGCACGGCGGCGCAGTCGACCTTGCCGAGCAGCTCCCGGACGGCGTCGCCGACGGTCTCCTCACCGTCGTAGGGATCACCGCTGACGCGCCACGCGGCCTGCGACGCGGGCGTGTCGTCGGCGCCGGGGAAGCGGACGGGAAGGCCGTGGAACGTGGTGAGATGCTGATGGATCACGGGGGGCTCCTCGGTACGGGCAGGGGTCAAGTTCTAGCAGCCGGCGCCGACAGATGTGGCCCTGGCGGCCCTGCCTCCGATCAGGTGACGCGAGCACGGCCGGGAACCCTTCACCGCATACGGCCGTCGCGTTCTCCTCCCGCCAACTCCCCGTTGCGCCGATTCCACAACGATCAAAAGGACATTTCTCTACATATCTCACATGCAAGGAGATCCATGCGTTCACGGACTCGCCTCACGTACCCGCCCCCGCGGCCCCCGGCGAGGACGACGAGCCCTCCCGGTTCAACGACGTCGACCTGGTGTACGGCCTGCGCCTGTCCAACGGCGTCAGGACCGATCTGGCCGTCGTCTCCGACCGGGGCCGGGACCAGATCCGCTTCTACGCCGTCGACGAGGACGGGGCGGCACGCGGGCGGTCCGCCACCGCGGGCCCCGGTGCGGCCGATCCGTCGCAGCCCGCACGAACCCGGTGCGGCCCTCCCCGCCACGAGCCCGGTGCGGTCACCCCCGCACCGGGCTCGACTGCGTCACGCGCCGGCGTCGTGGGACCGGGGCGAGCTCCCCGCCGAGCGTTTTCTTAACAAGTTCCATACATATAGTAATCTAAAGTACTAGGACAGTAGATAAATGGAGGAACTGGTGATCGAGTTCCATCTGGACGCGAAGTCCGGCGTCTCGCCGTACATGCAGCTGGTGCAGCAGGTACGGCATGCGCTGCGACTCGGCCTGCTGCGCGAGGGCGACCAGCTGCCGACCGTCAAGGAGGCCGTGGCGCAACTGGCGATCAACCCCAACACCGTCCTCAAGGCCTACCGGGAACTCGAGCACGAGGGCCTGGTCGCCGCCAGGCCGGGGGTGGGGACGTTCGTGACGGCGACCCTCACCGACACCTCGCTGGCCGCGCACGGCCCGTTGCGGCTGGAGCTGCAGCGCTGGCTGGCCAAGGCCCGCCGGGCCGGCCTCGACGACGAGAGCATCGAGGCCCTCTTCATGACCACCTTTCGGACCACCGCTCAGGAGGACATAGCGTGACCGCTGTCTTAGAGGCCCAAGGACTGGGCAGGCGGTACGGCAGGCGCTGGGCACTGCGCGAGTGCACCATCGACATCCCGGCGGGCCACGTCGTCGGGCTGGTGGGCCCCAACGGGGCCGGCAAGACCACGCTGCTGAAGCTGGCCAGCGGCCAGCTCGAACCGACGGCGGGCGGCATCACCGTGCTCGGCGGCCGTCCCGCCGGCGGTCGCGAGCAGCTGGCCAAGGTCGGGTTCGTCGCCCAGGACACCCCCGTCTACGCGGGGCTGACCGTCGCCGAACACCTGCGGCTGGGTGCCCGGCTCAACCCCCGCTGGGACGCCGCGATGGCACGGGAGCGCATCGCGCGGCTTGGCCTCGTCCCCACCCAGCGGGCGGGCAGGTTGTCCGGCGGCGAGCGCGCCCAGCTCGCCCTCACCCTCGGCCTGGCCAAGCGGCCCGAGCTGCTGATCCTGGACGAGCCCGTGGCCTCGCTGGACCCGCTGGCCCGCCGCGAGTTCATGCAGGGGCTTATGGAGGCCACCGTCGAACACGAGTTCAGCGTCGTGCTCTCCTCCCACCTGGTCTCCGACCTGGAACGGGTCTGCGACTTCCTGGTCGTGCTGGTCGACTCCCGCGTTCAGATCGCCGGGGAGACCGAGAAGCTGCTGTCCACCCATCACCGGCTCACCGGCCCGCGCCGCGACCCCGACCGGCTTCCCGCCGACCAGCACGTCATCTCCGCGCGCCACACCGACCGGCAGAGCACGTACGTGGTCCGTACCGACGCTCCCATCCACGACCCCGCCTGGACGGTCAGCCGGCTCGGCCTGGAGGACCTCGTCCTGGCCTACATGGAAAAGCGCACCGCCGAGAACCGGCGGGCCGCCCTGGAGGTGCAGCGATGATCTGGCTGACCTGGCGCCAGTTCCGCGGCTCGGCCACGATGATGGCCGCCGCACTCCTGGTTCTCGTCGCCACTCTGGCCCTCACCGGGCCGGACCTGGCCTCCGGCTACTCCACCGGGATCACCGCCTGCACGCAGGACGACTCCTGCGACCGCTTCTACGACCGCTTCTTCGGCGAGTACGACCTCCCCTTCCTGGCCCTCACCCTCGTCGTTCTGCTCCTGCCCGCCCTCGTCGGGCTCTTCTGGGGAGCACCGCTGATCACCCGCGAGCTGGAGACGGGCACGCACCTGCTGGTGTGGAACCAGAGCATCACCCGCGGACGCTGGCTGGCGGTCAAGCTCGGCCTCACCGGCCTGACCGCCATGGCCGCGGCCGGCGTGTGCGGTCTCGTGGTGACCTGGTGGTCCGATCCCCTGGACAAGTCGGCCGCTCCGGACCTGGCCCTGATGGCTCCCCTGGTGTTCGGCGCGCGCGGCATCGCGCCGATGGGGTACGCGGCCTTCGCCTTCGTCCTGGGCGTGGCCGTGGGCATGCTGGTGCGCCGCACCCTGGCCGCCATGGCCCTCACCCTGGCCGTCTTCGTCGCGATCCAGATCGCCATGCCGCTGCTGGTCCGTCCCCACCTGATGCCCCCGGTCACCGGGACCTTCGAACTCAGCAAGACGAATGTGGACAGCATCGGCATAGAACGGGATGAAACCCAATTCGTGCACATCATGCTGGAGTCGGTCGTTCCCGGCCACGCCGGTGCCTGGGTCCTGTCCAGCGAGCTGGTCGATCCGTCCGGGCGTGCGAGCGGCGTGGAAGCCGCCGTCAAGACCTCCACCACGTCGGGACCCTGCGCACCGCCGGGATCGGGACCGGGACAGGGCATGGACTCGTGCCTGGCCGAGATCAACCGGCTCGGCTACCGGCAGCAGGCGGCCTACCAGCCCCTGGGGCGCTTCTGGCCCTTCCAGTGGATCGAGACCGGCATCTACGCCCTGCTCACCGTCGGCCTGACATGGTTCTGCTTCTGGTGGGTCCGAAGGCGCCTGTCATGACCGCCGTGAGAACGGCCGCCGCCGGACTCGCGCTCCTGCTGGCGACGGCCTGTACCGCGCCCGCGCCGCCGCGCGCCCAGGCGAGCGCGGCGGCCGGTACGGTCTGCTCCCGCCCCCAAGGCCCCCCCGGGGTGGAGACGGCCACCACCGTCGACGTCATCGAGCAGGCCTACTTCTGCATCCTGGGCAACTACTACAGCGGCGCCACGCTGGACGCCCGCGCGCTGCTGACGGCCGGATTCGTCGCCCTGACCCAGGAGCTCAACCGCGAGGGGCGCGAGGTGCCCGAGGCGACCATGCCGGCGCTGACCGGCGACCGCAAAGCCGACTGGAGCGCCTTCGAGACCACGTACCGCAAGATCACCGACCAGGTTCCCGACCTGCGCGACGCACTGGCCGTCGTCACCCTGCGGGCCATCGTGGCCGCCCTCGACGACAACCACGCCCGCTGGACGCACGGCGTCGAGCGCCACCCCGATCACTACGACGGCGACGGCTACGGCCTGGGCTTCGAGGCGAACGTCAACGGCGCGCAGGCGGACGCCAACCCCGGCACCGCCGTCGGCCCGCTGTTCGTCACCACCGTGCAAGGCGGCGCCGCGCGGGCCGCCGGCCTGCGCCCCGGCGACATCATCGAGTCGATCAACGGCTCGGCGCCCTTCATCGACGCCAGGGCCACCCCCGCCATCGCCGCCCTCTACCCGCGCTACCCCCAAGCCCGGCCGGTCCGGCTACGGCTGCTACGACAGAGCACCGGCCGCCGCTGGACGGTCACGCTCAAGCCCGGCCTCTTCCAGCGCGACCTGGCCGGCCTGCAGGTGGTGCGGTCGAAGCTGCTGGACGACGACGTCGCCTACGTGCGGATGACCGGATTCGCGCCCGACTCCGCCGACCGGGTCCTCAAGGCCGTCTCCCGGCTGCGCACCGGCCGCACCCTGTCCGGTGTCGTGCTGGACCTGCGCGGCAACGGCGGCGGCAGCCCCGTGGAGGCGATCCGGCTGCTGAGCGCGTTCGGGCACGGCAAGGTCACCGCCCACCAGTGCGCCGTGGACGGCACCTGCGAGACCATGCGGACCGACGACACCGTCGAGCTGCTCGGCCTGCCGCTGGTGGTGCTCACCGACCGCGGCTGCGCCTCGGCGTGCGAGCACTTCAGCTCCGCGGTCAAGGACCTGCGCCTCGGCCGGCTGGTCGGCACCAGGACCGCCGGCGTCATCTCCGGCCCGGCCCAACCGTACCTGCTCGCCGACAACACCCTGCTGAGCTTTCCCGCCAGGCACCACCTCGGCCCCGATCGCGAGGTGATCGACCGGATCGGCGTGCCGCCCGACCACCACGTGCCCCTGACCCCCGCCGACGCCGCCGCCGGACGCGACCCCGCCCTGGCCAAGGCCCTGGCCCTGCTGCACGCGTGAAGGGACCCCCATGAGACAGCTCCTGGCCCTGCCAACGGGACTGGCCACGGGACTGGTCGTCCTGGCCGCGTCCGCCTGCTCCGCGCCCACGCCGCCCCGATCCGACGTCCCGCCGGTCACCCCGGCCGGCCCCGCCACCCTGCCCGCCCCCACCGGCCCCCATCCGGTCGGCACCACCGCCCTGCACCTGACCGACACCTCCCGCCCCGATCCCTGGGACCCCGACCTCGACGCCAGGCGGCTCAAGGTCACCCTGTGGTACCCCACCGAGCGGCGCGACGGGCAACGCGCTCCGTACATGACGGCCAAGGAATCGGAACTCCTCCTGAAGGGCTCCGGGATCACCGGCGCGCCGTATGACGTGCTGAGCAAGACGCGCACGAACGCCGTCGAAGACGCCGACCCCGCAGGACGCGGGCTCCCGCTGGTGGTGCTCTCCCCCGGCTTCACCAAGCCGGTGAGCACCCTCACCTCCCTGGCCGAGGACCTGGCCAGCCGCGGGTACGTCGTGGCCGGCATCGACCACACCCACGAGAGCCACGCCACCACCCTGTCCGACGGGCGGGTCGCCGAGTGCCTCGCCTGTGACGGCGACACCGATCCCGGCTTCGGCCCGAGAGTGGTCCAGGGCCGGGCCGCCGACGTCTCCTTCGTCCTGGACTGGCTGACCTCCAGGTGGAAACGCTCCGGCCTGATCGACGGCGGAAGGGTCGCGATGGCAGGCCAGTCGATCGGCGGGGCCGCCGCCGTGGCGGCCATGGTGAAGGACTCGCGCGTGCGCGCCGGGATCGACATGGACGGCACCGCCTACGCCCGGATTCCCAAGAGCGGGTTCGCCCGGCCGTTCATGTTCATCGGTGCGCCGCAGCACGTCCCCGGGGGCCGCGACACCTCGTGGGACCGCGACTGGAAGCTGCTGACCGGATGGAAACGCTGGCTCGTGCTGTCGGGAACCGAACACCACTCCTTCACCGACCTGCCGCTGCTGGCGGGCGCCCTCGGCATCAGGCCCGCCCCCCGCGCTCTGTCCGCGGCGCGCTCCGCCGAGCTCACCCGCACGTACGTGGCGGCCTTCCTCGACCAGCACCTGAAATCACGACGACAACCCCTGCTGGAGGGGCCGTCATCGCGCTACCCCGAGGTCACGTTCTGCCCCGCGAGGTGCGGCAGCCCTTGAGACCGTACGGCGGGACGCCCCGGGGTCCCGCCGTCATCCGGGCAGGGGGCGGTCGCGGAGTTCGGATTTGCGAATCTTGCCCGAGCCCGTCTTCGGCAGCGCGTCGACGATCTCGAAACAGACGGGGATCTTGTACTTCGCGAGCCGAGGACGGAGGAAGGCCGTCAGTTCGCCGGGGGTGACGGCGGCGCCGGGACGGAGCACGGCGAAAGCGCGGCCCACCTCGCCCCACCTCCGGTCCGGCATCCCCACCACGGCGACCTCCGCCACCGCCGGATGCGCGAAGAGCACGTTCTCGACCTCCGCCGGGTAGACGTTCTCCCCGCCGGAGACGTACATGTCCTTGACGCGGTCGACGATGGTCAGGTGGCCCTCCTCGTCCACGGTCGCGATGTCGCCGGAGTGGAACCAGCCGTCCTCGCTCAGCGCGGCGGCGGTCGCCTCCGGGTCACGCCAGTAGCCGGGGGTGACGTTCGGCCCCCGGATGAGGACCTCGCCGGGCTCCCCGACCGGGGCCGGAGTGAGATCGGGGCGGACCACGGACACCTCGGAGAAGAAGACCGGGACCCCGGCCGAGCCCACCTTGCGCACGCTCTCGCCCGCCTCGAGGAAGGTCGCGCCGGGTGCGGTCTCGGTCAGCCCGTAGCCCTGGCAAAAGACCAGGCCCCTCTCCTGGTAGGTGCGGATCAGCGTCATGGGGACGGCGGCGCCGCCGGACATGAGGGTGCGCAGCGACGAGAGGTCGGCGTCGGCCCAGCGCGGCGACCGGACGAGGTCGGCGAACATCGTGGTGACGCCGAACATCCACGTCACGCGGTGCCTCTCGATGAGGTCGTAACAGAGCTCGACGTCCCAGGACGGCATGATCACCGAGGTGCCGCCCTTGAGGAAGGTCGGCAGCATCGTCTGGTTCAGGGCCGCGACGTGGAAGAGCGGCGCGCCGATCAGCGTCACCTCGGTGCTCGTCACGTCCACGCCGATCATCATGTTGAAGCAGTTCCACACCAGGTTGGCGTGGCTGAGCATCGCGCCCTTGGGACGGCCGGTCGTGCCGGAGGTGTAGAGGATCAGGGCGACGTCGTCGAGCGCCACCGGGACGTCGACGGGATCGGGATCGCCCTGCGACACCCAGGTCTCGAAGTCGTGCTCCCCCGGGGCGGGCGACCGCAGGGCCACGACCGTGTAAGGGCCGGGCAGGCCGCGTACCGTCTCCGCGCGGCCGGGGTCGTACACGAGGAGCGAGGCGCCCGAGTGCCGGAGCATGTAGGCGATCTCGGGCGCGGCCAGCCGGAAGTTCAGCGGGACGAAGACACCGCCCAGCATGTGGGTGGCGAACATGGTCTCGGCGAAGGCGACGTGGTTGGGGCCGAGGTAGGCGACCCGGTCCCCCGGCCGGATCCCCGTCTCGCGCATCCGCGACGCCAGGCGGGTCGCCCGCTCGTGGACATCGGCGTAACTGACCGACCGGCCCGCGAAGACGAACGCGGTGCGGCCGGGACTCATCCGGGCCCGGCGGGCGGGCCAGCCGCCGAGCCCGGCGTTACGCATCGGTGGCGGCGGGGACCGCCGGGGCGTCCGAGGTGAGGTCGTCGGTGCTGGTCTCACGCAGGGCGAGCACGCAGACCACGGTCAGCAGGCAGCAGACGGCGATGATCACTGAGATCGTCGTCGTGCTGCCGCCTCCGGACGACGCGTCCAGCTGGGCGAAGAGCAACGGGCCCAGGCCGGCGCCGAGTCCGGCGATCTGGTAGCCGAGCGAGGCGCCGGTGTAGCGGTTTCTCGTGGGGAAGAGCTCGGCGTACAGCGCCCCGAGCGGGCCGTACATCAGCGGGTGGATGACCGCCTGGCCCAGCACGAGCGCGATGACGAGCACGGCGACGCTGCCGGTGTTCACCATCGGGAACAGCGCGAAGCCGAACCCGGCCATGAGCAGCGCTCCCGCCAGCACGACCGGACGGCGTCCGACCCGGTCCGAGAGCGCCGCCCAGGCGACGATGCTCACCACGGCCAGCGCGGAGGAGAGCGTGAGGCCGTTCAGCACGGCCTGCCTGGTGAAACCGGTCCGGACGCCGTAGGCGATGAGATAGGTGGTCAGCGTGCCCTGGGCCACGAACGCGGACAGCCCGACGCCCACCCCGAGAAGCAGCGTCCTCGGATGGTGGCGGAACACCTCCAGCAGCGGCACCCTGGCGGCGCGACCGCCGGCCGCCTCGAACACCGGGGTCTCCTCGACCCGCAGCCGGACGAACAGGCCGACCGCCAGGAGGAGGATGCTGAGCAGGAACGGCACCCGCCAGCCCCAGCTCAGGAACGCCTCCTCGCCCAGGACGGCCGCGGTGCCGCTGAGCACCCCGGTGGAGAGCACCATGCCGAACGGGGCGCCGGCGTTGGTGAAGCTCGCCCACAGGCCGCGGCGGCTGGTCGCGTGCTCGGCGGACATCAGCACGGCGCCTCCCCACTCGCCGCCGATGGCGACGCCCTGCAGCACGCGAAGGACGACGAGGGCGACGGGGGCGAGGGCACCGACCTGCTCGTAGGTGGGGAGCACGCCGATGAGGAAGCTGGCGATGCCCATCAGGGTCATGGTCAGGACCAGCATGCGCTTGCGGCCGAGCCGGTCGCCGAAGTGACCGAAGATCACTCCGCCGAGCGGCCTGGCGAGGTAGCCCGTGGCGAAGGTGCCGAAGCTGGCGACCGTGGCCGTGAGCGGGTCGAGCGAGGAGAAGAAGATCTTGCTGAAGACCACCGCCGAGGCCGTGGCGTACAGCAGGAAGTCGTAGTACTCGATGACGCTGCCCAGGAAGCTGGAGGCCACCGCGCGGCGGAGCTGAACCTGGTTGTGGGGGAGGGCCGACGGGGTCGTCATGACCGAGCTCCTCAGTCCGAGAGCGAACTGCTGCGCTTACTTGCCCGGAGGTTAGGCACATTCATGACGAACGTCAATACTCTGCCCGACATTAAGGAGCGTCGAGCCCGAGCAGGCGTACGGCGTTGTCCTTGACGATCTTCGGGCGGACCTCGGGTTTGATGTCGAGGGCGTCGAAGTCGGCGAGCCATCGGTCCGGCGTGATCATCGGGTAGTCGGACCCGAAGAGCACCTTGTCCTTCAGCAGCGTGTTGGCGTACCGGACGAGCAGCGGGGGAAAGTACTTCGGCGACCACCCGGACAGGTCGATGTAGACGTACGGCTTGTGCGTGGCGACCGCCAGAGCCTCATCCTGCCAAGGAAAGGACGGATGAGCGAGGATGATCCGCAGTTCGGGGAAGTCAACGGCGACGTCGTCGACCAGCATCGGGTTGGAGTACTTCAGCCGGATCCCGCCCCCGCCGGGCAGGCCGGCGCCGATGCCGGTCTGGCCGGTGTGGAACAGTGCCGGCACGCCCATCTCCTCGATCGCCTCGTAGAGAGGGTAGGCCGCCCGGTCGTCGGGCGCCATGCCCTGGACGCTCGGATGGAACTTGAAGCCGCGCACCCCGTGCTCGGCCACGAGCCGGCGCGCCTCGCGGACACCGGCCCTGCCCTTCCACGGGTCGACGCTGGCGAAGGGGATCAGCACGTCGGCGTGGGCGGCGCAACTCGCCGCGACCTCCTCGTTCGAGATGCGCGGATGCCCGGTGGCGTGCTCGGCGTCGACGGTGAACACCACCGCCGCCATCCTGCGCTCGCGGTAGTAGGCGGCCATCTCGGGGATGGTGGGCCGGGAGTGTCCCCTGAAGTACTTCGCCGAGGCACCGGCCAGCTCGTCACCGAGCGAGGCGTGCCCGTCGGCGGAGACCTCCGCGTGCGTGTGCACGTCGATGGCGACCAGTTCGTCGACGTTCATGAGCTCTCCTCGGGCAGATATCTGACTTCCGTCAATTATGTGCCTGACATCCGGTCCGTCTACGCTTTCGGTGTGACCATCGGCGGCGAAGACGAACCGGCAGTGCCGGCAGTGCCGGCTGTGCGCCCGCAGTCCCTGATATTCAGCTTCCTCGGCATCTACGCGCTGGACCGCGGCACCCCCATCTCCTCGGGCAGCATCATCGAGGTGTTCGCCCGCCTCGGCGTCTCCGAGGAGGCCGTCCGGTCCACGCTCGCCCGCATGGTGAAGCGCAACCTCGTGACCCGGTACCGGGTGGGACGCAGGGCGTACATCGAGCTCACCCCGTACGCCGTGGCGGTGCTCAGGGACGGGCGCCGGCGGATCTGGGAGACCGGCGCGGTGAACCGCGACTGGGACGGCACCTGGACGGTCGTCGGGTTCTCCCTGCCGGACAGCCGGCGCAGCACCCGCCACGACCTGCGGTCCCGGCTCGTCTGGGCCGGGTTCGGCCCGCTGCAGAGCGGGCTGTGGATCGCGCCGGGCGCGAAGGAGGTCACCGGCGTGTTCGACTCGCTGGACGTGGACGACCACGTCACGGTGCTGACCGCCAGGGCGTTCGAACCCACCGAGGCCGCCGACCTGGTCGCGAAGGCCTTCGACATCGAGCAGATCGCCCGGCGCTATCGGGCGTTCCTCACCAGGTGGGACGTCACCCGGCCACTTCCCGACGCGCCGGACGATCTCGTACGGCAGCTGTTGCTGCACACCGACTGGCTGCAGCTCGTCCGGCAGGATCCCCACCTGCCGGCCGAACACCTCCCCGCGGACTGGCCGGCGATCCGGGCAGAGCAGGTCTTCCACGCACGCGCCGAGGAGTACGAGCGGCCCGCCCTGAAGGTGGCCGCCGGCCTCCTGGACGGACTCACCCCATGACGCAGGAGGTCCCGTTCAGTGCGAACGCCGTCGGAGCCGAGTTCGTGCCGCTGTACGTGCCCTGGAACCCGAAACCGGTCCGGGCCTGCGGGGCGATGGTGCCGTTGTAGGAGAGGTTGCGCGCGCTGACCTGGGAGCCCGACTGGGTCACCGTGGCGTTCCAGGCACTGGTGACCCGCTGGTTCCCCGGCCAGGTCCAGGTCACGGTCCAGCCGTTGACGGGGGTCGCGCCGGTGTTCGTCACGGTGACGTCGGCGGTGAAGCCGTTGTTCCAGGTGTTGGCAAGGTAGGTGACCCTGCACCCGGTGCCCGGGTCGGGGGTGGGGGTGGGGGTGGGGGTGGGGGAAGGAGTCGGGGTCGGGGTGGGGCTCGGAGTCGGGGTCGGGGTCGGCGACGGGCTCGTCCCGCCGGTGAGGCCGAAGAACTGGATCGCGGCGGCGGCCATCCCGCTCATCGGCAGGCTGTGGCCGGCCCCCTGGATGCTGTACGCCTCGACCCGCACCGTGCCGGAAGCGTCGGCGTAGCGGCGGCGGTTCCAGTTCGGCTGCGGCGTGTCCGAACTGGTGGGCGTCTGGCTCAGGCCGAACACGTTGGTCCACTGGTCGATCGCCTGCTGGTGGGTGGCGTAGTACACGAGGTTGTCCGTGGTGCCGTGCCAGAGCTGGACGCGCGGCCGGGGACCGTTGTACCCGGGATAGGCGGCGCGGACCAGGTCCCCCCACTGCTGGGGCGTCTTGCTGATCCGCCCGGAGGCACAGTCGCTCGCGCCGGGCGAGGGAATGTAGTCGGCCTCGTTCGCGAAGCAGCCGAACGGCACCCCCATGAACGCCGCCCCGGCCTTGAAGACGTCGGGATAGTTGCCGAGCATGATGTTGGTTTCCATGCCGCCGGCGGAGCTGCCGGTGACGTAGATGCGGTCGGCGTCACCGTTGTGGCGCTGCCGCGTGTAGGTGATCATGGACATCAGCGAGACCGGGTCGCTGCCCCCGTCGCGTACCTTTGACGCCGCGGACCAGGAGTCGAAGCAGTTGCCCTTCTTGGACGCCGACGGGTAGATGACGATGAAGCCGTGCCGGTCGGCGAGGGTCCGGAACTCCGAACCCGAGTAGAAGCCGGGACCCGAACCGCCGCAACCGTGCATGGCGAGCACGATCGCGGGACTGGGTTGCACGGTGTCCGGCACGTAGAGGTGCATCCGCAGGTTGCCGGGGTTGGCGCCGAAGCCGGTCACCTCGGTCAGGGTGGCCGCGGCGGCGGACTGTCCGGTCACCAGGAACGTGGCGGCGCACAGCACCGCGGCACTGACACCCGCGAGCACAGCGGTCAATGACTTCATCGGCTCTCCTCTGCTTGATGTTCGCTCGATGCACGAGGCCGGGGCGCCGCCGACTCGTCCTGACATCAGCCGGTATAGGGGCGACACCAACGGACGGTCAAGCCACGCCCGTAAGGGATCATGACGCTCCATCCACGGAAAAGCGCTGCTTGCGCTGCTTATCAAGCGATTTGTTATCAAGTAACTTGATATCGAGGGCGCGAAACTTACATCGCCGGTTATGGTCATCCCGTGACCTCGCGCCGCATCCCCGCAACCGACCAGCCGGTCAAGCCGGCCCCCCGCCTGAGCTACGTGGTCTACCGGCTGGAGCGTCGCATCCGCGCCCGGCTCGACGAGGCGCTCGTCCGGTACGGCATCACGACGACCGAATACATGGCGCTCAGCGAGCTGCGCACGCGCGCCGGACTCTCCTCGGCCGAACTGGCCCGCATCGCCTTCGTCACGCCGCAGGCGATGAACCTGGTCGTCCGCGAGCTGGAACAACGCGGCCTGATCCACCGTGACGCGCACCCGGACGGCGGCCGGGTGCTCCGCGCCCATCTCACCCGTGAAGGACAGACGGTGCTGCGGCACTGCGACCGTTCGCTCGACGGCATCGAGGAGGACATGCTCGCCGAGGTCGACGACACCACGCGTACCACGCTGATGGAGGGCCTCACTCTCTGCACGCGAGCCTTGCGCTCACCCACCTCCGGCCCGTAAGACAGGCCCTTCCATCACTTCACCACGAACGACGAGGCCGTGTCGTCACGCTCGTCACGTGAGTGCCGTCGCGGTGTCAGCGGGCGCCGGCCAGGCTGCCCGCGCGCAGTCCGGCCATCTCCGGCACCAGCTCGAACCACACCCTGTTGGACCCGGTCTCCCTGACCACGCCCCAGCGGTGGGCCAGCGCCTCCAGCAGGGGCAGGCCGCGGCCCCCTGTCGCGTCGGCCGAGGCTCGGCACACACAGGGGGCCGCGGAGGAGCCCTCGTCCTGGACGGAGACCCGTACCCCCGTCGCCGAGCAGGCCACCGTGACGGTGAACGCCCCGCCGTCCCCCGACCGGGAGTGGATCACCGCGTTGGTGGCGATCTCGCTGGTCAGCAGGACGCAGTCGTCGTGGAGGGGATGGTCTCGCCCCAGGGTCATCGAGACCAGGCGGCGGGCTCTGACCACCTGGTCCGGGGAACCCGCCAGGCGGAGAACCCATTCACTGCCGTCGTACTCCGACGAGTCCATACCGCCCCCTCCGATACCGTTTCACTGATGGGAAGACGCGGGGCTCGGCGGAGAAGATGTCGCGGAAAAGTAGGAATGCGATCACTTACCGGATAGACAGGTGGGGCTTGCCAAAGGCCCCTTCACCTGCGTGTCCGCACCTGGCGTACCGTGCGGTTCCATCCGTCACACGCGGTGCCAGCGAGCCTCGAAGAAACAGTAGACCGCGAACAGCAGCAGACCGATCGCGACGACACCGAGCAGCCACGGACCGGCCGGGGTGTCGGCCAGCGAGCGCAGCGTCGAGTCGATGCCCTTGGCCTTGTCGGGGTCGTAGGTGACCGCGGCCTGGATGACGAAGACACCGGCGACCGCGGCGATCACGCCTCGGGCGATGTATCCCGCCATGCCGAACTTCTCGGCGAGCTCTCGCGCCCTCGCGGGCATCTCGCCGGTGCGCAGGTCCTTGAGGAACTCCTTCTTCCAGCCCTGGCGGATCCAGTAGGCACCCAGGCCGATCAGGCCCAGGCCCATCAGGCCGACGATGAACTGCCCCAGGGGCAGGTCCATCAGCATGGCCGTGATGTCCTTCGACTGGCTGTCCATCGAGGCACCGGAGTCGCCGCGCAGCAGCACGCCGAGCAGCGTGGCCACGATCAGCGTGTAGACCGCCACCCGCGCGCCCGACTCCACCCGGTCCTTGGTCCGTCCGCGGCCCATGATGGCCTCCGACAGCTGCCAGACGACCAGCGCGACGAACCCGACGACCATGAGCCAGAGCAGGAACGTGCCGAACGGCTGCTCGGCCACCGTCTCGATCGCGCCGGTCTTGTCGGCTTCCTTGTTGCCGCTTCCCCCGCCGAAGGCGATCTGCAGGGCGAGGAAACCGATCAAACCGTAGAGGACACCCCGGCAGGCCAATCCAACCCGCGCCAGCCTGTCGAGCGTCTGACTGTTGGCCGCTCTGCGAGCGGCACCTTCCACGTGAGCCTGAGGGCTGTTCATGACTATGCGCTCTTACCTGTGAACGCTCTGGTAAACCTCACCGTTCCGGCATCGCGTCCAGCCGCCGCAGGATCACTCCCTCGCGCAGCGCCCAGGGACACACCTCCAGCTGGGCCACCCCGAACAGGTCCATCGCGGCGTCGGCGACGATCGCCCCGGCCGGCAGCTGCGGCGCCCGCCCCTCGGAGACCCCGGGCAGCTCGGCCCGCTCCCGGGTGCTCATCTTGATCAGCCGGTCGGTCCACCCGACCAGGTCCGCGTGCCTGAGCACCCGGCGCACGGACGGTCCCTCGTGCGAGGGCGCCGCCCCGGCGATCCTGGCGAGCTGCCTGAACGTCTTGGACGTCGCCACCGCGTGGTCGGCCTGGCCGTACCGGGCCACGTTTCCCACCGTGCGGGCGATCTCGGCCCGTACGTGCCTGCGCAGCGCCCGCACCTCGTCGGCGGGCGGCGGATCGGCGGTGAAGCAGTCGCGGGTGAGCCGGCCCGCCCCCAGCGGGAGCGACACCGCCGCGTCGGGCTGCTCGTCGATGCCCGAGGCGATCTCCAGCGACCCACCTCCTATGTCCAGCACCAGCAGCCGCCCGGACGACCACCCGAACCAGCGGCGCACGGCCAGGAACGTCAGCCTCGCCTCGTCCTGACCGGACAGCACCTCGATGTCGACCTGCGTGTCGGCCTTGATCCCGGCGAGGACCTCCTCGCCGTTCACCGATTCCCTGACCGCGGACGTCGCGAAGGCCATGAGGTCCTCGACACCCTTGTCCTCGGCGAGCCGCAGCGCCTCCTCGACGAACTCCCGCAGCCGCGCGGCGCCCCGCGCGGACAGGCGGTCGCCGTCCTCCATGTGCTCGGAAAGCCTCAGGTCCACCTTGTGCGAGTACGCCGGCAGCGGCCGGGCCCCCCGGTGCGCGTCCATCACCAGCAGATGAACCGTGTTGGAACCGATGTCGAGAACGCCCAGTCGCATGGGATGAAGTTACTACTCCCCCGAGACCCGTCAGCCCGCGGTGCGCGTGTGGACGCTCACCGCGTATCCGCCACCGTCGTAGGGCGCGCCGTCCCAGGTCGCCAGGCGCCGCAGCGGGGTGAGCCCCGACGTACGGCACCAGTCGTCGTAGTCCGCCAGGGTGACCGTCGCCGAGGCGAGCGGGAGGTGCGCGGCGTCCAGCCCGAACCCGCTCACCAGCAGCCCGCCCGGCCGTAGCAGCGCCGCGAGCCCCGCGACGGTCCGCGCCTCGGTCCCTGGGGCGAGCAGGGGGATGACGTTGCCCGCGGCGACGACCATGTCGAAGCGCCCGCCTCTCCCGCCCTTCCCCGTCGATTCCCCTCGGCCGCCCCGGACGGCGCGGTCCGCCCCCGCCACGGGGTCCGCGGGGTCCGCGGGGTCCGCGGGATCCGCGGGATCCGCGGGATCGCCGAGCGCGCCGAGCGCGTCGAGGTCGCTGAGGTCGCTGAGGTCGGCCAGGATCCAGGGCAGCCATGGCGCGGTCCGCCGGGCGACGTCGAGCATGGACGCGTCGAGGTCGACGCCCACGCAGTCGTATCCCAGCTCGGCCAGCCGGATCGCCACCCGCCCGGTGCCGCACCCGGCGTCCAGCACCCGGGCGCCCGGCGGCAGCAGCTCCGCGCACAACCGCGCCTCGCCGTGCATGTCCGCCCCCGACTCGGCCAGCCGGGCGAACCTCTCCGCGTACCGCTCTCCGGCATCGCCCCCCGCGATGTCCGTCCAGCGACTCCTCGGTTCCTTCATCGAATACCCCCGGTGTGCGGCCCCCGGCCTGAGCCGTCGGGCGGGATCGCGGCATGGTGCCGCGGGTCGGCGGCGCACCCACCGGCCTTGACCGGTCGTGCGGTGGTCGTGCGGTCGTCCCGCGGTAGGAGGACGTCGACCATCAGGGTTTCATTCCCCGGGGAACCTCCCGCGACGGCCCGGCGCGGGGGCGTCGCGCACGCTCACGCCCCGGCGAACGGCAGGGCAACCGGGTCGCCGGCCCCCGGAGGGGTAGCGTGATCCCCACCGCTCTCACGGGCGGCGGCACCTGCGGGAAGAGCGGCGAGAGATCGGGGAGAGCCATCGTGACCCTTATGCGGGCGATCAGCCAGGACACCTTCGGCGGCCCCGAGGTGCTGCGTCCGGTCCGCGTGGAGCGCCCGGAACCACTGCCCACCGAGGTGCTGGTACGGGTCGTCTCGGCGGGAGTGAACCCGGTGGACCTCAAGACCAGGGCGGGCGCGGGTATGGCAGGGGTCCTGGGGGACCCGCCCTTCATCCTGGGCTGGGACGTCTCCGGTGTCGTCGAGGAGACCGGCTTCGGGGTGAGCTCCCTGGAGGTGGGGGACGAGGTGTACGGCATGCCGTGGTTCCCGCGCCAGGCCGGTGCCTACGCCGAGTTCGTGACCGCGCCGTCGAGGCAGTTCACCCTCAAGCCGCGCTCCCTGGGACACGACGAGGCCGGCGCCATGCCACTGGCCTCGCTGACCGCGTGGCAGGTCCTGGTGGACGCCGCGCGGGTCACCCCGGGACAGCGCGTCCTCGTCCACGCCGCCGCGGGCGGCGTCGGGCACCTCGCCGTCCAGATCGCCAAGCACCTCGGCGCGTACGTGATCGGCACCGCCCGCGCCGGCAAGCACGACTGGCTGCGCGGGCTGGGAGCCGACGAGCTCGTCGACTACACGGCCGTCCGCTTCGAGGACGTGGTGCGCGACGTGGACGTGGTCGTCGACCTGGTCGGGGACGAGCACGACGCGACCAGCACGCGTTCCCTCGACGTCCTCCGCCCCGGCGGGCTGCTCGTTCCGGTGCCCTCGGGCGCCTCCCCCGACCTGCTGCGCGCCGCCGAGGCTCGGGGGTTTCGCACCCGCACGTTCCTGGTGGAGCCGGACGGGTCGGCCCTGGCCCAGATCGCCGAGCTGATCGACGGCGGGCTGATCGCCCCCGAACTAGAGGAGGTGTTCCCGCTCGACGAGGCCGCCGCGGCCCACGAGCGGCTCGCCGGTGGCCACGCCAGGGGCAAGATCGTGCTGCGGGTGGCCCACTGACCGCCTTTCCGGCCTTACTGCCCTTCCGCCTTTCCGGCCTTCCCACTTTCCGCCGCGCGTACGGCGCCACTGCTGTGCCACCACGATGCCGTCACGACGCGGACGGACGGTGTGCCGCCCGGCGCGGACGCGTGGCGGCGGCCGGATCCGGGCGGGCGCGAATTCCGGATGAGCCGCGCCGGTTCCGTCGACACCACCGTGCGGCCCCTGTCCAGGGATTGTCCGGATCCGGCCACGATAACTAATAGATCTTGTCAGTATGGGCGATTACTGCGAATACTTGCAATTTGTTCTATTCGCGAGGAAGGCCGATAATGAAGCGCGTCATTGTTCACAAGCCTGGCACCATCGCACTCAGTGGCACCGCGAGTCCTAAGCACGTCGGCTGAGACTGAATCACAGAACCGGCGTCCAGTGATGGGCGCCGGCTCCCCGGCATAGCCATATCATCAAATATCAACTAATCGAGTTAAAGGAGTCCGGTGAGTCGGGGACCGTACCCGCAGGGCGACCCGTCTCGTCCCGCGCCGCCGCTGCCCGTGGTCGACGCGGACCGGCGCCTGCGCGGGCCGTACACCGCGGGGGGCGCGATCGTCTCCGCCCTGCTGCCCACGGCCCGGCCCGAACTCGTCGCCCGCTACGACATCGAGCTGCGCGCCGTGGCGCCCGACCTGCGCGATCTGATCCCCGCCCGGCGCCGGTCGGTGGCCGCGAGCCTGCCCGGCGCGGAGCGGATCCTGGTGCACGCGCCGCGTCGCACGTTGCGCCTGGCCAACGGCCTGGCCGAGTTCGTCCGTGAGCACCTGTCGGAAACCGGCCCCCGCACGCTCGTCGTCGAGAACACCGACCTGGCCGACCCCACCGATCTGGAGCTCCTGACGGTGCTGCGGCGCCGCGTCCCCGGGGAGCTGCTGGCCGTGGTGACCCGTGAGCGGGCCACCGCCCCCGAGGAGCGGCTCGGCGCGGAACGGCACGACGCCCTCGCCGAGGAGCTGGAGAGGGAGGGAACGGTCGGCGCGCGGATCGGAGCGATCCCGTACCACCGCGAGCGCGGCGGCGACCCGTCGAAGGCGGTGCGGGCGTTCCTGTTCGCGGTGCAGTGGTGCCTGGACGAGGGCTACCACGACGCCGTGGTGGATCTCGGCGAGCGCGCCCTGCGCCTCGCCGGCCCCGAGGACGACCCCGCGACCTGGTGGCGGCTCCTGCACAGCACCGCGACCGCGTTGGCCGCGCTGGGCCGCGAGGACGAGGCGGAGGCGCTGTTCGACCTGGCCAGGCGCGAGAGCCTCTCCCCCACGGTCCACGCCTCGGCCGCCTACGCCACCGGGATGCTGAAGGTACGCCACCGCGACCGGACCCGGCGCGACCCCGACGCCGCGCTGGCGCTGGTGAACCAGGCGATCGCCATCTCCTCGCTGCTGCCCGACCCGCGCGAGCGGGCGTTCAAGATGGGATTCGACCTCAACGGCCGGGCACTGGTGGAGGTGCGGCGTGGCCGTCCCTCCAGGGCCCTGGAACTGGTCGAGGAGGCCGTCGCCCTGGCCGACCGCGACCTGCTGCCCGGCGAGCACCCGATACACCGGCTGGTGCTGCTGGCCAACAGGGCACAGCTCGCCGTGATGCTGGGCCGCCCCGAGGAGGCGCTGGAGGACCTGGACGCGGTGATCGCGGCCGACCCCGGCTATCCCGACTACTACATCGACCGGGGCAACCTGCTGCACCGGCTGGGCCGGATGGACGCGGCGGTCGCCGACTACGAGACGGCGATGCGGGTCGGCCCGCCCTTCCCCGAGCCCTACTACAACCGGGCCGAGATCCGCTTCTCCGCGGGTGACCACCGGGGCGCGCTCGCCGACCTGGACCACGCGCTGGAACTGGACCCGGAATTCGTGGACGGCCTGGCCAACCGGGCGGGGCTGCGGGCCGCGCTCGGCGAGTACGCCGCGGCCAGGGCGGACGCGGAGACCGGGCTCGCGATCGATCCCGCCAACCCGTACCTGCTGTGCGCGCTGGGCCAGGTGGAGACCGCGCAGGGCCGTTACGACAGGGCGCGCGCCGCCTTCGACCGGGCCCTGGAGCTCGCGCCCTCGCTGGCGGCGGCCTGGGCGAACCGGGGGCTCCTGTCGTTCGAGACCGGCGACCCCGAGGGCGCCGTCGCGGACTTCACCCGGGCCCTCGGCTCAGGGGACGACCCCGCCCTGCTGTTCAACCGGGCGATGGCGCTGCGCGCCGCCGGACGCGACGGGGAGGCGGTCGCCGATCTCACCCGCGCGCTGGAACTGGCCCCGAACGACGAGGACATCAGGCGCGAGCTGAAGTCCTGACCTCGTCTCGGCCCCGGCCGGGGCCGAGACGAGGTCGCCGGAAAACATTCCGGATTCGGAAGGGCGCCCGGAAAAGTCACGGCCGGCAAGACAGCGACTCCGTCCGCGAGAATCCCGTTATCCGAATATCCGACGCGCACATGGTGATACGTACGACGTCTCGTATTCGCCTTCCCCCTATCGCCGGGATCTCAGGCGGATAGGAGTGATTTCCCGATGCGCGGTCACCGTGCGCCACGCCGCCGGACGCTCCCTACGCGAATGCCGCGCCCACGCGGGACGGAAGGAGACAGGCGGAGACGGACGGAGACGGACGGCGGGCAGACGGAGACAGGCGGCGGGCAGGGTTAGCCGAGTGAGCCGGCGAGATAGCGTTCGGCCAGTTCGCAGCTGCCCTCGGTGTAGCCGGAGCCGAGTTCCGCGGCGATGTCGGCGCCGGTGTGGGTGCCGATCCAGGCGACCAGCAGCAGGCGGCGGAACAGGATGAACGTCCAGATCTCGGCCTCGTCCTCGGCCGGGAGGTCCAGGACGGTCCGGTAGCCCCGCACCCACGCGTCGACCAGCTCGGGAACCTCGGGGCGGTGCTCGACGAAGCTGACCGCCGCGGCCAGGTCGTAGAGATGCCAGCCGAAGCCGCAGTCGTCGAAGTCGATGACGCCGGGCGGGTTCTCACCCTCCACGAGCAGGTTGGCGGCGCGCAGGTCGGCGTGGATCAGGCCGTATCGTTCCGGACCGCGGCCGAAGCGGTGCAGCCGCTCGCGCAGCTCCTTGTCCAGCCGTCCCAGCACGGTCCGCGCCTCGGCCTCCACCCCCAGGCCGTCCTGCCAGCGGCCCCACCGCGACTCGGTGCCGAGAGCGGCCTCGTGGTCCCAGTGGAAACGGGTGAACCCGCCGGGCCGGGACCACCCGCGCGCGTGCCGGTGCATCCGCGCCGTGAGGGCGCCGAGCCGTTCGAAACCTGGCACCGGGTCGTCGTGGGAGGGCTCGGCGCCGGGCAGGAACTCGAACATCACGCAGTCGCGCGGCTCGGGGCCGGGGACGGTCAGCACCCGGGAGCCGCCGGGAGCCGGGATCACCCGGGGGGTGCGGATCCCGGCCTGCTCGCGGAGCGCCTCCAGCCAGGCCAGCTCGGACAGGATCGCCGGCGTGGTGTGGTAGCCGAGCCGGTGCACCCGCAGGATGGACCGCGTCCCCGTGGCCGGGTCGTCCACCCGGTAGGTGGCGTTCTCGGACACGTTGACCAGGGTGACCTCGGCGTCGGTCAGGCCGTGGATCCGGGTCGCCTCGCGGGCCACGTCGTGCACGCGGTCCAGCACGTCGCCCCCGGCGGACAGGTCGTGGGCCCGCATCGGCTCCTCCAGGTCGGTCGCGCGAAGCGCCAGACTACATCCGGGACTCCTCCGCGAGATCCAGCGCCGCCCGCCCGGCTTCTCGGCCGAGGTGTCCCTGATGCCCCGCTCCGGGATGCCCCGCTCCGGGCCGGACGCGGTCTCTATCGCCCCCGGAGAGGGCGCGGTCCCGCTCGATCCCGGACGGGTCGCGGTCCCGCTCGACCTCGGGCCGCCCGTGGTCCGGTACGGCCTCCGCCGGGCGGCCGGCGTCCCGCACGGCGTGGTCCTCGGCGTTCTCCCGCTCCGGGAGGGTGACGCGGATCTTGGACTGCCGGTGGGGAAGCCGCTCCCAGTCGTCCATGAAGGTCGCCCGGAGCCCGCACGCGGCGGCCAGGCCGAGCAGCGTCTCGGTGCGGTAGTAGAAGTCCTCGCGCAGGACGTGGTGCTCCCTGCCCTCGGTGCGGTCGAAGGTGAAGTCGAACCAGCCTCCCGGCCTCATGATCCGGCCGACCCCGCGGAAGCACTCCTCGATCACGTGGAGCGGGGAGTGGGAGAAGACGCTGTGGGCGTGGATGACGTCGAACGCCTGGTCGGGCAGGGCGGCGAAGCGCAGGTCCCCGACCGGCAAAAGGTGCGGGAACTTGTCGCGCAGGTCGTAGGAGACCAGGGTGTCCTGGGCGGCGATCAGGATGTCCGGGGAGATGTCGATCCCGTAGTAGTTTCCGGGGTCGAGGTAGCCGATGAACAGGCGCCCGGCCCGCAGGTTGCCGCAGCCGATCTCCAGCATGCGGTGCTCGGGCCTCAGCCCGTGCCGCACGAGATAGTCGAACTGCATCTTCCCCATGGCCACCCAGCGCCGGTACGACCTGCTGCCCACGGCCCCTTGGGGACTGCGCGCGGTGTCGGACCTCATGACCGCCCGGTAGTAGGCGACGTGGTCGCGGTTGCCCAGGCGCAGCCACAGGTCCCTGGTCAGCCGTCTCAGGTGCCGGGGGACCCGCCCCGGATGGCCGAGGGCGTATCTGAGCTGGTGGACGACGCTCGCGCGGTTGTGACTGTGCATGCCTCTCCCCATGTTCGGACGACACCTCAACGATCCCGCCAGTGACGAGATCGTAGCTCTAAGGAAGGTGAACATCACTCTTGGTGAGCATCGCCGGAATGTCGCCTCACGGTGTCACTTCCCTCGCGGGACGACGGTCCCGGCTCGTACCGGTCCTCCGAAGGGCTCGCGCGGGCGTCGCATCGTTATGACATCTCGCATCACCCGGACGGCGGCGCACGCGCACCCGGCCGCCCGCGCCGAAGACCGTCGGAACGGTTTCGAGACGGTGAGGGGAGCGGTGAACCTGGAACTCGCGCTGCGCATGTGTGAGGCCGCGGTGCGGCAGGCCGCGCGGGAGGGCGCGCTCATCTCGGTCGCCGTGGTCGACGCGGGCGGGCACCTGATCGCGTTCCAGCGGATGGACGGCGCGCGGATCACCGGGCCCGTCCTCGCCCCCGGCAAGGCCTACACCGCGGTGGCCCACCGCATGCCCACCGCCGACCTCGCGCCGCTGGTCCTGCCCGGAGGCGAGCTGTACGGCCTGGCCGGTGACCGGTACGTGTGCTTCGGCGGCGGCGTCCCGTTCGGGGAGGCCGGTGACGAGCGCGGGGTGAGCGTGGTGAGCGCGGTGGCGGGAGCGGTCGGCGTCAGCGGCGGCACCGTTTCCCAGGATGTCGCCTGCGCCGAGGCCGCCGCGGCCCTCTGGGAAGGGGCATAGCCGGATATATCAACAAAAATTGGGTTGGCGGAAATCATCTTCCTGACGAAAGCAGGGGTGCGACGCGTTACCCGCGAGGGTCGCGGGGCAGTGAGGGCTTGCCCCAGACGATGATCGTCTGGGGGTGACCCCTTGGAGGATTCTCGTGGACGTTCTCGTGCTGCTCGCCCTGGTCTGTTTCCTGGCCGCCACGATCTGGTCCGCCATCAGCCGGTCCTGGCCGATCGCGCTGCTCGCCGCCGGAGCCTTCCTGCTCACGCTGTCGGAGACGTCCCTGATCAACGGCTAGACGACCTCCGTTCCCGGCGCGCCGATGCCCCTGGGCGGGGGGCATCGCGGCCGCCCGCGAACGGGAGATCGGCGTCGAGGGGCCGGGCTCGAACGGCATCCCGAAGCCGGACGTCTCAGCGGTCGGGGGCCTGGCCGCCCTCGATGCCGAAAGGTGTCGCGCGCCCGGTTGTTGTCATCTGTCCCCCGTCAATCACCGTGGACGGCCTGCTGTCCACGCCGTCGCAGGTCGGCGGCGAACTCCTCGGCCCACTGCAACTGCGCGCGCAACGCCTCGCACCGCTCACGGGCGGCGCGCTCGAAGACCTCCAGCCGGCGCAGGCACGCCTGGCGCTCGGCCTCGGGCAGCGGCCCGGCATCTGTGCGGCCCTCCAGCCGGTCGGTGACCGCCAGCAGCTCGCCCATCTGCTCCAGGGTGAACCCGAGCGGCTTCATCCGGCGGATCACCATCAGCCGCGCCACGTCAGCCGCGGTGTAGAGGCGGAAACCACCCTGGCTGCGGGCCGAGGCCGGCACCAGACCGACCTCCTCGTAGTGCCGGATGGTGCGCAGCGACAGTCCGGTGCGCTCGGCCACCTGGCCGATGTGCATGTGACCTTCACCACTGCGCGGGACAGGCGGGGTGGTGGACGCGGCTGCGGTATCGCCCAGGATGTCCATGATCGGGTGGCCTCACTGTTCAAGGGGCGGCTGAGGGACGACCGCACCGGACCTCGCCTCACCAATCTCTACCCTAACGTTAAGGTAGAGTTGCCGCCGAGAGGGAGATTCCTGCTGGTTTGCCCCGATCGTCGCGGACACTGCTTCGCGGCCTGCCCGAACACGGCGCACCGGCGCACCGTGTGACGCTCCCGACGTAAAGGACTTCGGCCCGCGCATGCCCGCCTCGCCCGCCGCCTGCTGCCCGCCGTGACACTTCCGCTCCGGTAGCCGCGCTCCGGCCCCTTCAGTGGCTCGCTCGGCGCTCGCGCCCGGAATCGTCGATCTCGCCGACCGCCTGCTTGATGCGGGTGCCGCTCCCTCCGTTTCGCCTGTTGCCACCCTCATGGGCCCGCCTGCGGCCGCGTGCCGCCAGGTGGCTCCCTCATGCCCAAGGACGTTCTTTTGCCACGCTCGTTGTCCGCCGCCCGTCTGCTGCCCGCCTCCCGGCCGGCCTGGCTGTCGCCGAAGGTCGCCCGCACCGAGGTCCTGTCCGGCCTGGTGGTCGCGCTCGCCCTGATCCCCGAGGCGATCTCGTTCTCCATCATCGCCGGGGTCGATCCCAGCATCGGGCTGTTCGCCTCCTTCACGATGGCCGTGGTCATCGCCATCGTCGGCGGCCGCCCCGCGATGATCTCCGCCGCCACCGGCGCGATCGCCCTGGTGGTCGCCCCGCTGGCCCGCGAGCACGGCCTGGCCTACCTCATCGCCGCGGTCATCCTCGGCGGCCTCATCCAGATCGCCCTCGGCGCGCTCGGAGTGGCGAAGTTGATGCGGTTCGTGCCGCGCAGCGTGATGGTCGGCTTCGTCAACGCCCTAGCGATCCTGATCTTCATGGCACAGGTGCCCGAACTCCTCGATGTGCCCTGGGTGGTCTACCCGCTGGTGGTCGGCGGCCTGGCCCTGATGGTGTTCTTCCCCCGCGTCACCACGGTGGTGCCCGCCCCGCTGGTCTCCATCGCGATCCTGACCGCCATCACCCTCGGCGCCGGTCTGGCCGTGCCGACCGTCGGCGACCGCGGCACCCTCCCCTCCTCGCTGCCGGCCTTCGGCCTGCCCGACGTGCCGTTCACCATGGCCACCCTCACCCTCGTCGCGCCTTATGCCCTGGCACTGGCGCTGGTCGGGCTGATGGAATCGCTGATGACCGCCAAGCTCGTCGACGACCTGACCGACACCCGGTCCGACAAGACGCGCGAGTCCATCGGCCAGGGCGTCGCCAACATCGTCACCGGCCTCTTCGGCGGCATGGGCGGCTGCGCCATGATCGGCCAGACGATGATCAACGTCAAGAACGGCGCTCGCACCCGCCTGTCGACCTTCACCGCCGGCATCTTCCTCATGATCCTGTGCATCGCCTTCGGGCCCTGGGTCTCGCAGATCCCGATGGCCGCCCTGGTCGCCGTCATGATCCTGGTCTCGTTCGCGACCTTCGACTGGCACTCGGTCGCCCCGGCCACCCTCAAGCGCATGCCCTGGGGCGAGACCATCGTCATGACCACCACCGTCGCGGTCGTGGTGGCCACCCACAACCTCGCCATCGGCGTGGTCGTCGGCTCCATCACCGCCATGGTCATCTTCGCCCGCCGGGTCGCCCATCTGGCCAACGTCACCGCCGTCATCGACCCCGGCCGCACCCAGGCCGTCTACGCCGTCACCGGCGAGCTGTTCTTCGCCTCCAGCAACGACCTGGTCTACCGGTTCGACTACGCCGGCGACCCCGACCAGGTCGTCATCGACCTGTCCGGCACCCACATCTGGGACGCCTCCTCCGTTGCCGCCCTGGACGCGGTGCAGACCAGGTACGCCGCCCGGGGCAAGAAGGTCACCGTCATCGGCCTCAACGAGCCCAGCGCCCGCCTGCACGACAGCCTGGCCGGGCAGCTGTCCGGCGGCCACTGACAACAAGGCCCGGCACTCCCGAAGCGGCGACATGCGCCGGCCCGGCGCCCGGCCTCGGGCAGCGGCCCGGCCCCGGTCGCACCGGTCGCACCGTTCGGCCGACAGCGCGGGAGGGCGGGAGGGCGGGGCGTGAAGCCCGGATCGTGGCCTCGACGAGAGTTCCGGCGACGATCTCCTCCCACCCCCGCTATCAGGCGCCTTATACTTAAGTATAAGGCGCCTGATAGCGGGGGTGGATCGTGAAGGTTCTGGTGATCGGGGCGGGGATGGGCGGGCTGACGCTGGCTCAGGCGCTGCGCCGTAACGGGATCGACGTGGTCGTGCACGAGCGCGATCAGGCCGTGGAGGCCACGGGCGGGTACCGGCTCCATCTCAACGATCCGGCCTGCGCGGCACTGCGCCGCCACCTCGCACCGGGCCACTACCAGGCGCTGCTGGCCAGCTCGGCCGGGCCGCGGACGTTCACGCGGTTCGCGGTCGCCGACCACAGAATGCGGCTGCTGTTCGCTGAACCGAACGAGCGGGCGTCGGAGACACTGATGATCGGCCGGATCCCGCTGCGACGGCTGCTGGCCCACGGCCTGGGAGACGCGCTGCGGCTGGGATCGGAGTTCACCGGGCACCGGACCCACCCCGATGGCACGGTCACCGCGCACTTCGCCGGCGGCGGCACCGACCGCGGTGACCTGCTGGTCGGTGCCGACGGTGTGGGGTCGCGCGTCGCGCGGGCGCTGGCCGGGCGTCCGACCTCCCTCCCGGCCGGGGTGAGCGGCATCGCCGGCCGCACTCCCCTGACCGCCGGCACCCGCCCTCTGGTCCCCGCGTTGCTGGCGCGGGGGCCCGCCCTGGCGTTCGGCCCCGGCGGTGTCGGGCTGTTCCTCACCCTCCACGACCCAGGCTCCGGCACCGCGGTCGATCCCGCGGCCTGCACACAGGTCGCGGCGATCATCGAGCCGCCCTCGCTGATCTGGGGCGTGCTGGCGCCGGACAGGGCCTATCCCGGCCGGCCGCGGGAGCTCGACGGAGCCGGGCTGATCCGGCTCACCGATTCACTGCTGCGCGGCTGGAGTGCGTCCGTGCGCGCGCTGGTGCGCGCGGCCGATCCCGCGACGGCGGCCTTCTTCGGCTTCCACGCCGCCGACCCCGACGCCGACCTCACCCCATGGCCGGCCGGCGCCGTCACCGCGCTGGGCGACGCCGTGCACGCCATGCCTCCCACCGGAGGCATGGCCGCGGCCACGGCGATTCGCGACGCCGACGTGCTCGCCGAGGAGCTGTTCCTGGTACGAGACGGGGAGTCCACGATCCCGTTGGCGGTACACCGTTTCCAGAACCGGATGGCCACCTACGCCGGCGAGGCCGTGCGCACGTCGACGCAGCCGTTGAGATGGATACACCGGCTCGCCACACCGGCGGGAACCCGGGCCTCCCGGATCGCGCTGCCGGCCTTCGCCGCCGCCGCGCGGCTGGGCCGTACCCTCACCACCCTCACCATCACCGGGACCCGCGGTGCGTGAGGCGCGGCCCGGCGAGGGGGCATGGGCCGCGGGCGAAGCGGACCTGCCGCTGTGGGAGTTGATCCAGACCTCCTACGTCGTCGCCCGGGGCTTCACCGAGGTCTTCGGCGCCGTCGGGCTCACCCCGATCCAGTTCGGCGTGCTGGCCTCGCTCGCCGACGGCGATGATCTCAGCCAGGCCGAACTCGCTCGAACGATCATGGTGCGGCCGCAGAGTCTCGGCGAGGTGGCCGTGTCCCTGATCGAGCGCGGCCTCGTCGAGCGCGACGGGCCAGGCGGCCGCGGACGCCGCGCGGCACTGCGGATCACCGCGGCGGGCCGGACGCTCCTCGAGCGCGCACTGCCCGGAGTCGAGGCCTTCAACGCCCCGGAGGCCATCGGGCTGTCGGGCAAGGACGCCGCCGAGCTGGTCCGGATGCTGCGCACCGTCCGCGCCACCCTGTCCTCAGGGGATGGTTCCTGAGATCTCCGGACACGCCCGCGAGCGGCGACCAGGCGCTTCGGACGACCGTGCCCCGGTGGGGCGGCTCGACGCGCGGCCGGCGCTCTCGCATCCGGAGACGACGAGCGGCGACGTCGCCGGGGCACGAGCATTCTCGCGCCGAGGTCAGGCACCGGTTCGGGAAAGGCTCCGGTCGATCTCGGCGCGGGTGGGCATCGAGGTGCTGGCACCCGCGCGCTGGACGGACAGGCCCGCGGCCGCGGTGGCGAAGCGGACGGCCCGGCCGGCGGGCTGCCGCTCGACGCGGGCCGCGGCGAGGGCGCCCACGAAGGTGTCGCCCGCGGCCGTGGTGTCCACCACGGGCACCTCGAGGGCCTCGACGCGCACGGCGGGCCCGTCGCCCGAGGCGGTGAGCACGCCGCGCGACCCCAACGTGATGATCACCCAGCCGACCGTGCCCCTCAGCTCCTCCAGGGCGCGCCCGTGATCGGCCTGGCCGGTGATCGCGGCGGCCTCGTGCTCGTTGGCCACCAGGACGTCCACGGCCTCCAGCAGCTCGGCGGGGAGCGGCTGGACGGGCGCGGGGGTGAGGACCACGGTGGTCCCGGCCGCGCGGGCGGCCCTGGCGGCGGCGGTGACGGCCTCGAGGGGGAGCTCCAGCTGGAGCAGAAGCATGTCGGACCGGGAGATGACCTCGATCTCGGCCTCGGAGGGGGCGGTCACGGTCCCGTTGGCGCCGGGGACCACGATGATCGAGTTGCCGCCGTCGCCGTCCACCACGATCTGGGCGATGCCCGAGGGGCCGGGAACCGTGCGCAGGCGCGTCACGTCGACCCCCGCCTCGGCCAGCGTGCGCCGCAGCTCGGTGCCGAAGGCGTCGTCGCCCACGGCCCCGAGGAAGGCGACCTCGGCGCCCGCCCGCGCGGCGGCGATGGCCTGGTTGGCGCCCTTGCCGCCGGGGACCGTGCCGAAGGCGCGGCCGGTCACGGTCTCGCCGAGCGCGGGGGCGACCTCGACGTAGGCCACGAGGTCCATGTTGGCACTGCCGAAGACCGAGATCACTGTTCCTCCTCGCGGTCGGGAACGCGGCTGTGAGAGCAGGGGGGGTGAGAGCGCGGGTGCGGGAACGCGGGGTGGGAGCGCGGGTCAGGAACGCAGGTAGGCCAGGACCGCGAGGACGCGGCGGTGCTGGTCGCCGTCCTCGGCGTACAGGCCGAGCTTGGCGAAGATGCTGCGGATGTGCTTCTCCACGGCCCCGTCGCTGACCACCAGCTGTCGGCCGATGGCCGGGTTGGACCTGCCCTCGGCCATCAGGCCGAGCACCTCGCGCTCTCGCGGGGTGAGCTGGGCGAGGGGATCGTCGCGGCGGCGTCGCACCATCAGCTGTGCCACCACCTGGGGGTCGAAGACCGTACCTCCGGCCGCGACCGTGCGCAGGCCCCCCATGAAGTCGTCCACGTCCACGACGCGGTCCTTGAGCAGGTATCCCACCGCGCCCCTGGCGTCGGCGAGCAGGTCGTCGGCATAGGACACCTCCACGTACTGCGACAGGATCAGCACCGGCGTGCCCGGAACCCTCCGGCGCGCCTCCACCGCCGCCCGCAGCCCCTCGTCGGTGAAGCCGGGCGGCATCCGCACGTCCACCACCGAGACGTCGGGACGGTGCTCGGCGACGGCCTCCACCAGCCCGTCGCCGTCCCCCACCGCCGCGACCACCTGGCAGCCGAACTCCTCCAGGAGCCTGATCAGGCCCTCCCTGATGAGCACCGCGTCGTCGGCCACAACTACCCGCACGGAACCTCCGCCACTATGACCGTCGGCCCTCCGGCCGGTGAGTCGACCACCAGCTCACCGTCGACCGCCTTGAGGCGATCACCGAGACCCGACAGGCCATGCCCCTTGGCGACATGGGCGCCGCCGACCCCATCATCCCCGATCGTCAGCATGAGGAAGTCCCCCGTCCTGCTCAGCGTCACGGTACAGACCGTGGCGTGGCTGTGCTTGGCGACGTTGGTGAGCGACTCGGCGACGACGAAGTAGACGGTGTTCTCCACCGCGGCGGGGAAGCGTCCCTCGATCTGGACGTCCAGCTCGACGGGAATGGTGCAGCGCCCGGCGAGCGCGGCGAGGGCGGGAGCCAGGCCGCGGTCACTGAGGATCGGCGGGGCGATGCCGCGCGAGAGGGCGCGCAGCTCGTCCAGGGTCTCGCGGGTGGAGGTGATCGCCTGGCCCAGCATCTGCTCGACGCCCGCCGGGTCGCGCCTGAGCTGGCGCTGGGCCCGCGACAGGTCCATGGCCAGGGAGACCAGGCGCTGCTGCGGCCCGTCGTGGATGTCGCGCTCCAGCCGGCGCAGCGCGTTCGCCTCGGCCGACACCGCGGCGGCCCGGCCCTCGGCCAGGTCGTCGATGCGGTCGTGCAGCTCGGCGACCCCGGTCAGCATGGCCCGGCCGAGCCCGGCCTGGACGAGCGCGGCACCCCGCACGATCACCGGGAGGGTGAGGGCGAAGAGCACGCCGATGGTGGTGTTGATGATCACTTCGACCCACAGGCTGCCGCCCAGGCCGAGGAGCATGCCGAGACCCCCGTCGTTGCCGGGGATGGCGTAGACGATCCACCCGTAGAGCGGGTAGGTGAGGCCGGCGATCGACCCGGCCCACCAGACAACCGCCAGCACGAAGGTGATGATGGAGATCGGGAAGGCCACGATGCCGTAGAGCAGGTCGAGCCACGACTGGCCGTTGGTGAACGGGTTGATCATCCTGCGGAACCATCCGGCGTTCTCCGGGGCGGGCCGGTACCTCGGCCGGGAGACGGGACGGCCGAGCACCTCGGGCAGCCAGCGCCGCTCGACGTCCGCGAAGCCCCGGGCGACCAGGAGGGTCGTCGCGAGGACGGGCAGCCCCACGAACGCGACGGCCGACCCGACCCCCGCGGCGAAGCCGGCCACCATCAGGACGAACCAGATGACGGACAGCGGGAAGCCCACGACCAGATAGCGGGTGTCGGTGCCGATGCGGCGCAGGAGGGTTCTCATGCCGCCCACGCTACGAGGACCGGCCGCGCCGATCGACCCTGCGTGCCCGCTTACGGGGGTGGGGCCAGCACTACCCGAGATGGTGGGGGAGATCGGGCGAGAAGACTGCTGCGCACGTCACTGCGCCGCCGGGGTCCTGGAGAGAGGCTTCTCCTGTCGCCATTCCCGAGATCTTCTCTCTCCCTCCCTGAGAATCGAGCTCCTCTTGACCACCGTGATCCCCGGCCCGTCGGTGCGGCCGGCAGCGACCCCGACCGTGCCTCCGACGGTTTTCCCGACAGCCCCCCTGGCGGCGATCCCGACCCCTCGCACGGCACCGGCGCCCGCCGGGCGCGACCCGTTCATCGACGTGCTCCGGGTGTTCGGCATGGTCCTGGTGGTGCTCCAGCACTGGAGCATGCCGCTGCTCTCCTTCGCCGACGGGCGGATATCCACCGGCAACGCGCTGGCCGCGGGGAACGGGTGGATGATCACGTGGATCAGCCAGGTGATGCCGCTGGTGTTCTTCGCGGGCGGCGCGGCCAACGCGATCAGCCGGCGCGGCGCGGCACGCCGCGGTGAGGCGACTCCCGCGTGGCTCGCGGGGCGCCTGCGCCGCCTGGCCTGGCCGGTCGTCCCGCTGGCGGCGGTCTGGCTGCCCCTCCCCCACCTGCTCCTCGCGCTCGGCGTGCCGGAGCAGCCGGTGATGACCGCCTCGCGGCTGGCCGGGCAGCTGCTCTGGTTCCTGGCGATCTATCTTGTCGCGGTGGCGGCGACCACGCCGATGCTCAGGCTCAACATGGTGTACGGCTGGCGGGTGCCGGCCGCGCTGGCGGCGGGGGCCGTGGCGGTGGACGTCCTGCGCTTCACCGGCGGCCTCGACATCGCCGGTCTCCCCAACATCGTGCTGGTCTGGCTGGCGGTGCACCAGCTCGGCTTCCTGTACGCCGACGGCCGGCTGGGCCGCCCCTGGGTCCTGGCCCTGGCCGGGTACGGCCTGGGCGCGGCGCTGACGGCCCTCGGCCCCTACCCACTCAGCATGATCGGGATGCCGGGGGCCGCCGTCTCCAACATGGCGCCGCCCACGGTCGCGCTGCTCTCGATCGGGGTGGGCCAGGTCGGGCTGGTCCTGGCGCTGCGCCGGTGGATCGTCTCCTTCGCGGGGTGGCCGGGGGTCTCGCGGGCGCTGGGCTGGGCCGGCGGCCGGATGATGACCCTCTACCTGTGGCACATGAGCGCGCTGTTCGTCATCGTCTCGATGGTCGTGGTGGGGCTGGGCATCTCCACCCCCGAGCCGGGCACCTCGGCCTGGTTCTCCGGCTGGCCGCACTGGCTGCTCCTGCTCGCCCTGGCGATGTGGCCGCTGCTGCGGGGGTTCGCCCGGTTCGAGACGCCGCCCTCGACCGGGCCGTACACCGGCGGGACGGCCAGGGTCCTGGTGGCCGCCGCGCTGGTGGGACTGGGCCTGCTCACGCTCACGGTGACCGGCTTCGTCCCGGGGGCGGCACCCCTGCTCGGGGCGGGCGCGATCGTGGCGGGCCTGGCGCTCACCGGCTCCTCCCGCGACACCCCGGCGGGCCCGGCCGGCTCGCCGGGGCCGCCCGTCCCGCGGCCGGGCGAGCGCGCCGGACGGCTCCGCGTCGCCTCTCCCCTGTGAAATATATGGACAGTATGGTCATATACGTGTATATGTACATGGTGTACATAAGTTCGCGGAGGGAGTATCGATCATGAGCACCGCACCGGCTCGCGTCGCCATCGTCACCGGAGGTTCCCGAGGCATCGGCCGCCAGGTCGTGGAGCGGCTCGCCGCCGACGGTTACGCCGTCGTCGTCAACTACGCGAGCGACGACGCCGAGGGCCGGGCCGCGGCCAAGGAGGCCTCCACGGCCGGAGGCGGGGGCCTCGCCGTGCGGGCCGACGTCAGCGACCCCGCCGCGGTCTCCGCGCTCTTCGACACGGCCGAGGAGGCCTTCGGCGGCGTCGACGTCGTCGTCCACGCCGCCGGGATCATGGGCCCGCCCGTCCCGGTCGCCGACCTCGACTTCGAGGCGCTGGACCGCATCCTGCGCGTCAACGTACGCGGCACCTTCGCCGTCGCCCAGCAGGCCGCCAGGAGGCTGCGCCGAGGCGGCGCCCTGATCACCTTCTCCACCTCGGTCATCGGGCTCGCCCTTCCCGGCTACGGCGCCTACGTGGCCTCCAAGGGCGCCGTGGAGGGCCTGACCCTCATCCTGGCCCGCGAGCTGCGCGGCAGGGACGTCACCGTCAACACCGTCGCCCCCGGTCCCACCGCCACCGCGCTCTTCCTGGACGGCAAGGACGAGGAGACCGTCGCCAGGATGGCCGCCCAGCCGCCGCTGGAGCGGCTGGGCCAGCCCTCGGACATCGCCGAGGCCGTGGCGTTCCTCGCCGGTCCCGCCCGCTGGGTCAACGGGCAGGTGCTTCGCGTCAACGGCGGCATCATCTGATTTGATCAGCATTTATGCCGAAAAAAGCAGCCATAACTACACAAAGTCACGCACTTTACCTGGAATGTAAGGTGATCCGTGACCGCCTCCGGTCCGACCACCTCAAGTTCTTCGGCAGTATTGAACCGTGAGCCTCGTAGACCGCCTGCCAGAAGAGATCGACGCCGACCCCGACACCATCTTCGACGCCTTCGTCGAATGGAACTCCGAGCGGGGACTGACCCTCTACCCGGCGCAGGAGGAGGCTCTCATCGAGGTGGTGTCGGGAAACAACCTGATCCTCGCCACCCCGACCGGCTCGGGCAAGAGCCTGGTCGCCGCCGGAGCCCATTTCACCGCGCTGACCAGGGACGTGCGCACCTTCTACACCGCGCCGATCAAGGCGCTGGTGTCGGAGAAGTTCTTCGACCTGTGCGCGGTGTTCGGCACAGAGAACGTCGGGATGATGACCGGCGACGCGAGCGTGAACCCCGGGGCGCCGATCATCTGCTGCACCGCGGAGATCCTCGCCAACGTCGCGCTGCGCGACGGCGCCGCGGCCGACATCGGCCAGGTCGTGATGGACGAGTTCCACTTCTACTCCGAGCCCGACCGCGGCTGGGCCTGGCAGGTGCCGCTCCTGGAGCTGCCGAACGTCCAGTTCATCCTGATGTCGGCGACCCTGGGGGACGTCACCAGGTTCGAGGAGGACCTCACCCGGCGCACCGGCAGGCCCACCGCGGTGGTGAAGAACGCCGAGCGCCCGGTCCCGCTCGTCTACTCCTACCGGCTCACCCCCCTCCACGAGACGCTGGAGGAGATGCTCACCACCAACCAGTACCCCGTCTACGTCGTCCACTTCACCCAGGCCTCGGCCATGGAGCGGGCGCAGGCGCTGATGAGCATCAACATGTCGACCAAGGCCGAGAAGGAGGCGATCGCCTCCATGATCGGCCACTTCCGGTTCACCACCCGGTTCGGCAAGGCGCTCTCCCGCCTGGTGCGGCACGGCATCGGCGTGCACCACGCCGGGATGCTCCCGAAGTACCGCCGCCTGGTGGAACGCCTCGCCCAGGCGGGCCTGCTGAAGGTCATCTGCGGCACCGACACGCTCGGCGTCGGCGTCAACGTCCCGATCAGGACCGTGCTGTTCACCGCGCTGTCGAAGTACGACGGCAACAAGGTGCGGCGGCTGCGCGCCCGCGAGTTCCACCAGATCGCCGGGCGGGCCGGGCGGGCCGGGTTCGACACCATCGGCTACGTCGTCTGCCAGGCCCCCGACCACGTCGTGGAGAACGAGAAGGCCCTGGCCAAGATCGGCGACGATCCCAAGAGACGGCGCGGGTTCGCCCGCAAGAAGCCGCCGGAGGGTTTCGTCGGCTGGAGCGAGGAGACCTTCGAGAAGCTACAGGCCGCCGAGCCGGAGCCGCTGAACTCCCGGTTCAAGGTCAGCAACGCCATGCTCCTCGCGGTGATCAACCGGCCCGGCGACTGCTACGCGGCGATGCGCCACCTGCTCACCGACAACCACGAGGACCGCAAGTGGCAGCGGCGGCACATCAGCCAGGCCATCGCGATCTACCGGTCGCTGCTGGCCGGAGGCGTGGTGGAGAAGCTGAGCGAGCCCGACGAGCACGGCCGGATGGCCCGCCTCACCGTCGACCTGCAGGAGGACTTCGCGCTGAACCAGGCGCTGTCCACCTTCGCGCTGGCCACCCTCGAACTCCTCGACATGGAGTCGCCCAACTACGCCCTGGACATGGTCTCGATCATCGAGTCCATCCTCGACGACCCCCGCCAGATCCTGTCGGCGCAGCTCAACAAGGCGCGCGGCGAGGCGGTGGCGCTGATGAAGGCCGACGGCATCGAGTACGAGGAGCGGATGGAGCTCCTGGCCGACGTCACCTACCCGATGCCGATGGCCGACATGCTGCTGGGCGCCTACGAGACCTACCGGCGCGGCCACCCCTGGGTGGGCGACTACACGGTCAGCCCCAAGAGCGTCGTCCGCGACATGTACGAGCGGGCGATGACCTTCGCCGACTACGTGCAGTTCTACGAGCTGACCCGCTCCGAGGGCACCGTGCTGCGCTATCTGGCCGACGCCTACCGCACCCTGTCGCGGACCATCCCCGAGCACCTCAAGACCGAGGACCTGGTCGACCTCATCGAGTGGCTCGGCGAGCTGGTCCGCCAGGTCGACTCCAGCCTCCTGGACGAGTGGGAGCAGCTGCAGAACCCGGCCGGGGAGCTGGAGGCGCCCTCGCTGGAGGAGAGCACCAAGCCGGTCACCGCCAACACCCGCGCGTTCCGGGTGCTGGTCCGCAACGCGATGTTCCGCCTGATCGAGCTGGCCTCCCTGGAGAACGAGCAGGAGCTGGAGCAGCTCGCCCCCGACGTCGACTGGGGCGCCGCGCTCGACGCCTACTACGACGACCACGAGGAGATCGGCACCGGCCCGGACGCCCGCGGCCCCGGCCTGCTGCGCATCGAGGAGGAGAAGGAGTTCTGGCGGGTCCGCCAGGTCGTCTCCGACCCGGCGGGCGACGGCGACTGGGGCATCGACGCCCAGGTCGACCTCGCCGCCTCCGACGAGGAGGGCCGCGCGGTGGTCCACGTCATCGGCCTGAACCGCCTCTGAGGTCCTCCTCCGCCGTCTTCCGGCGCGGAAACATCCGTCGGGACCGGCAAGAATGGCGGGATGAGCGACGACGCGATCAGGCAGGTGCTGGGCCTGCTGTACCAGGAAGACACGTTGAAGGTGCTGGCCGCCCTGGTGCTGGGCGGCAAGCCGGAGGAGGAGTCCGGCCTCGACAGGGAGGCGGTCAGGCGCGCGCTGGACCGCCTGGAACGCGGCGGGCTCGCCGTACGGGCAGAGGGCGGCGAGTGGGAGGTCCGGCGCGAGCGCTTCCGTGAGCTGCTGCACGCCACGGCCAGGCCCGCCGCCCCGGCCTCCCCCGAGGAGAGGGTGCTGCAGTCCTTCCTCGTCGAGGGACGACTGCGGGCGATCCCCACCAAGCGCGACAAGCAGCTGGTCGTGCTCGACTACGTGGTCCAGGTCTTCGAGCCGGGGGTCCGTTACTCCGAGAAGGAGGTCAACGTCGCGTTGCGCGCCTTCCACGACGACTACGCGGCGCTGCGCCGCTATCTCGTCGACGAGGGCATGCTCAGCAGGGAGAACAACGTCTACTGGCGCAGCGGCGGCTCCGTCGAGGCCTGAAGGCGGGCAGCGCGGCGGCGCGTCCCTTGGTCAGCCGGCCTGCGTCCCCTCAGGTCCCCTCAGGGGACGCAGGTGACGCGGACGCGGGACCACGAGGTGTTGGCGTACCCCTTGGGATTCCACACGTGCCGGGCCGACTCCGGCTGGGTGGCCCCGCAGCTGTCCCAGGCGCGGGCGGTGATCACGGTCTCGCCCTCTCCCAGCTCGGCGGTGGTGTGCCAGTGCCGCCACGCCCAGGGGCCCGCCTGCTCACCGAGATCCGCCTGCACCCAGCTGTCGCCCCCGTCGAGGGAGACGTCGACGCGGGAGACGGTGCGGCCGTCCCCGGCGTAGGCGTAGCCGGTGACGCGCGTGAGGCCCGGCCGCGGGCGGGCACCGTCGGCGGGGCTCAGGATGGCGGTGTTGAGGACGACGGGTCCCAGGGAGATGCCGTCACCGGGTCCCGCCTTGGCGGGGTCGGCCTCGGGGGGCAGGAGGCGGTAGGCGGTGGCCTGGAAGTAGTTGTCCGAGGGGTCCTTGCGCGCGGTGACGCGCTGGAGCCATTTGACGCTGCGGGCGCCGACCCAGCCGGGGACGACGACCCGGAGCGGGGCGCCGTGGGCCGGGGGCAGCGGCCGGTCGTTCATGGCCCAGGCCAGCAGGACGTCCCCGCCGGTGGCCTTGGCCACGGGTATCGAGCCGCCGTAGGGCTGGGCCGGATCGGCGAGCCTGGAGACGTCGGGAGCGGTGAAGGCGATGTGCGCGGCCTCGGGGCGCAGCCCGGCGCGGGCGAGGACCCCGGCCAGGCCGACACCGCTCCAGCGGGCGGTGGAGGTGGCACCGGCCCCCCAGGGATCCTCACCGGGAATGTCACGCACCTCGAGCAGGCCGGCCCTGCGGTTGCCCGCGCACTGCAGGGTCGCCACCAGGCCGACCTCGGGGAACCCCGAGCGCAACTCCTCCAGGGACAGCGTCAGCGGGCGCTCGACCAGGCCGTCCACGGTCAGACGCCAGGACCCCGGATCCAGGTCGGGGACGGGACCGTGGTTGCGGCTGTAGAAGGTGTCGAGGGGGGTGAGGAGCTGATCGGCCAGGGCGCCCGGCGGAGGCTCGGCGTTGTACGGATCGGTCCCGTGGACCACCATGTCATCTCTCTTGCCCCACGTGTTCACACGTTTCGGGATACCCGGGGACGGGGGCCCGACACGGCCCCCGTCCGAGACGGGAGGCAAACTTGGAGCTCACGGACGCCGCGCACGGCACGCGGCGCCGGGCGACGCGCGAGGCCCGGGCCGGCCGTGCCGCATCCTCGTCCCGTCTCTCCCACGGGTCCGGCGGCCGCCCGCCCCCGAGGCCGTGGAGAACCGGGAACCCGTCAGCCGTAGTACTTCTTCGCGCCGTCGTGCAGGGGCACCGGCTCGGTCTTCTGGGCGTTGTCGCGGGTGATGTCCTTGGCCGCGGGGTGGACCTTCTCCAGGTCCGCCTTGCGGTCGAAGAGCAGCTTCGTCAGGCCCCCGGCCAGGGCGGCGTCCATCTTCTCGTTCACGACGAGCAGGTTGGGCACCGAGATCGTGGACACGTCGGCCGGGGTCGCGTAGACGTCCTTGGCGATCGTGCCCGCGGCGTACACCTGGCCGTGCTCGGCCTGCATCGCGGGCAGTACCCCGTCCAGCGGGACGAAGACGACCTCGTCCTTGAGCGAGGTCAGCAGGTCGGTGAGGCCCGGCGTGGGCAGCCCGCCCGACCAGACCAGGGCGTCGAGGTCGCCGTCCTTGACGGCCTGCACGCTCTCGGGCAGGCCCAGCGACTGCCGGGTGACGTCCTTCTCCGGGTCGAGGCCGGCGGCCTTCAGCAGGCGCAGCGCGATCACCTCGGTGCCGGAGTTGGGCGAGCCGGTGGAGACCCGCTTGCCCTTGAGGTCGGCGACCGACTTCACCCCGGACTCGGCGGTGGCGACCACCTGGGTGTAGTTGTCGTACAGGCGGGCGACGGCGCGGATCGGCTGGGGCGCGGTGAACGCGCCCTTGCCCGCGACGGCGTCGGCGGCGGAGTCGGCCAGGGTGAAGGCGATGTCGGAGTCGCCCCTGACGACCCGCTGGATGTTCTCCACCGAGGCTCCGGTCGCCTCGGCCGTGGCCTGGTAGCCGGGGAGGTTCTTGCCGATCTGGTCGGCCAGCCCTCCGCCGAGGACGTAGTAGACGCCGGTGGTGTTGCCGGTGGCGATCGACAGCCGCTTGCCCGCGGCGCCGCTCTGGCCCGCGCTCTGCTCTGCCGACCGGTCCCCTCCGCACCCGGCGAGGAACAGGACCCCCGCCGCCAGCAGGACGGCCACGCGTTTGACGGTCAATGAACTGCCTCTCGTTTGCGCATCACCAGATGGAGGGAGACGGCCACGATCAGGAGACCCGCCCCGGCGAGGGCGGGCAGCGGCGACAGGAACAGCAGCAGCACCGCCGCCACCGCGCACAGCACCCGCTCGACGGGCCCGGCCGGGCCGAGCAGCCGCCCGCCGGTGGCGGCGGCCAGCGCGGCGACCGCGAGCGCCGAGACCCCGGTGGCCGCCAGGATCTCCCCGATCGTGCCCTGGGCCAGCAGCCCGGCCCCGCCGGGGGTCAGCACGAAGGCGAACGGCACCAGGAACGCGGGCAGCGTGTACTTCCAGGTCGCCATCATGGTCCGGTACGCGTTGCCGCCGGTGATGGCCGACGCCGCGAAGGCCGACAGCGCCGTGGGCGGGCTGACCTCCGACAGCACGGCGTAGTAGAAGATGAACATGTACGCCTCTGCCTGGCTGACGCCGAGATCCGTCAGCGCGGGCCCGATGATGACCGCCGCGATGACGAACGACGCGGTCACCGGCACGGCGAGGCCGAGCACGAGCACCGCGACCGCGCACAGCAGCGCGGTGACGGCCAGGATCCCGCCCGAGGCCCCGACGATCAGCGAGCTCGCCTTGAGCCCGAGACCGGTGAGCGTGACGACGGCGACGATGAGCCCGGCGGCGGCGCAGGTCGCCGCGACCGGCAGCACCCCGGTCGTCCCCGCCGCCAGGGCCCTCGCCGCCCTGCGCGGGGTGAGGGCGTGCTCCCTGTCGAGGAAGGAGAGCGCGGCGGCCAGCAGCGTGGCGTACACCACGGCGCGGAACGGCGACTGGCCCAGCGCCATCAGGACGACGATCACGAAGAGCGAGCTGAAGTGGTAGCCGAACCGCCTGACCAGCGGCCAGAACCTCGGCGCGTCCACCTCGACGGCCCGCGTCCCGTACTTGCGGGCGTCGATCTCGATGGCGAGGAAGATGCCCAGGTAGTACAGGACCGTGGGGACGGTGGCGTAGAGCAGCACCGTGAGGTAACCGACCCGCAGGTACTCGGCGATGATGAACGCCGCCGCGCCGAGCGTGGGAGGCGACAGGATCGCCCCGATGCCCGCCGCGGCGAGCACTCCCCCGCCCTGCTCGGGCGGGTATCCCGCCCTGCGCAGGATCGGCCAGGCGACGCTGCCCACGCTCACCGTCGTCGCGACGCCCGAGCCGCTCACCGTGCCGAGCAGGAACCCGGCGAGGGTGACCGTACGGCCGGGCGCGGAACGCGAGCGGCGGAACGCGGCCAGGGAGACGTCCACGAAGAACTTCCCCGCCCCGGAGTGGTCGAGGACCGCGCCGTAGACGGTGAACAGGATGATGTAGGTGGCCGCCACGTCGAGCGGCACCCCGTACACGCCGTCGGTGCCCATCACGAACGAGACGAGGATCCGGTCGATGTCGTAGCCGCGGTGCCCGATGACCCAGTCGAAGGGCAGGTAGCCGCCGTAGTAGGCGTAGAGGGCGAACGCGACGCAGACCGCGGGCAGTATCCATCCGACGGTGCGGCGGCAGGCCTCCAGGACCAGCAGCACGATGACCGCCCCGGCCACCACGTCGAGGGCCGTCGGCTCGAAGGCGCGCCGGATGAAGTCGTCGAAGACCACCAGCGGGTAGAGACAGGCCACCAGCGCCAGCAGGGCCAGCGCCCAGTCCGCGACGCCCGGCCGGTCGGTGCCCCGCCGCCCCGGCTTGTAGCAGACGAAGGTGAGCGGCAGCACGACCGCGAGGAAGCCCATCCGGTACGGGAGCACGGCGCCGGGCCGGAAGGCCCGGTACAGGACGTAGAGCGACAATCCGAGGGCGACCAGCGTGACGGCCCCGGCCACCCAGCCCGACAGCCGCCGGGCGGGCCGTTCCGCGTCGAACTCCGCGATCAGCTCGTCCGCCGACGCGGCGCCCGTCGTCGTGTCGCCCGCCGATCCCGCCGATGTGGTGCCTGTCAAACCGCCGTCTCCACGTGTGAGCCGCGACCTTTGACCGCACACTACATAGATCGCTGACGCCCGTCCGTCAGGGCGCGGTCACATTCGCGTCACACCTGCCGTGCGGGAGGCATCGGGCCGTACGGAACGCACGAAGAGAGCGAAATGTCCGGAGAGGAAGACCGAAAACCGGGCGGCCGGGAGCGTCCGCCCGGGCGCCGTCAGCCGCCCGAGGTGTCGTTCTCGGCGTCCGCGCTGGGAACCGCGAGGTCGTAGGGGTCGTCCAGCCATCCGGCGGGCAGGTGGACGCGGTCGCGCGGGTTGGTCTTGCCCCGGGGGGTGTCCACGCCGTCGGGCCACGGCTGGGCGGCGTCGAGCTCGGCGAGCCCTTCCCGCAGGACGGCCAGGCTATCCGCGGTGGCCAGGCGGCGGCGGAGCTCGGCGCCGACGGTGAAGCCCTTGAGATACCAGCCGATGTGCTTGCGGAAGTCGACCACCGCGTGCCGCTCGCTCTCGAAGCACTCGGCCATCAGGGTGGCGTGCCGGTCCATGGTCGCGGCGACCTCGCCCAGCAGGGGGCGGCTCCGCTCGTCGCCGCCCTCGCACATGGCCGCCAGGTCCGCGAACAGCCACGGGCGCCCCAGGCAGCCCCGGCCCACGACGACCCCGTCACACCCGGTCTCGTCCATCATGCGGCGCGCGTCGGCGGCGCTCCAGATGTCGCCGTTTCCCAGCACCGGGATCTCCGTCACGCTCTCCTTGAGCCGCGCGATCGCCTCCCAGTCGGCGGTGCCGCCGTAGTGCTGGATCGCGGTGCGGCCGTGCAGCGCGATCGCGGAGACGCCCTCCTCGACGGCGATCCGCCCGGCGTCCAGGTAGGTCAGGTGGTCGTCGTCGATGCCCTTGCGCATCTTCACGGTCACCGGCAGCGTCCCCGCGTTGCGCACGGCCTCGCGCAGGATCGCCCGGAACAGGTTCCGCTTGTACGGCAGCGCGGAGCCGCCGCCCTTGCGGGTGACCTTGGGCACCGGGCAGCCGAAGTTGAGGTCGACGTGGTCGGCCAGGTCCTCCTCGGCGATCATGCGGACGGCCCTGCCGACGGTCACCGGGTCGATCCCGTACAGCTGGATGCTGCGGGGGTTCTCCTCGGGCTCGAACCTGATCATCTTGAAGGTCTTGGGATTGCGCTCCACCAGCGCCCGCGTCGTGATCATCTCGCAGACGAACAGGCCGCCGCCCTGCTCCCGGCACAGGGTGCGGAACGGCGCGTTGGTGATCCCGGCCATCGGGGCGAGGACGACCGGCGGCCATACCTCCAGCGATCCCAGTTTCAACGACTCCACCTGGCTTTTCTACCGCACCGCGACGAGCAGGACGAATCATCGCTGGGTATGGTGTCTCTGGCGTAGATCAACGTGACACGGGAGGCCGCGGATGCTACTGCGACTGCGGATCGCACTGCCCGACCAGCCGGGCTCCCTGGGGAAGGTGACCCGTGTCCTCGGTGTCGCGGGCGCGGACATCACCCAGGTGGTCGTCCTCGACCGCGGCGAGGGCCGGGCGCTGGACGACATCACCGTCTACTGGCCCGACTCCGCCCCCAGGGAGAGCCTGGTCGAGGGGCTGGAGAGCGTGCCGGGGGTGACGATCGAGGGCATCTGGGGCACACGCGAGGCGCCGGGCACCTACCCGGAGCTGGAGATCCTCAAGTACATCACCACCGCGGGCGACCGCGCCCTGGCCACCCTGCTCGACTCCATGCCCGTGCTGTTCAGCGCCGACTGGGCGGCGGCGGCGACCGAGAAGAGCCCTCGCACGCTCGTCCACTCCAGCTGGCGCGCCCCCGAGCAGCTGCCCTTCCCCGACGAGACGCCCATCCGCCCGACGGCCTTCACCCTCGACTCCGGCCTGCACGTGATCGCCGCCCCGCTGCCCCCGCTGGCCCTGACCTTCCTGCTGGCCCGCGCCGACGGCCCCGCCTTCCACCGCATCGAGGTGCACCGCCTCACCCGCATCCTGGAGATCTTCCTCACCCTGCCCGCCGTGGAGCGCGTCGTCGCCCGCCAGCTGCGCCGCCCGCCCGAGCAGGACGGCTGAACGATCACCCGGCCGGCCCCTCCGCACGGATGGCCGCGGGCGGGTCCGCGCGACGGCCACGGGGCCGCCGGCTGAACGCACGGTTACGCAACCGCCGGGAAAACCCGCTAGAGTTCTCTCGTCGCCACCGGGTGGGAAACCCGGGGGAAACACGCGGAAGTGGCTCAGTGGTAGAGCATCACCTTGCCAAGGTGAGGGTCGCGGGTTCGAATCCCGTCTTCCGCTCGGAAAAGGGGCATGCGCCCCCCACTCGGTGGAGTGGCCGAGAGGCGAGGCAACGGCCTGCAAAGCCGTCTACACGGGTTCAAATCCCGTCTCCACCTCTGGTCCTTCCCCATGCGGACGATTAGCTCAGCGGGAGAGCACTTCCCTGACACGGAAGGGGTCACAGGTTCAATCCCTGTATCGTCCACCACAGTTTCCCCAGGCCATCGGCCTGGGGTTTGCTGTTTCCCGGGGTGTCGGCCGTGAGATCGGGAGCACGCCGCTCCGCGATGATCGTGACCTCCACCCGCCCCGGCGGTCCGGCGGGTAGAGGTCGTCCGATCGCGGGCGTCTTCGACGCGCTGCCTGGAACACGGGCTTCGGCACCGGCTGCCGATCAGGCAGGTGGCACGTGCGGCCCGGCGTCGTGCGCGAGCCGCCGGTGCTCGACCGTCGAGGAACCGATGCTCACGACGAGTACGGCCACGCCCAGTCCCTGATCTCTGCCGGGTCCTCGCCGTGCTCGCGGGTGTGGGCGCGGGCGCGCAGGCGGGCGTCGGCCATGTGCTGGCGCAGGTGCGC
>NZ_JBPXMC010000040.1:0-62854 GCF_051918885.1 Streptosporangium sp. OZ121
TCACCGGCAACGACCCCATCAACCGCATCGACCCCAACGGCCTCGACGACATCCCCACCCAACCCGGCGAAACCATCCACATCACAGGCGAAGCCCCCGGCGCAGGGGGATCCGATTGGACGTACGACCTCGCCACCTGGTACGCCGATGGCTGGTCGAACCTGATCAGTGCATACGACACCTTCATGTCGGAGGACGTCGATACCGATCACGACGGCATCCCTGACACCCCGCGTGCCCTGGACTGGGTCAACGACTTCGACGAGCAGAGGCACGGCGTCCCATCCGTCAGATTCGGCAAGCGACCCAACTTCGGGGCGAAGACGCCTCTCGCCGTCGGAGGCGGCAGCGGCATCCGCCAGCCCAAACCAGGAGTCCGCACCCCCAACAACGGCCCCGTCCTCAGGAACGTATCCACCAAGGACAGTAGTAGCAGTGAAATCTCAAAGGACACTCAGACCGGGGGCAAGGGGCCGGTCAAAAGGGTGATAAGGCCGGAAGGCGGGCGGGCCAACCCCAACGCGGTGGAGCTGACCCACGACGAGCGCGTCACCCGCAAGACGATCGCAGCTGACCGTGCGAAGCGTGTGGCCAACTTCCAAGAGGTCCACGGGCGTGATGGACGCAAGATGGCAGGCGAGTTCCAGGGCATGTCAAGAAAGCAAGCGGAACAGCACGTTCTGAACAGAGTGGGACCGGGACAGTCGCTATCGATTAACACGTGGGGAGACAGCCATATCTACGACCCCGCGACGGGCACGATGTACAAGATCAACGACCAGGGAGTCGGCATAGGCAGCGTCGACGGCAAAGGGCCGGGGATATCATTCCGCCTCCTCTATGAATTCAAGAAATAACTCAGAAGAAAAGACAGTTCGATACGTCGGCGAGATCTTCTCGAGCAGGCGTGGTGAGGACAGGCCTCAAGTGAGAATCCGGAAACACGGAGCCGTCGTCATCCGGCCGTCCCTCGCCTGACAACGCACGTGGAGCCCCTCCGGTGGAAACGGTTCGAGCGTGAACCGCGACCGGAGGGGCTCCACCGCGTAGTGATCCGGTCCTTGGACGAACCGGATCACCACGCGGTGGCCGTACCCGTACCTGGTCCGCTCCCTGATCGCGATCGATCCCGGGCGAACGACGACGGCCTTTCAAGGTCGCATCCGCGCGGTCGACGCGGCTCCGCGAAATTCCTCAGCCGTGCTCGTGGGAGATTCCCCAGCCGGCACGGCCCGCTGACAGAGATCGTTCGATGGCGGACGGGTTTTCTCGACGCCACGGCCCCTATCCGAGGAGGCATTCCACGTGAGCCGGAGCGGGCCGGGATCGTCACGCCCTCCCACGTGGCCCAGACGAACACTTGAACCCAAGCACAACACATGGCCTCGGTGAACGCGCGAACGCCCAGCTCGAGAGAGCTGGGCGTTCGCGATGGCGGAGGTTCACTCGTCGAGATCGGCACGCGTGGAGGTGCCGGTCGCCTTAAACGTCCATGGCGATCACGTCGATCAGAATTTCACCCCGAGCGTGGTGAAGAACCACAGGGAGGAGGTCAGCCAGAGGCCGACCAGCGCGGTGAAGGCCAGGCCTCCCAGGACGGGCAGCGTCCAGCCCGGAGTCCCCCGGCGGGGCAGGGCCAGCATCTTGGTGGTGAAGAAGCCGTAGAAGAAGCACCCGAGGATCGAGTGGATCATCACCCGGGCCGTGTCGTACTGCGCTCCCAGGGCGTACAGGCAGTGGAAGGCCACCGGGAGCGTGAGCAGGAACGCGATCCGGCCCGACCAGCGGTGCAGGGCGCCTATCCACGGCACGTTCAGCTTGATCCGGCCCCACATCACCAGCGCGGAGAAGGCCTGGACCAGGGCCAGCACGAACGCCCCCGTGGTGAGCCAGACCTTCATCGCCAGGGGTCCGGAGAAACCCGCGAGGCTGACGGCGTAACCGGTCGGCTTGTGCAGCTCCCCGTAGACGCCCAGGGCGACCGCGACGAGAGCGCCCACCGCGATGGGGACCAGTAGCGGAAGGAGACTCCGCCGGGCGATGGTCTGCGTGCCGTCCATGTCAGTACGCTCCAATGAATTCGTCGACGTCCTGAGGCACTACCTCCGCGCCGTAGATCACCGTTTTCTGTCCCGGCTCGGGGATCTCCGCGGGGAACAGGTTGCCGTCCAGAGTGGCGGCGCCGACCCTGGTGCCGTCGGGCAGGTAGATCCAACCGGCCTGGAGCTTCGCGCCCCGGATCAGGGCGGTCGCCCGGTAGAGCCCGGACGGCTTCTTCACCGTCGGCGCGGTGAAGTCCCACCGCTTGCCGCCGATGGCCAGTTCGCCCGCCGCCTTGCCGCCGCCGAGCCTGGCCTTCACCGTGGCACCCCCGAAACCCTCCAGCGACAGTTCCTCGCCGGCCTTGCCCTGGAACCAGGCCTCGGTCCTGCCGTCGCAGAAGTAGGCGATCGCCTTGCCCTTGCGGATCGAGATCGCGATGAGGCCTCCGTTGCCCCGCACCCGTCCCGCGTAGTCGGCGCGCACGACTCCGGCCGCGGGCGCGGCGCTGGGGGTGGGGCTCGGCTGCGGATCCCCTTGGGCCGCGGGAGTGCCCTGGACTCCCGCCGGGTCCTCCGCGGGCGCGACGACCGCGCCGTCCGCCGCGGTCTGGAGCGCGGGCGACGTCGTCACGCTGAGACCGGCTAGAAGGGCGATGGTGGCTGTGCCCGTCAGCAATGTGACAATGGGGCCGGACCTCGTCATGTTCTCCCGCCTTGAATAGCTTCGCTTGAATAGCGTCGATTGTGTTCATCGGTACGCGGTGAGCGGCGCGAACGGTTCGTCGTCCTGGAACCCCTCTCCCGGCAAGGCCGTGCTTGCGACGGCTCCGGCGTCTGATGAATGCTCGCCTGAACTTGGGAGGTCGCCATGGCGCGGAGCGGGACGCGGTCCGAGGCGCGCGTGCCGGGCCGGCCGGGACGCGTCGCCGGCCTGGCCGGCGTTGGCTATGTCGTGGGATCCGGCGTGGAGAACATGAACGTCCTCCAGGCGCCCCGGCTCGACGATCCGGCGGACCGCGTCCTGGTCGCCTTCGACGATCGCGCGGTGGTGGCCGTCACCCATCTCGCCGGGGCGCTCGCCCTGGTGGCGTACTGCGTCTTCGCGGTGGCCTTCCTGCGCCTGTGCCGTTCCCGCGAGCCGTCCACGCGACCGTGGACGGCAGCGGGCCTGGCGGGGGCGGTGGGCGGGGTGCTGCTGGCGCTGGTGGCGCTGGCGGCGACCGTTCCCCTGGCGGCCGGGTACGGTGCCGGACTGCCCGACGACGTCGTTCGCGCGCTGTACCGCGCCCAGCTGTCGGCACGTCAGCTGGCGGGCGCGCCGACCGGCCTGTTCCTGCTGTGCGCCTCGCTCGCCGCGCGCGGATCCCGGGTGCTCCCGGCTCCGGTCGCGTGGTGCGGCACGGCGATCGGGGCCCTGCTCACCCTGTCGCCGCTGGCGCTGCTCGTCCAGGAGACCTGGGCGTGGTGGGCCGTGCTGGTGGTCTTCGCCCTCCACGCCGCGTGGATCTTCGTCGCGAGCCTGTGGGTGCTGCTGGCCGCGGATGGGCCGTTCAGCGACTTCGTCCGCCGGGCGGCGTTCTTCGTCCTGGTCGTCGCCGCCGGCCTCGTCGGTGCCGCGTTGGTCGCCGTCCCGGCGGCCGCGGGCGACTTCTTCTCCTGGGGGTTGAAGCCCGTGCCCCTGGCGGCCTTCGCCGGCGGCGCCTATCTGGCGTCCGCCGCCGTCTACGCGGCCGCCCTGGACCGGCCCGCGCATCAGACGCGCGCCCTCGTCGCCGGTGCGGCCGTGCTCTCGGTCTCCGTACTGACGATCACGCTCCTCCACATCGGGCAGTTCGACCTCGGACGGCTCCAGGCCATCGCGTGGATCTTCCTCTTCGCCCTGTTCTCCGTCGTCACCGTCGTCCTCGCCGTGACCGACCGGACGGGCGGGACGACGCGAGAGCCGACCGGCCCCCTGGTCCCGTGGGTGCGCGTGCTCCTTCTGCTCCTCGTCGCGGCGCTCGGCGCGCTGGCCGTCGCGCTGTGGGCGGATCCTCGGCTGCTCGCGGCGGCGGCGCCGTTTCCGCTACCCCCGCTGGGCGGACGGTTCGCCGGCTCCTGGGTGGCCCTTCTGGCGGTGCTGCTGGGGTGGGCCACGCTGCGGAACCGGCGGGACGAGGCTCGCCTGCCCGTCCTGGCGCTGATCGCGCTGCCCTGCGGCGCGCTGCTGGCGGGACTGCGCACTCTGGCCGACCTTCCCTCGTACGAAACGGCCCTGGCATACTTCGGCGTCCTGCTCCTGCTGGCCTCGACGGGTGTGGGCGTCCTCGTCTCCCTGCGCCCGGAGAGCACCCGGTAACGGGCCCGGCCGAACCGATCGCGGGTGATCTTCCGTACCGTTCGCTGAACCGAACGTCGAGGAGGCTCCGCATGAGACCCAGGCATCTGTTCACGCGTGGCGGGCTGGTCGTCGCCTGCCTGGCGGCGTCCGTGGCGTGGACGGCACCCGCGCGGGCGTTCGACGGTCCCACGCTTCACATGCCGTCCAGTGCCCTGGCGGACGAGAGATTCAACATCCGGCTGACCGGGCTGGCTCCCTCGGAGACCGTGACCATCACCGCCCGGATGGACGACGATCTCGCCAGGCCGTGGTCGTCGCAGGCCGATTTCACCGCCGACGCCAACGGCGCGGGGTCTCCTGGCACGGCGACGAGACGAGCCTGCTCGACGACTTCCCCGCGTGGACCCTCGGCGGCCGGCCGATCCCGCACATCGACTCCAACGATTCCCGTCAGGCGCTGGTCGACCTGATCGAGGACAACGGCGGGACCACCAACATCATCGACATGTCCGCCTGGTTCCGCGACGCCTACGACGCCGCGCCCAACAAGGAAGAGGCCGAGATCCCCGTCGAGAACACCAACGGCGGCATTCTCATGATCACCGGCAAGGACGACAAGCTCTGGCCGGCGAACAAGCTGGCGAAGATCGCGATGAACCGGCTGGAGGACAGCGAGGACTTCGAGCACCGCTTCACCCACCTCAACTACCGGAACGCCGGGCACGTCGTCCTGGTGCCCAACCTGCCCACCTCCTACGACCACTACCTGCAGCCCGCGCCTTACAACACCTACATCGGCATCGGCGGCACCCCGGAGGGCACCCACCGCGCCAACCACAAGGCGTGGAAGGCCACTCTCGAGTTCCTCGAGGAGACGCTCGGCGACTAGGCGTCCGGCCGAACACGTGCCCCGGCGGACCGGATCAGGGGCCGGTCCGCCGGGGCTCCGCTCCCCGCACCTCGGATCACCACCCGGAAGGCATGGCCACCTTGACCTCGTCTCATCACCCCGAAGGCCGTGCCGAGCTGTTCAGCTCGGCACGGCCCGGCTTCATGCGGGACATCTTCGACAACTACCGATGGGCCAGGAAAGAGGCCCCCGTGATCTACGTTCCGTCGCTGGACCTGTGGGTGGCCACCGGGACACCGGAGGTCCTCGACATCCTCAAGGACAGCGAGTCCTTCTCGACGCGGCGCAACTTCGACAGCGACTTCGAACTCTCCGGCGGCTGCCGGGCCGAGCTGGAGAGATCGGCGTACTTCACTCCGGCGCTGCTCGCCGTCGACCCGCCCGACCACGAGCGGCTGCGGTCGGTCGTGGCCGAGCAGTTCACACCGCGTCGTATGCGCGAGCTGGAACCCGACGTGCGAAAGCTCGTCGAGTCGCTGGCCGACGAGTTCGCCGGCGACACTCACGCGGACCTGATCCGCCGGCTCGCCTATCCGCTGCCCATGCGCGTGGTCTGCGACATCATCGGCATTCCGGTCGAAGACCAGCAGATGATCAAGGAGTGGCACAACCAGTGGATGGCGCTGCTCGTCGTCCCGCTGGACGACAGCGGCCAGCTCGGATGCGCGCGCGCACTGGTCCGGTACGACGACTACCTGGGTGACCTGCTGGACGCGGCCGGCACGTCCCACGATGGACGGCGGCCCACCCTGGCGCATGACCTCGCCGTAGCCCGGGCGGCGGGTTCGTGCACGCGGGAGGAGGCGATCGCGGCGCTGCGGTTCCTGCTGGCGGCCGGCCACGAGACCGTCATGCACACTCTGAGCAACCTCCTCTACCGGCTGCTGCTCGACGGCGAGCAGTGGACGCTGCTCGCCGGTGACCGCGACCTCGTGCCCGCCGCCGTCGAGGAGGGCCTGCGGCACGACTCCGGGGCCCAGGGCACCACCCGGCACGCCACCCGCGACGTCGTCGTCGGCGGCGTGACCATCCCGGCCGGTGCGCGTGTCCACGTGATGAACGGCGCTCCCGGCCGTGACCCGGAACTCGTCGAGGACGCCGACACCTTCGACGTCCGGCGCCGCGACCGTACCCGGCACCACGCGTTCGGCTACGGCGTCCACTTCTGCGCGGGCGCGCCGCTGGCGCGGATGGAACTGCGGGTGGCCGTGGAGACGCTGACCTCCCGCTTCCCCCGGATGAGGCTGGTCCCCGACTTCCAGCCGGACTACGTCCCCGGCGGCTACATGCTGCGTGGGATGGCCTCCCTGGCGGTGACCCTCGACGCCTGATCCCGGCGCCGTGCCCTCCCCCGCCTGACCCGCCAGGAGGGCACGGCGGCCCTGCGGCCCGAGGCCGCTATCGCAGGCCCACCGCTCCCAGCCAGGCGCGCCGCCCGGGGGCTCGCGACAGCAGGACGGCCAGCATCCCGGTGGCGCCGTTGAGGAAGGTCAGATCGGTGCCGGCGAGTTCCTCGATCTCGTCGAGGCGCTGCCGCAGGAACGCGTCGAGGTGCTCGGCGAGGTCTCGGGCGGCCCGCAAGCCGGTGTGCAGGGCGAAGGCGTCGGCGACGGCGAGCAGGCCCGCCGCCCCGTGGCAGAAGGCCAGCCGGTCTCCGGGTGTCCTGCTGAAGCCGAGGTATCGTTCGTCGTCCCAGGCGCCGGCGAACGACGCCATCGCCGCGACGCCGAACTCCCGCAGGGCCGGATCCCTGAGCGCGAGGCCCGCCTCGGCGAGGTGCCACGCGATGCCGGGGGTTCCGTAGCACCAGGCCTGGCGGCGCTCCTCGGCCGCGGTCGGGAGAGCCCGTGCCCCGCCCGCCGGACCGTCGAGGGGCGCGGTGGCGAACGGCCAGCCGACGACCCGGTGGGAGTCTTGGCGGCTGTGTCTCACGAGGAGGTCCGCGACGTGGCGGATCGCCCGCTCGGCCTCGCCCCTTTCCGCGCCGCCCAGGAGCGGCAGCGCCGTGACGAGGCAGGCCAGCACCCCGGGAACGCCGTGCCCCAGTCCGAGGTTGATCCGGCCGATGTTCCAGCGGGCCGTGGCCACTCCCCCGTCGCCGCCGAGCCGCAACCGGGGCAGCTCGTCGGCGTCGCAGAGGCCGGAAAGGTATTCGGTGAGGAAGGTCAGGTCCTCGGTGCGGTGGTCGCGCGAAGCGGTCATGGCGAGGACGGTCCCGGCCGGGCCCGCTATCAGGTCGTAGTCGGCGCTGGTGATGCCCGTCCCGGCGGGTGGCACCCGCCGGTAATGGCCGGTGACCCGTTCGAGCACCAGCGCGGCGAGGCGGGCGAGGCGGGGCTCGATCGCCGCGGCGTGCGAAAGGCCGACGGCCCGGCCCGTCATACCGCCGTTGAGCAGACCAGGGTGTCCGGGACTGCGGCTGTGCCCGGCCGCCCATTCCAGCACGGCGCGCCTCACCTCGGGGGCGCGGACGCGCTCCTCCGGTAGAAGCCGGGCCAGCAGGGGCACCCCCCAGTCGGGGGCCGGGCGCGGCCCGATCACGGACGTCCGGTCCGGGGGGCCGAGCACGACGCGCTCGGCCAGGTCCTCGATCCTGCGGGCGAGGGTGGTCAACGGAGGGCCTTCCTGGAGCGGGCGGTGGGGGTGGACGACGACGGGCGTCGCCGTCCACCCCCACCGTGGTGAACTACCTGTCCTGCTGGGACTACTTGGTCACGCAGCAGTACCTCGTGAAGTCGTCGCCTCCCCAGGTCCGACAGATGTCGGTGCCCTTGTTGGCCGACGTGGTCTCATCGAGATCGCGGACGAGCGTGTACTCGGCCTCCAGCTCGGCGATGAGGGTGTCGACGTCGCCAAGCACTACCTGAGAACCGGTGTTCATCGGTGCTCCTTTCATGGGGCGTTCCCCCGCAGGGGCTCGTGACGAGGCCGCCACGAGGTCTGGGCACGCCCGGCGGGCCGGGCGTGAGGGTGTGGGGCCGGGCGGTCGGCGCTCAGCCGGAGCAGCAGCTCGGCGACACTCGGACCGTCTCCCCTCACCGCGCTGTCGTGCACGGGCAGCGCGGCCGGTTCGGCCAGCAGCTCCCGGAACACGATGTCGGTTCCCCCTCGCTGGACGAGCCGCTCCAGCACTCCCAGCCCGTGCAGGCTGTGCAGGTCGACCGCGAGGGGCGGATCGTGGAGGTCGGCGCAGACGCCGACCAGGCGGGGCATCTCGCGCGAGCGCTGGAGCCTTTCCAGCGCGGCGAGCTTGTCGATGAGCCGGTCGGCGGGCCGCCAGAGATCGGCCGGGACGAGCCGCCACTGGGCGGGGGTGACGACCAGCTCGTTCCCGACCGTGATCCGGGGGACGAAGTCCCGCTCCGGCCAGGCCGGCAGGGAGAACTGCGGCACCCTCCAACGGTCGCGGTCCGGCTGCGGCGAGGCCAGCGCGAGAAGGGCGGCGACCGTGCTCCAGAACGGCGGGGCGACGCGGGCGGTGTGCGTGACGGGCCAGATCCGCTCCCCACGCGCCTCCGCGACCACCTCCCCCTCCTCGGCCCGCAGGGTGATCCGCGACAGCGGCAGGTAGCCGGCCTGGCCGTGCGGCAGGTAGCCGGAACGGTCCGGGTCTCCCGTCCACAACGTGGTGTAGGAGGGGCGCAGGACCGCGTTGGCCGCCTGTGGGTGCAGCGGCGGCACGAGGAGCTCCACGAAGGAGGCGCCGCCCGCCTTCTCCTGCCCGGCGAGGAAACCTCGGTAGGCGTCGGCCTGCGGCAACGCGCCGTGCAGGGAGGTCAGCGCGGGTACGAACCGGGCGTCCAGCACGCCTGCCGGTGCGATCTCGTCGAGCACCGCCACGGCACCCGACGACCGCCGCAGCGGGCGCATCAGGCAGTCGATCGGCCAGTCGAGCCGTACCCGCGGAGCGCCCACCTCGTCCAGAAGCCTCTCGTCCACGTCGAGGCGGCCGCCGCCGCCCATCCGGCGGGTGAGCGCGGCGAGGAGGCGGGCGTAACCGGAGTCCGCGTGCCGGGGCACCGGCCAGACGTGCCGGCACGCCGGCTCAGGCCGGTCGTCACGGTCGCGGCTCAGGAGATCGGCGACCTCCAGCAACGGCCGAGGCTCCCGGCCCACGCCGGAGGGCGTCCAGTGCTCCTCGCCGGCGGCGTCCTGGTCGATGAGGGCGGACAGGCGCAGGGCGAGCCGCGCCAGGCGGTCCAGCTCGCGCGCGTGCGACCCGGCGATCCCGGCCGGCGCCCGCCGGTAGACGTCCACGAAGCCGTCGGGGTCGCCGCGCCTCTCGTCCGCCCGCGTGACGGGCCTCCACTCGCCGAGGCGGCGCCGGACCGGCGTACCGACCTGGAGAGCGGACTGCCGGACCAGATGAGCCAGCAGGCCCGCCAGCGCGCGCCTGCGGGCCTCGTCCTGCCCGGCCAGGTCGTCCAGCACCTGGCCGGCCCGCCGAGGGCCGCCGTCCAGCGCGGCCAACACGGCGTCCAGGGCTCCGGTGCGCCGCAGTCTCACCTCGTTCAGGCGGGCACGCCGATCCCCGTCGAAGACCCACAGCACCAGCTGGCCTGGGTCGAGACGCAGCAACGGGGCCAGGGAGATCAGGGCGTCGTCGTCGACGGTCTCGGCCGCGTCCCGCGCGGACCTGGCCCGGTCCAGGTTCTCGGCGTGGTCGGCGGCGGCGTCGGCGTCCACCTCCAGTGTCCGGTCGCCCGCCCAGCCACCGTCGCCGACGGGCAGCCACGCCACGTGAGCCAGCCAGCCTCGCGGCGTGGCGCGCGTGCCGCCCCGGGTGAGCATCCGCCACAGGTAGGCGCTGCGCTGCCGCATGCGCTTGGTGGTCCAGGGCTCTTTGGCCGCGACGCGGGCGACGATGTCGTCGTAGACGGCGAGGTCGCCGCTCAGGAGCGCGTTGCGGGCGGACGGGAGGTCGTGGAGCAGGCGCCACGGTTCGGACAGCAGCCGCTCCTGCTCGGCCTCGGCCGTCCGGGCCAGTTCCTCTCGCGCGTCACGCGATCGGGTGCCGGCGTCCAGCAGGCCGAGGATCGCCGCCGAGAGCCCGCCGCCGGGCAGCAGCCGCGCGGCGTCCCGTGCCGCCGCGACGGCGTCGCGTTCCGCCGGCACGCCTCCGTTGTGCAGGGCGCGCCGCACCCGCAGCGCGCCCGCGCGGGCGGAGGCGTCCAGGGCCGGGTGGGGCACCAGCAGCGCCCCGATGTCCGCGGCGGTGGCCCGGGCCGACGCCCGGTACGCCGCCGCGGCCTCGTCGGCCTCGCGCAGGCCGGCGAACAGTTCCGGCGAGCCGCCGGCCAGCCAGGCTCGCAACGGTATGGCGGCCAGCCGCAGCAGTGCCCCCGAGGCGGCGTCCGGCCAAGCTCCCGGCGTTTCGCCCCGCGGAGCCACCGAGGCGTCCCGCGGAGCCACCGAGGCCTCGTCCCGCGGAGTCATGGCCGCTCCGAACGGTCGGCCAGGGCCGTGGTCACCAGTGCCTGGACACCGCCGGGCAGGCCGCCCCGGTTCCAGTGGAAGATCGTGAAGAACGCGGCACCCTCACGCGGTCCGATCGTGGCGCCGCGCTCGGCGAAGTAGCCCTCGCTCCACGCGCGGGCCGCGTCGGCGATCCGCGGTCCCCGGTCCCGGACCAGGGCGGCGGCCGGTTCGGACAGGGCGTCGTGCAGGCGGGAAGGGTCGCTCCACAGCGCGCGGATGGCCGCGCCCGCGCTCGCCACCTTCTCCGCGTCCATGCCCGGCGGCAACGTCCGTGCCGTTCCGCGGGCGATCCGGTCCCACACGTCGAGGTCCTCCCAGCCGGCGACGCCCAGCCCCGCGAGCAGGTGCCGCAGCGTCGCCAGGGAGAACGCCCAGGCCGGGGTGGACGTCCGCAACAGGTGGAAGGCGAGCCACGCCCGCGCGTCCACGGTGAACAGGCGGTGCACGTACGGCATGGAACGCGGCCCTCCGAACAGGTGCTGTTCGGGTTCGTAGACGCCGGGCTCGACCTTTTCGAGGAGGTGCCGCATGGTCGCCAGGCCCGCGTCGATCTCGCCTCGCAACCACTCCGTCCGGCCGGGCGAGGCCTCGAAACGCACGCGCAGGCCGGGAGACTTGTGCATGAAGAAGAACCCTCGCACCGCCTCGTCCTCGCAGAGCGCCGAGGCGAGCGTGTCGAGACCCGCGTAGAGCTCGGGCAGCCGTCCGGGAAGGGGACGCAGCCCCACCTGCACCCATGAGCGTCCCCCGCCGGCACCGGCGAGCGCCGACAGGCCTCCCGCGACGAAGGCGTCCGCCCGATCGCCGAGCAGGGGAGCCACCGCCTCCCGCAGCGCCGACGGCCTCGCGTCACCGGAAAGGCCACCGGCGCCCGGCGTTCCATGCTCGATCACTGCGGCCTTCCTTTCGAACGCCTAAAGGGGGGTGGAATGGAATTCAGCGCACGGCGAGGGGAATGCGGCACGCTTCTCCAGCACGCCCGATTCAATCCAATTCGCCTTTATTTAATGCGTCTACCAGCGACTTCAGGAAACATTACGGACAGATTTCGCGGGTGGTTCCCCGTGCTTCGAGCTTTCTTCGACCGCCATTGGCGGGGACCGATTCGTGGATCCGATGCCCGTGCCGGTCCGTACTGAAGGGCGTCGCGTACCGGGCCGAACGATTCGGGGGGATAGGGAATGACGCCATCGACGGCGGCAGACGACGCCGGGCCGGTGCTGGGCGAGCTGAACACCCCCGGCTGGCTGACACTGTCGGAGGAGCTGGAGGGCATCGGCTTCTTCGCGGTCGCCCGCAAGTTGCCCGCGCTGATCCGGGGCGCGATCGGCATGGCCTGGCGCGCCGGCCCCCGCGACGTGGTCGCGACCATCACGCTGAGCGTGCTGGGCGGGCTGCTCACCGCGTTCGGCCTGCTGGCGACCACCGGCGTGCTGGAGGCGCTGCTCAGCGAGGGGCCCACTCCTGAGCGGGTCCGGGCCGCGCTGCCGAGCCTGGTCGCCGTGGCCGTGGCCGCCGGGTTGCGCACCGCGCTGGAAGCGGGGGCCGGGTGGGCCCAGTCCCGGCTCGGGCCGCAGGTCGGCAGGGTCGCCGAGGAGCGGCTCTACGGGTTGACCAGCCAGGTGGAACTGGTGTCGTTCGACGACCCGGACTTCCATGACTCCCTGCAGCGGGCGCGGATGCGGGGTATGGCGGTGGCCGGCACGGTGGTGGACGCGGCCATCGACACGGCCACGGCGGCGATCGGGCTGGTCGCGGCGGCCGGTGTGCTGGGCGTTCTGCACCCGGTGTTGCTGCCGCTGCTGGTCCTGGCCGTGGTACCGGACGCCTGGGCCGCCGTCCGTGCCGCCCGCATGGCCTACGCCACCGACCGCGCCCTCATCCCGGCCCGCCGCCGCAAATGGATGCTGACCGAGCTGGCGGCCGACCGGAGCACCGCGGCCGAGGTGCGGTCGTTCACCATGCGCGGTTTCCTGCTGCGGATGTACGACAGGCTGGCCCGGGCCGAGCAGGAGGTGCTGCTGCGGCTGGCACGCAGGCAGACCGTGGCACGGCTCGTCGGGGAGGCCCTCGGCGGTCTGGGCACGCTGGCCGTCTACACCGCGCTCGGGCTGCTGCTGGGGTTCGGCGTGGTGCCCCTCGCGATCGCCGGGACGGCGGTCATGGCGATCAGGTCGGGCCAGAGCTCGATCAACGGCCTCGTCTTCGCCGCCAACCGCCTGTACGAGGAGGGCCTCTACTTCGCCGACTTCCTCTCCTTCTGCGCCGACGCCGAGACCCGCCTGCCGCGGGAGCGGCCGCGCGGCGGGCCGTCCGGATTCGACCGCATCACCGTGGAGAACGTCACCTTCACCTACCCCGGGTCCCCGAAACCGGCCCTGCGCGGGGTGTCGATCCACCTGAACCGCGGCGAGATCGTCGCCCTGGTCGGTGAGAACGGGTCCGGCAAGACCACCCTGGCCAAGATCCTTTCCGGGCTGTACGCGCCGCGGACGGGCACGGTCCGCTGGGACGACACCGATCTGGCCGAGATCGACGGTGATGAGATACGCGAGCGGATCGCGGTGATCGCCCAGGAGCACAGCCGATGGCCGCTGACCCTGCGGGAGAACATCACGATGGGCGAGCCACGCGGTGACGCGGCGCTCCTGGCCGCCGCCCGGGTGGCCGGAGCGGACGAGGTGGCCGCCGAACTGCCGCACGGCTATGACACGCTGCTGGACCGCAGGTTCAAGGACGGCCACGAGTTGTCGGGAGGCCAGTGGCAGCGGCTCTCGGTGGCACGCGGCTTCCACCGCGACGCTCCCCTGCTGATCTGCGACGAGCCGACCGCCGCCCTGGACGCCCGGGCCGAGCACGGCCTGTTCGAACGCGTCCGCCGGCACGCCGACGGCCGTACGGTCCTGCTCATCACGCACCGCCTGGCCACCGTCCGCCACGCCGACCGCGTCTACGTGCTCGACCGCGGTGAGATCACCGAAGAGGGCGCGCACGCCGAGCTCATCGCGATGGGCGGCCTCTACGCCGACCTCTACAACCTTCAGGCCCGCTCCTACACCTCCTGATCGCGGCTCGGGCCCCGGCGGAAACGGGAGGCGGCTGACAGGTCGCCGACAACAGCCCGGTCGATTCTTCTCCAGAGGGTCTCGAAGGAGACCACGGTGAAGAGAAGAGGCAACGACATGGAAGCTCGTGACATCGAGACGCTGGCCGACCTCGCCGACTTCGAGGCGGAGCGCGCCTACAACCTGCTTCAGGAAGTGGGCGGCAGGCGCCTGTCGGTGAACCACAGCGAGATCACCCGCTGACCGTTCCCAACCTGTTGATCGGCGTCCTCGTCTCCCGCCGGTTCTGAACCGGCGGGCGTCGTCTTCCCAGCCGGGAGTGCGGGCGAGCCGGAGCCTGACCCCGGTCCGCCCGCACCCGTGTCCGGAGGGGCGCCGGCCGGTGCGACGGCGCCCTGTGCTGAAGGGAGTTGCGTGGTGATCGGTGACGAGGTGCGCTGCCTGCTGTCCGCCGTCCCCTACCGGATCACGGCGGCCCGGGAACTGTGCGACGGCGGCGCCTTCGAGAAGGCGGAGAGCGCCCTGCGCGCGATCGTGCGAGAGCTCTGCGAGGAGCACCTGCCGGACAGCGTTCCCGTCGAACGGCTGCGTTTCGCGGCGCGGCGTGATCTCGCGGAGGTGCTGCTGGCGAAAGCGGACTACGGCGCGTCGGAGGAGTTGCTCCTCACCGCCGGTGAACACGTCGCCAGGACACTCGGCGCCGGCTCCATGGAGGCCGCCGTCTGCGCCAACGATCTCGGAGTCCTCTACAAGCACCTCGGACGGTTCCGCGAGGCGCGGGAGATGTACACCCGGGCCGGGCTGATCCTGGAATGGACGGCTCCCGGCGGCCACGAGATGGCGACCCTGCTGCACAACCTCGGTGGCCTGGCCCACGGCATGGGACGGCCCTCCGAGGGGGAGCACCACGCGCGCCGCGCGGTGGAGTTGCGGACCGCCCTGCACGGCGCCTCGCACGTGCACGTGGCCGCGGACCTGGCGAACCTCGGCGCGCTGCTCGAAGCCCAGGGCAAGCTCAACGAGGCCCAGGCGTGCTTCCACCGGGCCGTCGAGGTGTTCGAGCGGGCATACGGCCGAGCCCACCACGAAGTGGCCGTCAACCTGGCCAATCTGGCGGCCGTGGCGGAGCGCCGGGGTGACTGGGTCACGTCGGAGGGGCTGTACCGCGAAGCACTGGAGCTCCAGCTGCAGCTCGCCGGGACCGCTCATCCCCAGACGATGCGCACCCTGGGCAATCTCGCCCACCTGTATCTGGTGGTCGGCCGGCGAGAGGAAGCCGTGGCCGCCTACCGCAGGGTCGTGGCCACCCTGGAACCCCTCGTACCCGCGGACCACCCGGTCCTGCGGTCCGCCCGTCGGCACCTGCTGGAGAGTGATCTTCCATGACCGTGTCAGGCCTGCGTCGCCGGTTCCTGGCGCTGACCGCCCTGCAGACCGTGCCGGGCGCGGTGTTCTTCCCCGTCCTGGTGCTGCTGGTCCAGGAACGGGGGCATACGCTCGGCGAGATCGGGCTGCTGTTCGCGGTCTTCTCCGCGGTGGCCCTCGCGTTGGAGATCCCCTCGGGAAGCGTGGCCGACGTGTACGGCAGGCGCCGGATCCTTCTCGTCTCGGCGGCGGTGTCGGCGAGCGCCTGCCTGGCGCTCGCGCTCGCGCACGACCTGTGGCCTCTCGTCGCGGCGTTCGTGCTCACCGCGGTCGGACGCGCGCTGGGCTCGGGAATCCTCGACTCCTGGTACGTCGACTCCCTGCGGGAACTCGACCCCGAGGCCGACTTCGAGCCGGCGGTCGCCACCGCCCAGGTCGTGCAGGCGCTCTCGCTCGCCGTGGGAGCCCTCGCGGGCGGGCTCGTCCCGATGGTCTCCGGCCACCTCGTCATGTCGGTCTGGGTGAGTCTCGCCTTCGCCCTGGTCTTCACCCTGGCGGCCGTGCCGCTCATGACCACGCGGGGGGGCAAAGGCACACGGGCGCCGCTGACCTCCACGCTGTCCGCCGCCCTCAAGGGCAGTCTCTCCGACGCGACGCTCGTCCGGCTCATGATCCTGGCCTTCGGGCTGGGCTGGGCCGTCACCGTGCTGGAGGTCGTCTGGCCCTCCCACATCGCCACGCTGACGGGTGACGCCCGCTCCACCGCGCTCGTCTACGGCCTCGTCCTGGCCGTCGCGTTCACGGCTCGTGCCCTTGGAGCGCTGTCGGCCCCCAAGGGCGCGAGGTTCCAGGGCGCGCGGGGCATCGTCCTGCTCGCCGCTGTGACCGCGTCGTTCCTCGCGGTCATGGGTTTCGTCGTCCACCTGGCGGCCTTCGCGGCGCTCTTCCTGGCGGCGCAGTGGTCGACGGCGGTCATCATGGTGCTGAGCACGCTGCTGCTGCACCATCGCGCCACATCGGACCAGCGGGTCACCTTCACCTCGGTCGAGTCCTTCGCGGCGCAGGCAGGCGGGATCGCCGGGTCGGTCCTGCTGCTGGCCGCCGAGCCTCTTGGGCATCGGACGATCTGGCTCGTCACCGCCGCCGTCGTGCTGGCGACCGGCGCGGTGTTCGTCGTCCGCAAGAGGACCGGCCGGGGGCAGTCCGCCGTTTCCTCGGCTCTCCTCCCGTGACCGGCCGCGTCGCCCCTTTGGCGAGGGCGGCGACGCGGCCGGGCACCACCCCCGCCCTCAGCCGCCGGGCTTGGGACTGGCGACGTGCCAGCCGTCCTTGCCGTCCCCGGTGGTCTGACCGGGCGCGGTGTCGCCGGAGTGGCGGTACAACGGGCGGCCGTCCAGAGTGACCTGCTTGCCGCCGTCCTTACGGATGACGATCCCGAGCTTGGTGGGGTCGATGCCCGGCAGGGCGACGGGCATCCCCGAATCCGACAGCAACGGCGGCCATGTCGTGGCGCACGCGCCGACACAGGACGGCGCCCGCCGCTTGGATCCGCCCTTCCCGTCCTTGTCGAAGGTGTAGAGAACACGGCCCTGCGCGTCGACGGCGACCGGCCCCTTCGCCGAGTCGGCGGCACCGACCATCACCACCGGTGGCGCCGTCGACGAGGCGGCGGGCCGGAGAGGGACGAGAACCTCTTTCTTGGGCGGCGTGGGTCCTTCGCCGGAACAGGCCGCGACTGTCAGGGCGAGCAGGCCCACCAGAGCCAGGCGACACCGATGGCGCGCGAACTTCATTGTCATCACTCCCGTACGTGGCTGAGGCCGGCGCCTCACGATTCGGACCGCGTGTCTCACCGACTGTCGGCTCTGCGCCTGTCACCGCGCTGTCGGCGCGCTCTCACAGCGGTGCGCCCGCGCGAACCTCCCCGTTTCGAAACCGGCCGGGAACCGGAACGGCCACAAGACGCGTACTACCGCTGGCGGCGCCGGCGGCCGGACCCCTCCACGAGCCGCCGGCTCCCTCCACGAAAGGATTCGAGAACACATGCGTGACGAGATCGTCGATCCGGATGCGACCAGGATGTTCCACGAGCTCATGCCGTACACCAAGGAGATCGAGGTGGAGGTGACTCGTGCCGGGAAAGAAGAGGTCAGGGCCCGGCTGGCGTGGTCGGGCTCGCGCTGCACGATCGGAGGCGTCATGCACGGCGGCGTCATCATGGGCCTGGCCGACGCCTCGGGGGCGGCCTGCGCGTTCCTGAACCTTCCCCAGGGAGCGACGGGCACGACGACCGTCGAGTCCAAGACGAACTTCCTGCGCGGCGTCAGGGACGGGCACGCGACGGCGGTCTCACGGCCACTGCACGTCGGAAGCAGCTTCATCGTCGTCGAAACGGACGTCCTCGACGACGGGAGCCGCCTGGTCGCGCGGGTCACGCAGACGCAAGCGGTTCTTTCCGCCGGTTCGCCCGCCGCGCGGAGTCACTGAGAGCGCGGTGCCCGGGTGACCGTATAAGGTTTCCCGGCTGTGCTCCCTCGCGAGGGAGTGCCCGCGAAACACCACGGCCGTGGACGGTCAAGCGTGGACGCGCATGTGGTGGAAGCACCAGCCGCGGTGCTCGATCGGCAGTCGCGTCACGGCGCCGAAACCGGCCCGGGCCGCCAGCACGTCGACGGCGGACGCGCGTGACGTCCCGATCGCTCCCCCCTGCCCCGCCGAGGACGGCCTGGCCATGGGCGCGGGCAGGAGGCCCAGCACGCTCAGCGCGTGTCTCAGACGTTCCGATCCGCCCGGCTGGACGACGAAGGTCTCGTCCGGCTCGTCCTCGACCAGCAGCAGCGCGCCCTCCGGCGCGAGGCTTTCCCGCAATTCTCGCAGGAACGCCGCGGGGTCGGCGCTGTCGCCCAGTGTCCGGAACACGCACACCAGGTCGAAGCCGTTCTCCGATGTCGGCCTCACCTCGGAACTCTCCCCCGCGACGGAGAAACTCACCCGATCGGCCACTCCTTCGACGACGGCGTGCTCGCGCGCCCGCCGTACCGCCTCCTCGTCACCGTCGACCCCGATCACCCGTGCCGCGGGGAAGGCCAGGGCGACGGCGATGGACGACCAGCCCGGCCCGCATCCCACGTCCAGCACCTCTCCGCCAGCGCGCAGCCTGTCCGCGACCGGCGGCATCGCCTCGATCCACGTCGTCATGTGCCTCTCGAACGCCGGCCGGTCCAGTGCTCCCAGAGCCAGTCGCAACCTACTGTCGTGCCGCCTCCGTTCGCCCTCTTCTCCTGTCCTGAAGGTCTCCACCACCGCCGGCAGCGCCGTTCCGCACTCGGCCAGCACCGAGGCACAACCGGCGAGACTTCGCCGCCCGCCGCCCTCCACCAGCAGCGGCGCGTACTCCGGCGGAAGGAAGAATCTCCGCGTGTCGCCATCGCCTGTCTCCGGTGCGACCCCCAGCAGCCCCGACGCCGCCTGCTGTTCCAGCCACTGCCGCGCATATGGCCGGGCGATCCCCGCGCACCGGCTCAACTCCGCCGCGTTGACCGTCCCGGCCTGCTGGATCGCCTCGTACAGACCCAGCCGGTCCCCGATCTCCACCGTCATCAGCTGGGCGCCCCCCAGCAGCCATTCGGACAACCGTCGCGCCAGCGCCTCGTCACCATCGGACCGGCCCGTCTCCACCACAGCTCTCCCTCGCTCTCGCCGGCCGGCCACGTCACCGCGCCGGCCGCCGAGCGGCCCGCCGGCCCTTCCTCCGGCAGTGGGCCGCTCACCGGTTTCTCGCCCCACTGTCGTTCCCGCCCCTTTCGCCGTGCTGCCAGACACCTTTCAAGGGTCGTGCCGGACCGGGCGGGAAGTGGCCACCTGGCAGGCGCGCCCACCGGGGACGGGAGGCCGCGGGACTACGCTCCCTCCTGAGGCCGGTCCATGGACCAGAGCGTGAAGCGGAACATCGGCAGGAAGCCGTAGCGCTCGGCGCCCGGCCTGCTGTCGTCACTGAAGATCCCACCCGACGGCAGGCCTCCGGCCAACGCGAGCCGTTCGCGCACCAGCGCCGCCCAGTGGCCGCGCCGGCGTGCCTGCGGACGCGTCACCCCGAACGAGAACTGCACGAACCCGTGCGCGGTGAACGACGAAGCCGCGGTCGCCGCCACACCCTCGTCGTACACCAGCCACATCCTCGTTCGCGGGTCTCGCAGGAACGTCTCGCTCATGTACGCCCCCGGCAGCCGCTCGGCCGTGTCGGGGAAGGGGTAGCCTTCCGCGATCAGCCGCTCCCACACGGCCAGTCTCTCGAGGTCGTCGACCCGTACCGTCTCGACCGGCGCGACGTCCGGCAACGGCAGCCCTCCCGCGCGGACCATGAACGTCGGATGTCCCTGCAGGTGCCACCCCCGGCCGCGGAGGTCGGGGGTGGGCCAGCAGCTCCACAGGAAGACCGTTCCCGAACCGCCTTTGTAGAAGGCCTCTATCTCTGACAGCACCCGGTCGGCGTCCGCTTCCAGGGGGCGGAGAAGCGTCGCAGAGTTGTAGATGCACGCCGGTGTTCCCACGTCCGTCGCCGCGAAGTCGGCCGTACGCGACGACCTGCCACCCACGCCGGTGGCCACCGCCTCCATGTAGTCGACATGATTCAGCAGGAACCGGCGCGCGACCGAGTCGCCCACCGGTGTCGTCCGCTCGAACCCGGTCTCCAGTACTTCCTCCATCGGATCGCCCTTCCTCGTCGTTTGAGGTCGAGCCTCACACGCACCGATGTCATGGCCTCGTCATGCCACTTTCGACTCGATGTCATGGCGCTGGCGACGATCTCGGCGGGAGGATCGGATGGAGGAGGGCCGCGCTCCGGGAGAGTTCCCGCACCGTGTCCTCGCGGCACTCACGGCGAGGGCTTCCCAGGAGTTCGAGGCCGGCGCCCGCCGATCCGGACGGTCCCGCACCGGGTTCCGCGGGTCACGCCTCGGTACGGTCCCGGGAAGCCGGCTCCAGCGCGGTGAGCCGGTCGAGCGTCAATCGCAGGATCTCCGCGTCCGTCATGGTCATCCCTCGCGCGGTCAGCCGTTGCCGCTCCTCGAGGTCGAGGGCGCGCGTGAACAGGGATTCCATCGCCCGCACCCGCTGCGCGTCCTGTCCGAAGGCCGGTCCGGCCCCCTCCTGCCGTCGCATCGCGGTGAGCAGTGTCATCGCCGAGCGCAGATCACCGAGTTCGGCGAGCAGGAAGATGGCGCCGCGAACGCTGGTCCACTGCTGAACCCAGTTGCCGATGCGATGCCAGTGCTCGATGACCTCGCGATACAGCGGAACGGCTTCGAGCGGGTCACCGTACCTCAGGCGGATCGACGCCAGCGATGAGAGCGCGGCACCCATGAGAACGCAGTCTTGGCAGGCGATCGCCTGCTCGTGGGCTCGTTCCAGCAGCCCGGCCGCACGCTCGGGCTCCCTGTCCAGCAGCGTCTCCCCCAGAAGGTAGGCGCCCCACCCCCCGAAGACCCCGGATCTGTTCAGCCGCGAGAAATCCTCGGCCGCGCGCTCCGCCGCCACGAGGTCGCCGCCGTACGCGACCCCGAGGATCCCGCACACCTGCGCGTAGCCCGCGCGCAGCCGGTCCCCCGCTTGCAAGGACCAGTTCAGCACGTCGCGGCTGAGACGGTTCACACCGTCAAGGTCGCCGGAGGCCAGCCTGTGGCCCAGCAGTCCCACGCCGGCGAACCGGCGAAGGGGATCATCCGGGTTCAGCAGTTCCCAGGAGCGCTCCGTGAGTGACTCCATCAGCCTGTGGTCGGTGCGATATTGGGCACCGGACGCGGCCATGCCGAGACTCAGCGCGGCGAGGGGCCGATCAGCCGGATGTCCCTCGGCGATCCATCGTTCGGCGGCGTTCTCCGCCCAGCCGGCCATCTCGCCGGGCATCTGCAGCTCCATCCAGTCGGCCAGTCCGACCATCAACCCCAGATCGAGCGTGAGATCGTTGTTCAGTGCCCACGTATGGGCCACGCGGATGTCGTCGATGCGCTGGGCGATCGCCGTCATCCACCGGCCGCACTCCCCGGTGTGCAACAACCGCGGGCCCCGATCCAGTGAGACCCGAAGATGCTCCGCGTGTGCCCGGAACGTCTCCTGCGCGTTTCCCCGTTCCTCCAGACGGTCACGGCCGAAGGATCGAAGCGTCTCCAGGAGTGAGTAGCTGGTGACCTGCCATGTCCTGTCCGCCGTGGCCACGACCATGGACTTGTCCACCAGGTCGCCGATCCTCTCGACCACGGCCGGCACGTCGAGGCCGCACACGGCCGCGGCGTCATCCGCCGCGAAGGCTCCGGCGAAGGCCGACAGCCGCTCGAACAGTTCCTGGTCACCGGGTTCCAGAAGCTGGTAGGACCAGTCGATGACGGTCTGCAGCGTCTGGTGCCTCTCGACGGCGCGGCGGTAGGGGTTGCGCATGAGGCGGAACCCGTCGGGCATGCGGGCGACGATCTCGGCGGGGGTCATGTACCGCATCCGCCCCGCGGCCAGCTCGATCGCCAGCGGCATGCCGTCCAGCCGGCGGCAGAGTTCCGTCAGCACCTCGAGGGTGGGACCGGTGGGATCGAACGCCGGAGCCACGGCCGTGGCCCGTTCCACGAACAGCCGTACCGCGTCGGTGGGAACGTCCAGCGGCGGAACCGGGTTGATCTGCTCGGACTCGATTCCCAGCGGCACCCGGGAGGTGGCGAGCACCGACAGTTCGGGGCAACTCCCCACGATGGACTGCACGAGATCGGCGACGTCGTCCACCAGGTGCTCGCAGTTGTCCAGGACGAGCAGTGCCCGCCGAGTCTGCAGATAGCCGATCAACCGCTCCTGAGGAGTCACGGTTCCGACGATCTGCACGCCCAGGGCGGTCAGTACCGCGCTCGCCAGCGATACCGGCCGTTGCAGCAGGGCCAGCTCGACGAGCCACACGCCGTCGGGGAAGCGGGCGGGGTCCGCCTCTGACGCCTCGGCGGCGGCCAACATCAACCGTGTCTTCCCCACACCGCCGGGCCCGGTCAGGGTGAGGACGCGACTGGAGGAGAGCCGCTTCATCACCTGGTGCAGCACCTGATCACGCCCGACCAGCGGTGAGCGCGCGGCCGAGAGGCCGCTCACCAGCGGCCGCTTCGTCTGATCGCCGCTCCTCGCCTCTTCCTCACCGCCGTTCCGTTCGCCATGATGGGCGCTCGAGCGCGGCATCAGCGAGGAGTCGTGCTGGAGGATGCGCGACTCCAGCTCCCGCAGGCCGGAAAGCGGCCGCAGGCCCAGCTCGTCGCTGATCAGTGTTCGATAGCGCCGGTACACCGCCAGCGCGTCGGCCTGACGCCCTATCCGGTAGAGGGCGAGCATCAACTGCCCTTGCGGGCGTTCTCTCATGGGAGCCTCGGCGATGACCCGCTCCAGCAGGGCGACCGCCTCGTTGGGAGCGCCCAGCGACAGCGCCGCCTCGGCCCTGTCCTCCAGCGCGACCAGGCGCGCCTCCGCCAGGCCTGCCACCTCGGCCACGGCGAACTCGTCATCGCCGAACTCGGCGTAAGCCCGCCCCCGCCACAGTCCCAATGCCGTGTCGAGCAGATCCGCCGCCCGGCGCGGATCACTCTCCACGATCGCGTGGGCCCGCTCGGCGAGATCCCGGAAGTGGGTCACGTCGAACACATCCGAGTCGAGCTTCAACATGTATCCGGGCTGCCTGGTCAGCAACACCTCGTTCAGACCGGCCGACCGCAGCTGCATCCGCAGGCGCGACATGACCGTCTGCAAGGCGGCCTCGACCCGCACCGGCTGCGTGTCACCCCAGACGATCTCCGCGAGCGTGTCCGCGCTGACGACCGAGCCCACGTGGACCAGTAGCGTGGCGAGAAGCCGGCGAAGGTTGCCCGAACGCAGCAGCGGTTTCTCACCGGCGTCGAGTCCTGGATTCGCCCGGCTGAGCTCGAGGGAGCCGAGCGCCCTGACGCGGATACGATCGCCGGCCTCCGGACGATCGGCTGCCCCGGACAATCGCACTCTCCATCCCCTACTTACGGAAATGTACTTTTCAACTTCTCGTATTGGCGGGAATAAAATGGCAGTTTATGCTCATCGCAACACTCGCACCACCCAGTTGCGCAACCGGTACGCCCCGCTTGTCCGATGATTCCGGCCGACGCCCGAACCTCGTGAACAGGGCACCGCCCGACCAGGCCCGTAAAGTCGCGCCGGCCGTCATGGCGTCGGGGCCGTTCGGGGGCGCGACGCACCGGAGGCGATGAGGAACTGGGCCGCGATATAGCTGAGCATGACCCAGATGCCGGAGTGCGGCACCTCCACTCCCGCCAGGCGGAAGGCGATGAGCGCGTCGGAGAGCAGGAAGAGCGCTCCGCCGAGGCCGGCGCGCGGACCGTACCCGAGGGCCGTGACCGCCGTCGCCGTGAGGATCAGCGAATAGACGGCGACGGGGATTCGCAGGGCCCCGAGGCCGGGCCACAGGACGGTGATCAGGATCACCCAGACCACCGCGTAGGCGGCGGGGACGTGCGGACGGCGCCGCAGCTCCGGCAGGGCGCCGCCCCGGACGAAGTAGGTGACGTAACAGGCATGGGCGACGGCGAACAGGCCCATACCGAGGACGAAGACGCCGGCTCCGGCGTCGAACTGCAGGGCGACGTCGCCCGCCCCGGAGAACAGAAGCCCCGCCACCACCGGCGGCGGGCCGTGCCTGGCCGCCACCCAGGCCGCGAGCAGAGGCATGAGAAGGCCTTTGGTCACCCACTCGACGGCCGTCGGCCCCGCGGCCGGCGCGAGGAGGTGCAGGACGGCACAGGCGGCGAAGGCGATCAGGAGGCGCGTCATGGAATGAACCTTCCGTCGAGGCCGAGCCGCCCGCCGTCCCTCGGGCGAGGGCGGCGAAGAGACGGACCCGGCCGGCGAACCGGGGCGGGTCCGCCGGCCGGGTCATCCCGGCGGAAGGCAGCCCCGCCGTTCAGGGGATGTGAAGGCGGAGCCGTCTCTGGCCGAGCATGGGACGGCGGGCTGCGCGCACGACGCCTGGACTACTGGATCGTCACGTTGTCGCAGCCGGACCAGACCCCGGCGATGTCACCGCTGTCGCGGGTCAGCCAGTCGGTGAACGACATGTTCGTCATCTCGTCACAGGCGATCTCGTCGACGTCCGGCGAGTTGGTCACGCTGTTGATGGTGTCGTTGCCGTCCTGGCCCGACAGCCGGTCCTTGCTGTGCGGGTAGGCCGGGTAGCCCGGACCGCTGGTGAGGGAGTCGTCGCCGGGACCGCCGAGCAGATGGCTCAGTCCACCGGTCGCGACGAGGGTGTCGTCGCCCGCCCATCCCGAGAGACCGACCGAGATCGGGCGGAAGGTCTGTCCGGAGATCAGGCCGAAGCCGCTGGACGTCAGGGTGTCGTCGCCGTCGTGCCCGTTGACGGCCACGCCGACGACCCTCTCCCCCGGCGAGTCGGCGCCGGGGAGCTCCTTCGGGCAGACCACGGTGGTGGAGCTGGTCACCGCGCACGGCGCCTGGGCCGTGAGGTTCACCGCGGCGGTGTCGGTGATGACGATGCTGCTCGCGCCCACGTCGACGCTGACGTTGTTGGCGTGATCGCCGCCGTTGAACACCACGAGCTGGCCGTTGTTCTGGTACGAGGCGTAGAAGAGCACCGCGTCGTCGGTGGCGGCGTGCGCCGGGGTGCCGGTCAGCACCGCCGCGGCGATCCCGGCCACCAGGGCGGCCGCGGCACCGCGACGCCCGGCGAGCGCGGACCTGCTGGACTTCTTCATCCGTTCACCTGTGATCTCTGTAGCCCGATGTGGACGCCACACGCTGTCACACCGCCCGGTCACCGAAGGCTCCACATCCGGCCCGCATCCGGCTCGAAAGTGGCCCTGTCCGGCCCGCGGCCGCACGGGCCCCGGCGACGCCTCGCGGCCGGATCACCAAACGGCCCCGGCTCCTGCTTCGGGCCCCCCGGCCGGACCGGCGGCGAGCGCCCCTCGGGCGGAGGAACGCACACCGCCCTCGTCCCGCACGCGAAAGGTTCGCGACGAGGCGGGGGGCTTCGGGCTACGGCTCGACGACGTTCTCGCAGTCGTGGAAGAACTGCTGGGCGTTCGTCCTGTAGCCGGTGTCGGCGCCCTCACCGCAGTGGACGTCGTCTCGCACCGGTCCGTCCGACGCGAAACCACCCCCGACCGGGTGCAGGACGTCGTCTCCGCCCAGTCCCGTGATCACATCCGCCCCCGGTCCTCCCTCGATCCGATTGGCCACGTGCGAGCCGGTCAGCTCGTCGGCGTACGACGAGCCCCACACGTTCTCCACGTCCGCCTCGATGTCGTCGAGACCGGCGGGGCCGTCATCGGCCACCCCGTCGAGTGAGACACGGACCGGCCGGCCGGAGTAGGTGTAACTGACGAGATCCGTGCCGTCCCCGCCGACGAACCGGATCGCGTGCTCGCCCGGCGCGATGACCGGCTCCAGGTGATCGTCGCCCGCTCCGCCCGAGACGGTGCCGACCAGCTGGGCGTAGGCGGACAGTCTGTCGTCGCCGCCCCGCAGGTTGAAGTGCATCCGCTGTGTCAGGTCACAGTTGACGGCCGTGTCGCTCGTGACCTTGCATCCTGGTCCCGGAGCCAGCGGCGTGGTCTGCGAGATCCGGACGCGGCCGTTCACCACGACGACGACCACGCGTTCCGCGGCGTCCGTGCCCGTGTACGACAGGACGCCGGACCGGTACTGCGCGACGGCGGTCTCCGGCGGGCTCGCCGCCGCACCGGCCGTCGCGGTGCTCCCCGCCATCAGGCCGGCCAGCGCCGGCAGCAGGATCGATCCGCTCCTGAGAGCGGACCGCGCATCGCTCGGCGTGCTCACCATCGTTCCCCCGGTTCATGTCGTCGTGATGGCGCGGGTATGCCGCCGCGGCCGGACGGCCCGAGGGCCGGATCACGAGGTGGTGCCCTTCACCGATCGGACACCTCGGCGCACGGCTCTCACCCGTGACGGGTCTCCAGCGAGCCGGCCTCCGCCGATCGCGGCCTCTGCCCGCCGTCCACCAGAGATACGCGCCCTGCCCCGGCACCGGTTCCGCCAGGCGGGACATCCCGGCACGGAACTGCCCGCCACCCGGGAGGCGTACTGCAGAACGGCGATCGTCTCCGCCCGTCCTGAGGACGAGTACGGGCACTGTTCGCACCTGGCTCGAACGGAGCCGGGCCTCAGGTTCTCCGAACCGGGGCGGAGCCGCGATCCGTACCGCCGCACAGGCCGTTCGTTCGACGGAGCGCGCCGCAGCCGGGAAATGAGGAGGGGAATGCGGACCAGACAGGAGCTACCCGTTTCCATCGAAGTGTGCCGCGACGACAAGCGGACGCTCCGAGAGCAGTTGGTCGGCGGCTTCATCGACGCGATCGACTCGGGCCTGCTGCGTCCCGGCGAGCGGCTTCCCTCGACACGGACCGTGGCCGAGGGTCTGGGCGTCTCCCGGGGAGTGGCCATCGTCGCCTACGAGTTGCTTCTCGCCCGGGGCTACATCACCGGCAAACCTCGCGCGGGCACCTACGTGGCGGGCAGGGCCGACCTCCAGGGGAGGCTCTCGGCCGCCCCCGTCGCCGACGCACGGGTGATCGACCTGCGTCCGGGCCACGGTGCCCCCAAGGGATTCCCCATCGCCGCCTGGCGTTCCGCCTGGCGGCAGGCCAGCCACATGCTTCCCCGCTCCCCCGCGCCGTCCCTCGGCGTGGACCGCCTTCGTCAGGTCGTTCACCGGCGCGTCGCGCTCAGCCGCGGCCATCTCGCCGGGTACGAGACCGCGATCTGCGGCACCCTGGGCGACGCCCTCCGAGTCGTCCTCGACGCCCTGGCCCCGGGCGTGCCGATCGCCGCGGCCCAGCCGATCCCGTCGCCCCTGCGGCAGGCGCTGCTGTTCGCCGGCCGCACCCTCCTGCCCTTCTCCAACGGCGAAGATCTGATCGCCGACGATATTCCGCGCCAGGCGGGCGCGGTCGTCGTGCTCTCGGAGACCCACTACCTCAGCAGCCGGGCGACGTCGAAAACCTGGCGGCGGGAACTCTCCCGCTGGCACGACCGGACGGGCGGTGCGGTGATCGAGGTGAACCTGGAGGGCGCGGCGCGTCCGACGACCACGCGAGTGCCCAGCCTGCTGGCCGAGGTGCCTTCACCTCACGCGGGACTCGTGGGCGACTTCACGACGCTGCTCACCCCGGAGATGCCACTGGCCTATCTCGTCGTGCCCTCCGCGATGAGTCCTCTCGTGGAGTCCCGGATCGTCTCCTCGGGCCTCAGGCCGCCCGTGCTCCACCAGGACGTGTTGCTCCGGCTCCTGACGAACGGCACCGTGCAGCGCCGCAGCACCGGCCTCGCCCGTTTGCACCAGCGGAGGACGGACCTCGTCCGGGAGGCGTTCGAGCGGCTCCCCGTCCGCTCGGTGACGTCGCCTGCGTTCGACGGCGCGACGGCCGTACGGCTCCCGCCCTCCCTTCCCGCGGCCAGGGTCGCCATGCACGCCAGACGACGCGGCGTGCAGGTCGCCTGCATCGCGGACTTCCATCTCTCCCTCCTGCCGCAGGCGGCCGACAACGGGCTGGTCCTCGACCTGACCTACCTGGACGAGGCGGCCGCGCGAGGTGCCCTGCGCGTTCTCACGCGGCTGTGCCGGGAACTGCTCATGCTGTCCAACGACCTCGGCGACCCGGCGGGCGACGAGACGAGCGGGATGATGTGCGGCTGAGGCGACGGTACGAACGGCTCGGGGCGGGGACACCACGCTGATGTCCCCGCCCCTCCATGGGGTGCCCCGTCGCGACCGGCCACCTACCGCGGCCTTCGCCGGTCGCTTTCATGACCGGTCACCGAGATCGGGTGCCGGGCGGATCGCCTGACCCGCCCGGCACCGGATCGCTTTCCTCGCGCGCGGCTCCGCCTCAGAAGGTGCACACGGCGCTGAAACACCAGCCGTCGATGAAGAAGTCGTTCGCGGAGGTGCCTCTGAGGAACCGGTACGACTCCCGCTCCGCGGCCTTCCCCATGTTCCAGACATGGATTGTCACGTCATCCCACATTTGATCGGCGGCTATGGCCAGTCGCATGTCACGCCGCAGGAAGCCGGAATGCATCGCTGTAGGATCGTTTCCGGCCCACTTGCCGTACCTGCTGCCGTGGGTGCCGCTGGCGATGTGGATGGTGGTGAACCCCTGCTGTCTCGCGCGCTCGACCTCGACGGCGATGGAGTAGGTGTTGACGCTGCCTCCGAAGGAGACGGTGTTGGACGTTCTGAAGCGTGGGCTTCCCCAGAGCGCCGTCTTGCCCGGCGCTGAACCGCCCGCCGCGGTTCCGCCAAGAGCCGGGCTCGCGCCCGAGCCGACGAGAGTGTCGGCGGCGGCGGCCATCTTCCCCGCCACCCTCGACGTGGTGTCGGCGGCCGACGCCGCCCCGCGGATCATGGGCGCGAGGCGACCCGCGGCGAAGCCGATGACGCCGAGGCCGGCTTCGACCGCTGCGGGTGTCCAGTCGCCGTACTTGACGCCCTGGTAGATGCTGCCGGCGATCGGGACGGGCATCATGAGGGCGTCGCCGTAGGCGTGGACCATGCCCTGGAAGACCGCGTCGGTCAGGTAGGGGCTGATGCCGTACATGAAGCCGTCGACGTATTCGGCCTGCTCGGTGAAGTCGGCGTAGTCGCTGCTGGTGCAGTCGGGGTTGTAGGGGTCGGCGACGCACAGGCCGTCGGGATCGACGAGATTGACGGGGTCGTTACCGGTGTAGGTGTAGAGGTTGGCCGTGCGCGGGCTGGCGGGGTCGAGGTCGGGGGCGGCCCGGTAGAGGGGGTCGGCGCTGGTCCACTGCAGTGCCAGGCCGTCGTAGAAGCGGTGGCCGTAGTCGTGCAGGCCGGCAAGGCGGTCGTAGGTCTTGCCGTTGAAGTCCCTGCCGTATTTGCCGGACGAGACGGCGTCCTCGGCGGCCACTTCGGCGAGGATCTCGCCGAACGGGCCGTAGGAGACCATCCGGGTCGTGACGGGGACGTCGGCGGCGGTGTAGGCCAGGACGTGGTGGCCCTGCGGGCTGGTGAGGTAGTGCTCGATGCCGCCGGTGGTGTCGTCGCCGTCGACGCGGGCGACCGTTTGCCCGGCGATGACGACGGCCTGCCGGTAGGAGGGTGCCTGACCCGGGATGTAGACGATCTCCTGGTCGCCGAACCAGCGGCGCACCTCGGCCAGGGCGCCGGTGGCGCCGTAGCGGGCGGCGGCGACGCGGGCGGCGCCGTCGTAGAAGAAGATCTCCTTCTCCCCGCCTGGCTTGCTCACCTTGCGCAGGCGGGCGCCGTCCCAGCGCTGGGTGACGGTGGTGCCGTCCGGCAGGGTGCGGCCGGTGGTGTTGCCCGCCTCGTCGTAGGTGTAGGAGGCCAGGCGGGTTCCGGTGCCGCGTGCGCGCAGCTCGTGCAGTCGCTGCGGGTCGCCGCCGTCCGGGTCCTGGTAGACGTGCTCGACGTTGCGGGCGCTCACCCGGGGGATCGGGCCGGCGCCGTCGGCCGGGTTGGTGGTGATGTTGGCGCCGGCCATGCGCCCGCCCGGCGTGTAGGTGAAGCCGCCGAAGTAACCGGCTCCGCCGCTTTGGGTGGCGCTTTGCAGCTGCAGGCGGTCGTCGTAGGTGTAGGTGGTGGTGGCGGCCGGTGCGGAGGCGTCTCCCAGTTGCTCGGCGATCCGGTGGATCTGGCCGTTGCCGTAGTAGGACAGGGTCTGCCTGTAGTGCTGGGCGGCTCCGCCGGATCCGGGCGCGCGGTTGGTGACGGCGGTGACGCGGCCGAACCGGTCGTGGTTGTAGTAGGTGTCGCGGGTGCCGAATCCGGCCGTGTCGCGAGTGTTGATCTTCCTGCTCGTCACGACGCCGGCGCTGTTGCGATGCTGGCGGATGGCCATGGTCTTGCCGCCGATGACGAACTCGGCCTGGGCCGCGGTGCCGTCGCGGTTGTAGGCGAGCTCGACCTTGGGTCCGTCGAAGGTCAGCTCGCCGTTGGAGGTGGCGTGGGCCTTGTACTCCACGGCCTCGGTGATGCCGGTGGCGCCGACGGTGTGAAGTGCCTCCAGCCGGTCGGCGCCGACCAGGGTGGAGATCGCCTCGATGCTCTGGCTGGTGACCGTGGGGTGACCGTGGTGGTCGTAGTGGTTGATGACGGTCGCGACCGGTGAGGTCGTGGACGTCAGACGGCCGACGGCGAAGTTCGCCCTGCCCGACTGCCTGCTCACCGAGGGGTGCGCGGTGTCGTAGGTGTAGGTCTTGACGCCGCCGGTGTCGGCGTCGCCGTAGGCGAACTCGGCGCGTTCGGCGGCGCTGAGGTCTCGCCGCGGGTTCTTCTCGCTGACGACCCGGTCGGCGTCGTCATAGACGCGGCGGTGGGTGAAGTCGGACGCGGCCTGGCCGGGAAGGAGGGGTTCGGTGACCGCGGTGAGGTTGCCGTTGCCGTCGTAGCCGTACTTCCATGTCCGGCCGGCCGAGGTGACGCTCAGCCGGTTGCCGCTCAGGTCGTGGGTCATGGCGGTGATCACGCCGTCGGGGTCGGCGATGTGCTCGACCTTTCCGGTGCCGTCATAGCGGTAGCGGGTGGTGGCGAAGGAGGGGGCGGTGGCCGTGCCGCCCGTCTTCTCCTGCACCGTGATCAGCTGTCCGGCGGGGTCGGTGGTGGTACGGGTGAGGGCGGCCGGGGAGCCGTCGCCGGTGACCTGGGAGACCGTGGTGCTCAGCCCGTCGTAGGCGTGCACGGCCATGACCTGGCCGTTCGATCCGACCTCTCGCACCTCCACGAGACGGCCCAGCGCGTCGTAGGTGTTATGTGTGCCCACGGCGCCGGGTACGCCGTCCGCGCGTGGCCACAACGTCTCCTTCACCTGTCCGCGGTGGTCGTAGCGGTAGGTGGAGACCCGGGCCGGGACGGTGACGTCCTGGTCGGACTGCACGGCGGTGACACGCACGGCGCGGCCCAGCCCGTCGAGTTCGCTGGTGGTGTGGCTGAACTCCCCGTCGCCCGAGGCGGACTCGCTCACCTGCGAGATGGGATCGGGGGCGGCGTTGTCGTTGTAGGAGGCGCGGGAGATCTCGGTGCCGCCGGTCGGTGCCCGGGTGGTGTCACCGATGGGGTAGACCCGGGTCGACAACGGCCGGCCCAGCGGGTCGATCTTGACGCGGGTCAGCTGAAGGAGGTTGGCGTCGTCGGCCTGCTCCGGGGTGCAGGTCTCGGCGGGATCGAGCTGACGGTCGCCGTCGGCGTCCGGGCAGGCGTAGTTCGGGCCCTCGGTCTCGACGGTGACGCCGGTGCCCGGGTCCACCACGGTCTTGGTGACGTGCCGGATCCGGCTGTTCTGCGGCCGGATCGGGCCTTCGGTGCGCGTGACGTGCATCCCGCGCTCGTCGTAGCCGAACTCGGTGTAGCCGGCCGCCGCGTTGGTGTTCCCGTACCTGGCGATCTGCTCGGGCTGCCAGAGGCGGTAGACCTGCCCGCGGTGGGGGCCGTCTCCCCCGTGGTATTGGTAGCGCGTGGTGCGGTCGGGCACGCCCGGCGCCTCGTCATCGACCGTGACGTTCTTGACGAAGACGAAACCGGCGTCGTGGTAGCTGTAGCGGGTCTGGCCCAGCGGGGTTTCCGCGCCGTCCAGCACCCGCACCCGGGTGCTGGACTGCGGCGCCACCTTGAAGGCGGCGCTGGTCCAGGCGATGTTGTGGACGGAGGCGGTGCGCCGGATCTCGGTCTTGCCCTCGCCGTTGACGAACCGGCTCTCGACCTTCGAGGGCAGGTCCATCACGTACTTGCCGTTGATCTTCTGGTCGGCCCAGGTGACGATCTGATCCGCTTTCGGGGCCCCGTTCCGGCAGGCGGTGGTGCTCTGCCCGGCCGTGCCGGTGCAGGTGTAGGTGGTGGTCTTCTCCGGCATCACCACCCACGTGCCGAAGTCCTCTCGGGCCCCGGGGAGAGGCAGGCCCAGGTCCCGCACGTGGTAGAGGGTGTCGACCAGGCTCATCACCCCCTGCGTCGTCGGGGTCAGCCCGCCGGTGAACGCGGCCTGCCCCAATATGGTCGCGACCCGTGTCGGCACCCCGGCGGGATCCTGGTCGTAGTCGTAGAGGCTGACGGTGGTCAGGTCGTCGCCCCCGCTGCCGGGGTCGCCGACGGTCAAGGTGCGCAGTTCGCGGAACCCCCGAAAAGCGCTCTGCCCGTACGGTCCGGCCAGGTAGGCGGTCTTGCTGAAGGAGTGGCGCGTGGTCATCGGCGGCTGGCCCTGACCGGGGTCGGTCGTGATCTCGGTGACCACCCATTTGCGGGCCGGCACGTTGCGCCCGTAGCCGATCGTGGTGGTGGCGCCGAAGCCGTTGCTCATCTGGCGCATCAGGCGCGCGGGCGCGTTGTGCGCCGCGCGGGTGTCCAGGATGGGCTTGGCGTAGCGGACGAAGACGTCGCCGTCGTCGTCGGCGTCCTCGGCCAGGTCCAGCAGGCCGTCGGCGTTGAGGTCCACCGCCTGGTGGGTGGCCTGATGGCGGTAGTCGGCTCGGTCGCCGTACTGGGCGAGCGTGCCGCGGCCCTTCACGTGCCCGGCCAGCGCCGCCTGCACGGTGGAGCTGACGTCCGCGGTGCTCACCCAGGTGGTGCCGCCGCCCAGATACAGCTTCGACCCGGCCGGGCGCTTGTGCACATAGACGTCCGGCAGCCCGTCGTAGTCCAGGTCGGTCAGCTTGGTCGTGTGGTAACGCTCGGCCGTCGTGGCGTAACCCTGCCAATCCTCGGCCCCCATCTCCACCCGGAACGACTGCAGCCGGGTGGTGTCGGGCGCACCGTCGCTGAACAGGCCCTGCCCGCCGTCGGCGGAGGTGCCGAATCCGAAACCGGTGTTGAACCGCACCTCACTGCCTCGGCCGGTCACGCGGACCCGGTCGGGCAGCCCGTCGGCGTTGAGGTCCGGCCCCAGCCCGTCACGCAGGTAGCCGTCGTAGACGCCGTCACCGCCGGCCCCGTTGTCACGCGCCAGCCATGTCGTCGGTGGGTCCTCGTCGTCCCCGGGCAGCTCGAAGCTCGCGGCGAACCCTCCGCCGTTCCTGCCGGGGTACACCACGCCCTTGCCGGTCACCAGGTCGACGTAGCCGTCACCGGTGACGTCGGCCATGGACTGCGGGCTGCGCTTGATGTGAGCCTCCGCCTGGCCGTCCAGGTTCAGCCCGCCCAATATCGACGGCTGCGGGACGCGGGTCACCACCTGGTTGGCCAGCCAGGAGAAGTCGCTCCTTTTGAAATCGCTGTCATAGGGGACTCTCACCTGGACCGGAGTGCGAGCGAACCCGGTGCCGGTGTTGCGGTAGACGTAGACGTAGCTCTGCCGCTTGGTCTCGGCCAAGGCGAAGAAGTCGGGCTGATCACCCGGGACATCCGGATCGGCCGGGTTGGTGAAGTTGTGCTCGTACTCGAAGGCCCAGTGCGGATCGGGATCGGCGGGATTGGGACGCTCTTCGGACGGTGGCAGCGGTGCCGGCACGCCGAACGTGCTGGCGTAGGGACAGTAGATGGAGCTGATCGGCTGGGAGAGCAGGTCGACGCGGCCGTCGGCGTCGACGTCCACGAAGCCGTGGGTCACCTGCTGCATGGAGCCGAAGCCGCGGCCCGCGGTCCAGTCCTTGCCGGTGTGACCTTCGCAGGGATCCTGGGGGTTTCCCAGCCAGCCGGACCACGACCGGCTGAAGGAGCGGCTCAACGTGCACAGCAGTTCCCCCTCGCCGGAGGCACCCACCGAGGCCGGCACCGGCACGTCGGCCATCGCGTCGCGCAGGCTGAAACCGGGGAAGGACGCGTCGTTCTTGACGAACCCCTGGCTGCCCTTGTTCAGGTACACGTCCACCGCGCAGCGCCCGGTGGGCGGGGCCGGAGCGGCCAGATCGAGCCGGCCCGGCCGCTCCAGCAGGTCGACGCGGCCATCGCCGTTGACGTCCAGCCACATGCGCATCACGCTCTCGCCGGAGGCCTGCCCCTGCGAGACGTTCCACGGCTTGTTGTAGGTGCGAAGCGCTCCACCCGCCGCGTGCGGCACCGTGCAGAACGAGGCGTCGCAAGGCGTGAACCCCAGTCCTGCCGGAATCGTGTCGCCCACCGGCTTGAAAGAGCCACCCTCGAACCGCTTGACCGCGTTGGTGTCGATCGACTCGGGCATCTTCAAGTTCGCCACCTTCACCATCGGCTCGTAATGCTCGGCCTGGGTGTAGGCGTCGGCCTTGCCGTAGGTGAACGTCGTCGGCGGCAGCGCCTTCGGCGGCACGCCGTTCGCGGGAACGGGGGGATACACCGTCCGCTGGATACTCGCCAGTTCCCGGAACGGTGCCGCCTCCCCCGGCCTGCACCGGTCGGTGGCGTTGTAGCTCAACGTGTACACGTTCTTCAGATCCGGCACGGGCGCCCCGTGCCGCCAGGTGAAGGTGTTGATCGCCGTCAGCTTGCGCGTCCCCGACAGTTTGGCGAACCTCATCCGATAATCCAGCCTGGATCCCACCGGCAGCATGTTCGACGTGGCGGGGTCACCGCAGTACGCCGGCGCGGCGTACTGGAAACCCACCAGCGCGTACGGCTTGTCCCCCGCTTCCGCCGATTCGCCCGGAGTCCAGTACTCGATCTTGTCGAGCAGGAATTCGCGCGGCTGCGCGGCCCCGGGCGCCGACGTCGTCCGCCCGACGGTGCTGTAGCGGTACCGCAGCACGTGACCGTCACCGTCGACGACGCTGTCCAGCGGCGCGAACGTCATCGGATGCTGATTCTTGCGGCCGAAACGCAGCACCGTTCCGTCCGATCGATAGGCCTGCCACCAGTATGGCTGCCCCGCCACGTTGCCCAGGTACTCGAACTTGGTGAATCCCTTGTCACCGACCGACCGGTAACCGATCTCGTCGGCGGCCACCGGCAGATTCTGATCTCGAACCAGTGGGGAACCGTCCGGGCCGAGGAAGTTCGGCAGGTTCCCCGCACCACCTGGACCGCTCTGGCCCGGGCGCACCGACCCCGCGGCGGGATCACTCGTGATCGCGCCCGCCGCGGACAGCGACCAGCCGGCCGCCACCGTGCCGTGCACCGGCCCGCCCGAGTCGTAGGACAGGCTCACCGACGGTGACTGCCCCTTGCGCCCGGCCACCACCTCGATCGGATAGCCGAAGGTGTAGTCACCGGCCGCACCGGTCTGCCCTGATCCGCCCGGCAACCCCACCGCCTTCGGTGCCGACCCGGCCTGGGCCATCAACCCGGCCATGTTGCCCGGCCGCTCGGTCTCCGCCACCGCCGGCACCTCGAGCAACGACACCGCCGTCAACACCACGGCCATCGCCACGGCCATCGCCATCGATGCCCGCGAAACCCAGCGCCTTCTGCCGCGCCCGAAACGAAGTAACCCTGGCTGACCTGGCATGCTGTCTCCGATTCTGGAGAGAGGGGAGGTTCGTGACCCTGCACGCGCCAGGATGGCGATATGTCCTAACGACCTCCTCTTACGTCGCTGTCAATGAACTGTCGTCCTGGTTGGCCCTTTACAGGGCATGTTGAGCACCGAAAACAGTCATCGCTGACAAGCACGGCATATGCCGGTGCGGGCTGACAGTAAAAAACACGCCCGCGTCGCGTCGAACACGCGACGCGACCGTCCGCCTCTTGGAGAAGGCGGCGAGAGCAGATGACTCGACGAACATCCCGGCCCGGTGAACTGGTATCGCGGTGGGACTCGTACCGCTTGGGAAGCGGCTTTTCGGCCGCTTCCAACGATCCGATTCGGTGGAGTCATCATGCGCGTGAAACGAAGGTCGGCGAAGTTACGCTTGGCCGCAGCCCTGACAGTCGCCACGACGATCATCGTTATGGAGTCCCCCGCCACACCCGCCTCCAGTACGACCGCCTCTTACCTGATCGACAACGTCCGCCTGTTCGACGGCGTGTCGGTGACGGCCTCCATGGACGTGCTCACCAACGGGACCACCATCCTCGACGTCGCCTCCAGCATCTCCGCGCCACCGGGCGCCACGGTGATCAACGGCTCGGGCAAGACCCTCCTGCCCGGCCTGATCGACTCTCACGCCCACCCCCTGACCGTCAACATGCTCAGCGAGTCACTGCTGTTCGGCGTCACCTCCGTGATGGGACAGCACGAACCCCTGGCCGTCACCCAGTTCCAGCAGTGCGCCGGGCCCTCCCCCGACCGCGCGTACCTCTTCCCCGCCATCGCGGCGGCCACCGCCGCGGGCGGGCACGCCGAACCCGGCAGGCCGACCATCTCCCACCCCTCCGAAGCGGACGACTTCGTCGCCGACCGCATCGCCGAGGGCGCTCATCACATCAAAATCATCCGCGAGGACCTGAGCCTGTGGGGGGCACCGGCCCCGGTCCCTCAGATCGGCCTGGGCGTCGTCCACGCCGTGGCCAAGGCCGCCCATGACAACGGCAAGGTCGCCGTGGTGCACAGCACCAAACGCTCCGACGCGGAACTCGCCGTGGCGCTCGGCGCCGACGGTCTCGCACACGCCCCGGTCGACGAGGTCGCCGGCGTGGCGCTCCGTCAGCTCATGCTGTACAAGGAGGCCTTCCTCATCCCCACCCTCGCCGTCGAGCAGACCGCCGACGGCTTCACGTACGGCGACGAACCCCTCGACGACCCGTTGATGGAGCCCTGGCTGACCCCGGGTGCCACCGCCATCCTGGAGGCGGACAATCCTCCCGGCTTCACCGACGCCTGGGAGTACGCCACTCCCAAGGAGTCGGTCGGCTACCTGCACGAGGCCGGCGTGCCGATCCTCGCCGGCAGTGACGCTCCGGTGCCCAAGACCGCCATGGGCGCGACCCTGCTTCGCGACCTGCAGCTCCTGGTGGACGCGGGCTTGACGCCACTGGAGGCCATGCGCTCGGCGACGTCCGTCCCGGCGACCCACTGGCAGCTCGGTGACCGCGGCTCGATCGCCGACGGCAAGCTGGCGGACATGGTTCTGGTGAACGGAGACCCCACCACCGACATCGACGACATCCGCGACATCGATCAGATCTGGCGCATGGGCACGAAGATTGACCGCGCCGCCCTTCTCACCCTCGCCTCCGGATCAGAGCCCACCTGCCCGTAAGGCCCTCGATCGCACTCAAGCATCTCGTCCCTCCGCTGGAGGGAGTGGATTCCCCCGGCAGCGCACGACGTGGTCCGCGGGACATCCACTCCTTCCGGCGGAGGCGCCGGACGTGACCGCTTCGTTCCACCCCTCCGGCGGGGGCATGGGAACGGTTGAACCACGGAACTCGACCACCACGCGCCACGTATCGCTAAAGAGGCTTTCTCTCCGATCGAAGGCAGCGTGACACCGATGAACAGCCACCCTCTCGCCACCGTGCGGCATTCCGCGCCCGACGCCATGAAAGTGGAGGTCGAGGCTCGTTCCAGACCGGGGTCGAAGACGCAGGTATCGGTCCGGACCAGCGGGCACGAGTTCGTCGTCGACGAACCCTCCTCGCTGGGGGGAGACGACGCCGGCGCCTCCCCGATCCAGCACCTTCTCGCGGCACTGGGTGCCTCCACGGTCGCGACGTACCGGATGCTGGCCGGAAAACTGGGAATTCCGGTGGACGATGTGCAGGTTCGCCTGTCATGTGATGTCAGCATGCGCGGCCCTCACGGCGAACTCGACGACACCGAGCAAAGTTTCGGGCACATCCACTCCGAGGTGACCCTGACAGGCCCGGAAAGCCCCGATCGCTACCGGCGGCTCGCGGCCTCGGTGGACGACCACTGCCCCGTGCTCGACGCGCTCTACATAGCGGTCACCACTCGGCTCAAGATCAATAGCACCGGCCGGCACGGCACGTCCTCGGCGTGACCCGCCTCGCCGGACACCCGAGATCAGGGGACCGGCCGGGCACCACGGCGAACGGCGAGACCGACCACGATCGTCACCCCGCCCCTCGGCCTCGCCACCCGTTTCGTCGGCGAAACGGTTCCGGTCTCCGGGCCCGACCGGCCCTGGAGGTCGCTCCCGGTGGCTCGCCGGGAGACGTGAAGAGGCGCCTCCCGCGACGAGAGACGCCCCTCACACATCGATGACCCGCTCTACGCCAAGGATGTCCCGATCCCGCCAGGGATCGTCAAAGCTCTCCTGTGACGTTCGAGACGGTCGAGGGCGACTAGAACGGGTCCGGCCACGGGTCGTCGAGAACGACCACGGCATCGCCGGCGCTCTTCACGAACGGGTCAGGCCAAGGATCGTCGGCGTGCGCCGCGCCGGCGCCGACCACGAGGGCGGCGATACCGATCGCCACCATGCCGAGCAGGGCGGGGAGAGGGCGTTTCATCGTTCCTCCATACTTCGATCGTTCTCAGCGGCTCGATCGTGCCGAGCCGTCTCGCCGAGCACTACGCTCCGCCGCGCCACTCCAGTTCCAGCGGATTTCCACGGCATGGGCGACGGCGGGGAGACCAGACGCCCTTCATGAGGACCGGTCTCACGATCGCGCGGTGTCGACACCGCCGCAGCGCTGTCTGCCACGTCCCCGCCAGGACAGCGACGGCACGTCGATCCAAGGGCGCCCGCTGGTCGGCCAAAGAGGCGGCATCGTTTCGCCGACGAAACGGTATGGGCCTCAACTCGCGACCCGCGAGCCTCGCAGCACTCCTCAGGACGCAACAGCTGCCATCATCATGTCCTAAGTCCTAAGTGTCGCTCGTTGGATGAAGGTAACAGCTTCATGTCTCACACTCGGCCGCGCCGGAGGCGTGGAACCCCCAGCCGTTTCGGCGACGAAACGGCACCGACCTTGAAGGAGGTGAGCGATGCCGCGCGGTAAGGCAGGTGCCACCAAGCAGGGACGCCCGACTGACGCGCCGCGACCCACGGCGGCCCTCAGCATCCAGGCCTCCCTGGTCGTCGTCGAAGGAACCCGTTTTCCGGCCAAGCTTTCAAGGATCGCGCCCTCTCCACGCAACGTGAGAGAGGAGTGGGAGTGGGAGGCGGAGGACTTCAAGCAGTTCTCCCGCAACGTTCGCTCCGTGGGGCAGATACAGGACGGCGTCGTCTGCACGATCGCCCGCTATCTGGAGACGTGGCCCGAAGACGCGGACAGGTTCGGCGAACAGCTCGAGAAGATCGACTTTGTTCTCATCGCCGGTGAGCGGCGCTACCGCAGTCACCTCGCCAACGGCGACGAGGAGATGACCGTCGTCCTGCGCGACTCGATTCTCAGCCGAGGTGACTTCGCGTTCCTGTCGGAGAACCAGCATCGCGCCAACTTCAGCCCGTTGCAGGAGGGAAAGCTGTACGCCCGCATCATGAGCGAGCGAGGCATGTCGTACGCCGAGATCGCCGCGGAGCTGGGGGAGGCTCCGGAAAACGTGGCCTCCAACAAGACCAAGATCTCCAAGCGCGTTCGCCTGTACAAGGACTTCCCGCCGGGACCGGACACCCCACCCGGTCCCGCCCGCATGGCGATCCATCGAGGTGAGCTGGGCGTCGAACCCGCCTACTACCTGTTGACACAGCTCGGCGACAACCCGGAGTTGATCGAACAGGCGTACGCCACCATGCGCGCCAACGGGCTCAGCGCTCAGCAGGTGGTCAAGAGGCTCACCGACGTCACCGCGGACGAGCCTTCCCCGCAGGCGGCTGTCCCGGCACGGGTGGAAGACGCCGAAGAGGCGGAGAACGCACCGCAGTCGAGGACGCCGGGCGAATCCACCTCACCGCCTGCGGCTCTGGATGATGGTGTTTCGTCGACGAAACACCTGGACGCGGAAGGTCGTGGCGAGCCGGAACACACTCTCACCACTCCCCCGGTGTCATCGCTCTCGCCGGCGAAACGTTCCGGCGCCTCGGCCGACGCCGTTTCGCCGGCGAAACGGCGCAGAGTTCGCCAGGAAACCGCGGCACGGCTTTCAGCCGGTCAGCGCCTCATCGCCGCTCGATCCTACAAAGCACCCGACGAGATCACCGGTCGTCTCGCGACGGCACTCATCTCCAGTGTCAGCGCTCAGTATCTGACGGTCGCGATCTCCCTCGCCGGATTCGACGCGCACGAGAGCTCCGCGGCCTCCCCCGCGTCCAGAACCGCTTACCTTGAGAGCCTGTCCAGCGGTGACGATCCTTCGTCGCTGGTGAGGATCGCCGACGCCGTCGCACTCGTCGTCGTCGAAATGCGGCTCCGTGCGGACTCCCCCGAGACCTGGGCCGAGCCCCAGGCGGCTTATCTGCGGGAGCTTGTCCATCACGCCGGCTACGAGCCGACTCCCGAAGAAGCCGCTTTCCTGCGGGCTCAGCCGACGCAACCCGACTCCCCCCGGAGTGAACAGTGACCTTTCAGCGACGTTATCCGAACGGACCGATCGTCTTCGGTGTGGCGAATGAAGGCGGCGGCACACGGAAGACGACCAGCGCGGTCAACTTGGCCGTCGCGATAGCCAGGGAGGGCAGAAAGGTCGCCCTGCTGGACGCCGACCAGACGATGGCCTGCTCCTGTTACTGCGGGTATGGCGTCACACGCAAGAAGGACTTCCCCGAACGCGCGGAAGAGGTGTACGCCCGTCTCAGCACGATGCCGAACGTGTACGAGGTTCTTCATGACCGGGCCACCCTTCAGGAGGCGATGGTCCCGGCCAGAACGCGGATCGACAACAACCTGGACCGTCCCATCGGCGACGATGACGACTCGTTCGAGGTGATCGAAAATCTGTGGCTCGTGCTCGGGTCGCGCGAGATGGCCCAGGCGTCGGACGACATCCGCTCCCCTCGGCTGCCGGCGGCGAACAACGACTGGCTCAGGCGCGCCGTCTACGGCCTGCCCGAGGGGCTGCTCGACGTCCTTGTGGTGGATTTCCGTGGAACCTACGACACGCTGGAGGCCACGCTCCTGGCCGCGTGCGACTTCATCGTCGGGGCGGTGAAGCCCGACTCCAAGGACGAGGACACGCTGGAGCTCCTGCGCGCCAACATCCGTGGGGCGCAGGAGACGTTCCGCTTCTCCGGGGGGTCCGCCGAGCTGGCGTACGTCCTGATCAACGGCACGATGAAGAACCGCGGCCAGTTCTACATCGACATCCTCGACGGGCTGACGTCGTATTTCGACGGCATGCTGCTGCCCACCATCTCCGAGAGCGTGAACGTGGCCGAGTCGGTGGAGGCCCAGGAACCTGTCCACTACTGGCTGGGGCCTGACTCCAAGCCCGCTCAGGAGTTCACCGCCGCGGCCAAGGCCATCAAGCAGATCTGGGTGTGACGAACTGTTTCGCCGACGAAACGCTGATCTCATCAGTCGTCGAGTACGGCCAGCTGAGCCGTGGCGAGATCGGAGAGGCGGGGGAGGAGTTCCCCGAGTTCCTTCCGGAGAACCGCGTACTCCTGGCCGTTCAGATCGGCCAGGAGTAGCCTCACTCGAGCTCCGATACTGCGCAGCGTGGAGAAGATCGCGGCGTTGAGAGGCCAGTGGACCGCCTGTACGTCCTCGTGCAGATGGGCGAGGTCTTCTGCCAGGTCATCGTCGATGAGCTCGGGGTGGGTCTTGCGGTAGTGGGCGAGCTCCCCGGCCGCCTGCCAGAGCGACAGGGCATTCCGGTCGTACCATGCCTCCTCTTGGCTTCTGCGGCGTGGGCGGGGTCGAAGCCGAGCCTCTCGTTCCGCACTGGCGCGACGCGGAAGTCCTTGGCGGGCGGCACGCTCGCGTTTGTAGCGTTCGTCCACCGCTTGCGCGGAACGCAGGTTCAGTGGTTTCGCCATGGCGATGCCGGTGACTCTCAGCCCGTAGCCCATCTCTATGAGCTCGAACTCAAGGCCGTCGAGCACCGTGGGCAGGGCGGGAACGTGGCAACGGACATAGCCCAACACCCACAGGCCGTCGATCACGTCATCGGCGAGAACGGACTCGGGGACGCGCCTGTGATTCACGACATGACGCAGAAGTCCGACGGGCTCCTCGTCACCGATCGTCTCGAGCTCCTCCAGATCAGGATCCTCACAGGCCCTGCGACGATCCATGATGCGCTCGACAGCTTCTTGACCTGCTCTGATACTGACATCCGGCTGACGCTTGGGGGGCATTTCAATAGAGTATTGAAAGATCATCTGTTGGAGGAGCAGCCACGCGGCCCATGCCGCGGAAATCGCTCTCAAACCCTCGTGTTCCCGAAGAGACGCGAGCCCTTGGGAACACGAGGTGGCAGCGCCCGCATCGCGGAGGGTCACTACAGTGCTTGTGTCTCCGTTTCGTCGACGAAACGGAGACACCTCGGTCGTCAGAACCCTTCTCGCACGTCAAGACCGGGGTGCTCAGGTCTTGGGCAGGGTTCGTCCGATCTCGATCATCGCTTGAGAGGCCGGGCCTCCCTCGGAGCGTTCGGTCTTGTAGCCCACCAGTTTGGGAGCCAGGGTTCGAGGGTCTATGGCCTCTGAGGGCGCGCCCGTGGCGTAGGTGCCCTCGGGCTGCAAATCGCGATCGTGGGGGAGAAGCCAGAACACCCGGCGGCGGAAGGTTCCCGAGGCCGGGGAGCTTTTGGCGTCCTTGTCCAGGATGGCGTAACCGACCATACGGCCGTCGCGGTGGTAGGCCGGTTTACTGCGACGGCTGGGCAGTCGGTCCAGAGTTTGGCGGACATAGTCGAGAGGCTCGATGTCCTCCAACCACTTGATCTCGATCTCGTGGGTGAGATCTGCGGGCGTGATCAGCGCACTCACCGTTGGGACTCCTCGGCATGCGGGTCAGACAGTCCGATTCCCGGGTAGTACTTACGGGAGTTGGACAGCAACATTTCGGTAGGGGAGGACAGGCCTACCGCTTCGCGGACACGAGCGGCGAAGGCGCGTGCGCTAACCGGGCTGGCACCTTCGAAACTGCACCAACGCGCGTAGGCCGCGTAAAGTTGCGCCTGTTCCGCGCGAAGGCCCGGCTCCAATGTGCATGCCTCGGTGAGAAAGCGTCCCATGTGATCTTCTGTCTGGGCGTAGGCGTCGGTGGCTATGCGGACACGCTGGGGACCGCTGAGGTCACGGTCGCCGCCGAGGTAACGCCGCGCACCCTCGACGAGCCAATGAAGGATACCCGGACCCTCTTCACGGACCAGCACACTGGCCAGGTTATCGATCTTGCGCTCTTCCGGCACGACACGGTTGAAAGGAATCAAGCGGATTCTGCGCCAGAAACTGAACCCTCCGGCGCTCACCTCTGGTCTGTGGTTGCCCAGCAGCCACAGATGGTGAGTGGGGTTGAAACTGAAGAAGTCCTGGCGCATTCTGCGGGCCTTGATCCGGTCTCCACCGGTCAGCTGTTTCACCCGGCCCTCGTCGAAGCGATCACCCGGTTTGAGTTCGGAGCAGACGATGATCCGCCGGCCGTGGAGCTCGGCCAGGTCCGTGGGATGACCGTCGAAGGTTCGTGCCATGAGAAAACCTGGCGGGGCGGCATCACTGTAGTCACCCAGCAGATGGAGCATCACCTCGAGCAGGACGGATTTGCCGTTCTTTCCGGCCCCGAACAGGAAGGGCAGGACCTGGCCTCCGACATCACCGGTGATGGAGTAGCCGAGCAGGAGGTGAAGGAAGTCGATGGTCTGCCGCCCCTCGGCGTCGGCACCGAAGGTGTCGACGAGAAAGCGTTCCCACCGGGGAGTGGGCATCTGCAGGGGGCTCACCGTCGCCGAACGTGAGTGGAAGTGCCGAGCGGGGTCGGGCTGGGTGAGGACACCTGTCCTGAGGTCCACGACGCCGTCAGGGGTGCACAGCGCGTAGGGGTCCGCGTCGAGGAGAGACGCCTCCAGGACCATTCCCGGGGCCGCCTTGGCTTGCTGAAGTAACGCGTTCATCCCGGAGGTGGACAGGGCATGCGAGCGGTGACGGCGAAGAGCCGAGTCCGTATGGACTCCCCGGGGGTCGGTGGAGGCGATGTTCTCGGCCATCTCCCCAACAGACCACATGATGGTCTTGCTTTCGTCCAGCTGCCAGCGAGATCCCGTCCACCGGTACCAGCCCAGACCTGGCACATGCTTGAAGTCCTTGCCATAGAGCGCGACGAACAGTTTGGCGTTGCCCCGGTCGGTCAAGGTGTCGGGCAGCAGGCCATGATCGGTGGCAAAAGAGGTCGCGTCAACCGTGTTCTGAGGCGGTGACGTGCCGTTGGCGGAGAAATCGATTATTTGTTGGGCCACCGCGACCGGGTCGAAGCGGGCGGCACCGCTGGAGGAGGTCATGCACGTCCTTTGAGCTGGAGTGGCCGCTTACCCCCGGCGACCAGACCGTTGCGAATGATAGAGGAGCATCGGCGTTCTTGGCCCGGACGGGCATGGACGGCTGCTTCGGTCAAGAGTCGTTCCGCCTCCGTTTCGGTGAAGTAGCCGGAGGCGACCAGCCCGCCCGCGGTGTAGGCGGCCCGGTTGAGCTTGGCCGTGAAGCCCGCGCCCGCCGGAACCTCGGCGCAGGCCACGACTTCCGCCAGTACGGTATGAAGCGCTCGCTCCGCCTGGGAGCGGCCCCCACCCATGTTGATGATGGCCTGTCGCGCGCGAGCCGGCACCGGCGATGACAGTGCCGACGGCGCCTGAGCCTGGGGAGATCGTACATGCCCGGTCCTGCCGAGTTCCTGGGCGAGCCAAGCGGGGAGCGGAGCAGGCTGACGGCACCGGCCCAGCATGGTGTAAGTCCCGTCCCGGGTTCGGGTACCCGGCGCGATGATGTAACCGCCCGCCGCACGGATGTCCACCTGCCAGGCCAGCGCGCGACCGGTGCCGGTCCCCGATCCCACCGAGCACAGCCAGCGGTCCGCCTCGCTCCGGTACCACACGTGCAGGCCGCCTGAGGGCGTCCGTACACGCAAGGTGGAGGCGTCCTGCGCCGGGTCCTGAGCTCCTCGGAGGGCCGCGAGCAGGGCCAGGCTGTCGAAGCCCGTGGCCAGCCCCGTGAGGTCGACACGGTCGTCGATCGAGATTCCCGGCAGGACACGATCCCGGGAAGGAACCGCGCCGGGGTGGGCGTCGATGTCCAGGACGACGAGTCCTGCCGGGCCGCAGGCGACTCCCACACCGAGCTGGGGGTGGGTTCCCCACCATGAGGCGATCAGGTCCTCGTCGAGTGTGGCGGCGAGGAAACCGTGGCACCAGCGTCCGGCTGGAAGACAGGGACATCCTGCGGGGCTGTGGCCGTGAACACGGCAGGCAGGACAGTTACCCGCCGGGGTTTTGCGTCCCATCGCCAGGGGGTGAACGGGCCACCCCTGCGCGGCGCACCATCGAGCTACGGCGAGCGTCTGTTGAGATGTGCTGTCGGGGGAGAGGCCGCTGGGGGTGGCGGAAGTCACGCTGGTCCTTCGCTTCCGTGTGCACCGTTGATCAAGGGTTCTCAGTCGCCGCCTCACCGTACTGTCCGCAAGCCGAGCAGTTCCCTCCGGAGCGACCGAAGCGACTGAACTACCAAACATGTTGAGCAAGAGTAGCGAAGGTGTGGCTGCGAGTGGTGGAAGAGCCCGCGTGGCGATGACCTGATGAGAGAAATACGCCTCAGCGACTGACCGGGGCTCCAGCGACTGGGAGAGGTTCGGTCGCTGAGGCTGAGTCGCTGTACATAACCGCAGGTCAGAGCGCTGTTACGGGTGGGAAAGCGACCGAAGCGACTCAAGGTCCCACTTATCAGCGCTCCAGGAGCATACGTTCGCGTGGAAAGGAACATCTATTTTGAGTCGCTTCAGTCGCTGTCTTCATCAGTAAAACCCTCTGACCTGCGGATACGTCAACGAGCAGAGCAGCTACCGAAGCGACTGAAGCGACCGAACCCACCCGCTCACCTGGAGCCCCCAAAAGTCCCCTGAGCGACCGGAGCGACCGGAGCGACCGAAGCCAGTGATCGTCATCGTGGAAAAAAGTTCCCGCGGATCCTGCCGGGATGCCGGCTTGCCGGGATAACCGGGGCTCCAGCGACTGACCGGGGCTCCAGCGACTGGGAGAGGTTCGGTCGCTGAGGCTGAGTCGCTGTACATAACCGCAGGTCAGAGCGCTGTTACGGGTGGGAAAGCGACCGAAGCGACTCAAGGTCCCACTTATCAGCGCTCCAGGAGCATACGTTCGCGTGGAAAGGAACATCTATTTTGAGTCGCTTCAGTCGCTGTCTTCATCAGTAAAACCCTCTGACCTGCGGATACGTCAACGAGCAGAGCAGCTACCGAAGCGACTGAAGCGACCGAACCCACCCGCTCACCTGGAGCCCCCAAAAGTCCCCTGAGCGACCGGAGCGACCGGAGCGACCGAAGCGCGCACATGTCTTTGATCTCTTCGCGCCTGGTTCGCCGGAAGGCGCGGGACGCCGTCCTCCACCACTGCGTCCCCGGCGAGGCCGTACCGGACTCGGGGACTTCGACCGCTGCCCCGGACGCGTCCCGCTGACGCCGATGTCTCACACCGATTCCATTACCGCCGCATGGCGTACACGGAGCATGACAGCGCCGCGACAGCGTCCTGAGAGAGCTCGGCCCGATGATCGGACTTCACACAAGTGGGGAGAGCGAGATGCACGATGAGGCCGCCAGTACGGCGGTAATGGAAAGGATGGGCCCCACCCCTGACAAGGGGTGGGGCAGATGGGCGTCGGTCGCGACACTCGGGATCGGTACGTTCGCGATCGGTACCGACATATATGTCGGGGCCGGGGTACTCGGTGCCATCGCAGGTGATTTCAAGATCACCGTCGGAGTCGCCGGATTGACCGTGACGGTGTTCGCGCTGACGTACGCGATCGGCACGGTGCTGCTCACGGCTCTCCTTGGAGCACGGTCGCTGCGGCCGGTGCTGATCGGGTCATTGGTGCTGTTCGGGCTGTTCAACCTGATATCGGCGGTGGCGCCGACGTTTCCCGTTCTGCTCGCGGGCCAGGCGATGAGCGCACTCGCCGCGGCGGTGTACCTGCCGGCGGCGGGTGCGACGGCCGTCGCGGCGGTGTCGCCGAGCCATCGGGGCCGTGCGCTCGGCCTGCTCCTGGGCGGCTCGTCGATCGCGATGGTGCTGGGCGCCCCGCTGGGCGTGCTGTTGTCGGCGATGTTCTCGTGGCGGGCGGCGTTCGGGCTGGTCGCCGTGTTCGCGACGGTCACCCTCATCGGTGTGTCGCTCAGCGGTATAGGGTCCGGGGTCATCGGTTCGAAGGTGTGGGAGGGATCGCGCCTCATACCTTCCCGGGCCGTCGCCGGAGCACTCGGTGTGTCGTTCCTGGTGTTGGCGGCCTCAAGTGGCACGTACACCTACCTGCCACTGCTCCTGGAGGATACGGTCGGCCCGGCCGAGCTCGGCCTGTTCATCGGGGTGTTCGGCCTCGGAGGCCTGGTGGGTACCTGGTGTGGCGGGGTCGCCGCCGACCGGTATGGCAGCCGCCGGATGGTGCCGCTCTCGGTGGCCACGTTGATCATGACTTTCGTGGTGCTCCCGCTCGTGGCCACGACGGTCGCGGGCATCGTCGCCGTCATGTTCGTCTGGGGGGTCGCGGTCTGGGGATTCGTCCCGGCGCAGCAGCATCGTTTGATCGGGCTGCGTTCGGCGTCCGTGTCCTATGTGCTCGCCCTGAACAGCTCGGCGAACAATTTCGGTTTCGCGGCCGGCGCGTTGTTCGGTGGTCTCCTCATCGACGCGGCCGGAATCGGCTCGCTGTGGATGCTCACCGCCGCTTGCTGCGGCGCTGGGCTGGTCCTGCACGGGCTCTTGAGTCAGGAGGTTCGACCATGATCAAGAACACGTCCGGTGTCGAGGACCTGGGCACCATCTTGGGGATCTGGGCCCATCCCGACGACGAGGCATACCTGTCCGGTGGCCTGATGGCGATGGCTCGTGACAGTGGATCGCGGGTGGTGTGTGTGACGGCGACCCGGGGCGAGCTCGGCACGGACGACCCGGTGGCGTGGCCGCCGCACCGGCTGGCCGCGGCGCGCACGGACGAGCTGGCGCGCTGCCTGGACATTCTCGGGGTCACTGAGCACCACTGGCTCGACTACCGGGACGGCGAATGCGCGGCGGCACGAGCGTCGGACGCGATCGCCCAGCTGTGCGACGTGATCGAGCGGGTTCGCCCGGACACCGTCCTGACCTTCGGCCCGGACGGTGTCACCGGTCACCCCGACCACCGGACGGTCTCGGCCTGGGCCACCACGGCCTTTGATCTGGCCGCTCCCGCTGGAGCGCGGTTGCTGTACCCCATAGCCGCCGAACGGCGGATATCGCGCTGGAGTGCCCTCAACGACAGCCTGGGCATCTACCCTCCGGGGTATCCGATCACCGCACCCGAGGAGCGGCTGACGGTCAACGTGGTGCTGGACCCGGATATCGCGGCACGCAAAGTCCGCGCGCTGGCGGCGCAGGAGACCCAGACGGCCGGACTCATCACCGCGATAGGCGCCGATCGCTACACCGAGTGGGTTGGTGAGGAGTCGTTCATCGAGCGCCTGCTTCACCCCATCGCCGAGCGCCACTCCGGACCCGAAACCGTCACGATCGAGTGAGGTTGCGTTCGATCGCCTGCCTGGCGATGTCGAGGACGGCCTTCCGGCTCGTCACCGCGGAGCCCGGGACGCGGTTCAGGAACTGCTCTCCGGTGGGGGAGGAGGCGACGGCGGGAGCATCCGGGGCCTGATCGGCAGCGGCTTCGAGCTGAGCCGCCGGCTCGTCGTCGCCGAGCCGGCGCAGCAACTCCGCGAGGTTGCGCAGAGTGACCCACAGGTGGGTCCAGTTGCCCGTGCGCGCGAAGTAATCGATCACTTCGCGATATCCGTTCAACACCTCGTGAACACGGTCTGCAGCGGCCCGCACCGAGAGCAATCCGACGGTAGCGATACCGACGAGAAAAGCTGCGCCGGAAGTGCGGGCGAGGGCGATGGAACGGATGTAATGGTGCTCAGCCAGTTCGGTGTGTCCGGCGGAACTCTCGATCTCTCCGGCCACGTAGGCGCTCCACGAGAGCATCGTGGGCGATACGGCGCTGGTGACCCCTTGGGCGTGCAGTTTTCGAGCCTCGTCCAGATCCCCCGTATAGGCGGTCACGAGGGCCGCGACCCCGAGATGCTCGCTCGGCATACTGGTGAGGGCGGCCGCGGAGAGGGAGTGCTCGACGGTGTCGGAGTAAGCCCCGCGCGCCGAGGCGGCTACGGCCAGTGGCGTCAGACAGAACCATGACCCGATGTCGTCGGTCGCGAGCTCGAGTCCTCTGCGGGCGAGCTGGTCGGCCCGGCGATAGTCACCTCGGTGGTAGGCGGCTTCCGCAGCCGTGCCGAGGACCTGGGCGGCAAGTGAGTGGGACGAGAGCGCCGGATCGCCGGCGAGTTCCTCGGCCCAGTCCCTTATCTCGATGAGATCGCGGTACGCGACCGCGTAGAAGAGCGCGACGACCATCGCGGCCGCGTCGTCAAGCGGTCCCGGGCGGCGTGCCAGCCGCCACGCCGCCCGGAGGTTCGGCAGCTCCCGGCGCAGGACGGCATCGGCCTCGGGCTCGCGCTCGGTCGTCATGGCGGCGCCGATCCACTCGGTCAGCTCGACGGCCCACCTGAGCAGGCGTTCGGCGGCGGCCTTGTCCTCGCCGGCGGCCTCCAGCCGATCGACGCCGAACGCCCGGAGCGTCTCCAGCATGCGATATCGGGTGCCACCTTCGAAGTCGACGTTGACCATCGAGGTGTCGACGAGCCGGGCGAGGACGCTTCCGGGGTCACCTCTCAGATCCAGGTCGCCGGCGAGCCGCTCGGCGGTGTCGAGGTCGACGCCGTCGACGAAGACCGACAGGTGCCGGAACAGGCACTGCTCCTTTTCCGTGAGGAGCTGGTAGGACCACTCGATGGTCGCGCGCAGCGTCCGGTGCCGGGAGTCCCCGCTCGGCCGGCCGCCGCCGAGCAGGTCGAGCGAGCGATCGAGCCGGCGATGGAGATCGGCCAGGGAGAACGTGGACAGCCGGCCGGCGGCGAGTTCGATGGCCAGGGGCATCCCATCCAGCCGACGCACGATCTCGGCCACGGTACGCAACTCCGCCGGAGTCAGCGGTGAACCGGGGCGGACCCGGCTGGCCCGGTCGAGGAAGAGCGCCACGGACGGGACTCGCGGCAAGTCCTGGTCGGGGCCGGGCAGTGGAAGCGCTGCCAGCCGTGAGGCGTATTCGGCGGCGAGCCCGAGGGGTTCGCGGCTGGTGGCCAGTATCGAGAGCTGGGGGCATGAGGACAGGATCATGCTGACCGTGTCACGGACCGCGTCGAGCACGTGCTCACAGTTGTCGATCACCAGCACCCCCTGGCGGTCACCCAGGACCGAGATGCAGGCCGAGAGGACATCACCCCGGACGATCTTCAGGTTCAGGGCCGTGGCCAGCGCGTGCGAGATGGCGGCGGGATCCGTGACCGGTGCCAGAAGCACAACCGTCGCCATCTCGATCTGGCGTGCGACCTCCAAGGCGACCCGTGTCTTGCCGACTCCACCGGGTCCGGTGAGTGTGACCAGCCGTTCGGTGGCGAGGAGCCGGTGCAGTGCCGCGATCTGCGCGTCACGGCCGATCAGCCGTGTGGTCGGCCGAGTGGGCGACTCCCGCCGGGTGGGTGCCGGACCGGCGGTGCCGCTGATGATGTCACGTTCGAGCTCGCCCAGCGCCGGTGAGGGGTCGAGGCCGGTCTCGTCAGCGAGCCGGTGCCGGTATTCGCGTCCGACGCGGAGCGCCTCCGGAGCCTGCCCGGTCGCCGCCAGGGCGCGCATCAGCGATAGGACCGGAGGTTCGCGTAGCGGGTCGGCGGCCAGAGAGGCGGAGGCGAGGCTGAGGATCGTGTTGGCCTCGCCGGCGGCGATGGCGGTGTCGATCAGCGCGTTCACGACATCACGTCGCAGCTGGGCGCACCCCTCGACCGCGGTGGCGATCGGCATGATGTCGGTGAGGTCGGCGAGAACCGATCCTCGCCAGAGCGTGTACGCCTCCCGCAGCAGGGCGAGGGCTCCGGCCGGGTCCTGATGGGCACTGTTGCGTGCCGTGGCCAGCAGCGCCCGCGCCTGTGTCAGATCGAGCTCACCGCGCCCCAGGTCCAGCCGGTAGCCGTCGTGCCGCGTCTCCAGCTGGGAGGCGGCGGGTCCGAGGTGCCCGCGTAGCCGGGATACGTGAGTGTGCAGCGCCTGACGCCCCGACTCCGGCACCTCCGACGGCCACAGCGCGTCCATGAGGTGATCGATCGTCACCGTCCGGCCTTCGGCGAGCGCCAGTAGCGCGAGGATCGCACGCCGTTTCGGGCCTGGCACGTCGACCGGGGTGCCGCCGACGGTCAGCCGCAGCGGTCCCAGCACGTCCACTCGAACCGACGGCGGCTTGTGCTCAACCGCCATCGTGCACCTCCGGTGTGAAGCATGACCGCGATGAGGACGAAACGGAAGTCTCTCAGCACTGTCAGCGCTAAGCAACCGCGTGTAAGGGCCGTGAGAGATCGGTCGCCGACTCTTTTGAGACCGGCACGAGCCGGCGGGACAGATCAAGACCGGCACGAGCCGGCGAGACAGATAGGGAGATCTCAAATGGACCATGGCAAGGTCATGGAGTTCATGGGTAAGTTCGTGGCCGATCTGGGAGCGACCTCTGCCGCCGGCTCGGTGGTGGTCGGTCACCGGCTCGGTCTCTACTCTGCCCTCGCGCAGGGTCCGGCGACGCCCGAGCAGTTCGCCGAGCGGACCGGATGCCACCCACGCTATCTCACCGAATGGCTGCGGGGTCAGGCGGCCGGCGGCTATGTCAGCTACGATCCGGCGACCGGTGAGTTCTCGCTCACCCCGGAGCAGGCGTTCTGCCTGGCCGACCCCAACGGGCCGAACATGGCGACCGCGTTCCTCGCCTCTCTGGGCGCGCTGCGCGCCGAGCCGCAGATCACCGAGGCTTTCCGCACCGGCGGCGGTTTCGGCTGGCATGAGCACAACCAGGACGTCTCTGTTGGATCCGACGCGTTCTTCAGGCCCGGCTATGTCGCCGAGCTCGTCCCGAGCTGGATTCCGGCGCTCGAAGGGGTCGACGCGAAGCTGGCCGCCGGAGGGCGAGTGGCCGACCTCGGATGTGGCCTCGGCTCGTCGTCGATCCTCATGGCCGAGGCGTACCTGCGCAGCACCGTCGTCGGCTCGGACTATCACACCGAATCGATCGAGCTGGCGCGCAAGCGGGCCACCGATGCCGGGGTCGGTGACCGGGTCAGCTTCGAGGTGGCCACCGCCCAGACCTTCACCGGCACGAACTACGACCTGGTGACGATGTTCGACGCCCTGCACGACATGGGCGACCCGGTCGGGGCCGCCCGGCGGGTGCGCGAGGCGCTCGCCCCCGACGGCACCTGGCTGCTGGTGGAGCCGTTCGCCTCCGACAAGGTCGAGGAGAACTTCAACCCGGTGGGCCGGCTGTACTACAGCTCCTCCACGTTCCTCTGCGTGCCCAACGGCCTCTCCCAGCCGGTCGGCTACGCGCTGGGAGCCCAGGCCGGCGAGGCGGCGATCCGCCAGGTGATGGTCGAGGCGGGCTTCACCCGATTCCGGCGGGCCGCCCAGACGCCGTTCAACCTGGTCTACGAGATTCGTCCGTAGGACCTCTGGCGGCGGTCGCGGCTTCGCGATCTCGCCTTCGGAGCGTCATGGGCGGCTGATCACCAAGTGGCGCCAGAAGAGGAACGACTGGCGCCACTCTCCCCGTCGAGATCACGCGGCGATCACCGGAGGGGAGGCTATCTGCGCGCTTCGATGACCAGGTTGTACTCGGTGGTCAGGACCAGCCGTACGGATCCGAATCCGGCTTCGGTGAGGACGGCTCGTATCGCTTCGTATCCCGCCTGCGCGCCAAGCCCCAGGCCGGGATGCTGCGACAGCGAGTTGGGCACGCACAGCACGGTCGAGGAGGCGTAGTAACTCATCGAGACCGGATTGCCGATCCGGTCTTCCAGCTTGTCGGCCGCGGCGGGCTCGACCACCAGCAGCGTGCCGTCGTCGGCCAGGGCGGCCAGAGCCTGACGAGCGGCGCTCACCGGGTCGCCCATGTCGTGCAGGGCGTCGAAGAAGCAGATCAGATCCCAAGGGCCCGCCATGTCGTCGGCGGCGTCCGCGGCGTGGAAGTGCACCCGGTTCTCCACGCCCGCCTTGACCGCGGCCTCGTTTGCGGTCTGGATCAGCCCGGCATGGTAGTCGGTGCCCTCGAAGCGGGAGGCGGGGAACGCCTCGGCCATGAGAATCGTCGATGTGCCGTGCCCGCACCCCACGTCCAGGACGTGCGCACCGCCGCGCAGCCGGTCGACGACGCCGTCCAGGGCGGGCAACCACTCCTCAAGGAGTGACATCTGATAGAGCGGGGAGAAAAAGCGAGTGATTCCGGTGAGCAGCCGCGCGTCGTGCTCATGCCAGCCGACGCCCTGACCGGTGCGGAAAGCCTGCGCGACGCGGTCGGCGGACAACCACATGGCGGCCACCACCTCCACCTCTCCGGAGCAGGAGGCGGGTGAGGTGTCGTCGGCGAGTACGGCGGCGTGCTCATCCGGCAGCGCGAACGCGCCGCTCTCGGCGTCGTAGTCGATATGGCCTGCCACACTCTGCGTCGCCAGCCACTCGCGCACGTATCTCTCCGCCAGGCCGGTGCGTTCGGCCAGTGCCTCGCTGGTGAGGAGACCGACTCCCGCCATGGCGCGAAACAGCCCGAGCCGATCGCCGAGGTAATTGGACAGGGTCAGGCTCGCGCCGAGTGATTCCTGAGCGATCTGCTGGTTGAAGGCCTCAACCTTGCCGAGGTCCATGAGAACCCCTTTCCTGGAGCGGGATTGTCTGTGAGGCAGCATCCAGCGCGGCTATTTCATGGTCCTGTCGCCCGGCTGTCGTCCTCCCATCAGGCGACTCCCGTAAAAGGGAGGAGAACACGGCTCCCCGCGCCCGGCCCGTTCCTCACCGCCTGCCGTCGGCCTTGGCCGCGGCCAGTATCACGGTCAGGTAGTCGCTGCCCCTGGCATGTCCTCCATCACCGGGTACGTGGGCGTCCAAGGCTTCCGACAGCTCCTCGCTGTCGGTCAGCCCTCGCTGGAGGAAGGCTTCCGCGACCCGGCCGAGCTCCCGCAGGGAGAGACCGACATCGACCGCCAGGTCTGTCAGCGTCCGGGCCGGTGTCGTGACGGGCAGACCCTCCTCTTCCCGCCAGTCCTCGGGGGACAGGGCGGCGACTCGTACGACCGTGGGACGGGCGGTGGCCGCGGCCGGCCGTGACGGCAGGATGAACTCGACGGCCGCCTCGGCGGGACCGGCCACGCCGAACAGGACGAGGGCCGAGCGGTGTGACACCACCCCGCACTCCGGCGCGTGCCGCGTCCATGCGGGGCGCAGGGGGTCGAGCATCAACCAGTGCGCGTAGAGCCCGGGGAAGGGGTGAGGTTCCACCGACCGCAGACGCAGGACCTCGGCGGTCACGCGATCGACGATTCCCGCCGCCTGGAGGTGATCGAGGCCTGCCGGAGTCGTCCCGGAGGCGATCGCCTGCGCGCGGGTGAACTGCCCTCGCTGCCTCGAGGCGACGGCGATCAACCGTTCGGTGAGGATCTCCATCCGCAGATGGTAAGCCGCGTCTCGGCGGCGGGCAGGTCCAGTCAGCGGTCGGATCTGGTCTCCCGGGGCGCCGCCGGCGCCCCGGCCCGAGGCCGGGACCACCGGCGGGCCCTCCCGATGATCGGCCGGGACGCCGCCGCCGTACTCAGCGAGCCTTCTCACGGATCCTCAGCGTGGAAAGTTCGAACTCCGGGACCGGTCCGCTGTGCTCGTCGCGCTCCTCGCCCCTTCAGCCGGTCGGTTTCCGGGACGGGCCTGGACGGACGGGGAGCGTCTCGACACCGCGGATGAGCATGCTGTCCCGCCAGCGCAGGCCGTCGCCGTCGCCGAGGACCTCCAGCTCGGGGAAGCGCCTCAGAAGGGCTCCCAGGGCGACTTCGATCTCCAGCCGGGCCAGGGGAGCACCGACACAGTGGTGCGCACCGTACCCGAAGGCGAGGTGACCGGTGGGATCGCGGGTGACGCGCAGCTCGTCCGCGTCGGCGAACCGCGTCTCGTCCCGGTTGGCGGACCCGAGGGAGATGAGGACGAACTGCCCCGCGGGGATCTCCGTTCCGCCGATGGACGTCGGCCGCACGGTGAAGCGGACAGTGGCGAGGTTGACCGGGCCGTCGTAGCGCAACAGCTCCTCGACGGCTCCCGGCACCAGCGTGGGGTCGGCCAGGAGAGCGGCGAGCTGGCCGGGATCCCGATGGAGGGCGATGATCGCGTTGCCGATCAGGTTCACGGTCGTCTCGTGTCCGGCGACCAGCAGCAGGAAGGCCATGGACACCAGTTCCGTGGCACTGAGCCGGTCATCCGCGTCACGGGCGCGGATGAGCTCGATCAGCAGGTCGTTCCCACTGGAGACCTTCTTACCCTCGATCAAGCCCGAGAGGTAGGCGACCATCGAACCGGCCGCGCCCGTGAGCTCCTCGGGTGAGGTGGCCGTCACGATGGTCGTCGACCAGGCGCGGAAATCTCCCCGGTCCATTTCAGGCACGCCGAGCAGCTCGCAGATCACCGTGATGGGCAGCGGGAAGGCGAAGGCGGACAGGAGGTCGACCTCCTCGTGCCCCGCCATCTCGTCGAGCAGCTCGTCGGCGATGGCCTCGATGCGAGGTCGCATCCCCTTGACCCCGCGCGCCATGAAGGCCTTGTTGACCAGTCGGCGCAGACGGGTGTGGTCGGGGGGATCGGTGTTGAGCATGTGCGACGACAGGTCACTGCCGAAATCGAGGCCGGCGACCGCGAGTGCGACCGGATCGAAGGTACGGCGGGCGAGATGGATGTCCTTGCTCAGATCAGGACTCGTCAATGCCGCTCGGGCGTCGGCGTGGCGAGTGACCATCCACATGCGCTGGCCACGTGGCGTCACCACTTCGCGGACCGGTCCCAGGTCGCGGAGTGCCGCGCACACGCCATGCGGGTCCTGCAGGAAGTCCGCCCCGAGCTGGAAGGGCTCGGTCACCGATCGGTCGTGCATGAGGAGTCCTCTCATTGGCCTGAAAGCCGATACGTCACGCGGCGCCAACCGGTTCCTGCCGGGATCGGGCCGGAACGGAACCATCGGTGATCATGATGCTCAAGAGGGTGTCCCGCCCCGGAGGTCGTCCTGGCGGCGCGCTGGAAGCAGGCGGCCACCGGTCAGATGCTCAGGTGACGATGACGGACGGCCGACGGGATCCGGAGCACTCAAAGGTGCACACCCGAACGCGGTGACGGGAGAACCGCGTAGATCGGCCCGAGCGTATCGATCAGCGAGACGACTCAGTCCGTCGCCCAAGGTCCGGCTTTCCGGCCCGTGCCACCCCCGTAGAAATGTGATGACATGCCGCCCAGGACGAGCTCACCGATTCCCGTCGCCTACCCCTTCCCGACCATACGCTGGTCGGGCTGGTCCGAACCGGCGGACGACCTGACCCTGGATTGCCCGTTCGCTCTCCGGATCCACCCCGAGGCCGACCGGCTCGCGGCGGATACCGCCGAGTGGATTCGCCGGAGCGGGCTTTTCCCCGCCACGCGCGGACAGGCCGAGCGGCACTTCATCAGCCAGCGGCACGCCGCGCTTCACGCCCGGATCTGGCCGGAGGCCGACTATCCCAGATTGTGGCTGGCCAACCGGTTGCTGACCTACTGCTGGTGGATGGACGACGTCCTGGACAGCCCCGAGCCCATAGTGGACATCGGCATCGGCGATCTCGTCGAGGCGTTGCGCGACACATCGGCCGGGAGACCCGTCGATCCGGCTTTGGCGGCCGAGCCGGCGGTCGGCGTCTTTCGCGACCTGTGGAGCGAGGCGGCCGGTATGGCGCCCCCCTTCTGGCTCTCAAGACTGACCACCTTCTTTCTCGACTACCTGTCGGTGAGCATGCGTCACCGCGACCGGCTGTACGACCCTGCCCGGGTGCCTTCCCTCACCGACTACCTGTCCTCCCGCAACGACCTCGGCGCCATGTTCTACGCCACCGCCGCGACCGAGCTGGCGTACGCCACTTTCCTGCCCGAAACGGTGTACCGCTCGGCGGAGATCGCCGACATCAACATGCGTGTCAACCACGCGATCTGCTGGGCCAACGACGTGTTCGGCTACCCCAAGGAGAATGCCGCCGGTGATCCCTTCAACCTGGTCACCATCCTGGCCACCCACCACGGCATGTCCCTGCGTCAAGCCGTCAGCCGGATGGTGGAACTGATCAACGCCGAGCTGGTGACCCTGGATTTCCTCACGGCCGTCGCCACCCCTGAACAGGAGGAGTTCCACCGCTATATCGATGCTCTGAAGGCGATGGTCTCCGGCCTGCTGGAATGGATGGCCAAGAGCGTGCGCTACCGCGGCACCGCCGCGATGGCCGGCTGACCGCATGGGCCCGAGCGGGGGAAGGCGTCACGCCCGTACTCGCGGTGGTCTCCCCGGTGACCTTCGCGGTCTCCGGGGCGACGTCAGCTCTCTCCTTCCGCGGCATGCGGGGGTCGCGACGGCGTCTCCGACGTACTCCTTGATATGCCCTCGCACAACCACGCCCTCGTCATACGTACGGCAGGCGTGTGTCTGTGGCGGCGGGCAGCTCGTAGGTGACGCCGGTGAGGCGTTCGGAGAGCTGCCACAGGCGGGTGGCTGTGGCAGTGTCGCGGATGGCGCGCTCATGGGAACGACGCGTGGGTTCACCGCGCAGTTGCAGTGGTCCGTCGGGAACGATGTAGCTGCCCCCTGGCAGGTCAGGCACGGTCGCCGCGTATAGGGAGGTCTTCGCCCCTTCCGGAGTGGGGCGGAAGAACGCGTGCACGAGCAGGCGCGTGACGGTCCCGTACAAGTGTCCTCTGCCGCTGTTGGCACCGCCGGTGAGCACGTTGGTGCGGGTCAGTCCGGGCGCGACGGCCATGCTGCGCAGCTTTAGCCCTGCGGCGTCGGCCCGACGCTGTAGTTCCATGGCGAAGTAGAGGTTGGCCCGTTTGGACTGCACGTAGGCGAAGGCTGTCTGGTAGGTGCGCTCGGCGTTGAGATTGCCCAGGTCGAAGCGGGCGAAGCGCTGTCCTTCGCTGCTGACGGTGACCACCCGCGGGTCCGGCGCGGCAAGCAGACAGGGCAGCAGCAGGCCGGTCATGGCGAAGGCGCCCAGGTGGTTGATGCCGAACTGCGACTCGAACCCGTCGGCGGTCTGAGCGTAGGGCACCATCGCCACTCCGGCGTTGTTCACCAACAGATCGAGCGAGCCGCGGTCCCACCCGGCGGCGAATGCTCGGATGGAGGCTAGGCTGCCCAGGTCCACCTGGCGCAGTTCCAGGTGAGCGCCGGGCACCTCGCCCTGCATGCGGGCGAGCGCGGCCTGGCCGCGTTCGGGGTCGCGGCAGGCCAGCACGACGTGCGCGCCGCGGCGGGCCAGTTCGCGGGCGGTGACGTAGCCGATGCCGCTGTTGGCTCCGGTCACCACCGCGACTCGTCCGGATTGGTCGGGGACGGCATGGAGGGTCCAAGCGGGGGAGTTCCGCATGATGTACCACCTCAGGGGATACAGGATGAATGTATCGCAACTCAGAGTTGCGATACATTCATCCTGTCAGCTGGCCCGCGAATATCGCAACTTGGAGTTGCAATGCAGTCTGATCATTCCGCTGCCCGGCCGGTCGGCCGCGGCGCCAAAGTACGCGCCGCCGTCCACGCCGCCACACTCGCCGAGCTCGTGGATAAGGGCTACGCCGCATTGAGCGTCGAGAACGTCGCCCAGCGCGCCGGAGTCCACAAGACGACGGTCTACCGGCGGTGGGAGGATCGAGAGAGCCTGCTCACCGACGCCCTGGCCGAGCACATGGCGATGGACATCCCCGTCCCCGACACCGGAGCGATCGAGACCGACCTGCGGGCGCTGGCGCGCTCGCTCGTCCAGTCGTTCACCAGCCCGGCCGGGCAGGCCGTCCTCGCCGCCATGTTCACCGGGGCAGCCCACCTTCCGGAGATCGCCGCAGCCAGGCGTCACGTGTTCGACGACCGGCTCACCAGAGCCGAACCGGTGGTGACGCGCGCCATCGAGCGCGGCGAACTGGTCGGGGATACCGATCCTGCCGAGCTCTTCAAGACTCTTGCCGCGCCGATCTACCTACGCCTGCTTATCACCGCCGATCCGGTCGACGAGGCGACCGCCGACCAGGCGGTGCGGGTGACGCTGGCGGCCGCGCACGCCGGCGCCTTGCGACTGGCGCCCGCCAGCGAGCCGGTTACCGGGTGAAGACGCTGATGCCGAGCATGCGTCCCGGCGTCTGCGCTCCAGCAGCCAGCCGGGAAAGTAGGAGCCTGAGCGTAGTTTCGGGATGGTGAGCTCGACGGTGCCGGCTCGGGTGTCCCACTCGCGGTTTCGGTAGCCGTTGCGCCGGTTGGTGCGCTCGTCGCTGCGGGTGCCGTGGTCAGCGCCGCACAGGCTGTCGGCCTCGGCCGACATCAACGTCTCGGCCATGCTCTTCACCACGGATCGCACCAGATCGGGGTTGCCGTGCTCGATCTGCTCCGCCAGCCGGCTCGCGGGGTCCACACTGTTGTTCGCGGCCATCGCTTTCTTCTTCTTCGATCTTGTTACTTCGCACTCGAAGGATCACGCGATGGCCGTCCTCATTTCACGACGCCACGCCCACTACCTGGGGAAACTCGTACACCACCTCCGTGGACGCAACCCCAGCTGCCGCGCGGCAGCAGATCGCCCCGCTGATCGTTCAGATCCGCTGCGCTGGAGGCGACCCTGCGCGACTGGCGGGCCCGCCAGTCCGCCCGGGGCCCGCGGCATGCTCAAGGGCGCCGCCGACCTGGACACGTGCCTCTGCGCCCGCGAACCCTGAGGCCGAGCCACGTCCACCAGGGGAATCGGCGTGGCCACGGAAGGAGGCCAGGCCCGAGTGCCGGGGCATTTCGGCCAGATCTACAGCGCTTCGTCCGCCGCACACTGCGAGAAACCCCCGCAAACGCCTCACCATTCTTCCGAACCACGCTGCGCATAGGGAGACGAGGCTAGAGTGACCGAGTTCTCCAGAAAAGGTTCATCATGCTCAGCATTGTCCGGCGTTCTGCCCTTGCAGGCACGCTCGCGATGAGCCTCGCCGTGGCCACCGTCGGCTTCGCACCTCCCTCGGCCGCGGCGACACCGCCGTACGGACTCCCCAGGCTCATCCAGATCCCGAAGTTCTCGACCCGCACCGTCAATGTCTGCTCCCTCAAGTGGCCCGGGCGCCCGTGACCCCGGGCCGCCTTTCTTGATCTAGCCCTCGCCGGTGCCCCTCTCTCGGGGCTCCCACGATCACTCTCGGGCGCGGGTGGGCCGCACCGGCTCCGGCGACTCTCGGCCGCTGGTCACACCCGCCCCGTTTCCGGGCTTCGTCGATGCGCCCGATTGTCGACGATCTCCATCAGGCGGGGCCGTTGCCGAGGGTCGACCGTGACGCCGAACTGGCCGAGCACATCGCCGAGGTGCACGCGCGCTCGCGAGGCAGCTACGGCGCGCCGCGGGTGCACGCGCAACTGCAGCGGGACGGTGAGCAGTGCGGCCGGCGGCGGGTGGCCCGGCTGATGCGGGCGCTCGGCCTGGCTGGACGGTATCGGCGGCTCCGGCAGCGGGCCACCATCCCCGGCCCGGGCACCGGCACCCGGCCCGACTTGATCGGCCGCGACTTCACGCCCGATGCGGCAGGGCTCGATACCCGCTGGTGTGGCGATGTCACCTACATCGCCATCGAGCTTGGACCGGGGGTATGTCACCAGCGTCTCCTCACACGGAGTAACGCTTCGATACTCGCACCGCTGACCCTCAGGCGGCTCTCAAATTCACCTACAGAGCCACCGGTCTGAAAACGGTGCCGACCGTATAAAAAGTCATCACATGGGGGAACCGCACCGGTCGCGCTCTCCGTACTGCTCCCACGTATGAAGATCGCCAATCAAGGAGCGTGACGTACCGATGACAGATCAGGCCCAGTCAAATTCCCGTTCTGGCTCTACCCCCAAGATCTTGTCATTGGAGGCCACCACCCAGCTCATGCCGGCGGGGAGGATGCACGCGGCCGTGCGAACCGGCCGGCACGAGTTCGTCATCGACGAGCCTCCGGCCCTCGGTGGGAACGACGCCGGCGCCTCGCCGGTCAACCACATCCTGGCGGCCCTGGGCGCCTGTCAGATCGTGACCTATCAAATCTGGGGGCCGAAGCTCGGGATCCGTGTGGACGACATCCACATTCGGCTGGCGGGAACCGTCGACCTGCGCGGACTTCTCGGCCTCTCCGATGACGTGCGGCCCGGTTTCGAGCAGATCGACGTCGAGGTGACCCTGACGGGCCCGGAGAGCGCCGAGCGTTACGAGCGACTCGCGAACGAGGTCGAGGCCCACTGCCCTGTGCTCGACTCGCTTCAGGTGCCGGTGACGACACGCCTGAAGGTCAACAGCACGCTCTGACCCGTACCGGGGGAGGGGTCTGTCCTGATGTGTGAAGCCGAGGACCGGCCGAACAGGGGCCTGGCGGCAGAAGAGGACGCCAGAGGTTCCCGCCCTGGAAACTTCCCGTGATCGTTGAGGGCTTCGGGAGGAATTCTCCGGCTAAGGGTCTTGTGGGGGGTCTGCTTTGAGGGTGGCGGCGGACAATGCGTCCAATGACACATTGATGGACGAATCGTGAGAGCACCCGGCTGCGTATAGGTGGGCAGACCAAGCACAAGCAGCCGTCGCGCCGTCCGCACGCCTGAAGAGGGCGATGCGGATGACGCGGCGGCCAAGGAGAGTCATGCGTACCCCACCACCGTCCCGGCGACGCGTCCGGATGGGGCGGCCCCTGTTGGCGGCCGTCATCTTGGCAGCCGGGCTCGCGATGCCCGCATCCGCCCACGCGCGATCGGCCACCGCGGTCCCTACCCCGGCGAGCCCCGCGCCCGGCACTACCGCCCCGTCCACCGCGGTTCCGGACCCGGCCTCCACCCCGACACCTACCCCGTCTCCTTCCCCCACCCCCACCCCCACCCCGTCGCCGACTTCGTCCCCGCTGCCCGGATGCGGAGAGGGAGCCATCACCATCACGCTGGGCGTGGGCGACTTTCACACCGTGTTCGGATTCCTGTATCCCTGCAGTGACGCGAGCGTGCCCTCCACCGCCCTGCTGACCATGCGCTACACCAGTGCTAGCGGCGGCGAGTACACCCGCACCTGGTGCGTCCCCGAACACCCTCCCGGCGCTTCGCTCAGTTTCCCCGTCGGCTATGTGCAATCCCATCCCGGCCGGCCCAACCTGCCCGACGAGGTGATCGGCTCCGTCACGCCGGCCCGGCGCGCCTCCTGCGACCCCGCCGCCCAGCCCGACCTGCCCGTCCCCCCCGGGGCGCCCGGCACCCCCACTCCCGGCCCCGAACCCACCCCCACTCCCGAACCCACTCCCGACGACCCTCCCCGGGTAACGGCCACCGGCACGATCACCGCGCCGGTGAACGCCGCTGAGCCGCGGGGGCGGGCGGTGGAGGAGCAGCGTCCGCTGAGCTGGGCGAACTACGAGATGCGCTACAGGAAGCGCGACGGTCAGTGGGAGATGCTGCGTCAGGGGCCGGGTAACACCGGTGACCCGGTCCGCGGGCACTTGAACGCCGCCGGGGAGTTCGAGGTGGAGTTCGTCTACCCCCAGGACTA
>NZ_JBPXMC010000041.1:0-61755 GCF_051918885.1 Streptosporangium sp. OZ121
CCCGACTTCGAGACCAGGCCGATGCGGCCCGCGCTGGTGATGTCGGCCGGGATGATCCCCGCGTTGGAGGCGCCGGGCGAGGCGATGCCGGGGCAGTTGGGCCCGATGATCCGGGTCTTGCCGCCCTTGGCGACCGCGTACGCCCAGAACTCGGTGGTGTCGTGGATCGGGACGCCCTCGGTGATGACCACGCAGAGCGGGATCTCGGCGTCGATGGCCTCCTTGACGGCGTCCTTGGTGAACGCCGGGGGCACGAAGACGACCGACACGTCGGCGCCGGTCTCCTTGACGGCCTCGGCGACGGTGCCGAAGACGGGCAGGCCCTCGTGGACGGTGCCCGCCTTGCGGGCGTTGACGCCGCCGACGACGCGGGCGCCGGAGGCGAGCATCCGGCGGGTGTGCTTGGTGCCCTCACCGCCGGTCATGCCCTGGACGATGATCTTGCTGTTCTCGTTCAGCCAGATGGCCATTACGCACCTACCGCGGCGAGCTCGGCGGCGCGCTTGGCCGCATCGTCCATGGTGTCCACCAGTTCGACGCCGGAGAGCTTGGCGTCGGAGAGAATCTGACGCCCGAGTTCGGCGTTGTTGCCGTCCAGGCGGACGACCAGCGGGCGGCTCACGCTCTCACCGCGGGCGTCCAGCAGCTGGAAGGCCGAGACGATGCCGTTGGCGACCGCGTCGCAGGCGGTGATGCCGCCGAAGACGTTGACGAAGATCGACTTCACCGCGGGGTCGGAGATGATGATCTCCAGGCCTGCCGCCATCACCTCGGCCGAGGCGCCGCCGCCGATGTCGAGGAAGTTGGCGGGCTTGGGCTGACCGGGGAACGCCTCGCCCGCGTAGGCGACGACGTCCAGGGTCGACATGACCAGGCCGGCGCCGTTGCCGATGATGCCGACGGAACCGTCGAGCTTGACGTAGTTGAGGTCCTTGGCCTTGGCCGCGGCCTCCAGCGGGTCCTCGGCGGCCTTGTCCTCGAAGGCCGCGTGGTCCGCCTGGCGGAAGGACGCGTTGTCGTCGAGGGTGACCTTGCCGTCGAGGGCCTTCACCTGGCCGTCGGCGGACAGGATCATCGGGTTGACCTCGACGAGGGAGGCGTCCTCGTCGACGAAGGCGCACCAGAGCTTCTCGATGAGCTCGGCGGCGCCGTCGAGCGCGGCCTCCGGCAGCCCCCCGGCCTGGGCGATCTCGCGGGCCTTGGCCCGGTCGACGCCGTCCAGGGGAGAGACCGGGACCTTGGCGACCTTCTCGGGGGTGCTGTGCGCGACCTCTTCGATGTCCATGCCGCCCGCCGCGGAGCAGATGGCGAGGAACGTACGGTTGGCGCGGTCGAGCAGGAAGGAGAAGTAGTACTCCTCCGCGATCGCGCTGGCTTCCTCGATCAGGACCTTGTGGACCGTGTGGCCCTTGATGTCCATGCCGAGGATGTCGGTGGCCTTCCGCTCGGCGTCGGCGGCGTCGTCGGCGACCTTCACGCCTCCGGCCTTGCCTCGACCACCGGTCTTGACCTGGGCCTTGACAACGACACGGCCGGTCAGCTGCTCGGCTGCCGCCCGTGCCTCCTCCACGGTGTGCGCGACCACGCCGCGCGGCACCGGGATGCCGTACTCCGCGAAGAGCTCCTTCGCCTGATGTTCGAACAGGTCCACGAGGGTCCGTCCTTGCTTGTCCGGCTGGTGTACAGATGTGAGCGAGCCGACTCCATGATCCAAGGGGGAGCCCGGCGGTTTTGCGCCAATGAAGCCTAGCCCGCCTCATGGCATGACCAGGTAACCGGGTTCCAGATCGTACGCCCCGAACGCTGCCCGCGCCGAACCGGCCGGTCCGGCCGCCGGTCCCGCGAGCCGGTTCACCGGGCCTGCGGGCGATCTGTCAGAGGTTCGTCGGACAGGCGAGGGGCGACCGGAGCACCGGCGAGAGGTCCGTCGAACGGGTGGGGACCGCCAGACGGACGCGGCATCGTCAAACGGGCGTAAGGACCGTCAGACGGGCGAGGGGATCGCGCTCCGCACCCAGTCGACGATCTCCTGGGTGGTGGCGCCCGGGGTGAAGACGCGTGCGACGCCCATCTCCTGGAGGGCGGGCATGTCGGCCTCGGGGATGATCCCGCCACCGAACACCACGATGTCGCTCGCGTCGTTCTCCTTCAGCAGCTCCAGCACCTTGGCGAAGAGCGTCATGTGCGCGCCCGACAGGATGGACAGACCGACCGCGGCGGCGTCCTCCTGGATCGCGGTGCGCACGATCTGCTCGGGCGTCTGGTGCAGGCCGGTGTAGACGACCTCCATCCCGGCGTCCCGCAGCGCCCGCGCCACGATCTTCACGCCCCTGTCGTGACCGTCCAGCCCCGGCTTGGCGATGACGACGCGGATCCTCGACACGGCATCCATCCAGACCTCCTTGTCTGCGCTCCCCTCGCGACGTGGGAGCTGTCCGCAGCGTAACCGGCCGCGCCGCGCCGAGCTCGGCGGGCCACCGCGAACCACGGTACAGCGGTACGAATTTCACCGCCTTTCCGTACGGCGCAACGGCCCGTCTCCCCCGGCGGCCGCGCCCCGGTTGAACCGGCCGGAATGCGCGGCGGAACCGGGGCCGTACGGAAAAGGAAAACTGACCGTCCGTGATTGTTCGGAAACGAAGCCGGGTTCCCGGTATAGGGGATGACGGCGCGCCAAAGGTCGGCAGAACCTCTCTGCACCGAATGTGCACGGTTAATTCAAGGCAATCCGCCAAATGCGCTACCGTTCCGTGATCTTTCTCCACAAGAATGTGTCGTCCCTCCCCCAGCGGGGTGGAGGGATCAATCAGGAGGACATCCCTTTGAAGCGATACATCGCCGGGCTGGCGTGCGCCGCAACGGCCATGCTGGGCGTTCCGGCGCTGGCATCGACCGCGCACGCACAGGCCGCCGATCCGATCAGCGCACTGAAGAAGCAGTTCAAAAACGGCCGGGGCGTGACGTACGTCGACACCACGAAGGGGCGCGCCTCGTACGGCAGCGCGGTCGTGGCTCAGCGCAAGGGGGTGTTCCAGTTCGGCGCCTCCGGAATCAACGCGTCCGACCAGACCACCAAGCTGCGCATCAAGGCGAGCGACATCGCGGAGATTACCGAGAACCTGAGCGAGGAGGAGAGCAAGGTACTGGTCGGTCTGACCAAGCCCGAGCGGGTGATCCGCGTCAAGAACACCTCCTACGTCTCCGGCGGCATCTTCGGCCAATTCCTGCCCGAGGACAAAACGTGGCTTAAATTGCCGGGCGTTCTGGGCAACACCGGCCGGTTGAGCCAGCTCGTCAACCCCGCCGAGCCCGCGACGCTCAAGGCCCTGCTCGCGCGCGCCACGGTCAAGCGCCCGACCGCCTACTCGGGAAAGATCACTTTCGGCGAGCTCTACAAGGTCTCACCGTGGTTCCGGGCCGGCATCTTCGTTCCCCCGACGGCCAAGCAGTCGAAGACCGTGGTGCAGTGGAAGCTGGCTCTCGGCTCCGACCTGCTCCCGAGGAGCCTGACCACTTCCTATCCCGCGAGCGCCCTGGCCGCCCCGCCGGGAATGACCATCTCGGTCGAGACCCGCTACACCGGCTGGGGCTCCAGGGTGACGGTCAAGGCGCCGCCGGCCGATCAGGTCGCCAAGCCGGACGATCTGGACGAGGGCGTGGAGACCGACACCCCCATCCCCCTGCTGAGCGGCGGCAGCTGATCACCCGGGGCTGATCACACGGCACCGGTTCGTCCCGCGCTGATCACACCACACCGATCGCACGGCACCGATCGTCCCGCGCTGATCACATCTCGCACCACACGGGCCGCGCCCGGCGGGTTTCCTCCGCCGGGCGCGGCCTGCGGCGTCCGCCGACGGCGCGGAGCCCGGCACCTCTGTCGATTCTTGATCCAATATTTCGGGATATAGGGAAGAATCTTCTTCCACCCTCCGCGACGACGCGAGGACACCTACGGGAGGACCCCCTCGATGAGGCGAATCATCGCCGTCCTGACCGGCGCCACCATGGCAGCCCTGATCGTTCCCACGCTGGTGACCGTCGCCCCGGCGGGCGCCACGACCACCCGGACCGCCCAGGCCGGCGCGGCCGACCCGGTCTCGGCGCTGAAGCGCCAGTTCAGGACCCACCGGGGCGTGAAGCTCACCGAGAACACGAAGATCGTCGGTGAGGGCAAGAAGAGCCGGACGATCTTCACCCGGCGGAGCGGGGTGCTGGAGTTCGGCAGGACCGGCATGGTCGCCTCGGACCTGACCACCAAGTTCAACCTGCCTGTGCCGGACAGCGAGCTCAAGGGCCTGTTCACCCCGTCGCGGACGATCTCGCTGAAGGGCGTCAGCTACACCTCGGGCGGCATCTTCGCCGAGTCCATGCCCGAGGGCAAGAAGTGGCTGCGCACGCCAAGTGGCACGCTCTCCCTGGTCAGCGCCTTCCAGCAGATCATCAGCACCGTCGAGCCCGGCACGCTCAGGGCGACCCTCGCCCACACCCGCGCCAAGCGCCCCGGCGGGACGTGGGACGGCACCCGGACCACGGTCCACTCGGGCACGATCACGCTGGCCGAGCTCTTCAGGGTCTCTCCCGCGGTGCGCACGATGCTGGGCAGGAAGCCCACCGGCAGGTCCGCGACGCTCCCGGTGACCTGGAAGATCTATCTCGGCTCCGACCAGCTGGTCCGCCGGATCGTGTCGTCGTACACGGAGTTCACCCAGGGCCTCAACAGCACCGAGCTGACCTACGTCAACGACACCCGCTACACCGGCTGGGGCACCAAGGTCACGATCAAGGCACCGCCCGCCGGCCAGGTGGTCGAATTCGACGAGCTCCTCGGCGACGTCACCCAGCCCGAGGACCCCGTCCAGGAGCTCTTCAAGGGCTGAACCGGCCCGGGGGGACCGGGGACCGGACCGGACCGGACCGGACGATGGCGTGACGGACGCGATCCGACCGGCAGGCACATGGGGGCGCCACCGATCACATCGGCGGCGCCCCCAGCCATGCGTGGCCGCTACCCGAACGAGACCGAGCGGATCCACCTCGCCGATCGGGTGCGGGAGAAGGCATCGATCCGCGAGATCGCGCGCGAGCTCGGCCGCGCCACGCGCAGGCCCCGCCGCCTGGCGCACGCCGCGTCGGCTGATCCGCGGCTGAACGGCACGGCCTCGAGGACGCGGGTCATCTGGTTCCGGCGGCGCCCGCAGCGACGAGTCCCAGGAGGTTGTCGTGAATCTCGGTGAACCGGGTACGCACCGCTTCCGCGGCCTTGGCGACATCGCGCGCGGCGGGGTCGTGAGGCCGTTCGAGCAGCAGGTGGACGGTGTCGGCGAGGGCGGTTTCCGGATCGTCGATGCTGAGCGGGCCTGCGACATCGACGTTGTTCATGACGGTGCTGAACCCGACCAGCACGGCGTGCAGGGCGTACATCTGCTTGGGCAGCGGGAGGTCGTCGCGCACGATCCCGTGGTCGCGCAGGATCGTCACGACCGCGTTGCCCAGCGCGCTCGTGGTGGCCCCGGCGAAGCGCTCCTGGTCGGCGGGGCGGTGGAGCAGCTGCCGCAGGGCGCTGTCGTCGCTCATGAGCCACCGCAGCCACGGGTTGCCCAGTGTCGTGCGGATGAGCAGCGGAGCGAGACGGCGGGGCAGGATGGACTGCGGGTCCTGGGCGATCTGGGTGTTGATGGTGTCGATCCAGGCCAGCACCTCGCGCGCGGCCAGCCCCACGAGCAGGTCTTCCTTGGTCTCCCAGTACAGGTAGACCGTGCCCTTGCCCACACCCGCGGCCGCGGCGATCTCGGCGATGGTCACCTTGCGGACGCCGTGTGCGAGGACCAGCTCGCGCGCGCTGTCGAGGATTCTGGCCGCCTTGACGGAGTCGTGTTCGATCAGCCGTCTCACCGTCGGGGTTCCTCCCGTTCGCTCTTCGGCGGCATGATGTCACGTGGATTCACGGAGGTGAACCCTACCGTGCGGCGGACCCGGGTCCGGGTCACGTCCAGGCGATGTCGATCGTCTTCATCCGGGAAGCCTTGCTGCGGTGTTTGGCCTCCGAGAGGAGCGTTCTGCCGAGCGTGGTCCCCGCCACGTGGTCGAAGACGAACCGGAGCCCGTACTCGGTGCGGCCGGCCGGGACGAAGAGCTTGCGCATGGCCATGCCGGAGCCCTGGTGGAACTCGATGAAGGGGCGGAGTCTCTCCTCCCAGGCGCGCAGCGCCCGCGGCACGTCTCCGGGATACCGCTCCAGCATCGTGCCCAGCACGTCGGCCCCGGCCAGGCCGCTGGAGGCCCCCATCCCGGAGTAGAGGGTCAGGCACCACGCCGAGTCGCCGACGAGCACCACCCTGCCCTGGTGCCACGTGTCGAGCCGCACCTGCTCGGCGGTGTCGAACAGGCGGTCAGGCGCCTGCTCGAACCGGTCGAGCAGCCAGCCGAGCGTCGCACCCGTGGGCTCCGGTCCGAACACCGCCCGCAGCGAGTCGATGGCGGGCCGGGTGAACTCGCCGTCCACATCGTCGGTCCGGTAGTTGAACAGCACCGTCGGTGGCCGGTCGGCGAAGGCGAACACCCATGCCGACCGGCCCAGCTCGGACATGACGATTCCGTCCGTGCCCCGGAAACCGGGGACCGGGCCGGGCAGGGCACACGCCGCGAGCATGTAGCCGAGACGGTGAAGGCGGCCCTCATCGGGCCCGAACGCCAGCCGGCGCACGGTCGAGCGCAGGCCGTCGGCCCCGACCACGAGGTCGAACCGTTCGGTGGTCACCGTCCCCGCGGCCCGGTCCTCGATGTCGACCCGCACGCTTTCCGCGTCCTGGCGCAGCGCGACCGGAACGGACGAGTAGCGGATCTCCACGTCCTCGGGCAGGGCGTCGAACGCCGCCTGCTCGACGTCGCCGCGCACGACCGGGCGTGACTCGCCGGCCACGGCCTCGGTGAAGCCCATGCCGCGCCGCCGCCGGCCTGCGCGATCGACGTTGTAGTAGGCGATGTCCGTCGAGAAGCGGTTCGGCACCTCGATGCCCAGGCGCTCCGCCGCGGTGATCCCGGTGCCGAAGAGGGTGAGGAAGTACCCGCCGCGGCGGCGTTCGGCTGCTTTCTCCAGGACGACAACGTCCCAGCCCGCCTTGCGCAGCCGCAGCGCGGAGGCGGTTCCGCTGACGCCGAGCCCGACTACGAGAACCCGCTGTCGCGGGGTGGTGTTCGTCTTCATGCCCGCAGACTATAGTTTCTGACCAGATTGGTCATATGGTCAGTCTCGTTCGATGTGAACGGAGTTCCCGCCATGCCAACCGTTTTCGTCCACGGCTTCCCCGAGACGCCGGAGGTCCGGGAGCCGCCGCTCGTCGAGCTCGGCCACCGGTGGATGACCCGGGACCCCGGCCGTGGCGCCCGGGTACTCACCGGTTTCCGGGACTCGCCGGACCGCTGACGAGCCGAGCGGCTCGAACTGCCGAGCGGGTGCGATCGGCGGTCACATTCAGCCCCTCGTCCTTGTCTTGCTTGTCGAGTCGACGAGAAAGGACGGAACGCAATGATGAAGAAGGAAGGAAACGCGATGAGGATTGCGGTGGCCGGAGGAACCGGCTGGGTCGGCAGGCTGGTGGTCGAGCGGGCGCGCGAGCAGGGCCACGAGGTCGTGGTGATGTCCCGGTCGAGCGGCGTCGACCTGATAACGGGAGCCGGTCTCGACGACGCGCTGCGCGGTGTGGACGTCGTGATCGACGTGGCGAACGTGACGACGCTCAGCCGCAAGACGTCGGTGGCGTTCTTCGAGACCGAGACACGCAACCTGCTGGCGGCGGAGGAGCGGGCGGGCGTACGCCACCACGTGCTCCTGTCGATCGTCGGGGTCGACCGGGTCGACTCGGGCTACTACTTCGGCAAGCGCCGCCAGGAGGAGCTGGCGCTGGCCGGCCCGATCCCGGTGACGCTCCTGCGGGTGACGCAGTTCCACGAGTTCGCGGCGCAGATGCTCGACAAGGTGCCCGGTCCGGTGAAGGTGGCGCCGTTGATGCTGAGCCGGCCGGTCGCCGCCTCCGAGGTCGCCGTCGAGCTCGTGCGCCTGGCCGAAGGCCCCGCCCAGGGCCGGGCGACCGAACTGGCCGGCCCCGAGGTGCTGACGATGGCATCGATGATGCGCCGCCTGGCCAGAGGCAAACTGGTGCTGACGGTGCCCGCCGGCAAGGCGATGGCGAACGGTGGCGTGCTGCCGACCGGCGACTTCCGCAGCGGGAAGATCACCTTCGAGCAGTGGGCGGCGTCGCGATGACCGTGACGGCCAAGCGCTGGATGGCCGGGTTGCTGGCGGTGGTGGCGGCGTACCAGGGGGTGTGGGCGGCGGCGTTCCCGCGGTCGTTCTACGACGACTTCCCGGCGCCGGGGTTCCACTGGGTCGCGGCGCTCGGCCCGTACAACGAGCATCTGGTCGTCGACATGGGGGCGCTCAACCTGGCGCTGCTGGTGCTGAGCGTGTGGGCGCTGCGCCGGCCGACCCGGGAGTCCCTGGTGGTGACCGGGGGCGCGTGGTCGATCTACAACGCGATCCACTTCCTGTGGCACATGCTGCACCTGCACGTCTTCCCCGTCATCGACAAGGTCAGCGTGGCGGTGATATTGGGTGGCCTCCTGATCCTCTCGATCCTCATGATGCTGCCCGTCAAGGAGCCCGGACCCGGTCCTTCCTGACGCCTCGGCGAGGACGCCGGGCAAACGCGCCAACCGCTCCCGGGCCCCTCCGCCTTCCCCGGACGCTCATCCGGGGAAGGCTAGAGCTTCTCCAGGGGCGCGTACGCCAGCAGCAGGGTCTTCTCTCCCCCGCCACCGAAGTCGATCTTGACCTTGGTCTTCTCCGCGACGCCGTCCACGGACACGACCGTGCCCAGGCCGAACTGGTCGTGGGTGATCCGGTCGCCGGGGGTCAGGTTGGGGATCTGCCTGCCGCCGGGCTTCCTGGCCGGGGCGGGACGGGAGTCGCGGCGGGTGGCGGCGCTCCAGGCGCTCTTCTCCGGGTCGCTGCGCCAGTCGACCAGCTCGGACGGGATCTCGGCGACGAACCGGGAGGCCGGGTTGAACGCGGGCGAGCCCCAGGAGCTGCGGACGGCCGCCCTGGAGATGTAGAGGCGCTGCTCGGCCCGGGTGATGCCGACGTAGGCCAGGCGGCGCTCCTCCTCCAGCTCCTTGGGCTCGCCGAGCGAGCGCATGTGCGGGAAGACGCCGTCTTCCATGCCGGTGAGGAACACCACCGGGAACTCCAGCCCCTTCGCGGTGTGCAGCGTCATCAGCGTCACCACGCCCTGGCCGCCGTCGGCCGCCGGGATCTGGTCGGCGTCGGCGACCAGGGAGACCTGCTCCAGGAACTCCACCAGCGTGCCCTCGGGGTTGGCCTCCTCGAACTCGGAGGCGACCGAGATCATCTCGTCCAGGTTCTCCAGGCGGCTCTCGTCCTGCGGGTCGTTGGAGGCCGTGAGCTCCAGGCGGTAACCGGTGCTCGCCAGCACCTCCTGGGCCAGCTCCGAGGGCGTCATGTCGTCGGCCTTCACCATGAGCTCGTCCATCAGCGCGACGAACTCCTTGATGGCCTTGAGCGAGCGGGTGGCCATGCCCGGCGCGTCGTCCGCCCGGCGGAGCCCCTCCCAGTAGGGGATCCGCTCCCTGGTCGCGAACGCCTCGACCATCGCCTCGGCGCGCTCGCCGATGCCGCGCTTGGGCACGTTGAGGATGCGGCGCAGCGACACCACGTCGTTCGGGTTGGACAGGAAGCGCAGGTAGGCGAGCAGGTCGCGGACCTCCTTGCGCTCGTAGAAGCGCACCCCGCCCACCACCTTGTACGGCAGGCCGGTCCGGATGAAGATCTCCTCGAACACCCGGGAGGCGGCGTTGGTCCGGTAGAACACCGCGACCTGGCCGGGCACGACGTCCTCGTGGTCGGTGAGCCTGTCGACCTCCTGCGCGACGAACATGGCCTCGTCGTGCTCGTTGTCGGCGACATATCCGATGATCTTCGCCCCGGCGCCCTGGTCGGACCAGAGGTTCTTGGGCTTGCGGCTCGCGTTGCGCGAGATCACCGCGTTGGCGGCGGACAGGATCGTCTGGGTGGAGCGGTAGTTCTGCTCCAGCAGGATCGTCCTGGCCTCCGGGTAGTCGCGCTCGAACTCCAGGATGTTGCGGATCGTCGCGCCACGGAAGGCGTAGATCGACTGGTCGGCGTCACCGACCACGCACAGCTCGGCCGGGGCGACCCCGCCCTCCATGCCCTCCCTGACCGTGTCCCCGTCGGCGGTGCGCGGCTCGGGACGGCCGGCGATCTCGCGGATCAGGGTGTACTGGGCGTGGTTGGTGTCCTGGTACTCGTCCACCATGATGTGGCGCCAGCGGAGCCGGTAGTGCTCGGCCACGTCGGGGAAGATCTGGAACAGCGTCACCGTCAGCATGATGAGGTCGTCGAAGTCCATCGCTCCGGCCTCGGTGAGCTTCCGCTGGTAGTTGCGGTACGCCTCGGCGAGCTTGCGCTCCAGGTGGGTGGACGCCTGGGCCGACGCCGTCTCGTAGTCGATCAGCTCGTTCTTGAAGTTGCTGACCTGGGCGGAGAACGATCTCGGCGGGTAGCGCTTGGGGTCGAGGTCCATCTCGCGGCAGACCATCGCCATCAGCCGCTGGGAGTCGGCCTGGTCGTAGATGGAGAAGCTCGTCGGGAAGCCCAGGCGCCTGGCCTCGCGGCGCAGGATCCGCACGCACGCGCTGTGGAAGGTCATCACCCACATCGCCGCCGAGCGCGGGCCGATGAGCCGGTCGACCCGGTCCTTCATCTCCCTCGCGGCCTTGTTGGTGAAGGTGATCGCCAGGATCTCCTGCGGCTGCACGCCCCGCTCGCCCAGCAGGTAGGCGATGCGGTGGGTCAGCACCCGGGTCTTGCCGGAACCCGCGCCCGCGACGATGAGCAGGGGGCTGCCGTGGTGCACGACGGCCTCGCGCTGCTGGGGGTTGAGCCCGTCGAGCAACGGATGGGTCAGGGAAGAGGCTGGGATCGACACGTCCCCTAGGTTAGAGCGACCGACCGACAACCGGGTCCAGCCATCGCAAAGGAATGCGGGCGGACTCCCCCGCGGTTGTGATGACGGAGCGGTACGCGGAAAAACGGAAAGGTCTTCTCATGCTGCCCGAGAACGAGATCAACCGCGTATTGGCGGTCACCGCACACCCCGACGACGTCGACTTCGCCGCCGCGGGCACGATCGCGCTGTTCACCGACCGAGGCGTCGAGGTGACCTACTGCGTGGTCACCGACGGTGACGCGGGCGGCTTCGACCGCGAGCTGGACAACGGCGGCATGGCCGAGTTGCGCCGGACCGAGCAGTCCAACGCCGCCAAGGCCGTCGGCGTGACCGACGTGCGCTACCTCGGCCACCACGACGGGACCGTGGTGCAGAGCCTGGAGCTGCGGCGTGACATCACCCGGGTCATCCGGCAGGTCAGACCCGACCTGGTGATCACCCACAGCCCCGAGCGCAACCACCGGTTCATCGCCCCCAGCCACCCCGACCACCGCGCGGTCGGCGGCTGTGCCCTCGACGCCGTCTACCCCGACGCGCGCAACCCGTACACCTTCCCCTCGCTGCTGCTCGACGAGGGGCTGGAGGCCTGGACCGTCCGCGAGGTGTGGCTCAACGGCGGCCCGACGCCCGACCACCACGTGGACGTCACCGACACCTTCGACCGCAAGCTCGCCGCCCTGCGCGCCCACGCCAGCCAGATCGGCCACCTGGAGGACTTCGAGAGCTTCCTGCGGGGCCGCTTCTCGCAGATCGCCGTCGAGGCGGGCTTCGGCGAGGGCCGCTACGTCGAGGCCTTCCAGCGGGTCCCCACCGCCTGATCCTCCCGAGGGCCCGAAGAGCGCCGCAGGGGGGCGGACCGCGACCGGAGCACCGCTCCCGCCGGGAGTCCGAAGGGCGCCCGGCGGGAGGAGCCGGGCCCTCCTCGCGGTCGCCGCCGAGGACCTGGGAGCCTGGAAGGCACCCGACGGGAGGTCCGCGCCGTTGAACAGCATCGACCTGTCCCTCGCCACCGCCGTCGTCGTCCTCCTGCTGGCCGTCGGAGCCGCCGCCGTCGCCCGGCTCGGCCGCCTCGGGCACGCGCCCGCGGTGCTCGTGGCGTGCCTGCGCGCCGCCGCCCAGCTCGGCGCGGTCTCCCTGATCATCGTGTGGGCCGTCGAGCACGCGCTCGCGGTGGCGGTCTTCGTGCTGGTCATGTACGGGGTGGCGAGCGTGACCGCGGGACGCAGGATCACCTCGGGTTCCGCCGTCCGGTGGGCCGCGGTGCCCATCGCGGCCGGGACCCTGCCGGTCCTGGCCCTGCTGTTCGGCAGCGGCGTCGTCCCGCCGCTGGGCATCACGCTGATCCCGGTCGCGGGCATCCTGCTGGGCGGGTGCCTGACGGTCACGGCCCTCGCCGGACGGCGGGCCCTGGACGAGCTGGCCCGCCGGCGCGGCGAGGTGGAGGCGGCGCTCTCGCTGGGCTTCTCCGAGCGGGACGCGGCGCTGGAGATCTGCCGCCCGCCCGCGGCGCAGGCGCTGGTACCCGCGCTGGACCAGACGGGAACCGTGGGCCTGGTCACGCTGCCCGGCGCCTTCGTGGGGATGCTCCTGGGCGGAGCCGGCCCGCTCCAGGCCGGAGTGGTGCAGCTCGTCGTGCTGGTCGCGCTGCTGGCCGCGGAGGCGGTGGCCGTGGTCGTCACGATCGAGCTCGCCGCCCGCGGCCGCTTCGGCGGTCAGCGGCCGGGGGCGGGCCTGTCCGGCGGGGCCAGGCGGGCGAACAGGTAGCCCAGGGAGTTGGTCGCGACGTGGAACATCGCGGGAGCGGCCAGGCCTCCCCTCCTGCGCAGCTCGGTGAAGAGCACCCCGGCGAGGCCCGTCGTGATCACCGACCCGGCCACGACGCGCGCCACCTGCCACGCGGGCGCTCTCTCAGGCACCCCGGACACCCCGGGCCCGCCCGGTGTGCCCTGCGCGTCATGCGCGTCCCGCGCGTTCCGCGCGTTCCGCGCGTCCGTTCCGGTGGGCGTGTCCGGGGCGCCGGGAGTGTGCCCGCCCCCCGGCCCGCCCCCGGGCCCGCTCCCCGGACCCTCCGTACCGGGATGACGGGCGGCCGGGACGTCGAGGGCCTCCCCCCCGGCCAGGCGGCTCAGGGCGGGGTTGGCGGCCATCATGTCGACGGCGGGCAGGATGTGCCAGAGGCCGAAGAGAACCGAGGAGACCACGGTCGCCGTACCGTGGCCGTGGGAGCGCGCGACGAGGGCGTGCAGCACCCCGCGGAAACCGACCTCCTCGAGCAGGACCGTGCCGACCGGCACCTGGAGCAGTGCCTCCTCCAGCGCGCGGGCGCGGGACAGGGACAGGGCGCGCTCGTCGCGGAAGAACCGGCGGGTGGCCGGGACGGCGATGCCCACGGTGTAGGCCGCGGCCACGGCGGAGACGAGCGCGCCGCCGATCCGCAGGCCCCGCGCGCGCCGGTGGAATCCCAGCTCGGCCCAGGAGAGCCCGGACCGGCGGGCCATGACGACCAGCGCGCCGGTGGCCGCGGCCGAGGTCAGCGGCGCCAGCCTCGGCGCCACGCGGTTGTTGAGCACGTTGGCCGCCACCAGCACGGCCACCGCGCCCGCCCGCACGCCCGCACGCGTGCCCGCGGACACACCGGGCACCGCCTCGGGTCCGGCGCACGCGGCTCGCCCCGGCTCGCGCTCCATGCCCACGACTGCCCACGACTCCCTCGGACGCCGTCTCGCGCCCCGCGTGCCGGGCCGCGCCGGGGACCGTGATCTTCGGGATCCCCTCGAATCCGGTTCGAGGCTACGCGATCGGAGCTCAGCCCGCGGCGGCCTGGCGCCAGCCGGCGGGGAAGCGCAGAAGACGGCGTTCCCGCACCGTCAGGCCGCCCCAGATCCCCTCGGGCTCGGCCGCGCGGAGCGCGTAGGCCCGGCACTCCTTCAGCACCGGGCACCGCTCGCAGACCGCCTTCGCCCGCGCCTCGTGCTCGGCCGACTGCGTCAGCGGGAAGAACAGCTCGGGGTCGCTCGTACCGCAGGCACCCCGCGCGGCCCAGCCGATATCCCGCACCGTCGTCCGCATGACATCGCCCCCTGATCGCCCCCTGGTGGCCCGGCGTCCTCGGCCAGACTAGGCGGACCCCTGCGGCGGGACATCAGCCTCTCGACGGATTCACCCGTACTCATCGCGGCGTACCCCGGTGGCGCGCCACCCCCGTGACACCCCCTCGGCGCCCCGGCGCCACCCCGTGGCACCCTCGTGGCCCGCTCCGGCGCCCGCGTCGCGCGACGCGGCCTCAGCAGACGGTCGTCCCCTGGTTGTATCCCTTGGCGAACAGCTCCTGGCGCTGGCCCGCCGTGCCGTGGGCGTCCGGGCGCAGCCAGTCGTCGGTGGGGTCGCCCGCCGCGGCGAGGTTGATCAGGAGCTCGTCCTCGTCGCCGGGCTCGGTCTGCAGCGAGCCGCCCTTGACGAGCGCCCCCAGGGTTCCCCCGGCGTAGCAGTCGGCCTGGAGCTCCTGCTCGATGTTCAGGCGGAACGCGGTGTTCAGCTGCGCCTGCACCGCGTGCCCGAACTCGTGCGGGATGATCACGTAGACCGAGCCGTCGCCCATCCGCTCGTAGAGCTCGTTCATCCACGTCTCGTCGTAGGCGATGAAGTGTCCCGCCGAGCAGTAGAAGGCGTTGTTCGGCACCGAGGGCCGCCCGCCGCAGTCGGGCCCGTTCTCTCCCTGGTAGGCGACGAACGCGGTGACCGGGCGGTAGGTCAGCCCGGCCGCCGCGAAGGTCTGCTTCCAGTAGGCCTCGGTGAGCTCCCTGGCCAGCTCGACGTCCGACTCGAACGTCTGCCCCCGCGCGCTGGACGTGGCCTGCCCGCCGGTGGGGCCGGCCTCCGGTTCCGTGCCCTCCCCCACGCTCCCGCAGGCGGTGACGGCCGCCAGGACCAGGGCCAGGAAAAAGGAGAACGCTCTCATGGGCCCATCGTGACGGAGTCCGCGGCCCCGCGCGAGCGATCGGTGCGACCGGAGGCCGGCCGGCGCGGAGGCCGGGGAGGCACGGCGGGCCCCGTCAGCCCTCGCAGCGGCGACCCCACCGGCGTTGCGGGCGTTCCGGCGGCTCCGGCCGCGATCCCGGAAACGATCTCGGCCGCGGTCTCACGGGGACGGCCAGGTGTGAACGGGCTCGTTGGTGTGCATGTTCTCGATGTAGCGCAGGGTCATCCGGCGCAGTGCCTCGTGCCTGTCGAGGTCGCCGAGCGCGTTCACCGCGTCGATCTGCCAGCTCGCCCCGGTCGTGCCCGTCAGGCAGCGCTGCTCGACGATCCCCAGCAGCCGGTCCCTGGCCCCGGGGTCCACCCCCCACAGGTCGAGTCCCTCGTGGGCGAGCGGCAGCAGGCGGCGCAGGACCAGCTCCGACGCGACCACCTCGCCGAGCCCCGGCCAGAACAGCCGGGCGTCCAGTCCGTACCGGGCGGCGGCGTGCAGGTTGTCCTCGGCCGCGGCGAACGACATGCGCGTCCAGACCGGGCGTTCGGCGTACGGGAGGACGCGCATGAGCCCGTAGTAGAAGGCGGCGTTGGCGGCGACGTCCGCCACCGAGGGCCCGGCGGGCAGCACCCGGTTCTCCACCCGCAGGTGCGGGGTGCCGTCCACGACCGCGTAGACCGGCCGGTTCCACCGGTAGACGGTGCCGTTGTGCAGGGTCAGCTCGCCGAGCTGCGGGGTGATGCCGCGCGCCAGCTCCTCGCGCGGGTCCTCGTCGTCGCACAGGGGCAGCAGCGCGGGGAAGTAGCGGGCGTTCTCCTCGAAGAGATCGAAGACCGAGGTGATCCACCGCTCGCCGAACCACACCCTGGGCCGCACCCCCTGGGTCTTCAGCTCCACCGGGCGGGTGTCGGTGGCCTGCTCGAACAGCGGGATCCTGGTCTCCTGCCAGAGCCTGCGGCCGAACAGGAACGGGGAGTTGGCCGCCAGCGCCACTTGGGGGCCCGCGACGGCCTGGGCGGCGTTCCAGTTGGCGGCGAACGCCTCGGGGCTGACCTGGAGGTGGAGCTGGAGGCTCGTGCAGGCGGCCTCGGGGGTGATGCTGTCGGCGTAGGCCTCCAGGAACTCCTCGCCCTCGATCGACAGGTGCAGGTCCTCACCCCTGGCCGCGAAGATCTGCTCGTTGAGGAGCTTGTAGCGGGGGTTGGCCGACAGCGTGCCCTCGTGCACGTCGCTCTCTCGCAGCGTGGGCAGGATCCCGACCATCACCATGTGCCCGCCGACGGTACGCGCCCGTTCCTCGGCGTGGTTGAGCCGGTCCCTGATCACCTTCTCCAGCCGGGCAGCGCCGTCCCCCTCCAGGGATTCGGGCAGGACGTTGATCTCCACGTTGAACTGGCCCAGTTCGGTCGCCCAGTCGGGCTCGGCGATGGCCTCCAGCACCTCGACGTTCTTCATGGTGGCCTCGCCGCGCTCGTCCACGAGGTTGAGCTCGATCTCCAGCCCGGCCCTGGGCTCGTCGAACTCGAACCTGGACTCGCGCAGCATCTGCGCGAAGACGTCAAGGCACCGGCGGACCTTGTCCCGGTAGCGCCGCCGGTCCTCGCGGCTGAACACCATCGCAGGTACATCGCGTCCCATACTTCGCAGAGTCGCACAGAAGTAACTACTCGTACAGAAGTCCGCGAGGTGAGGATGCCGTGGACGCCGGGGATCCGTGGACGCCGGGGACTCAGACCAGGCGCCGCGCCGTGGCCCAGCGGGACAGCTCGTGACGGTTGGAGAGCTGCAGCTTGCGCAGCACGGACGAGACGTGGGTCTCCACGGTCTTCACCGAGATGAACAGCTCCTTGGCGATCTCCTTGTACGCGTAACCGCGGGCGATCAGCCGCAGCACCTCGCGCTCACGCTGGGTGAGCGAGTCGAGCTCGGGGTCGATCGGCGGAGCCTCGCTGGAGGCGAACGCGTCCAGCACGAACCCGGCCAGCCTCGGGGAGAAGACCGCGTCGCCCTCGGCCACCCGGCGGATGGCGTCGGTGAGCTCGCGCCCGCTGATGTTCTTGGTCACGTATCCCCTGGCACCGCCCCGGATCACGCCGATGACGTCCTCCGCCGCGTCGGAGACCGACAGGGCGAGGAAGCGGACCGTGGAACCGGAGCCGAGCACCCGGCGCAGCACCTCCTGGCCGCCGCCGCCGGGCATGTGCACGTCGAGCAGGACCACGTCGGGCCCCAGCGCGGCGATCGCCTTGACCGCGGACTCCACGTCCTCGGCCTCCCCGATCACCTCGATGGAGTCGCCCAGCTCGGCCCGCACGCCGGAGCGGAACAGACGGTGGTCGTCGACGATCAGGACCTTCACCACACTCATCGGACTTCTTCCCCTCGCGGTCCCGAGGGCCGCTCTCCTGCTCGTCGCGATCCCGGGGGTCGTCCTGAGATCCGCTCTCCGGCCCGCCGCGATCCCGGGGGCGGGGCCCCGGCTCGCCGCGTCGTGGCTCGCTCGCCGCTCACGTCTTCTCCAGCTTCATGGTCAGCATCACTTCCGTGCCCTCGCCGGGCTCGGTCCGCACACGGGCGCTGCCCCCGTGGCGCTCCATCCTGCCGATGATCGACTGGCGGATACCCATACGATCCTCGGGCACGTCGTCCATGTCGAACCCGATCCCCCGATCCCGGACGAAGATGGTGACCTCATCCGGTTCCGTCTCGGCGTACACGGAGACGACCTCGGACCCGGAGTATTTCGCGGCGTTGACCATCGCCTGCCTCGCGGCCTGCATCATCGCGGACAGCTCGGGGGTGAGCGGGCCGTCGCCGACGCAGACGACCTCGATCGGCACCCCGTGCGCGTCCTCCTCCTCGGCCGCCACCCGCCGCACGGCCGCGGCCACCGACGCGTCGGCGTCCTGCTGGGGCTGGTAGAGCCAGTTGCGCAGCTCCCGCTCCTGGGAGCGGGCCAGCCGCATCACCTCGCGCGGGTCCTGGGCGTTGCGCTGGATGAGCGTCAGGGTGTGCAGCACCGAGTCGTGCACGTGCGCGGCCACCTCGGCGCGTTCCTCCTGCCGGATGCGCTCGCGGCGTTCGCGCTGCAGCTCCTTCCACAGGGCGGCCAGCCAGGGCGCGGCGATCAGCGCGACACCGCCCACGACCACCAGGGTGAACACGATGCCCGGACGCGCGTTGCCCAGCTCGTCGTTGGCCACCAGGAAACCGATCGCGCCGACCACGACGAGCACGAGCCCGAGGAAGGTGCGGACCCGGTTCTGGCGGACCTGCCCGACGGTGTTGCTCATCCAGCGCTGCCGCCGGTCGGGGTCGGCCTGCTGCCACAGGATCAGCGAGCCGATGCCGCCCACGGCGATCGGCCAGGCCCCGATCCCGGCGCCCGAGGCGCCGGTGAGCCAGCCCAGTGCCATCAGCGCCAGCCCGATCGCGGCGTACGCGGTGAGCTGGCTCCAGTCCCTCCCCGGCTCCCTGCCCTCGTACGGCTCGCGCGGGGTGAACATCCACAGGGCGGCGTACGCCAGGGCGCCGAACCCGTCCAGGACGGTGAGCAGCACGAAGGCCAGCCGCAGCACGACCGGGTCGAGCCGGAGCTGGGCGGCGGCACCCTGGGCCACCCCGGCGACCAGCCGCCCCTCCACCGGTCTCACCAGGCGGGGGAAGGGGGCGTCGTCGGAGGTCACGGGCGCCGCGTCGCGAACTGTCTGTCGGTCAGCCATATCGTCAGCATCGTCACATGAACCAGCCTGCCAGTGCATCAGGCGTTCCCCTGAAGCGACCCTGAGAGAGACGTACCCTCTCCGGGACGACTCAGGGGTCTCCCGGATGCGTCATGGGCCGGGAAAGGCCACGATGAGGAACATGAACGACACCGGGCGGGCCCAGGATCCGGCGAGCTCGCCGTCCGCCTCCTCCCCCTTCGAGGAGCGCGACCTGAGGCGCAGCAACGAAGGGCGCATGCTCACGGGTGTCTGCGCCGGCCTGGGGAGATACGCCCGCATCGATCCCGTGGTGCTCCGGGTCGGTTTCGCGGTGCTGGTGCTCGGCTCCGGAATCGGCATCATGCTCTACATCGCGGCGTTCCTGCTGATGCGCGAGACCGACGGCGGCCCCGGCTACCTGGAGCAGTGGATCCGGCGCGACTTCGACGGCGAGACGGTCCTGACCCTGCTGACCGGCCTGTTCGCCCTCGGACTGATCGTCAACGTCTCCTCGGACGGCATCGGCACCGGCACGGTCGTGGTCGGCACGGTGTTCGCCATCGCCCTGCTCGCCGCCCATTCCCGCGGGGTCGACCTGCTGGCCGTGGCGAGGTCGCTGCCCGACCGGCTGCGCAGGCACCGCGCCCCGTCCCCGTCCCCGTCCCCGGCCGGCCGGTGGCCCGGCTCGCCCGGCTCGCCCGCTCAGGCGCCGGGCGCCGCCGGGCAGCGCCCCGTCGGCGAGCGGGATCCGGTCACCCACGCCGCCGCGTCTCCGGTCGCGTCTCCGGCCGCCGAGACGGTCGCGTCTCCGGCCGCCGAGACGGTCGCGTCTCCGGCCGCCGAGACGGTCGCGTCTCCGGCCGCCGAGACGGTCGCGTCTCCGGCCGCCGAGACGGTCGCGTCTCCGGCCGCCGAGACGGTCGCGTCTCCGGCCGCCGAGACGGTCGCGGACCCGTACGCGCCCTCGGCCGGCCCGGGATCGGCGACGGTCCCGCCGCCGCCCGCCTTCGAGAACCGTGCCGGGCAGGCGCCGGACATGCCCCCGGGCCCCGTCGGACCGCCGCGACACGGGCCGCGGGACACCCCGCCGAGCCCGTACGGCGCCGCGAGGCCGTTGTTCGACTCCTCCGGCGAGCCCTTCTCGCCCTACGGCCCCTACCAGCCTCTGGATCCCCGGAGACGGCAGCAGCCGTACCTCCCCTACGACCCGTCCGCGTACCTGGGGACGGTGGTGGCGCCGCCCCGGCCGCGGCGGCGCGGATCGCTCGTCGGGAGCATCACCATCTTCCTGGCCATCATCGTTGGAGGGATCATCGTGGCGATCCAGTCCGCCTCGGGATCGGTCAACATGACGGTCGCCGGCGGCGCGGTACTCGTCGTCATCGGCGCCGGCCTGCTGGTCGCCACCTGGTTCGGCCGGGGAGCGGGGCTGGTCGCGACCGGCACCGTCCTGTCGCTCGCCCTGATCGCGGGGTCCACGCTGGGCGGCGTGCCGAAGAAGTTCGGCGACTACACCTGGCGGCCCACCACCCTGTCCGAGGTGGCGCGCACCTACTCGGTGGACGTGGGAGAGGGCAGCCTCGACCTGGGCGACCTGGCCCTGCCCCCCGGCTCGCGGACCGTCGTGAACGCCTCGGTCTCGGTCGGCGAGATAAGGGTGATCCTGCCCCCGACGGCCAGGGTCGAGGTGAACGGCTCCACCAGGTTCGGTGACGTCAAGATCGACCATGCGGTGGAGGGCGGGGCCGACATCCAGCACAACAAGATCCTGGAGCCCGAGGTGCTCCCCAAAGGGGACGTGGCCACCATCGTGCTGAACATCAAGGCCGGCCTCGGGGACGTGGAGGTGCGCCGTGCGGCCTGACCTCGAAGGGACCGAGCGCCGCCGCCGCGTGCACCGCACCGACTGGATGGCCCTGCTCAGCGGGGTGGTGTTCATCGCGGCCGGCATCGTCTTCATCAGCGAGCCGTCCGTACAGCCGCTGGTCATGCTCATGGTCCTGGTGAGCGGCCTGGGCTTCGCGGGCCTGGTCGCCATCCTGGCCAAGGCCATCCGGCGCTAGGTGTTCCGTCCCGGCGGTCGCCGGCGACGGCAGGACCTCACGGCAAAAAACCACATCAGGCATTAGGGTCGGAGTATGTCGGCCCTGGAGTTCGTCAGCACCGTCCGCGCGACGCGGGCCGGTCTGACGGACACGCTCGCCGACGTCGAGGGCATGACCGCGTGGGGCCGGGCGCACGCCGCCGAGCTGGGGATCGACCCGGGCTTCCTCGCCTCGGAGGAGCTGCGGAGCGAGGTGGTGGAGCTGCGGCAGGCCGTGCGGGCGCTCTTCGCCAGGGCCGTGGAGCCGGGCCCCGCGAGCGGCGCGGACGCGCACCGGCTCCCGGGGTTCGCCGAGTCGCTCGACCTGGTCAACGCCGCGGCGCTGGCCGTGCCGCTGGCCGCGCGGCTGGAGTGGCCCGCCGGCGACGCTCCCCGCGCACGAACCGTCCCCGGCGACGGGGCCACGGAGTCGGCGCGGATCCGGGCGGCCCTGGCGACGTCGGCGATCGAACTCCTGGCCGGACCCCGGCGCGAGCGGCTCCGCACCTGCCCCGCGCCGCGCTGCGTGCTCTACTTCCTCAAGGAGCACGCCCGGCAGGAGTGGTGCTCGGTCGGCTGCGGCAACCGGGCCCGCGCGGCCCGCCACTACCACCAGCACCGCGACGGCTGACCCCGCCCGGCCGGTTCTCCCTTCTCACGCCCGACGGGTGGATCTCACGCCTGGATTCCCACAGGTGTGATTTACGTCATATATTTGTAATGGGAAAAATGATGATTATGCATTAGATTTACCCTGCAGCCAGACTAACGGAACGAGCCGTTAGAAATCCTGAAGGGAGAGACCAGATGACCTTCCAGACCGGCCACGTCGGCCTCAACGTCTCCGACCTCGACAGGTCCAGGGACTTCTACGTGAAGATCTTCGGCTTCGAGGTCCTCGGCGAGTCCGGCGAGGCGGGCCGCCGGTACGCCTTCCTCGGCCTCGACGGCACGCTGGTGCTCACCCTCTGGCAGCAGAGCGAGGGCCGCTTCGCCACCGGCCTGCCCGGCCTGCACCACCTGTCCTTCCAGGCTCCGGACATCGAGACGGTCCGCCGGGCCGAGACCGCGATCAGGGAGGCCGGTGCCACGCTCCACCACGACGGCGTGGTGGCGCACCGCGAGGGCGCGTCCTCGGGCGGCGTGTTCTTCGAGGACCCGGACGGGATCCGGCTGGAGATCTACGCGCCCACCGGCGCCGAAGGTTCCCCCGTACCGGTGGCCGCCGCTCCCACCTGCGGCTTCTTCTAAACGACCGTGGAGCACGCAGGAGAGCTCGCGGTTCAGCGAAGGGCCGGGGTGCGCGCGGTGGCGCTGGGTTCGGCCAGGACCCGGCCGGAGATCCCGGCGGTGGCGGCCGAGTTCCTGGGACGGCAGCGGATGCTGCTGATCGGGGCGAGGGGGCGGGACGGGCTCCTGTGGGCGTCCGCCCTGACCGGGCCCGAGGGCTTCGCCCAGGCGCCGGACGAGCGGACGGTCGTGATCGACGCGGTTCCCGGCGAGCACGACCCGCTGGCGGGGCTGGACGGGGGCGAGATCGGGATGCTCGCGATCGAGCCGCGGAGCAGGCGCAGGATGCGGGTCAACGGCACGGTCTCGCGGGAGGGCGGGCGGCTGATCGTCCGTACCGAGCAGGCGTACGCCAACTGTCCCAAGTACATCCAGGCGCGGGAGATCGTCGCGGAACCGGCGGAGCCCGCCACCCGCTCCCTCGGCTCCGCAGGCTTCTCCTCGGGGACGGTGTTCGGCGACGAGGACCGGGCGTGGATCGAGGGCGCCGACACGTTCTTCGTCGCCACCTCCGCGCCCGGTCTCGGCGCCGACCTGTCGCACCGGGGCGGCAACCCCGGGTTCGTCCGGGTGGTGGACGACCGGCGGCTGGTCTGGCCGGACTACGTCGGCAACTCCATGTACATGACGCTGGGAAACCTGGAGCTGGACGACGGCTGCGGCCTGCTCTTCCTCGACTGGGAGGGCGGCGGCGCCCTGCACCTGACCGGGCGTGCCCACGTCGACTGGGATCCGGGAGACGTCCCGGGCGCGCAGCGACTGGTCCGCTTCGAGGTGGACCGGATCGTCCGCGTACGGGGAGCCGTCCCGCTCCGCTGGAGGCTCGCGGAGTACTCCCGCCACAACCCGCCGGTCTGAGGGCGCGGCGCGATGGGCGCATCGTCCCCGCCAACGAGGGCAGTACCAGGGAGCGGGCACCGAACTGGAGTGCGGACACGGACCGTCGCAGGAGGTCCGGCCGGGCTTCAGGGCGGCATACTGGCAGTACGCCCCCGTGTAGTCGTAATGTCGCGACAGCGGCCGAGCGGTGAGGAGCGCAGCGATGGCGATGCGATTCGAGCACGAGTTCACGGTTCCCGTACCTGTCGACCAGGCGTGGCCGGTGCTGCTCGACGTCGAGCGGATCGCGCCCTGCCTGCCCGGAGCCGCCGTGGACAAGGTCGAGGATGACTCCTTCACCGGCCGGATGAAGATGAGGATCGGGCCGATCACGGTGACGTACCAGGGCCGGGTCGCCTTCGAGAAGGTGGACGAGGACACCCGCTCCATGACCCTCAGGGCCTCCGGCAAGGAGGCCAGGGGTCCGGGCACGGCGGGTGCCACGGTCGTCGCGCGCCTGCACCCCGAGGGCCGCAACACCCGGGTCACCGTCGACACCTCCTTCGACGTGACCGGCCGCCCGGCCCAGGCCGGCCGGGGCGTGATGACCGAGGTCGGCGGGAAGCTGATCGACAGGTTCGCGGCCAACCTCTCCCGTCTGCTGGGCCACGGCCCCGGCGTGGAGACGGCCGCCGAGACGGTCTCGGGGACGGCCGGCGTGGGCGGCTGGAGCGCGAGCGCGAAGCGGGAACAGGCGTCCACGGGGCCGGACGACGTTCCGGCGATCTCGGAGACCTGGGGTCCCGGCCCGGCGCGCCCCGCCGATTCGGACGATTCACGCGAGCCCGTCGACTCCACGACCGCACCCGCCGCGTCCGCCGGTCCTGCCGGTCCCGCGGGTTCGACGGCCTCCGGCCAGGAGAGCCCCGGCACGACCGGCTCGGCGTTCCCCGGCCCGGCGGGCTCGACGGGGCACGGCCCGGAAGGCCACGAGGGCACGACGGCCTCCGGCGGCACGGACCATGGTGCGGCGTCCGGACTGGGCGGCCCCGGCGGCCCGGAGGACCTGAACGGCCCCGGCGTCCCGAGCGGTCCGGAGCGTCACCTCAGCGCGGTGCCGACGCCGCCCGGCCTCGCCGTCGGCGAGAAGGAGGAGTCCCGCCAGAGCCACCCCGCGGGCACCTCGCGCACCTCGCTCAGTCCCGACGAGGAGGCCCTGAACCTCCTGGAGGTGGCGGGCCTGCCGCTGCTCAAGCGCGTCGCCCCCCTGGTCGCAGCCCTGGCGGGCCTCGTTCTGCTCGCCTGGCTGATCCGCCGCGCCCTGCGGCGCTAGCCGCCGGAGCGTGGCCCGCGATCGTCAGTAGACGCACCTCTCGGCGTCGTCCGACCGGTCGGACACCGAGGCCGCGTCAGAACAGTGATCATGCAAGGGGCCCCTTGCCGGAAGGACAAGACATCCCTTCTTGCCCGTCGGTCATGCCACCCTTCCCTGTTTTCTCCCCCGCCCGCGCTCCCCCGCCGCCCGCCCTTCCCGAGCGCCACGCCGACCTGTTTCCCGGACTTTCACACAACCCCAAAAACAGTGTCATCAGTGCACAAGCAGGACAACTGACTACTTTTTCTCGGGAATACCTCGGATCGTGATCAATATCCCGGAATGCAGCGTTGTGGTCATCACCTACAACGATGCCGCGCGGCTGGCCAGGGCCGTGCGGTCCGTGCTCCGGCAGTCCCTGCGCAACATCGAGGTGATCATCGCGGACGACGCGAGCACCGACGGCACGGGGAAGGTGGCCAGGGAGTTACAGCGCAGGGACGCGAGGGTCCGCTACCTGCGCGGGGAGGTCAACAGCGGCGGCTGCGGGGTGCCGCGCAACAGGGGGGTGGCGGCGGCGCGGGCGCCGTACGTGATGTTCCTGGACAGTGACGACGAGCTGACGAGACACGCCTGCAAGAGCATGCTGCTGGAGATCGAGCGGACCGGCGCGGACTTCGTCACCGGGCAGATCGCGCGGCTGTACGAGCAGACCGGGAAGACCGCGCGCTACTACCCCGCGCTGTTCGCCAGGCGCAGGACGGTGGAGGGCATCGCCAGGGAGCCGGAGATGTTCCTCGACTCCTTCAGCACCAACAAGCTCTACCGGGCCGAGTTGCTGCGCCGGGTGCCGTTCCGCGAGGACATGCACTACGAGGACCACGTCTTCAGCACCGCCCTGTACTGCGCGGCACGGCGGTTCGCCGTGGTCCCCTGGGTGGTCTACCTCTGGCACCGGGCCTCGGCGGAGAGCGACGAGCGGCCGTCGATCTCGCTGTGCCTGACGGAGATGGCCAACGTCCGCTCCAGGATCAGGGCGGCCCGGCTGAGCGACGACATCCTGCGGGACAACGGGCTCGGCGACCTGGTGCACGAGCGGCAGCGCCGCTTCGTCCGCCAGGACCTGCGGGTCTACCTCAACCCGCTGCCCTCGCGCGACCCGGCGTGGATCGAGGAGTTCGTCTCGGTGATCCGCCCCTACCTCGCGGAGCTCGACCCGGTGGTGTTCGAGACGGTCGACCCGCTCCTGCGGGTCTGCTGCAGCTTCATCCTCGACGGCAGGCCCGACGAGCTCCTGGTGGCCGCCCGTTCGCTGAACGGGCCGAAGGCTCCGCCGCGCGTCGCCGTACGGGAGGGCGGGCGCACCTACTGGGGCACCGTCGCCGACGAGAGACGGGAGATCACCTCGCTCCGGATGGCCGAGCTCCCCTACAGCGCCTCCCGGCTGCGCCACGAGGCGGTCGTCACCGGGGAGGGCTCGCTGATCAGGCTGGCGATCACGACGTACGACCCGTTCGGGGTGCTCGCCGCCACGCCCGGCTGGACCGCGTTCCTGCGGTTCAGGAACCATCGGGTACGGCTGGAACCGCGCGCGCCGGACGGCGACGGCGGTTACCTGAGTGAGGCGACGATCGACCTCGCCGCGATCCGCCACGGCCGCCTGGGCTTCGAGGGCCGCTACGACCCGGTGGTCGAGATCGTCAACCCCGACGGGCGGGTCACCTCCGACCGGCTGCTCGTCGACCCGCGCACCGCGCCGTTCGGCACGACCATCCTGTGGCACGAGGTCGTCGTCAAGGCGGAGGGGACCGCCGCGTTCCTGCGGGTGCTCTGGCGCCGCCAGGGGCTGCTGCGGCAGCTGCCCCGGCTCAAGCGGGCCGCCACCCGTCTGCTGCGGCAGGTGGGCGGGCCGGAGGTGAAACTCCGCGTCTACAAGGGGCTGATCTCCGTGATGCCGCCGCGCGGGGACCTGGCCCTGTTCGAGTCCGACGTCGGCACCGGGTACACCGGGAACCCGCGCTACATCTACGAGGAGCTCAGGCGGCGGAACACGCCGCTGAAGGTGGTGTGGTCGGCCGCCGGGACGCGCGGGAACTTTCCCGCCGGCGTCAGGCTGGTACGGCGGATGAGCTGGCGCCACGTCTGGACCATGGCCAGGGCGGGCTACTGGGTCGACAGCCACGGCATGCCGCTGGCCTATCCGAAACCGCCCGGTACCCGCTACCTGCAGACCTGGCACGGCCAGGGCATCAAGTCGGTCGGCTTCGACGCGCCCGACCTGCGCGCCGACTTCGACGGGCCGAGGGCGACCTGGCGGGCCGCGGTGGACCGCTGGGACGCGCTGGTCTCGCCCAGCGCCGAGTTCGAGCGGGTCTTCGTCCCCTCCAACGGCTACCGGGGGCGGCTGCTGCGGCACGGCTCGCCCCGCTGCGACGTGCTCGTGCACGGCGACCGGGAGGCGGTCAGGCGGGCGAGGGAGGCGCTGGAGATCCCGCACTGGTCCAGGGTGCTGCTGTACGCCCCCACCTACCGCGACCGGGCCAAGGGGTCCGGGCAGTCGGTCAGGGCCGACCTCGCCGCGATGGCCGAGGCCCTGGCGGGCGACTGGACGGTGGTCCTGCGGACCCACCCGGTCGAGCGGTTCGAGGTGCCCGAGCACCTGCGCCACTTCGTCCGGCAGGCGGGGCCCTACCCCGAGGTCAACGACCTGATGCTGCTCTCGGACGCGCTGCTGACCGACTACTCGTCGCTGATGTGCGACTACGCGGTCACCGGACGGCCGATGCTGTTCCTGATCGACGACTGGGACGAGTACCGCAGGGTGGAACGCGGGGTCTACCACGACCTGCCCGCGATCGCCCCCGGCCCCTGCCTGACCACGACCGAGGAGCTGATCGAGGCGCTGCGCGACCTCGAGGGACTGACGGCGTCGTTCGCCTCCAGGTACATCGCGTTCCGCAGGACGTGGTGCGCCGACGAGAAGGGCCACGCCGCGGCGAAGGTGGTGGACGCCTTCTTCGAACCCTCCCACGTCCAGACCCCCCGCCCCGCCGGCGTGCGGGAACGCGCCCCGGCCGGGACGCGGCAGCTGAGCCGCCTGCCGCTGCCGGGACGGCCGCGGTGAGCGGCGGGCACACCGGGGCGGTGGTGTTCGCGTGCGTGGACGCCGACACCCTCGGCGGCGTCCAGCGGGTCACCCACACCGTGGCGCAGGGCCTGGCCGAACGGGGCCGCGAGGTGCACGTGGTCGGGCTGCACCGGGCGGAGAAGCCGTTCCGTTACGTGGAAAGGCCGCGTTACACCAGCCATGTGATCCACCGCACTCCGGTGGGAAGGCTCTCGCGGCTGGGCAGGCGCCGCGAGCGGCGGGCGCTCGGCAGGCTGCTGCGGGAGGTGGGGCCGGGGTTCGCGGTGCTCGCCTCGCCCAGCGTGGTCGCCCGGATCGGGGGCCTGCTGCCCGAGGGACTGCTGCCGATCGGGCAGTACCACGGCTCGTACGAGCACGCGCGGGGATCCTGGCACCTCGGCTCGGTCCGCGGCCACTACGCCACCCTGGAGAAGGCGGTGTTCCTCAGCGAGGAGGACGCGTGGCTGTTCTCCGAGCACGCCCTGCTGCCCAACACCTGGTCCATCCCGAACCCGCTGCCCGCCTGGCCGTCGCGGACCGCGGACCTGACCGCCCGCCGGGTGCTCGGGGTCGGCAGGCTGGAGGGCGTGAAGCGGTTCGACCGGCTGATCTCGGCCTTCGCGGAGGCGTGCGGCCGGCCGGGCCCCGGAGGTGTCGGCGGTGTCGGCGGTGTCGGCGGCGACCCGGAGCTCGTGGAGGCCCGTCGCGCGGCGAGCGAGGACTGGGAGCTGCACCTGATCGGCGAGGGGGCCGAGCGGGGGCGGCTCCTGTCGCACGCGGCGGCGTGCGAGGTGAGCGACCGGGTGGTGTTCCGCGGCGCGGTGCCCGCGTCCCGGATGGCGGACGAGTACCTGGGCGGGTCGGTGCTGGCGCTGTCCAGCGAGCACGAGGGGCTGCCCCTGGTGGTCGGCGAGGCGGCGTCCTACGGGGTGCCCTCGGTGGCGTTCGACGTGTCGGGCGGGCTCAGGTCACTCGTCCTGGACGGGCGGACCGGGGTGCTGGTGCCCCCGGCCGACGTTACCGCGCTCGCCGCCGCGCTGGCCGGGCTGATGGCCTCGGCCGAGGAGCGGCGGCGGCTGGGAGCCGCCGCCCGCGCGCACGTCGAGGCGTTCCGCCCGGACCGCGTCCTGGACCGGTGGGAGGCATTGTTCGAGCAGGTCACCCGCTGAGCGGCACGGGCTCGTGCTCAGCGGGTCACCCGCCGGTCCTCACCGGCTCGCCGCGAGCCGGTCAGGCCGATCACCCGCCGATCCCCGCCGGCTCGCCGCGAGCAGATCGGACCGGTCGGACCGGTCACCCGCTGACCGCGACGGGCTCGTTGCGCGGCAGCGGCACTCCCGCCATCACGATCTGGGCGGAGGTGAGCCGCGCCCCCAGCGGGTTCGGCTCGCGGAGCCGGATCAGCCGGTCGAACGCGACCCGCTTGACGCGGGCCAGCTTCCGCTTGGCCGCGGTCCGCTCGTAGGAGACCATCCGCGAGGTCTCGACCTTCGGCGCGCCGGTGAGCTCGTACCCGTACGTCTCCAGCCGGTCTCCGAGCACGCTCTCGCACAGCGAGACCTCGCCGGGGTCGAGCCGGTCGCGCCACGAGCCGGTCCGCACGGTGGTCACCTCGCCGAAGGTGCGCGCGTGCCAGGTCTTGCGCGCGGGTACGGCGATGTCGGCCACCGCGCCCGGATCGCACATGGCGGGGTCGAAGTCCTCGCCGAGGAACTCGCACAGCCTGCGCAGGTGGGCCTCGGGCTCCGCGGTCAGGTCCTCGTAGCGCAGCTCGTGGTAGCTGCCCTCGGGGAGCTTCGGCGCGCCGTGCCGGGCGAAGTCGATCGCCTCGGCCCAGGCGGACACCGCGCTGTAGACGCTCCCGTTGTACCAGGGCATCTCCTTCAGCGACGCCACGCAGTCGCGGCCGTCCCTGATCAGGTGCACGAACTGGGCGTCGGGGAACAGCCGCAGCAGCACGTCGGTGTACTGGAAGTACGAGGGCCGCTTGTCGCCCCAGCGCGGCTTGCCGTGCCTGGCCGCGTACGCGCGCAGCACGATGCCCAGCGCGGAGCCGAGCGTCGGCGGCCCGTCGACGATCTGCTCCAGCACGTCGTCGCGGTCCAGCTCCAGCTCGTGGAAGCGCGTCTGGCGCCGGTCGACCACCCATTCGCCCAGCTCTCGCCGGCGTTCGGCGGCGTTGAGGTCGCCGAACTGGAGCCGCCGCTGGTAGGTGGAGACCATGAACCGGGTCTCCGGCGGGATGGCGACACGCGGGTGGGCGTGCAGCATCAGCTGCAGCATCGTCGTCCCCGAACGGGGACAGCCCAGGATGAAGATCGGGCGATCGGACGTCATGTCAGACCTTCGCAAGCTCGCCGAGCTGCCGGCTGGTGAGCCTCGCGGCCACCGGGCTGGGCTCGCGGAACCGGTTGAGGCGGTCGCGGATCTCCTTGCGCCTGCGCGCCCAGCGCCGCTTGGACGCCGCCTTCTCGCACGCCTGGACGTGGGCCTTGCTCGCCTTGGGGGCGCCGCTCAGCTCGTAGCCGTTGGCGACGAGCCGATCGGCCAGCACGGTCTCGCACACCGAGATCTCCCAGGGCTCCAGCCTGGCCTTCCACGAGCCCGCCCGCGCGGTCGTGACGTCGCCGTGGGTGTTGCTGTGCCAGACCTTGTGCTGCGGGATCGCCACCCTGGCGACGTGGTACGGCTCGGTCATCGCCGGGTCGTAGTCCTCGCCGAGGAAGTCGCAGAGCTTGCTCAGCTCGGTCTCCGGGTAGGCCGTCAGGTCCTCGTAGCGCAGCTCGTAGTAGCTGTCGGCGGGGAGCCTCTTGGCGTGCCGGCGACCGTAGTCGATCGCCTCGCTCCAGTTGACCGCGGCGTGGAAGACGTCCTTGGTGTACCAGGGCATCTCCTTCAGCGACGCCACGCAGTCGCGGCCGTCCCTGATCAGGTGCACGAACTGGGCGTCGGGGAACAATCGCGTCAGCAGGTCCACGTGGTGGTAGTAGCTGGGCCGCTTGTCACCCCAGCGGCTCTTGCCGTACTGCTCGGCGTACGAGCGGAAGGTGATGCCCATCGCCGACCCCAGCGTGGGCGGCCCCGCGACGATGTCGTCGATCAGCCTGTCCCCGTCGAGCTTGAGCTCCTTGAACTTGGTGTCCTTGTCGCTCACGATCCACCGGCCGACCCTGCGCCGGTTGCGCTCCTCGCGCAGGTCCCCGAAGGAGAACCTGCGGTAGTAGCCGGGCACCACGAACCGTGTCTCCGGAGGCACCGCGATGCGCGGGTGCGAGTGCAGCATCAGCTGCAACATCGTCGTGCCGGAACGCGGACAACCGATCACGAAGATCGGACGGTCGGACTGCATGACAACGAACCCCCGTAAAGCTTGGTCAAACAGATACGCGTGGCGCCTTCTGCACGAGCGGCATGACGGGCACCACCCGGGCGAAGAGCCACATTCGATAGATCAGGACGACCTCGTTCAGCAGAAGCAGCACACCCGCCGCGACCGAGAGGGGCACCAGGGCGACCGGCCCGATCAGCGGGGCGACCACGAACACCGCGGCGTGGAACTCGATGCCGCTGATCAGGTGGGTCCGCACCCGGTGGCGGGCCAGCAGGCGGCCGAACCTGCGGGGCAGCTTCGGGCGCCTGCCCCCCCGGGGGCCCCGCCCGGCCCGTTTCCCGTCCCGGCCCTCGCCCGGGTTCTCGTCCCGGTTCTCGAACCCGGCGACGCGCAGCGGCTCGCGGGGCGTGATGACCTCGACGTGCCTGACGTGCCCGGCGTGCCCGGCGTGCCCGGCGTGTCCCGCGTGGACGGTGTGCCCGGCGGCCACCGTCGCCTCCCCGGGCCTGGGGTGTCCCACGGTCACCACGGACTCGACGGGCGCCAGGCGTCCGAGCCGGTTCTCCTTGACCACCTCGCGCACGCGCTTCATCTGCGGCGCGTTCACGTAGCGGAACAGGTCGAGCACGGCCACCCCCGCGCCGAGCAGGACGTAGGAGACGTCCCCCGTCGCCACGTACTGCCCGGACGCCAGGCCGGCGGCACAGCACACCACCCTGATCCGGTCTCCCACGTAGTCGAGCCAGAGCCCGAACGCGGTCCCCGTCCCCTTGAGCCGGGCGATCTTCCCGTCCATGCAGTCGACCATGAAGCTCACGTAGAACAGCAGGGCCCCGGCGACCAGCCGTCCGGACGCGAAGCAGATCGCCGAGCACATCCCGAGGATCAGGGAGAAGCGGGTGAGCCCGTTGGGGGTGATGGACGTGTGGTTGGCGACGAGCAGGGTGAGCCTGCACGCCACCGGGTCGACCAGGAAAACGGTCCACCAGGAGTCTTTTCGTTTCCGGGTCGCGTGAACGTCGTCCAACGAATAGGCCCTCATGCGTTCCAGCATGGCCACGCCGCGTCTCCTCTCATCTACGCTCTGTAACTACTAGAAGATCTCCATGCCACTTCTTGACCGACCCGCGCCACAGAGATCGGGGGCTTTGAGGACGCGAAAGGCCGAGGAGGGCTTCCCCGGCCTTTCGCCCTCGCGGGGCGGGTGGTCACCGGAAGATCCGGTCCACCGCCCTGGCCGACGCGCCGCCGTCCTCCAGCGGGCAGAACCTGGCGGTGAAGGCGTCGTACAGCTTCCGGTACTTGGCGTGCACCTCGTCGGCGTCCCGTACGGCCGCCACGACCTCCTCGGTCGTGCGCAGCAGCGGCCCGGGGGCCTCGGCCTCGAAGTCGAAGTAGAAGCCGCGCACCTCGTCGCGGTAGCGCTCCAGGTCGTAGGTGTAGAACAGCATCGGCTTACCGGTCACCGCGAAGTCGAACATCGCCGACGAGTAGTCCGTGATCAGCATGTCCGCCACCAGGTACAGCTCCTGGATGTCCGGATACGCCGAGACGTCGAGGACGAAGTCCGTGCCGACCCTGGGCAGCCTGTCGGTGACGCTCGGATGCTTGCGGATCATGAGCACGTGGTCCCCGCCCAGCTCCTCGTCCATGTGCCGCAGGTCGAGCCGCAGGTCGAGCCGGTAGCGCCCCTTGCTGTAGAACTTGTCGTCGCGCCAGGTCGGGGCGTACAGGACGACCTTCCTGCCCTCGGGCAGGCCGAGCCGCTCCCGGATCTCCCGGGTCCGCGTGGCGGCTCCGGCGCGGCGCAGCAGGTCGTCGCGGGGAGAGCCGATCTCCAGGACCTCCCCCTCGAACCGCAGGGCGCTGTCCAGGACCGAGGTGCACCAGGGACTCGGCGAGATCAGGTGGCTCCACCTGGCGACGGCCCTGGCCAGCCGCTCGTGGTGGTCGGACCGGGTGAACGGCACCTTCTCGACGTCGAAGCCGATGCGCTTCAGCGGGGTGCCGCGCCAGGTCTGCAGCACCGTCTGGCCCTCCCTGCGCTCGAACCAGGAGGGCAGGTGGCTGTTGGTGACGATGTACCGGCAGCGGGCCAGGGCGTCGAAGAACTCCCGTCCGTACCGCCGGACCGGCGTCACCCCCTCGGGCAGCTCCACCTGCCCGTCCCTGACGATCCACATGAACTCCAGGTCGGCCCCCCGCCGCACGAGCTCCTCGTAGATCGCCTTCGGGCTGTCGGAGAACTGCCTGCCGCCGAAGCTGTCGAAGAGGACGGCGGGCCGCAGCGGCTCCCGGCACCTCGCGGGGTAGAAGTCCTCGCGCAGCAGCCGCTGCTGCTTGGGCCTGCCCGAGGCGCGCAGGTCGTCGCTCACGGTGAAGACGGCCTCGTCCATCAGGTCGGTGTCGAAGGTGAAGGTGCGGGTGGCGGAGATGTGCTCCAGCGGCGCGGACAGCCGGAACTCCACGCGCATGTCGCCGGTGCCGGTACGGATCGCGAAGCCGTGCGTGCCCGCCGGCAGCGGCAGCCGGCCGCCGAGCGTGTCGCTCCCCTCGGGCGTCACCGTGGCGCTGCCGCCGTCGAGCGGGAAGAGCCGTTCGCTGAGCCGGTTGCGCGAGGTGACGACCAGCCACGCCGGGCCGTCGATCGGGCGCATCGGGGCCCCGGTCACCTTGAGGTGGCCCAGGTCGGTCCACTCCACCCGCTCGACGTAGAACGTCGGCCGCTGCTCGCGCAGCACGAGCCCGCCCGCCTGCGACCGGTCCAGCACCACGTCGCGGCCGCGGAGCCGGTAGAGGCCGCGCTCCACGTCGCGTCCGACGAGCAGCGGCCTGGCCTGACCCCGCTCCTGGCCTTCCGGGTTTCCCGGGTTTCCCGGGAGGACCTCGAAGTGCCATTCGGCGCCGGGGTTGAGCGCGCTCATCTCCAGGCCGGCCGGGTCGAGGCCCGGCCAGCGCTCGGACAGCACCTCGTCGAGGTCGATCACCGTCTCGAAGGCACCGCCCGTCACGGTCATCGGGTAGCACCGGTCGCGGCCGCCCTGCGGCCGGGTCAGCCGCAGCGCCGGCGCGGCGCCGAGGTCGTCGTCACACCGGCCGCTGATCCGCAGCCTGCCCTCGGCCACCCGGTGGCCGGTGACCCGTCCGCCCGGCCGCTCCACCCGGAGCCTGAACTCCTCGGCGGGCGTCCACTCCGTCCACGCCACGGTCCCCGACTCGCGCTCGGTGAACTCCAGCCGCCGCGCGGCCGGGCTCGGCTGGGACAGCCTGCCCCTGCGCAGGAGGCCCCGGGACAGCACGCACAGGTCGATCCGCCAGGTCGAGCCGGCCGGAAGCGCGGCCGGGTCGACGGCCAGCCGGAACCCGCACCAGTCCTTGCGCCTGCGCGGGCCGGTGTCGACCAGCGACAGGCCGCGCCGGATCGTGACCGGGAGCCGGACCCTGCGGCTGCGACCCCCGGGGCCCTCGTTGCCCTCGGTGCCCTCGGAGACCAGCCAGGCGAGGACGTGCTGCTGGATCCGCCTGCGGGGGCGCAGGTAGCGCAGCGAGACCCGGCCCTCGACGACCAGCTTGTCGTCCTTCCAGTCCAGGCTGTCCACCCGCTGCCGCAGGTCCAGTTCCTCGCGCATCCGCGTGATCGGCCGCTCGACCTGCACGGGGCTGTTGAGGTGGTACCCGCGCAGGCCGCCGCCGACGACGCGGGCGGTCGGCTTGACCGTCCTGTCCCACTCCAGCAGCTGGAGGAGGTCGCCGATCCGGCGCTCCCGTACGAGAGCCCACTTCGCCCGGCGCTGCGCGGGGATGAGCGAGAGGACCTTCGGCCCCGCCTGGTCGAGGTAGGCGCACGCCAGGTCGAGGAAACGGTCGCGGAACTCCTCCCCCGCCTGGTCCAGCACCTGAAGGAAGTTCGGCAGGTCGCTGTCGAGGACCATCCGGTCCCACGCCTTCAGGTGCTGGGCCCGCCCGGTGTCGATGAGGAAGCTCCGCACGGAATTGACGGCGGCGAACCGGTCCTCGATCCCCTTGACGTGCCCCCGGTTCTGCGTGATCGAGACGCTCTCCCCCTCCCGCTCCCGCCACAGGTAGACCGGGGTGGACAGCACGTCCACCGCCCCGGCCATGAAGTGGGCGGGCAGGGAGACGGAGATGTCCTCCCACAGGACCCCCTCGGGAAAGCTCAGCCCCTGCTCGTCCCAGAAGGAGCGGCGCCACAGCTTGTTCGTGACCAGCCGGTCCTTGAGCAGGATCTCGTCGCCGGTCACGTGGGTCCGCCTGGCGGAGCCGGCGAAGATCACCTTGTGCATCGCCGACTGGCGCACCCCCTGCCCGCTGAAGCGCAGGACGTTGCCCGTGACGAAATCGGACCCGCTCTCCCGCAGACTGCACACCATCGTCTCGACGGCCGTCAGCGGGAGCATGTCATCGCTGTCCAAGAAGGCGAGGAAATCACCGGTGGCGTGCCTTATCCCGGTGTTGCGCGCGGTGCCAAGGCCCCCGTTCTCCTGCCGGATCAACCTGAACCGGTCATCACGCTCGGCGAAGGCCTCGGCGATCTCCGCGCTGGAGTCGGGAGAACCGTCGTCCACCATGACGACCTCGATGTCACTCCAGGTCTGCGCGACCAACGACTCCAGACACGCCTCAAGGTACGGTTCCACGTCGTAGATGGGCACGATGATGCTCACTGGGGCCACGATCGGTCCTCCGGTAGTCGAAAGCTCACAGTCCGGTCCATCGGCGTGAACGCCGGACACGGCACGCAGGTGAAGATCCACTCATCGTGGAAGACGTCACGGGCGCGCGGCGGGAGGCCCAGCGGTCGCCGGAAAGCGGCGGAAGGGGCCCGTGTGCCCGTCGACACAACCTGGCGGCCATGAGCGCGACGTAGACGTCACGTCAGCAGCATGGCTTCGCGACAGGCCGGGCGAACCCAAAACATGACCGCGATGGAGTGAGCTGACCGAGACTTGACCATCTCCCGTGCATCTCCCGCGGGCGGCCGGCCCACCTCGGGGCCGTGACGCGGCAACGCCTTCCCCAAGCCCAGGTCAAGGCTGGGAATGCACACGTCCTAGTAAGACGTGATGACCCCTCGGTCCCCCCTGGCCGTCCGACACGATCGGGTGACCGAGACGGGCGAGATCGCGGGAAACGGCATTCGCGGGGGGAAGCGCATGGATTCAACAGTGGTCGTGGGAGCGGGGCCCGCCGGGCTCACCGCGGCCTACGAGCTGGCCCGGCGAGGACACCCCTGCGAGGTCTTCGAGGCCGACCGCGTGGTCGGCGGGATCAGCCGGACGGAGGAACGCGACGGCTGGCGCTTCGACATCGGCGGGCACCGCTTCTTCACGAAGGTGTCGCGGGTGGAGGACTTCTGGAACGAGATCCTCGGCGAGGAGGACTTCCTGCTCCGCCCGAGAATGAGCCGCATCCACTACAAGGGCCGTTTCTACGACTACCCGCTCAAGGCGTCCAACGCCCTGCTCAACCTCGGTGTCCTCGAATCCCTGCGCTGCGTCGGCTCGTACGCCTGGGCCCGGGTCAGGCCGCCCGCCGACCAGTCGACCTTCGAGGGCTGGGTCGCGGCCAGGTTCGGCCGGCGACTCTACGGGATCTTCTTCAAGACCTACACCGAGAAGGTGTGGGGCGTTCCCGCCGCGAGCATCCAGGCCGACTGGGCCGCGCAGCGGATCAGGAACCTCTCCCTGGGAAAGGCCATCGCCGACGCGCTGACCCCCGGCAGGAACCGGAAGGAGGTCACCAGCCTCATCGAGGAGTTCCGCTACCCCAAGCTGGGACCGGGCATGATGTGGGAGGCCTGCGCCGACCGGGTCCGCGAGCGGGGCTCCGCCGTGCACCTCGGCACCCGGGTCGAGCGCATCCGCCGCCACCGGGGCCGCTTGGCCGTCACCGTCCGCCGGGACGACGGCGGCACGACCCGCCAGGGCGACGGCACCGGCGACGTCCGCTCCGCCGGTGACACCGGCACCGTTCAGCCGGACGGCGGGAGCGCCAACCGCGAGGTGCGCGAAAGCGCAACCCGCGAGGTACGTGGGAACGCCACCCGCGAGATGCGCGGAAGCGCCACCCGCGAGGTGTACTGCGACGACCTCATCTCCTCGATGCCGCTCAACGCCCTGATCCGCGCGTTCGGGCCGGACGTGCCCGACGCCGTCGCCGAGGCCGCCGCGGGGCTGAGATACCGCGACTTCCTCACCGTCGCGCTGGTCGTCCCCGAGCGGTTCTCCTTCCCCGACAACTGGGTCTACATCCACTCCCCCGAGGTCCGGCTCGGCCGGGTGCAGAACTACGGCTCCTGGTCGCCGTACCTGGTGCAGGCCGGGCGGACCTGTCTCGGCCTGGAGTACTTCGTCAACGAGGGCGACGACCTGTGGCGCGCCCCGGACGACGACCTCGTCGCGTTCGGCACCCGGGAGCTGGAGCACCTGGGCCTGGTGACCCCCGGCTCGGTCCAGCGGGGGTACGTGGTGCGGATGCCGAAGGCCTACCCGGTCTACGACGCCGGTTACGCCGACAACGTCGAGGTGCTCAGGAAGTATCTCGACGTGGAGTGGCCGGAGATCCACCCGGTCGGCCGCAACGGCATGCACCGGTACAACAACCAGGACCACTCCATGCTCACCGCGATGCTGACCGTGGAGAACATCGTCGACGGAGCCCGGCACGACGTCTGGGACGTCAACGTCGACGCGGAGTACCACGAGGAGCGCGCGGACCGGAAGCGGGCCGCGAGCGGCACCGGCCGTGACGCCCCCGTCCTCCTCTCGGACGCGCCCGCCTCGGCCTGACGCGCCTCTCCACCCGACCAACACCAGCGATCCCATGACGCCTTGCCTGGCTCGCGCCCACCGGGCCTGAGCCACCGCAGGTCAAGGCTCTCCTCCCAGCCGCCTTGGAGTTGCGCGCATGACAACACAGCGATACACGGCCCCGGACGTCAGCGTCATCGTCATCACCTACAACGACGCGGCCCGGTTACCCCGGGCCGTACGCTCCGTGCTCAGCCAGACGCTCAAGAACCTCGAAGTGATCATCGTGGACGACTGTTCCGGCGACGACACCCCCGCGGTGGCCAGGGCGCTCACCGAGGAGGACGGCCGGGTCCGCTACGTACGGCTGCCCGCCAACAGCGGCGGCTGCGGCGCGCCGCGCAACGCGGGCATGGACGCCTCGCGCTCGCCCTTCCTGATGTTCCTCGACAGCGACGACGAGCTGCCCAGGCACTCCTGCAAGAGCCTCCTGCTGGAGGCGGAGGCGACCGGCGCCGACTTCGTCATGGGCACCGTGGAGCGCGTCGACGAGGCGACCGGCGCCGTCACCCTCTGGTACCCCCAGCTGTTCGCGGAACGGCGGGTCGTGGACGGCATCCGCGCGGAGCCCGAGCTGCTCTTCAACTGCCTGGCGACCAACAAGCTGTACCGGCGGACCTTCCTCGACGTCACCGGCATCCGCTTCCCCGAGGACATCCACCACGAGGACATCGTCTGGTCGACGGAGCTGTTCTGCCGCAGCAAGCTGTTCGCCATCGTGCCGTGGCCGGTCTACCGCTGGCTGCTCGCCGCCACGCCCGCCACCAGGTCGATCTCGTCCCGGCGGCACGAGCTGGAGAACGTGCGCCAGCGCGTCGCCGCCGCCGTCCTGAGCGACCGCGTCCTCGCGAGCACCCACTCCCTCGACCTCAAGGAGGACAAGGACTTCCGCTTCCTCTCCCACGACCTCCGCCTCTACCTGGGCGACCTGCCCCAGCGCGACCCGGCGTGGATCTCCGAGTTCGCCGACATCGTCATCCCGTACGTGGACACGCTCGACCCCGCCGCGATCGAGCGGCTGACCCGGGCGGAGCGGGTGTGCGTCCAGCTCGTCCGCGAGCGGCGCGGAGCGGAGGCGGCGCTCGCCGCCGTCGAGCTGGGGGGCAGGCACTCGATCCCGCCCCGGGTGGTCACCGCGGACGGCGAGCGGGTGTTCTGGGGGGCGACGCTCCCCGGAGGCGAGCAGGGACGGAGCGAGCTGGACGTCACCGAGCTGCACCTGACGGAGCAGCCGCTGTCCGGCGCGCTGCTCAGGCACGAGCTCGTCGACCTGCAGGCGTCGAGGGACGAGATCCGGTTGCGCCTGCGGACCTACGACCCGGGCCGGGTGCTCGACGGCCGCACGCTGACCGCGTGGCTCCGTATCGGCGGCAGGAAGAGGGCGATCGCCTCGATCCCCGTCCAGATGGCACCCGTCGTGATCGAGGCGCCGGGCGAGCGGGAGGAACAGGCCCCGAGGGGGCTCGAAGGACAGTGGGACCCGGAGGAGCCGGAGAGACCGAGGATCCCGCGGATGCCGGGAGCTGCCCCCGAGGGGACGGGCATCCTGGAGGGAACGGTGTCGATCTCCCTGCCCGACCTGGACTGGCCGGACAACGCCGTCAGGCCGCAGGCGGTCACGATCTCGCTCCACGAGGGCGAGCGGCGGAGCATCAGGCCCCTCCTCGCGATCCCGGGGCTGTCGTTCACCTCCGTGGGCACTGTGGGTCCGGCGGGTCCGGCGGGCTCGGGCCGCCTGGTCCTCGAGGCGTCGGCCGACATCCCGTTCCGCCTCACGGCGCGCAGGCTCGGCCCCGCGGCCGGGCGGCGTTTCCCGAACGTGGCGGGCCTCTGGCGGGACCTGCTGTCCGACCTCGCCACCCCCCGCAACCTGGGCCGCTTCTACCGGCTGGTCAGCGCGACGGTGCCGGTGAACCGCCGCCTGGTGCTGTTCGAGTCGGCCGAGGGCACCGGCTACACCGGCAACCCGCGCTACGTCCACGAGGAGTTGCAGCGGCGCGCCACGGGCCTGCGGGCGGTCTGGTCCCACGCCGACGTCCCCGAACGCTTCCCCGAGGACGTCGACCTCGTCCGGCGCGACACCTTCCGCTACGCCTGGACCCTGGCGCGCGCCGGGCACTGGGTGGACAGCCACAACCTCCCCTACTGCTACCGCAAGCGCAAAAGCACCCGCTACCTGCAGACCTGGCACGGTCAGGTGCTCAAGAAGATGGGACTGGACGAGCCCCGGCACCGGGCGCAGCCGTCCCTGGCCAGGAAGTACGCCGAGGCGGTGGCGCGCTGGGACGTGCTGCTCACGCCGGGCCCCGACTTCCGCCGCGACTTCGCGGAGGCCAGCGGCTTCAGGGGCGAGCTGCTGCACGCCGGCTACCCGCGCACCGACGTGCTGGTACGGCACATGGAACCGGCGCAGCGCGAGCGGGCGCGGCGGGTCAGGGAGTTCTTCGAGATCCCCGCGGGAAAGCGCGTGATCCTCTACGCGCCCACCTACCGCGACAGCAGGCGCTTCAGCGGCGACTCGATCCGGCTCGACCTGCCCGCCCTCGCCGGCGTGCTGCCCCCGGACTGGGTGATCCTCGTCCGCGCCCACCAGTACGACCGCTTCGCGGTGCCCGACCCGCTCGGCTGGCTCGTCCGGGACGCCTCGGCGTTCCCCGAGGTCAACGACCTGATGCTCGCCTCGGACGTGCTGGTGACGGACTACTCCTCGATCATGTTCGACTACGCCTGCCTCGGCAGGCCGATCCTCTACTACGTCGACGACTACGAGCGCTACGCCTCCACCCAGCGGGGCGTCTGCTTCGACCTGGCCGAGGTCGCCCCCGGGCCGCTGCTGCGCGACCCCGAGGAGCTGGCCGGGGCACTGGACGGGCTCGCCGAGATCACCGAGCGGTACGGGCGGCGCTACGCGGAGTTCCGCGACCGCTGGTGCGGCCTCGACGACGGGCAGGCGAGCGGCAGGGTCGTGGACGCGTTCTTCCCGGAGGTCGTGCAGTGAGACCGCTTCGTCCCGAAGGTCGTGCAGTGAGACCGCTTCTTCCCCGAGATCACGCAGTAGGGCCACTCCTTCCCCGAGATCACGCGGTGGGATCGCTTCTTCCCGGAGGTCACGCGGTGAGATCGCGCAACGTCTTCTTCCTCAGCACCGACGGCGACTCGATGGGCGGGTCCCAGCGGGTCATCCACACCCTCGCCCAGGGCCTCGGCTCGCGCGGGCACGAGGTCACCCTGATCAGCATCAACCCCTCCCGGCAGCCGCAGACCTACGTCGCCGACCCCGTCTACCGGCACACCACGCTGTACGACACGCCCGCCCCCGAACCCGCCGCCCGCTCGCTGCCGTGGCGCAGGGGCAGGCAGCGCAGGACCCCGGAGGAGATCGACGCCGCCCGGCAGAAGCTGCTGCGGCTGACGGACCGGACCCGCGACGGCTACCTGGTCATCGCCTCGCCCTGGGCCGCCCACTGGATCGCCGACCTGCCCATGCCGCACATCGCCAAGATCGGCCAGTACCACCAGTCGTACGCAGAGGCGGTGGACTCCCCGAACCTCAGGCTGATCAAGAAGCACTACGCGCACCTCGACAAGGCGCTGTTCCTCTGCGACGACTACGCCGCGTCCTTCACCGGACACCGGCTCGCCAACTGCGGGACCATGCTGAACCCGGTCAGCGTCTTCCCCAGGGAGGCGGCCCCGCTGCGCACCCCGCGGATCGTCTCGGCGGGGCGGCTGGTCAGGGTGAAGCGGATCGACCTGCTGATCGACGCCTTCGCCGCCGCGGCCCCGGCCGTCGCCGAGCCGTGGGAGCTGCACATCATCGGCGACGGGCCGCTCCGGGCGGTCCTGGAGGCGCAGGCCGCGCGGACGGGGCTCGGCGACCGGATCGTCTTCCGCGGGCAGGTCGAGAACGTCGAGGCCGAGTACCTGGACGCCTCCATCGTCACCCTGAGCAGCGACTTCGAGGGGTGGGGGCTGGTCCTCGCCGAGGGCGCGGCCTGCGGCCTGCCCGCCGTGGCCTGCGACGCCTCGGCGGGGGTGAGGACCCTGGTCGGGGACGGGGACAACGGCATGCTCACCGAGCCCGGCAACACCGGGAGCTTCGCCGCCGCGCTGGAGCGCCTCATGTCCGACGCAGAGCTGCGCCGCAGGATGGGGGCCAGGGGCAGGGAACGGATGAGGGAGTACCGGCTGCCCCGCGTCCTGGACCGGTGGGAGGCGCTGTTCGACGAGCTCGACCGCTGACGGGCGGGCTCCGGGGCCCGCTCATCGACGGGGTGCCAGGGCCGCCGCCTCCCGCAGGAGCAGCGGAACGAACAGGACCCCGATGAAGATCGGCGACACCATGAACCGGAAGTCCGGCGCGGTGTTGGTGAGGATCACCCCGATCTGCTGCCCCGCGACCACGGCCGCCCCGGCGAGCGCCGCCCGGCTCCCCGTCCGCCACCACGCGAGCGCGGCGGCGGCGTAGGCGAGGTAACACCAGAAGGGCGCCCGCCACAGCAGCCATTCGAGCTGCCTGACCGTGCTCGCGTCCAGCGCGAACAGCCCCGCGGCCAGCAGCCCGGCAAAGATCGGCCGCTGCCGCATCACCGAGGCCGCCGGGGTGCCCTGCCAGCCTTCGGGGAGCCGGGGATCCCTCAGCGAGAAGCGGTAGAGCTCACCGCCGGGTTCGTCCGACGTCGAGGCGACCTGCCAGGCGAGCGCGGCGCGGCAGACCCGGGTGCTCAGCATCATGCCGGGGGCGCGGAGCAGCAGGTCCCGCCAGAGCTCCAGGACGTCGGAGATCCGCTGCTCGGCCCGCGCGTGGCCGAATCCGGGGTCGAAGAAGACGCCCGCCATGGTCTGGCAGGTCGCCCCCCGCCGCCAGGCGTCGAGCGGGGCGATCCCCGCCAGGAGCGCCCGCTGCTCGCGGTCGAAGAGCCGGGGTCTCCGGCCGTACGCCACGGCGAGGTCGCCGAACACCGTCTGGTAGGCGAACGAGCGGGACGGCGGCGCGATGCCCATCGCCGGGTAGCCGGCGCCCAGCAGGAGCAGGGGCGCCGCCACAGCTCCGGCCGCCAGCGTCGCGACCCACCGGCGGGCCCCCGGGTGGCCGTACAGGAGCGCGACCAGCAGCGTGGCGGCGATCGCCGCCACGAGGAAGCCGTTGTTGCGGAAGAGCCCCAGCCCGAGCAGCTCCGCCCCGAGGGCGGCGAAGCGCGGGTCCCAGGCCCACCCTCCGCCGCGCCCACCCCTGTGCCCGGCCACGCCACGCGCACGGGACCGGGCACCGGGTCGGGCACCGGACCGGGTTGCGAGCCGCACGGCGGTGCCCGCGGCCAGTACGGCGCACACGGTGAACGGCACGTCCTTCCACATGGACACCGTGAAGGCGCCGAGCGGCGGTGACAGCGCCGCGCACCCCACCGCCACGAGCAGCGGGCGCCCCCGTACCCCCAGCGACCGGATCGCGCCCGCGAGGTGGGCGAGCGCGGCGGCCATCGCCGCCGTCTGCAGGAGGGTGACCGGGGACAGGTCGCCGGTCACCCTCAGGGAGAGCCCGAGCAGGGCGTCGTAGGCGACCGACTGCCCGGCCACCCAGGGGCCCGTCGTGACGTGCGCGACGTAGGTGACGGAGTCGGGACTCATCAGTCCCGGGTGGAAGGCGAGCCACCAGCCGAGCAGCGCGAGCTGGGCGGTCGCGTAACAGGCGAGGGTGAACCACCGGTCGCGGGCCGGCGCCCCGCCGGTCTCCCCCCGCTCCTCCGTGACCGGTTTCGGGCTCACCGTACTGATCATCATGGTTTTCCCAGCGTGCTCCGGCAGGGGGCCGATGCCCATCATCGGGCACGCCAGAGGTCGGCCCGGCCCGTTATACACAGCCATGACCTGGGGAAACGTCAAGTTTGTGCGGAGCGCGGCAGCACGTGCGGCACCGTGGCCCGATCACGGGAGAGCGGGCCTTTCACAGGACATCGTGACGCTTCAGCCCCGGGAGGCATCAGGCACCTCGATAGGATGCCCACTCGACCGACGTCGATTTGACCCGGAGCTCCCCTCATGAAGCCTCCTGTCCGAATGTTGCTGGCCGCATCCTGTGCGCTGGCCATGTTTTCCATCCCGACCACCGCGTGGAGCGCGGAACAGCCCAGCACGACGGCCACGACGGCGGGCAAGGCCAAGCCCGCTCCCAAGGCCACGCCCACTCCCACGCCGAAGCCCGTGCCCGTGGACTGCGCGAAGGTCAAGTGCATCGCGCTCACCTTCGACGACGGCCCCGGCAAGTACGCGGACAAGCTGCTCGACACCTTCAAGAAGTACAAGTCCAAGGCGACGTTCTTCCTCGAGGGCCAGTACGTGAAGTCCCGCCCCGCCTTCGCCAAGCGGATGGTCACCGAGGGCCATGACATCGGCAACCACAGCTACAGTCACCCGCACCTGCGGGAGCTGTCGGAAGACAAGATCCGCGAGGAGCTGACCAAGACCCAGGACATCGTCAAGAAGTCCACCGGGAAGTACCCGACGACGATTCGCCCGCCCTACGGCGAGTTCGACGAGCGGGTCGCGGCGATCGCCACCCAGATGGGCATGCCGATCATCCTGTGGAACGGCGGTTCGCGGGACTGGGCGACCAAGAACGAGAAGGCCATCTACGACGAGGTGCTCAAGAACGCCAAGCGTGACGGGGTCATCCTCATGCACGACTGGGTGCCGCAGACCGTCACGGTGATGCCGAAGCTGCTGGCCGCCCTGCAGAAGCAGGGATACCACATGGTCGCGGTCTCCTCGCTGCGCGGCGCCAAGGCCACCAAGGCCGGGGACGTCTTCCCGGTCGGCTCCGAGAAGGACGACGGCCTGTCCTCCGATTCGCCCACCGACGACCCGGACGCCTACGCCCAGTCCCCCGAGGACGGCCTCTGAGCCGCCTCGCGGGAGGAAGCGGCTGGGGAGGCACCCGGCCCGCGGGCCAGCCGCCTGCCCAGCCGCTGCATGGGAAGCTCCACGTAGCGGTGGGTGAGCAGGCTCAGGCCGAGCACCACCAGCACGAACGCTGCCGACAGTGACAGCTGCACCACCTGCCCCGCGTCCCGCACGTCACCGACAACGGCGTGCGCGAGCCGCAGCAGCGGGTGGTGCAGCAGGTAGATCGAGTAGCTGACCAGGCCCAGCCAGACGAGGAACCTGGGCAGCCGGCGCTCGCGCAGGGCCATCGCGGCCGCGAACGTCACCCCGGCCAGCGCCATGGTCGCGAACCACGGCCCCGGCCGCACCCACCACCAGCCCGCCTGCTCCGACCAGACCGGGGCCAGTGCCACCAGCACGGTCGCCGCCGCCACCGGCCAGAGCCCGCCCGCGCCCTGCTCCCAGCGGCGGATCGCGGTCCCGGCGAACATCACCGCGAGGATCGCCGCCCCCAGCCAGGGCACGAAGCCCGAGAAGATCAGCAGCACCAGCGCCATCGCGCCGAGGACGTACGCGGCGGCCTTCCGGAACCGGCCGGTGATCAGGCACGCCAGGCCCGCGAAGAACACCACGCCGGACACGTACGCGGGCCAGGGCCCCTCCAGCAGCGGTCCCGTCAGCAGCAGTCCCGCCACGACCGCGACGGCACCGAAGCCCACCGCGTAGGTCCCGCTCGCGCGGTGCGCCCCGCCGACGAACAGCGCGGTGACGACCAGGTAGAAGACCATCTCGTAGGAGAGCGTCCACATGGTGTCGGCCAGGCCGCCCAGGTGCACCACGTCCAGCAGCATCGTGGCGTGCGCGGACACCGACGACAGATCCCTGGGCACCTGCTCGCGGACGGGCATCCAGATCGCCATGACCAGGACGGCCGCCGCGACCAGCAGGTAGATCGGGTAGAGCCGGAACACGCGGCTGATCCAGAAGGCCCTGACGTCGCCGCGCCTCTCCAGCGAGACCGGGATGATGTAGCCGCTGACCAGGAAGAACACCAGGACGCCGTACATCCCGAGGTTGAACCAGTACGGCCTCAGGGCGGGCATGAACCAGGGCAGCAGATGCTCCAGCAACACGGCGACCGCGCCGATGCCACGCAACGCGTCGAGCCACGCCAGGCGGGCGCCGGAGGTCGAGGGGGAGTCTGCGCCGCCGGGGGTGCCGATGGGGGTGGTGGAGGACACCCGCCCCAACTTACCGCCCGGCACCTCGCGAAACCGCGCCATCGACGCCAACGGGCCCGAGCGACCCACCCCCGCGGAGCACTTCGCGCGGCTCGCTTCCACGGTTCAGCCCTCGCGGCTCACCCCCAAGGCTCGGCCCTCGCGGCTCGCTTCCGCGGCTCACCCCCACGGCTCAGCCCTGGCGGCTCACCCCCCGGCCGCGACCTCCGGGGCGACTACTCCCACTCGATGGTGCCCGGGGGCTTGCTGGTCACGTCGAGCACCACCCTGTTGACCTCGCGGACCTCGTTGGTGATACGGGTGGAGATGCGGGCGAGCACGTCGTACGGGACGCGCGACCAGTCGGCGGTCATGGCGTCCTCGCTGGAGACCGGGCGCAGCACGACCGGGTGGCCGTAGGTGCGGCCGTCGCCCTGGACGCCCACCGAGCGGACGTCGGCGAGCAGGACGACCGGGCACTGCCAGATGTCCCGGTCGAGACCGGCGCGGGAGAGCTCCTCGCGGGCGATGGCGTCGGCCTCGCGGAGGATCTCCAGGCGCTCGCGGCTGACCGCGCCGACGATGCGGATGCCCAGCCCGGGGCCGGGGAACGGCTGGCGCCAGACCATGGCGGCGGGCAGGCCGAGCTCCTCCCCCGCCCGGCGCACCTCGTCCTTGAACAATGCGCGGAGCGGCTCCACCAGCGAGAACTGGAGATCGTCGGGGAGGCCGCCGACGTTGTGGTGGGACTTGATGTTGGCGGTACCGGTGCCGCCGCCGGACTCGACCACGTCCGGGTAAAGGGTGCCCTGGACGAGGAAGTCGACGGGGCCGTCGGCGATGATGGCGCGCTGCTCGTCCTCGAAGACCCTGATGAACTCACGGCCGATGATCTTGCGCTTCTCCTCGGGATCGGTGACCCCGTCGAGCGCCTTCAGGAAGCGCTCCTGGGCGTCGACCACGCGAAGCTTGACGCCGGTGACGGCCACGAAGTCGCGCTCGACCTGCTCGGCCTCGCCCTTGCGCAGCAGCCCGTGGTCGACGAAGACGCAGGTCAGCCGATCACCGATGGCCCGCTGGACCATGGCGGCGGCCACCGCGGAGTCGACTCCCCCGGACAGGCCGCAGATGGCGCGGCCCTCGGGGCCGATCTGGGCGCGGATCGCCTCGACCGCGTCCTCGACGATGTTGAGCATCGTCCAGGAGGGGCGGCAGCCCGCGGCGTCGAGGAAGTGCTTCATCACGGCCTGGCCGTGCTCGGAGTGCAGGACCTCGGGGTGGAACTGGACGCCGTACAGGCCCAGCTCGGGCTGCTCGAAGGCGGCGACGGGCGTCTCGGCGGTCGCGGCGGTGACGGTGAAGCCCTCGGGGGCGGCGGAGACGCTGTCGCCGTGGGACATCCAGACCGACTGCGTGGCGGGCAGCCCCGCGAAGAGCACGCCCTGCTGTCCGACGTCGAGGCGGGTGCCGCCGTACTCGGCGGTGCCGGTCCTGGCCACCTCCCCGCCGAGCTCCTGGGCCATGATCTGGAAGCCGTAGCAGATGCCGAAGGTCGGCACACCGGTCCGGAACAGGCCCGCGGGGGCGGCGGGGGCGCCCTCGGCGTACACCGACGAGGGGCCGCCGGACAGGATGATCGCCTTGGGCTTCTTGGCCATCATCTCCTCGACCGGCATCGTCGAGGGGACGATCTCGGAGTAGACGTGGCATTCACGCACCCTTCGCGCGATCAGCTGCGCGTACTGCGCGCCGAAGTCGACGACCAGGACCGTGTCGAAGTCAGACACCAAGACCCCCAAAAGGAACAGAGCGGTGGCCCCAGTCTATCGGCGCCTGTCAGCGCGCCTGGTCGTAGCCGGGAAACGAGGGCAGCGCTCCCGAGACCAGGGCCTCGGTCTGCTCGCGCAGGGCATCCGCGTGGCCGGGGTGGGTGAGGACCAGGAAGCGCTCCTCGCGGATGGCGGCCACCGCGGCGAGCGCCACCTCGGCCGGGTCGATGCCCCCCTCCACCAGGCCGTCGATGATCGCGGAGGAGGCCGCCTCGTCCTCGGTGCGCTCGGCGGCCACGAGGTTCTCCGGCCGGTGGCGGCCGGAGTGGTTGAGGCCGGTGCGCACCCCGCCGGGGCACAGCGCGGTCACCCGGAGCTTGGAACCGGCCGTCGCGAGATCCTGGGCGAGGGACTGCGAGGCGGCGAACGCGGCGTACTTCGAGACCGAGTAGGGGCCGAAGTAGGGGACGGCGAACAGTCCCGCGGCGGAGACGGTGTTGACGATGTGGCCCTCGGTGTCCTGGTCGATCATGCGGGGCACGAAGGCCCGGACCCCGTGGAGCACGCCCCACAGGTTCACCCCGAGCATCCAGGCGAAGTCCTCCGGCTCCCGCGTCCACATCCGGCCGCCCTGGAAGACCCCCGCGTTGTTGCACAGCACGTGGACCGCGCCCAGCTCGCCGAACGTACGGTCGGCGAGGTGATCCACGGCCACCGGGTCGGAGACGTCGGTGATCTCGGTGAGCACCTTGCCCCCGAGGATCCTGCCCTCCGCCGCGCTTCCCCTCGCCGCGCTCCCCTCCACCAGCGAGGCGGTCTCCGCGAGGTCTCCCGGATCGACGTCGGCGAGCATGAGGGACATCCCCTCCGCGGCCAGGCTCAGCGCGAGTGCCCTCCCGATCCCGCTGCCCGCCCCCGTGACGACCGCGACCTTGCCCGACAGTTCACGCATAGCGCTTCCTCCAGCATCATGGTTCACGCATCGTGTTACCTCAGGACCGGCGGTTCACACCTCGCGCCGTCTCCGGTTCACGTCGTACCCTGCGACCGCCCGGGCACAACAGCCGCCCCGCCCGACGACCGACCGGCCACGAAACCGCCGTACCCGACGGCCGATCGGCCACGAAACCGCCGTACCCGACGGCCGATCGGGCACAAACCTAACGGGAAGCCCCCGAACAATCGAGGAGGTCGCCGATGATCGGCACCGGAGTCGTCGTCACCGGCGGGGCGTCGGGGATCGGCCGGGCCTGCGCGCTGGCGCTCGCCGAGGCCGGGCGCCCGGTGGCGATCTGGGACCTGGACGAGGCGGGCGCCAAGGAGACCGCCTCGCTCGCCGCCGCGCACGGCGTCGCCGCGATCGCCGTCCCCGTCGACGTCACCGACTCCTCGGCCTTCTCCGCGGCGACCGCCACCAGCCGCGACGCCCTCACCTCGATCGGCGGCCTCGTGCACGCGGCCGGGATCGCGGCCCCCCTGGCCGTCGGTGACCTGACCGAGGCCTCGTGGGACGCGGTGCTCAACGTCAACCTGCGCGCCCACGCCCTGCTGGTCAAGGCACTGCTGGAGGACCTGCGCGGCCAGGAGGGTTCCGCGATCGTCGGCATCTCCTCGATCGAGGGCCTGGTCGGGCAGGCCTTCATCCCGGCCTACTGCTCGTCCAAGGCGGGCATGCTCGGCCTGACCCGCTCGATGGCCCACGAGCTGGCGCCGATCCGGGTCAACGCCGTCTGCCCCGGCTACGTCGACACCCCGCTGCTCACCACCGCCACGGGCGGCGACGCGGGCTATCTGGAGTCCTTCACCCGCAGGTCGCTCTTCGGCCGCCTGGGCCGGCCCGCCGAGATCGCGGCGGCCGTACGGTTCCTGCTGAGCGACGAGGCGTCGTTCATCACCGGCACCCACCTGGTCGTCGACGGCGGCGCCACGGCCGTCGACCGCTGACCACGCGTCCGCCGCGCCTCCGGATGGACATGCCGCGGGGACCGCCGGTCACGTACCGGCGAGGGCGTGGCCGAGCAGGCCGAGGGGCGGGGAGCCGAGGTCGAGCATGGCGGTGTGGAAGCGGTTGAGGCCGAAGCCGGGGCCCCATTCGGCCCTGGCGCGGTCGCGGAGGTCGAGGATCTCCAGCTTGCCCCAGGTGTAGCGGCCGTAGGTGGGGTCGAAGGTGGCCCGCGCGGCCTCCGAGAGCGCGGCGGGACCGGCGAGGTGGGTGTCGGCGGCGAAGCGGCGGGCGCCCTCCTCGACGGTCATCGCGCCGGAGTGCACGCCGATCGCGCAGGCCAGCCGGGTCACCCTGATGAGCGCCTCCAGCCACACGCCGATCTCGAAACGCGGGTCGTCGGGGGCGAAGCCCTCCTCGACGCAGAGCTCCTCCGCGTAGTGGGCCCAGCCCTCCGCGAAGGCCAGCGACATCAGCGTCCGCCGCACGTCGGAGCGGGCGTGGCGCAGGGCGCGGCCGTGGGAGAAGTGCCCGGGGGCGACCTCGTGCACGTTGATCGCGGGAAGCGTGGTCTCGCTGAAGACCTCCAGCCACTCCTCGGCGTCGCGCTCGGGCCAGGAGGGGTCGGGCGGGGTGACGTGGTACCACGAGGGGCCGTCGGGCTCGCCGGGCGCCGACCAGCTCATCATGGCCATCGCCCACCGGCGCGACTCGGGCGCGATGCCGACCCGGCACTCCCCGTCGTGGTAGGGCACCAGGTCCTTCTCTTTGGTGAAGGCGATCGCCCTCTCGGTGCCGATCCTGGCCGCCTCGATCACGCCGTCGGGGCCGGGGTGCTGCCTGACGAGCTCGCGCGCGACCTCCAGCGGCGGCCGTCCGGCGAACCCCAGCGCGGCGCAGGACTCCGCCAGCCGGGCCATCAGGCGGTCGCGCTCGGCGTCGGCGCGCTCGGCGAGCCGTCCCAGGTCGACCGGGAGGCCGTCGCCCGTGCCCATCAGCCTGGCGAGCCCCTCGGCACCGAGGGAGGCGTCCGGGTCGCCGGTGTGCGCGGCCTTCTCGACGTGCTCCACCAGCCGGGCGTGCGCCCTGAACGCCGCCTCGCGCACGCTCTCCTCGGCGTCATCGGGCACCCCGGAGGCGAGGCCGCGCACCGCGCCGAGCAGGGCGGTCGCGACGGGGGCGCTGAGCAGGTCGAGCGAGGCGACCGCGTTGTCCACCGCCTCGGGCCAGCGGGCCAGGTGCGCGAGCTTGGCGGCGTGCCGCTCGGCCTCGGGGGCGTACTCGCGGTCGTAGGTGGCCAGGTCGAGGTTGCCCAGGTGCTCCAGCGGGCTGCGGCGGTGCAGCTCCAGCTCGCCGAGCTGCACCCGGGCGGCCTCCTCGAAGATCTGCAGGTGCGCCGCGTCGTACGGGTCGGCGGGCAGCGGTCCCCGGCCCAGCGCGGCCAGCCCGGCGCGCACCCCCTCGGGCGACAGGTCCTGGATCAGGCCGTCGTACTCGTGCCGCCCGGCCATTTCCCGGACGCCGGAGACGGTGAGGTCGCACACCGCGCGCAGGCGGCCGTCGAGTTCGGTCATGGACGCGACGCTATATCAGGACGGGTCCGCCCAGCCCGGGAACGATACGCGCGCATTCGAGGGCCGGTCCGGGAACCGGCCGCTCGACTCCTGCCGGGCGTCCGGGTGAAGCACGCCACGGCGGACCGGAATTAATATATGGGAATATGAAATAAGCGCATTGAATACTCGGCGGATCACGCGTGGCGGACGAGAAGTGCGTACTTTTACATGGCACACCTCATATCCACCGTGTTTTCGTATTGCCAGCGCCGGCAGGCGGAAAAGAATGCGGCGGCTCCGCCGATCTCACATATGCGCGATCACCACGACGCGGTCCCTGTGACGGGAGCGGCGGTGGCCGCACCCCGGCGGGATCCACGCCATCGGCGCGGCTCCCGGGTGTGAACACCTCGCGCGTTTCCCGCTTCCCTCCCACCCGTTCGACGCGGATCTCCCGCGTGACGCATTTCCCGTTTGACGCATTTCCCGTTTGACATCGGACCGATTCCCGCATGACGTCGAACCGCGACAGCCGAAGGATGACCTCCCGTGAAAAGCCCGACGGGCGACAGCGCCCTCCTGCGTGACATCGCGATCGCCGAGATCGGACGGGTCCCGGCCCATGACTGGTCGGTCACCGACGGGGAATTCTGGTGCCTGGTCGTTCCCGGCGGATACGCGATGCCCGCGCAGGGCTGGAAACTTCACGTCTCCGCGACGATGCTCTCCGCTCCGATCGTGCTTTCCCGGGTCGTACGGGTGCTGGCCGCCGAGGGGTGCGCCTTCAAGTTTCCCGCGCGGCTGGGCGACTACTGGGAGCTGCTCACCCCCCACTGCGCCCGCGCCCAGGCGGGGAAGTTCGTCACCGCATACCCGGTGGGCGGCGCCGAGGCGGCCCGGCTGGCGCCGCTGCTCGACGAGGCCACCTGGGGGCTTCCCGGCCCGGCGATCCTGTCGGACCGCCCCTACCGGCCCGGCGGGATCGTGCACTACCGCTACGGGGCCTTCGGCGGGCACCGGGTGCTCGGCAACGACGGCTTCTACGAGGTCCGGCTCCGCACGCCGGAGGGGACGGCGATCCCTGACGAGCGGCTGCCACGGTTCTCCCCGCCCTCCTTCGCCGTCTCGCCCTTCACCGCCCCCGGCGCCTCCGGAACGGCGGACCGCGCCTTCGGGGCCTCCGGGCCGCCGCAGCGGCCCGCCGTGCTGCTGAACGGCCGTTTCGTGGTCCGCGAGGCGGTGCGACACGCCAACAGGGGCGGCGTGTACATCGCGGAGGACACCGAGAGCGGCGCCGAAGTCGTGATCAAGGAGGGCCGGCCGCACGCCTCGTCCGATCTCGGGGGCCGGGACGCGCGCGACCGGCTGGCGACGGAGAGGTCCCGGCTGGAGGCCCTGGCGTCCAGCGGGGTCGTCCCGGCCGTGGTCGACTTCTTCGAACAGGGCGGGCACGCGTTCCTCGTCGAGGAACGCGTGCCCGGGACGACGCTGCGGCGCTGGTCCGAGGGGAACGCCGGGCCCATCGGGCACGACGGCTTCGGGAACGGCGCCGCCGAGGTCCGGCCGATCCTGCGGCGCCTCGTCGACGCGCTGCGGGCCGTCCACGACCTCGGCCACGTCTTCCGCGACCTCTCGCCGGACAACGTGATGCTCCTGCCCGGCGGCGACCTCCGGCTCGTCGACCTGGAGTACGCGACGGTGCCGGGCGACATCGTCATGATCGGTGGAACCCCCGGCTACCTCGCTCCGGAACTGGTGCCGCACACCGGCGAGCTCCGGCCGGCGCCGGGAGAGACGGCCGACCTGTTCGGCCTCGGCGGGCTGGCGTACTTCCTCGCGACCGGCGCCGGGCTGGAACTCCCCGAGGACGGCACGACGGGCCCGGCCCGCGGCCGGCGCCTCCTCGACCACGTCGCCGCGGTGTCCGCGGCCAACCCCACCCTCGCCCTCCTCCGCCCCCTGGTGGAGGGACTGGTCACCGAGCCGGAGGAGCGCTGGTCGCTGAACCGCTGCGCGAGGTATCTGGACACGCTCGCCCCGGCGGCTCCCGCCGCCGGCCTCGCGGCGGCGCGGGAGACGCGGGAGACGCGGAAGGCCGGCCCCGTCCTCGCGGGGGCAGGGGCGGGCGGGGCACGACGGGCGGATCTCCTGGTGGCCGACGGGCTGGCGCGGCTGGTGGAGACCATGGACCCCCGGCGGGACAGCCCGTCGCCGTGGCCCAACGCGGTCGCCGGGGACGGCGGGGCCGAGGCGGACCCGTGCTCGGTGAACGGGGGCGTACCGGGCATCCTGGCAGTCCTGACGCTCGCCTCCCGCGCGGCCGTCACGGACAACGCCTTCACAGGCAACACCGTCACAGACAGCACCGTCACAGACAGCACCGTCACAGACAACACCGTTACGAACAACGCCTTCACCGACGACACGGCGGGCGCAAGAGGCGCGGCGTCCGCCGCGGCCGGGTGGCTCCGCCGCCGTCTCTCCGACGAGGACGTCTGGACCCCCGGCCTGTACTTCGGGCGCTCGGGAGCCGTCTGGGCCCTTCACGACGCGGCGGAGGCCGCGGGCGACGACGAGATGCGGGAGTTCGCGCTGCGGGCGGCGGCCCGGCTTCCGGTGGACCACCCGAGCCCCGACGTGACGCACGGGCTGGCCGGGGCCGGCATGACGGTGCTGCGCCTCGCCCTGCGCTCGGGCGACCCCGTGCTCCGCAGGCGGGCCGTGGAGACGTTCGAGAACCTGCACCACGCGCGGTCCTACCGGATGGGGCACCCGCGGTGGCCGACGCCGGAGTCGTTCGACTCCGGTCTCGCGGGCGCCGACCACCTCGGCTTCGCGCACGGGATCGCCGGGGTCGGCACCGCGCTGCTCTACGCCGCCGTCGCCCTCGGCCGCCCGGAGTGGATGGCGACCGTGCGCGAGGTCGCCCGCGCCCTGTACGAGCACGCCGACGTCGACGGCGACACCGCCTGGTGGCCGGCCCTCGCGGGGGATCCGCGGACGGTCCTGCCGCGCCGGCCGCACTGGTGCAGCGGCTCGTCGGGGGTCGGCTCCTTCCTCGTCCGGTACTGGCGCGCCACCGGCGACCCGGACGCCCTGCGGCTCGCCGGCCAGGCGGCGGTCGCGGTGCACAGGACCCGCTGGCAGTCGGGGGCGGTGCCGTGCCACGGCCTGCCCGGCGACGGCGAGTTCCTCCTCGACATGGCCGGGTTCACGGCCGACGACCGGTATCTGCGCTGGGCCGGGGACCTGGCCGGATGCCTGGAGGCCAGAGCCGTGACCCGCTCCGGCAGGCTGCTCGTGCCGGACCCCTTCTCGAAGGTCGTCCCGACGTTCCTCGGTGGCACGGCCGGGATCGTCGCCTTCCTCGTCCGGCTGCGCCACCGGCACGCGCGCCCGTGGATGCTCGACGACGTCGTGGGGGACGCCTGGCGTCCTCCCGTCCCAGGCTCGCCGCCCGCTCCGGGGCGGCGGAAGGAGAAGCGGTCCGCGCCAGGCGCGGCCACGAGACCGGCGAGGAGGTGAAATCGATGTCGTTCGACGTTCAGGACCTTCAGGGTCTTCAGGAGCGCGAGCCGGCCGCCGTCGAGGCGGGCCGCGTCACGAACTGCCGTATCCACATGTTCTGCACCGACAACTGATCACACGGGCCCCCTGCCCTCTCCGCGGCCGGGCAGGGGGCCCCTCGGCCGGCGCGGCCGCCGCGCGCCCTCCCCCTGTTCACCCCGGCTCGCGAAGTCCCGCGACGATGACCTCCAGGGCGGACCGGGGAGCCCTGCCGAGCAGGGCGCGCAGGTCGCCGCCCGTCGCGTCCATGAACCCGTTCGCGATCGAGGAGTAGGTGCTCACCAGCATCGGGACCTGGAAGGATGCCAGGCCGAGGGCGGTGAACGCCTCGCGGGCCCCGGCGAGGGTGCCGGGCTCGTACGCGACGGTGCCTCCCGTGGCCCCGGTGAGGGCCGCGGCCAGTTCCGCGCCGCCTATCGCCGCCTCCCCGACCAGCTCGTAGGTCCGGCCCGCGTGCGCGGAGGCATCGGTCACGACCAGGGCGGCCACGTCGGCCAGGTCCTCGCGGGCCACCGCGGCCAGCCGTCCCGCTCCCAGCGGCGCGGTGATCCTGCCGTCCACGGCGGGCGCGAGCGTCGCCAGCAGCTCGGCGTAGAGGCCGTTGCGCAGGATCGTCCAGTTCGCGGCCCCCTCGCGGAGCCTGCGCTCGGTCCAGCGGTGGGCGAGCGCGTAGGCCAGGTGGTCCCCGGCGGCGCTGAGGCCGGTGTAGACGATGTGCGAGACCCCGGCCTTCTCCGCCGCCTCGATCGCCGCGCCGTGCCTGGCGATCACCACGTCGTCCTCGCCGTAGCCCGCGGAGATCAGCAGCAGCGTGTCCACCCCGGCGAAGCCCTCCTCCAGCGAGGCGGGGTCCTCGAAGTCGACCAGGCGGGCCGGTGTCCCGGCGGGAACCGCCTCCGTGGTACGGCTGCCGATCACCACGTCGTCCCGCCCGGCCAGCCGCACGGCGACGAGCCGCCCCAGTGCGCCCGTCGCCCCCGTCATGAGAATCATGGAATCTCCCCCGTGTGAGTGGTTCTCTTCGGTAACCGGGTCCATCATCGACAACCAGGACACGTGGCATAAGGAGGCACTTCGATGTCAGTGGGGCACACCGCGGTAACCACGGAGCCGGTCGTCTCCTGCGGAGGCGAGGACTGCGGCATCCGTGAGGTCCTCGACCGGATCGGCGACAAGTGGTCGGTGCTGGTGGTCGTGGAGCTGGCCCAGGGGGTGCGCCGGTTCCGCGAGCTCCAGCGGGCCCTGCCCGGCATCTCGCAGCGGATGCTCACCCTGACCGTGCGCCGCCTGGAGCGCGACGGCCTGATCTCCAGGACCGTCCACCCCGTCGTCCCGCCGCAGGTCGACTACGAGCTGACCCCGTCCGGCCACAGCCTCACCCACCTGTTGCGGACCCTCGTCGACTGGTCGGCCGAGCACCGCGACGGCATCGCCGAGTCGCGCCGCCGCTGGGACGCCGCCCACCCGGACTCCGGGATCCGCTGAGGGCTCCTGGATCTACCCCGGGATTCCCCGGAGACCGGGATTCCCCGGAGACCGGCCTCGCGCACCGGCCACAGCGGGGCCGGCGAGGCACTCCGGCGAGGTCCCGACCGGTTCTCCGGGCGCGGGTTCGCCCCGCCGACGGCCCGCTGGACCGTGTCCGCGTCATGTGCAGGCCCGGTCCGGCCCTCCAGGCGGGGTTTCACCGGAAACCGGCCGTGGCCTCCTCCGGGCCGGCGATCCGGTCGAGCAGCGCCTCCAGCGTCTTGTCGTCCGTCGCGGGGGCCATCACGGTGACCCGCAGGTGGCGGACCCCGCCGACCTCGGCCGAGGTCAGCTGGAAGGCCCCGTCCTCCATCAGGCGCTCGCGGATGTCCGCCTGGTCGCCGGTGCCGTACCGGAAGCAGACGATGTTGCTCTCCGGCTCGTACGGGCACTCGAAGCCCGGCCGCTCGCGGGCCAGTTCCCAGAAGCGGTGCGCGGTGGCGTACCGGCGCGCGACGTACTCGCCCAGGCCACGCTCGCCCCGCCAGGCCAGGTTGAGAAAGATCTTCAGGCCCAGCTCGGCCTTGCTGCACTCCACGGTCCTGCCGATGAGGTCGAAACCCTGCTCCCCGTAGAACAGGTAGCTGGCCCGCTGCCGGAAGGCCGCGTCCAGGTCGCCCTCGCGCCGGGTCAGCACCGCCGCGGCCAGGCTGGAGGTACGCAGCATCTTGTGCGCGTCCCAGATCAGCGAGTCGGCGAGGTCGATCCCGTCGAGCAGGTGGCGGTGCTTCTCGGAGAGCAGCGCGGAGGCTCCGTGGGCGCCGTCCACGTGGAACCAGACGCCGTTGGCCGCGCAGAACTCCCCGATCCCGCGCAGGTCGTCGTGGAGGCCGGTCCCGGTCGCGCAGGCGTTCGCCACCAGGGCCATCGGCCGCCGCCCCGCCCGGCGCACCCGCTCCAGGGCCTCGGGCAGGCGGGCGACGTCGATCCTGCCGAGCCCGTCCACCTCCAGCGGCACCACGGCCCGCTCCCCCAGGCCGAGGATCGCGGCGGCGCGGGTGAGCGAGTAGTGCGACGACGCCGGGGCGAGCAGCGCGAGGTCGCCGGGGACGCCCTCGGTCCACGCCTGCGGGGCCACCGACGCCCGCGCGGCCAGCAGCGCGGTGAGGTTGGCCAGCGATCCCCCGTGGGTCAGCACCCCGCCGCCCGCCTCGCCGAAACCGACCTTGCCGAGCATCCAGCGCAGCACCTCGAACTCCACGGTCGCCGCCGAGGCGCCCATCTCGTAGATCGCCATCGGGTTGTTGCTCACGCCGTGGACGAGGTCGGCGAGGGCCGCGGGGAAGTCGGGAGCGGCGACCTGATGCCCGAGGTAGGCGGGATGGTGCAGCCGCGTGCCCTCGGCGAGGTAGGTGCGCAGGAACTCCGCGTGGTCGCCGGCGGTCATCCCGCCCTCGCGGATCCACCGGGCGAGCCCGAGCCGCTCGGCCAGCTCACCGGGGGGTCTGCGGCCGAGCACGGGTGGCACGCCCCGCTGGCTCTCGTCGACGTAGGCGGCCAGCTCGTCGACGGTCACGGTCGCCGCGTTCACGAATTCCTCAACATTCCATGTCACACGGGGATACTGGTCGAATTCACGACAGCTCGCCAGGCGAGCCGAATTGGGCGGAGGTGAACCCGGTGAGCGTCGAACTGGATTCGGTGGACCGGCGAATTCTGGCCGAGCTGCAGAAGGATGCGCGACTCCCCAACAAGGACCTGGCCGAACGGGTGGGCGTCGCCCCCTCCACGGCGCTGGAGCGGGTGCGCTCCCTGCGGAGGCGCGGGGTGATCGGCGCCTTCCGCGCCGAGGTCGACCCGGCGACGCTGGGCCGTCCACTGCAGGCGCTGCTCGCCCTGCGGGTCCGGCCGCACACCAGCCAGCTCGTCGACCCGCTGCGGGCCTTCGTCCTGGGCCTGCCCGAGACCATCGCCCTGTTCCACGTGGCCGGGCCGCAGGACTTCCTGGTCCACGTGGCGGTCGCCGACGCCGACCGCCTGCACCGCCTGCTGCTGGAGAAGTTTCTGATCCGTCCCGAGATCGTGCACGTCGAGACGACCCTCATCTACCGGACCGAGACCCAGCCCGTCCAGCGGCCCGCCGGCTGACCCCTGGAAAGAGAACCTCTTCCGCCTGGCCAACTTGCGCGTTCTGTAGAATTAACTCTACGTCAGGTATCATCATCTCCGCATGGATCGGCACCCCGACAAGGAGATACGAGCGGCGATCGATCACATGATCGCCGCAGGCTGGATCATCGAAAAGGCAGGAGGTCATGCGTGGGGACGCGCGTCATGTCCCGGTGGACATCGGGGGTGCAGGCCTCCCACGTCCATCTGGTCGACACCGCGCTCACCAGAGGGGCACGCCAAGCGGCTGCGGCGTCTCGTCGACCAGTGCCCACACGGGTTTGAGAACGACATATCAGAGGGAGCGTGAGCCCCATGACCGTCTACAGTTTCGAACTTCACTTCACGGCTCCGAGCGGTGAAACGGTGATCGACGCCTTGTACGAGGCCGGATGGGACGACGCCACGGTGTCGTTCGACCCCATCGCGGGAGGACCTGGCGTCGCGGCGTTCGATCGCGAGGCCGGCGGGGCGGTGGAGGCGATCGCGTCCGCGATCATCCAGGGGCGCTCGGCGGGAATCGAGGTGACCGGGGTGAGCGAGGATCTCGTGACGCTCTCCGAGATCGCCGACCGTACCGGCCGGACCTTCGCCACAGCCGATCACTGGGCCGTCGGACGCCGCGGGCCGGGAGGCTTTCCCGAGCCGAAGGTGCGGCGTCCCCGCGTGAGTCTGTGGTCGTGGGCGGAGGTGGCGACCTGGCTCCACAGGAATCGCCTCGCCGAGGTCTCGCCCAGGGAGGTAGAACTCGCCGAGGTGTGCGAGGTCGCGGATTCGCTCATCCGCGCCCGACGCCTCCAGCAGCGGCTTCCAGAGAAGGATCGCGAGCGCCTCCACCACGCGATGGCCTGACATCGGCCCTTGAATCGTCGGCTTGCCACCCGCCTTCGCGTGCCGTGTCAGACGAAGTACTTCCACGTGATGCCGACGACGGGAAGGCGCTGGTCGAATTCACGGCATCCGGCCAACCGGGACGCGACCGGCGTGACCGTTCACCGCCTGGCTCCCGGGCTCAGGATGATGTCCGGGTGGCCGGATGAGTCGCTCAAGAGGGAATCCACCAGCGGGCCCAGACGGTTTTGCCGGGGCCGTCGGGGAGTGGGGTGACGCCGGATTCGTGAGCGAGGGCCTCGACGATGGTGAGGCCCCGGCCGTGCAGGGCGTCGGTGTCGAGACGGAGGTGCCGGGGCTGCCCCGGCCCGCGGTCGGTCACCTCCAGACGGAGTTCATCGGCTCCGGCCCGCAGGGAGAGGGTCGCCGGGGCGTCGCCGTGGACGACGGCGTTGGCCAGGAGCTCCCCGGCCACGAGGACCACGTCGTCAGCGAGGTACGCCAACGTCCAGGCGGTGAGGGTGTCGTCCACCAGGGCGCGGATCTTGGCGATCGCCGAGGGGTCGTGGGGCACGTCCCAGCAAGCGGTTCGGGGGTCGTCCGGGATGTCGGGCATCGTGGCTCCTCGGAGTGCCGATGAGGTGTGTTCGCTCTCCCGCGTCCGTGAGGGTGGTGACGCGGTGGGTCGGGTCTCGTGCGCCGGCCGGAGATGCTCGGCCTCGCGCATCAGGTCGCGGAGCTCTTCGACGGTGCCCGCGTACACGATCAAGGGTTGAGGTGCGGACCAGAGGGCGACGGCATGGAAGCGCCGGGTGGCCGGGCCGTACCAGACGGCCCAGGCGGGTTCGAGCAGGTCGAGCTGCCGAGCGCGGGCCACGCTGGCCATGTCCCAGCGGCGGGGAGCGGCCGGAGAGACGAGTGCGCCCCGCCGGTGCCGCCCGGTCGGCCGCTCCCGACCTTCCCGCCCACTCATACCGTCACCGCCGGCGTGGTGGAGCTCGTGCTCACCGGACGCGAACCTGCGGGGTTCGGCGGCCATCCATGCCGGTGGGGAAAAGCCGTCGTTGTCACGAGCTGGTCCTGTCGCCGGTGCCGTCCGGGCGAGTCGGGCGGGAAGGCGGGCCTCAGCGGAGGCCGAGCCGTACGAGGTTCGGTGTGCGGCGGCGGAGGGGAGGTCGGAGGTTCGGGCCGGAGGATCGGTCTCGTCGATACGGCCACCGCCTGGGACCGACCGCACAGGCCGAGACGCCTGCGCGCGGCCATCCGGGCGCGGACCTGCGCGGCGGTGGGCTGCTGCCAGTCGTGGTGGGTCCGGTGCGGCAGGCTCGCGGCCTCGTGGGCGTACGGGGGATGCCCGCACCAGCGGCAACCGAGCGGCATCGGCGGTTGGTCGGCGTGCCAACGAACCCGGATCGGCCTGGGGTTTCCTCTAGGGTTGTGCATCGGATCGGACCTCCTGAGTCCGGTCAAGGGGCCCGTCCTGGCGTGCGATGCCGTGACGGGCCCCGCTTTCATTCGGGGCGGCCTGCCATCAGAAAAGCGTCGGCACCTGTCTCCTCACCAGCGCGTATGCCAGGTGCGCACGCCACGTGCAGGATCTGCATATCCAGCCTCTTGGAGAGGGGCGGCGGCGTATGGTGACCGAGGGGAATGATGTCGTGACCAGGAGTCGCGATGAGCGGGCAACAAAGTACGCACGATGATGATCAATGGCAGTCGCCACAGCTGCGAGCGCTGATCACGACCCATGACGTCGGCGGCGTTATCAGGTTCGCGCGGCAGCTACGGAGCTGGAAACAAGCCGACTTGGGGAAAGCCTCGGGCTACTCGGCATCGACGATCTCCCGGCTGGAGACAGGTCGGCGTGCGGGGATCGACCTTCAGGTACTGCGCCGCGTCGCCCACGCAGCCGGGGTACCGGGTCATATCCTTAGCGCGCTGATCAATCCGGTTACGGTGGCTGAAACGATCGGTCAGCCCGCGAAAGAAGACTTGATGCGTCGCCGCACCCTGCTGTCCGCCGCCGGACTCGCCATCCCTGCCCATCTGCTGTCCAGGCTCGATGACGCGCTGGCCATACCGCCTGCGTCCTCCGGTCCTCCCCTGCCCGAGCAGATTGCCTCCCGTCTGGCCTGGGCGCGAAGCCGCTTCGCCAGCGGTGATCTGGCTCGGCTTGTCGCTGATCTTCCTGACCTTCTGGCTCTGGCCCACGAAGCGGCCGATAGCCGGAAAGCGGATGCTTGCGCGCAGGCAGCCGCCTGCTACGACCTGGCGACCGAGGCCCTGGACAAGATCGGGAGATATGAGGCGAGCAGGATCACCGCTGACCGCGCCAGCGTGTTCGCGGGCCTGTCCGGCTCCCCGATCAGCATGGCCGCCTCGGCGCGATCCCTGGGCATCGTGCTACGCCATGAAGGTCGCCAGAAAATCGCCGACCAGCTCACTCTGCAGGCCACCCACCGCCTGGAGAGCACAGGACTTGGCACGCCCGCCCACGCCGCCGCCTACGCTCAAATGCTGTGCACCTGCGCCTACAACGCCGCACAAGCAGGAGACCGAGATCGCGCCCTAGAAATGATCAAACAAGCCGCGCACGTCACCACCCGGCTTCCCATGCAGGCGATTGCCGACCAGCCCTTCAGCATCGGCCCCGCGCACGTCCGCCTGTACGAGATCGGCGTGCACTGGTCCCTCGGCGACGCTGGAGCGGCCCTGCACGCCGGGCGCGACGTGCATCCCAGCCAACTATCCACCCCTGGGGCCCTCACCCCGATGTGTGGACACCTTGAGTGCCGGATGATGGAAATCCGGAGACAAGGAGTTCCACGTGGCGAT
>NZ_JBPXMC010000042.1:0-56884 GCF_051918885.1 Streptosporangium sp. OZ121
CGCCGCAGATCAGCAGCAGGGTCGGCCCCGAGCCGCGGATCTCGTGGTAAAGAGTCGCGCCGGGCACCTTCAGGGTGCTCGTCTTCGTGGGCCGCATGGTCGTGTCTCCTCGGGGCTTGCCGGTCTCGATTCGGCCGGTCACCGAGGTGTCGGAGCCGCGGCCGCGCTCTCGACATCCTCGCGCAGAATTTCCCGGGAAACTTCCGCGCGGTCACGAGTCGCCGTTCGGAAGCGCGCCGAAACGCCTGTGTCCTGGTCTCGTCGCGGCTGATGCGGGCCTCGGCGCCGGCCGTCCGCCTCGCCCGGGCGTCTTCGAAAACGATGTCCGGCCGCGTAACCCGCGAGGCCGCGGCGAACCTTCACGCTCTGGTTCGCCGCGGCCTCGCCCGTACCGGTGGAGTCCGGTCATCGCGGATGCTCGCCGCTTGACAGCGGGCGGGCGTCCGCCGGTCCGGGATCAGAACGGGATTTTCAGTGATCTTCCACTAGGGGATGGGGACGAAGGACTTGAACCGCCCGGCGGAGTAGCTGCGAAGGGTGTCCAGGACAGTGAAAGTCCCGGTGCAGTCCGCCGTACCGAAGAACTGGAACCTCGAGAACCCGGCGTCCCAGGCGGCGTGGAGGGTCGCGGTCGCGGGCACCGGGGTGCACCCGGCGGGCGGGGCCGGGTAGTGGGCGACCACGTTCCGTGCCGCGTCGAAGAAGTAAAGGCCCACCGGGTCGGACGGATTCGCCGAGGCGGCGGAAGCCGCCGACGCGGCGGTGCCGAGTCCAAGTACGAGAGTCGTAGCGGTGAGCAGGGCAGAACCGATCGCCGTTGTTTTGCGCACTGAACATCTCCATCACGTGGATCCGTTGACGCGAAGATCCTCTCCACATTTGGTTGATTTTTCAAGTGTTATTTTGACTCGTCGAGCAAAGGGGATGTCGTGCGAGGAGTCCGAACGTCCGGTCATGACCGTCGGTGAGAGCGTCCGCGCCGAACGGCATGCTCGGGCGGTCCTGGATCCGGGCCCGCCCCGGGTGCCGGCGTCTCCTCCCGGACACTGCTCGCGGCGGTGGCCGACCTCGACCTTCCCGGCGACGCGGGGGCGGCCTACGTGGCGGGGGAGGCCAGGACCTGCCAGATGGTCCGCGACCACCTCGTGCGCGAACGCAACTGGCCGCGTACCTCGATCAAGGTCAAGCCGTTCTGGACACCGGGCAAGCGCGGGCTGCACTGACGCGCCGCACCGACGGTGGCCATCGGCCCGCCCGAGGCCGTCCCCGCCACGTCACCGTACGGAACCCGGCCCGGCCGTTCAGCCTTTCGTCCGCCGGACCTTGAGGACGTTGTCCCTGCGGGTGGTGGGCCGCCCGTCGGGGTCGTTCTGGATCCGGTCGTGTTCCTCGCAGAGCAGCACCTCCCACTCCCCTTCCGGGAGTTCCAGGCTTTCCAGGACCTCCTCCGGCGTGGGCAGGTGCACGTCGGGATGGGGATTGTGCTCCCAGGCGGGGGACCCCGCGTGCCCGACGACGAGGAGCGTCCCGCCGGGCGCGACCGCCGAGGCGGCGGCCCGCAGGATCTTCTCTCGCGGCATGTCGCCGGGGGAGTGCAGGAAATGGGCGGAGACGAGATCGAAGACGCCGTCGGGGAAGGAGGCGCCCAGGTCGTGCCGCTGCCAGTCGACGAGGCCGGCGACGTCCGCCGCCTCGGCGTGCCGGGCGGCGCGCTCCAGGGCGACGCCGGAGATGTCGGTGGCGGTGACGCGCCACCCCCGCTGTGCGAGCCAGATCGCGTCGGCTCCCTCGCCGCATCCCAGGTCCAGGGCGCTGCCCGGCTCCACGCCGGTGAGCTCGCGGACCAGGATGACGTTGGGGTTCCCGCTCCAGATCCGGTCGCTCTCCCCGTAGCGGAGGTCCCAGAACTCCTCCTCCGGGATGGCGTCGCCCTTCGTGGGGGCGCCCTCCCGCGCGTGTTCGTGCGCGTGCCCGTGCCGGTCGGCGGCGCGGCGGGCGGCCACGGCCCGGCGGGTGTCCTCGGCGATCAGGTCGGCGTTGATCGCCGCGCCGGCGCGCACGCCCGCGGCGGCGGCGCCGATGACCTGCTCGGTCAGGGCTGCGACGTTTCCGGCCACCCACACCCCGGGCAGTGCCGTCGCCCCGGAAGGGTCGGCGGCGATGTGGCTGCCGACCACGTGCCCGCCCATCTCCTGGTCGGTCGTCTCAAGACCCAGGCCGGTGAGGAGGCCGGAGCGGGCGGTGAAGCGCGGGGTCACCACGAGGGCCTGGCGGGAGATCACCCGGCCGTCGGCCAGGCGTACGCCGGTGAGCCGGTCGTCCGTCGCCTCCAGCGCCGCCACCCGCCCCTCCACCACGGCGATGCCGCGGGCGGCGAGCCGCTCGTACTCCTCGGCGCCGAATTCGGGCGCGGTGTGCAGGAAGAGGGTGACGTCCTCGCTCCACTGCCGCCACAGCAGGGCCTGGTGGACCGCGAGCGGTCCGGTGGCCAGGACGCCGATCGCCTGGTCGCGCACCTCCCAGCCGTGGCAGTACGGGCAGTGCAGGACGTCGAGCCCCCATCGTTCCGCGAGCCCCGGCACCGGGGGCAGCTCGTCGGTCAGGCCGGTGGTCACCAGCAGCCGGTCCGCCACGACCGAGGAGCCGTCTTCGAGGACGACGCGGAAGTCCCCGCCCTCCAGCCGCTCGGCCGCCACGACGTCGCCCTTCACGACCTCGCCGCCGTAGCCGGTCACCTCCGCGCGCCCCGTGGCCAGCAGCTCCGCGGGGGGCACTCCGTCGCGCGTCAGGTAGGAACGCACGTGGGCCGCCGGGGCGTTGCGCGGACGGCCCGCGTCGATCACCAGCACCGAGCGCCGTGCCCGTGCCAGGGTCAGCGCCCCGCTCAACCCGGCGGCGCCACCGCCGACGACCACCACCTCGTAGCGCCGTTCCCCGTTCGAGGGGGCGGCGGTCACCTTCTGTTCCGTTCGTTCGGTCATGTGTGATACCTCCGTTCACCGCAAATAGTCCGCCCCCATCCCGGGATTTGACAAAATTTCTTGCCGGAACAGCAAATATAGGCATGGCAGACGACACCTTCGCGAGCGTGCTGACCGCCGTGGGCCCGCGGCTGCGGGCGCTGCGCCGTGCCCGTGGCACCACCCTCGCCCAGCTGAGCGAGACGACCGGGATCTCGCTCAGCACCCTCTCGCGCCTGGAGGGCGGGCAGCGCAAACCGACCCTGGAGCTCCTGCTGCCCCTGGCGAAGGCGCACGGCGTGCAGCTGGACGAGCTGGTCGGCGCGCCGGCTGCGGCTGCTCCTGGGCGAGCACGACCTCGTCCTCGGCGCCGGCGAGGTGGCCGAGTTCGACACCCGCACCCCGCACGGGTGGGCCGCCGCGGGCCCTGAGCCGGTCGAGCTCCTCAGCCTGTTCGGGCTGCAGGGCGAGCGAATGCGCGTGCGGGCCGGCCCCGCCGGCAGGTGACCCGCGTACCGGTGGCGGTGGCCGTCACCGGTACGCGGGCGGCGGGGGCCTACGCGCCGAGGACCGGGAGCAGCTGCTCCTCCTCGTAGGTCAGGTGCCTTTCGAGCTCGTCGGCGAGCCGCTCGACCTCGGCGAGCACGAGCGGGGGATCCGCGCCCTCGGTGGAGAGGACCTCCCGCAACTCCTCGATGAGGACCGTGATCCTCTCGTGTTCCCGGCTCAGCCGCTCCAGGGTCGGGGCGAGTTCGGGGTGGCGTCCGGCGAGGAAGGGGAACATCGCGATGTCCTCGCCGGTGTGGTGGTTGTGCAGCCCCTGGCAGAGGGTGAGGCAGTTCACCCGCAGCTGGGCGCCCAGGCCGGCACCCGACTCGGTGACCTCCTTGCGGATCAGGGAGAGTTCCCGCCGGAACACGTCGTGGACCAGTTTGAGGGTCTCGCCCGCCGACGACGCCTTCGGCGGCCCGCTGTCGACACCTTGAAGGGCGACCACGGGGATGACGCGCGCCGTCCTGGCCTGGTAGTCGGCCCACCCGGGGTCGGCCTCGGCCGCGCGGGCGAAGAGGCGGTCGCGTTCGGCGCCCTCCAGGACGACAGCTCGTGCCTCGTAGGTGAAGAGGCCGTCCTCGACCGTGACGAGAGGGTTGGCCACCAGGTTGTGGAACCAGGCGGGGTGATTCGGCGCGCCACCGGCCGAGGCGATGACCAGGACCCGCTCGCCGCCGTCGGGAAGGTAGCCGAGCGGGGTCGTGTGCCGGGCGCCGGATCGCGCCCCGACGGTGGTCAGCAGGAGCAGCCGGGCTCCCTCGAAGGGGCCACCGACCTTCCCGCCGTTGGCGCGGAACTCCTCGATGATCTGCTGGTTGAATTCATTGGGCATTCTCTGTTTTCTTCTCCAGGATCGATGGTCCCGCGGGCTGTTCGCGGGCATGACGACATCACCACGGGGCGACCGCGACCGTGGTGCGGGAAACGGGGAAAGGTACGCCGGACGACCGGTCGGACCGGCGACTTACCGCCGGGGCCGGTTCGTGAAAGGCGCGAAACACGCGGTGACCGGCGACGACCGGCACCGCGAGAGCATGCGGACATCACACGGGACGTGGAAGCCACGGGAACGTGGAGACCACACGCGGAAGTCACATGAAACGTGGAGACCACGGAAGGGAAATCCACGGAGAAACGTCGCGCCGAACGCGCGGAAGGAAGGAGAGGGTGGGCCTCTGGCCCGCCCGGGGCTCACGCCTCGGCCGGGTGCCCTACTCGCTGTTGGCCCAAGGCCGACCCGGCAGTCACGAGGTCAACCGTAGTGCCACCGACGCGCCAAGGCAACGCCGCGCCCGCGACACCGGGTGAGCGACATCCGACTATTCACTTGGTGTATATATCGGATGTCTAGTCGCGATCATGTCTACCGGACACGTCATGCTTGGGCTGCTCGCCGAGCGGCCCAAGCATGGGTACGAGCTCAAACGCGAGCATGACCAGCGCCTGCCGGGTGCCAGGCCGCTCGCGTACGGACAGGTCTACGCGACGTTGCAGCGCCTGCAGCGGGACGGGTTCGCCGAGGTGGCGGAGACCGTGCGGGAGGGCGGCCCCGAGCGCACGGTGTACGCGATCACCGAGGAGGGCCTGGCCGAACTGGCCCGGTGGCTGGAACAGGTGGAGGCGCCCGCGCCGCACGTCTCCAGCGCACTCGTCTCGCGCGTGGTGGTGGCGATCGTCGCCGGTGGCGCCGCCGACGGGTACCTGGTCAGGCAGCGCGCCGCCCATCTGGCGCGGATGCGCGAGCTCACCGCGGAGCGGGCCTCGGGGTCGCCCGCGCAGGTGCTCGCCGCCGACTACGCGCTCCAGCACCTCGACGCCGACCTGCGCTGGATCGAGACGGCCATGCGACGACTCGCGGATCTTAAGGAGGAGATCGATGCTTGAGGCACGCGCGTTGCGCAAGACCTTCGCCAGGACCGTGGCGCTGGACGGCGTGTCCGTGGAGATCGGCGACGGGGAGATCGTCGCGATCACCGGTCCGAGCGGCTCGGGCAAGTCGACGCTTCTGCACTGCCTGGCCGGGATCATCCGTCCCGAGTCGGGGGAGGTCCACTTCGACGGGCGGCGCGTCGACGCGCTCGACGACGCCGACCGCACGAGGCTGCGCAGGCAGAGCTTCGGCGTCGTCTTCCAGTCGGGCAGCGCCGCCGTCCGGGCGGTGCTCATGGTGGGGATCGGAGTGCTGGTCGCGACGCTGGTGGCGCGGGTCACCCGGCCGATCCTGCGCCGGACGCTGCGGACGGAGGAACTCCGCGACGAGTGAGGGGGAGCGGGGTGTTGTGTGAACATGAGGTGAGGGAAGCTCTCCCTGAGTTCCCCGGCTCTTCCCGGATTCACGAACCCTGACTGCACGAAACTGACTTCACGGGCCTTGGGTTCGCGAGCCTTGGAGTCACGAGTCGCCCCGAGCCTCCCCGGGCTCTTCCAGAGAGGACGTGGTCGCCGTGCCGTCCGTCCGGCCCGGGGCGCCGGGATCGTTTCCCGCCTCCCCGGCCGTGGTCGCCGCGGCGGTCGCGGACGTGGCCGCCGCCGGGGGCTACTTCGGCCTCGATCTCGGCCCGGTTCCCCGCGAGCCCGGCTGGCGGCCGCTCACCGACCTGCTCGCCGACCCCGCCACCGTGGAGGCCCGGATCGCGGACACGGCCGGGCGGCTCGGCACCGCGGAGACACGGGTGGCCGCCTCCATCCTCTTCCAGGGCCTGGCCGCCCGTTTCTGGTCGCCGCCCCTCGGCGCCGCGGTCGCCCACGACCTGCTCGTCGACCTGGCTCCCCGGCACGTGCACTGGCGGGCGGTGGCCGAAGGCCCGCTGCCGCTGCGGGCCGCCCACCTGGAAGGGTGGGAGGTCCGCGGCCCCGCGCGGATCGCCGGGCCGCTGTATCGCAGCGTGGTGACCGGGTTGCTGGAGCCACTCGCCGAGACGGTCCGGCGGGTCGTGCCGATAGCCCCCGGCCTGCTGTGGGGCAACGCGGCCTCCGCGCTGGCGGGCACCCTCCTCGAACTGGGCCGCCGCCGCCCCGGACTCGCCGCCAAGGCCGTGGCGCTGGGCCGCGAACTGCTGGACACCGGCCTGCTGCGCGGCACCGGCGAGCTGGCCGAACCCGCTCCCGGCCATCCCGCCTTCGCCCGGCGCAGCTGCTGCCTGTTCTACCGCCTGCCCGGCGGCGGCATGTGCGGCGACTGCGTTCTGGTCGATCCCGGGATCCGCCGCGAGCGGTGGGCGCGAGCCGCACGGGAGTCCGGCCGATGACCGTGTCGCTCCCGGCCCCTGCCCGTTCGGGCACGGCCCGGATCCCCGTTCGGGGGCGACCCGCTTCCCGCCCGGGTACGGCCCTCACCCGGCCCCCGCACCCGGATGGGACGCCGGATTCTCAGCGGAGCGCCGGCTCCGAACTCCCGGCGCGGGAGCGCGGCGAGGTCCGGGCGCGGCGCGCCAGGATCGTGTCGGCCGAGCCGGCCGCCCAGAGCGCGACCGTGATGTACAGGATCTGCTCCGGGATCCTGATCCACAGGGGCGTCGCCTCGCCGCCCCCGAAGGGGACGTCGGCGACGGCCGCGTAGACGTTGGCCGGAAGCAGCAGCACGTAGAGGGCGGCCAGGCTGATTCCGGCGGCCCGGCGCGTCGTGGCGACCACGAGTCCCACGGCGCCGAGGAGTTCCAGCACGCCGGTCGCGTAGACCACGGCACCGGGGAACGGCACGATCGGCGGCACCATGCGCACCAGGTCGGCGTGGTTGGGCATGACGGTCACCCCCGCCGGGACGAAATGCGCGGCGGCGGTGACGACGAGCATGACGGCCATCCCGTGTGCCGCGCTCGCGGGCCAGGTGGCGAACCGGCGGACGCCGAGCGCGCCCAGGGCGCGGAAGCCCAACGTGGCGACCACGAGAACGATTTCAACGACGAATGCGGACATCGGCGTATCCCCTCTTTGGATAGTGACACTATCTTATAGTTGGATACTATAGCTATCCAATAGCGCCGCCCGCGTGAGATCGAGGTCGGCGTGGACGCCGCGGGGAAACATCTGCGTGCACCACGTCGAACTTCCGCCGGACACACCCGCGGACGACGACGGCACGGGGACTCCACGCGACCGAGGCCGGGCGAAGGACAGTCCTTGTGCTCTCACTTCGTCCGTAGTCTGATTGAGAGGAATTGTTCATCGGGCCGAGCGCCGGCGTACCCCGGACGGTTTCGCGGTGCGGGCGGGTGCGCGGTCCGGCACAGCGTCTCTGAACAGGAAGGGAGCCGACGCTGATGACGGTGACCCTGGAAAAGAGCGTCGAGGACTTCATCACCACCCCCCACAAGTTGTTCATCGGCGGACAGTGGGTGGACGCGGCGTCCGGCAGGACCTTCGCGACTCCCGACCCCGCTACTGGGCAGACCCTGGCGCACGTCGCCGAAGCCGACGCCGAGGACATCGACCGGGCGGTGCGTGCCGCTCGCAAGGCCTTCGAGCAGGGGCCCTGGTCACGGATGACCGCCTCCGAGCGGGGCCGGATCATCTGGAGGATCGGTGACCTGATCCTGGAGCACGCCGAGGAACTGGCCCAGCTCGAATCGCTGGACAACGGCAAGCCGGTGGCCGTGGCACGGGCCGCGGACGTTCCGCTGGCGGCCGACCTGTTCCACTACATGGCGGGCTGGGCGACCAAGATCGAGGGCAACACGATCGCGCTGTCGGTGCCGTACATGCCGGGTGCCTCGTTCCACGCCTACACCCTGCGCGAGCCGGTCGGTGTGGTCGGCCAGATCATCCCGTGGAACTTCCCGCTGCTGATGGCAGCCTGGAAACTCGGGCCCGCGCTGGCGACCGGGAACGTCGTGATCCTCAAGCCCGCCGAGCAGACCCCGCTGTCCGCTCTGCGACTGGCGGAGCTGATCGCCGAGGCCGGGATGCCCGACGGCGTGGTCAACGTCCTGCCCGGGTACGGCGAGACCGCCGGTGCGGCGCTCGCCGCGCACGACGGCGTGGACAAGATCGCCTTCACCGGCTCCACCGAGGTCGGCAAGCTGATCGTGCACGCCGCGGCGGGCAACCTGAAGAAGGTCACCCTGGAACTCGGCGGCAAGAGCCCCAACATCGTCTTCGACGACGCCGACCCCGACATCGCCATCCAGGGCGCGGCGAACGCGATCTTCTTCAACCACGGCCAGTGCTGCGTGGCCGGATCCCGGCTGTTCGTCCAGCGCGACCGGTTCGACCAGGTGGTGGAAGGCGTCGCCGAGATCGCCCGGGGCATCAGGCTCGGTCCTGGCATGGAACCCGACACGCAGATGGGGCCCCTGGTCTCCGACGAGCAGCTGCGCCGGGTGACCGGCTACCTGGACTCGGGGCGCGAGGAGGGCGTCCAGACGCTGGCCGGCGGCAACCGGCACGGGGAGCGGGGCTACTTCGTCCAGCCCACCGTGCTCACCGACGTACGCCCGGAGATGAAGGTCGTCCGGGAGGAGATCTTCGGGCCGGTGGTGGTCGCCTCGCCGTTCTCCGACCTGGACGAGATCGCCGCGCAGGCCAACGCCACCGACTACGGGCTGGGGGCCGGCATCTGGACCCGTGACATCTCCAAGGCGCACGCCCTCGCCGGTAAGATCCGCGCGGGCACCGTCTGGATCAACTGCTACAACGTCTTCGACGCCGCCCTGCCCTTCGGCGGCTACAAGCAGTCGGGCTGGGGTCGAGAGATGGGCCACCAGGCCCTCGACGCCTACACCGAGGTGAAGTCCGTCTGCACCCAGCTGCAGACCTGACCAGCCGCACACCGGGCAGGTGTCCGCGCCGTACGACAGGTGAGCGGGCACGGGGCCGGCCGTTCCGCCGCGTGTCCCCGGCGGAACGGCCGGCCCCGTGCCGTTCCCGTGCCGTCCGCGCTCCGCCCGCCGGGTGACGTCGGTTCGCGAGGGACGGTGCGGGGCGGCAGCGGAGGCCTCATGACCGGGTGCCGGACGCGGACCCCAGCAGGGACCGGCTCCGGTCGTCTCCCCAGATCGAGAACGCGTCCACGTACGGTCGCAGCAGGGCGGTGAGCTCCGCGTCGCCCCGGCCGTTGAGCTCGTCCGACGCTATCTTCCTCGCCGCTCCGGCGAGGAGGTCGGCGACCTGGATCCGCGCGTCCGAGTGCGAGGCGACGAACCTCAGGCCGGCCAGCCGGCTCCTCGGCGACCAGGGGAGACCGTCGGGCCGTGGCTCGCCCAGCATCTCCCTGATCCGCGCGACGCGCTCCTCCGTCAGCGTGGTCTGCCGGTCGTGGACGATCGAGACGGGCCTGGTGCCCTCACCCCAGAAGTCGACGGCCCGGACGATGGCCGGGATCAGGGGATCGAGCGTCGGAATCACCCGTGGATCGTCGAGAAGCCGCGTCAGGAACGATTCCACCCGGGGCCTGGCCCGCCGGAGCAGTCCCATGATCTCGCCGACCTCGCTCCCCGCGCCGGTGAGGCACAGGACGTCGACCATGTCGAAGAACGCGCCGGCGGACGTCCCCGCCCCCCGGCCGTTCCCGGCGCGCATCAGGTCGTTGAACGACTCCAGGAAGGGCTGCCACCGTTCGTGCCCGAACGTGCGCCGGCCCTCGCGGTACAGGACGGCGGCCATGGCGCCGGCCTGCCGGTCCCGTCGCGGGCCCGGGTCCGGCGCGTGAGCGGTCTCCCCGGCGAGCAGCCCGGCGAGTCTGCCGATGACGAGGAACGTCTTGTCGGTCAGATGCACGTGGGCTTTCCCGTGGATCGGCCCCGACGGCCCGAGCAGCCACGTGAGGGCGGACCTGTTCTTCTCGCGGAGCAGGACGTTCGCCTTGTATTCCGTTGCCGGGGAGGGGCCCCTGTCCCGTATTCCCTGAATGCAGCTCGCCGCCGACTCGACGTCCAGGCACAGGCTGGCGTGGGTGAAAACATCGGTGTTCCCGCCGATGAGTTTCTCGCCCTCCGAGCCGGACTCGTCGCAGCTGATTTCCACGGGTTGATCGGCCGATACGGATTGTGCCCGCATAATGTCCTTGCGATATCGGTCACTGCCCGGTTCCATGGCTAATGGACGATTCTTTAGGATACGTCACCCTGATACTCGTGCAACGGATTTTTCCCTCCGTACCGCCGTTGGTATGCCGTGCCGCGCCGATCGCCTCCATCTCGGAGGAGACCGGCGCGGTCGCCCCGCCGGCCGCTAGCATGGGGTGATCTTTGCCGCTTCCGGTGTTCGAGATCACCGGACGGAGACGCCGCGCCGTTCCGCGGTGAGAACATCCGACCATCGAGCCCGGAAGGCCCTGACCTCGAACATGGCCACCGTCACCGTCGTGATCCCGACGTTCAACGAGGTGGACAACCTTCCGCCGATCACGGAGGCGCTGCTCGCGTTGCCGCTTGACGGCCTGTGCGTCCTGGTCGTCGACGACGGCTCCCCGGACGGCACGGGGAAGGCGGCCGACGAGCTGGCCGCGGCGCATCCCGGCCGGGTCGGCGTGGTGCACCGGCGGGTCAGGGAGGGGCTCGGGCGCGCCTATGTCGACGGCATGGAGACCGCCCTCGCGGCCGGGACGGACTTCGTGGTGCAGATGGACGCCGACTTCTCGCATCCCGTCGACGCCGTGCCGCGCCTGCTCGACACCGCGCTGGCGACGGGGGCGGCATGCGTGATCGGCAGCCGGTACGTGCCGGGCGGGACGCTGGCCGCCGAGTGGGGCCTGCGGCGGCGGGCCCTGTCGAGGTGGGCGAACCTCTACGTCCGTACCATCCTGCGCGTCGGGCTGCGGGACGTGACCGCGGGGTTCAAGATCTGGCGGGCGGAGAGCCTCGCCGCTCTGGACCTCGCCGCGATCTCCTCGGGGGGCTACAGCTTCCAGGTGGAGATGCACTACCGGGCGGTCAGGGCGGGGATGACGATCGTCGAGATCCCGATCCATTTCTCCGACCGCCGTGCGGGCAGTTCGAAGATGAGCCTTCGGGTGCAACTGGAGTCGGCCCTGATGCCGTGGCGGTTGATCTTCAAGCGTTGAGAGGGGCCCGCGCGGCGCACCGGTTCCGCGCGTGTCCCGCCCCCGGGGGCCGGGGCCTCCGCGGCGAGCGCGAAGAGCGCGCCGCCGGGCCGGGGAACGCGTTGGACGTCGTCTTCATTCGCAATCATCCTGCTCCATCGGGCGAGTTGTCATTCGTCATGGATGAATTCGCTCCGCTGGGATCTATCGGTATGTCATATGGCGAGTGTTGTGCCGCGGATCAGTAATGTCGAAAGGTGTGGCGCATCATCCCAATGCGTCTGGACGGCACAATACCCAAAGAAAAGAACGATATTATGATATATGCCAATCGATCTCGTGTGGCGGTGCGGAACACGGTGCGTGCGGGGCTGACCGGGATCCTCGCGACCGTGGTCTCGATGGGGGTCGCCGCCGTCCCCGGCGCCGCGGCCGCCGCTCGCGACGACGCCGGCCCGAGTCCCGACCCCGGCACGGTCGTCTCGCCCGCGGCCGCGGCGTGCGGAACGGTCACCACGAGCGGAATGGTCTCGACCTGCGGCGCGGGGAACGACAGCGGCCCGATCACCTTCACCGCGACGGTGACGGCGGCGGACGGGAGCGTCCCCACGGGCAGGGTCACCTTCTCCACCGACGGGGTGACCCTGGGCAGGGCCCTGCTCGTGGACGGCGTCGCCACCCTGACGATGTCGAGCCTCCCCACGGGTGTGTACCGCGTCGTCGCCTACTACCCGGGTACGGCCCAGTTCGATCCCAGCAACACGCCGCTGCTGATCCAGCGTGTCGGCCTCGACTGCCCGTGCACGCCGGGGAGCCAGGTGGGCCAGATCCGGGTGTGGGTCAGGGGGGAGACCAGGAGCCCGGCCCCCGGGGAGAGGATCCGCACCCGGATCGTGTTCGGCGAAGGCGCGTAGCCGGGCGGCCGGCACCTGCGGCCCGTACACCGATCGGCGGCGATCCCCCTCCCGGACTCGCCGCCGATCGGCCTCCCGTCCTGATCGGCCTCCCGTCCTGATCGGCCTCCCGTCCTGATCGGCCTCCCGTCCTGATCGGCCTCCCGTCCTGATCGGTGCAGGGCGCGCCGGTCCAGGGTGGCGCGGGTCCCTCGTCCACGGCCGCCACGGCGTCGAGGCTCGGATCCGGCCGATCCCCGCGGGAGACAGGTGGGGGACAATCTGCGGTGTGCTGTTCGGTGTTCTCGGCCCGGTGGAAGTGCGGTCCGACGCGGGAGACCTGGTCTCCGTCGGCGGGCCGAGCCTGCGCGCGCTGCTCGCCCTGCTGCTGATGGACGCGGACCGGGTGGTCACCGTGGAACGGATGATCGACGGTCTGTACGGGAAGGCACCACCGCCCGGTGCGGCGAACGCCCTGCAGTCCCAGGTGTCACGGCTGCGCCGCGGGCTGCGGGCCGTCGGCGCGCGGGTCGAGTTCCATCCGGCGGGCTACCGCCTCGTCACCGATCCCGAGAGCGTCGACGCGCACCGGTTCGAGCGGCTCGCCCGCGAGGGCCGTCGCGCGCTGACCGCCGGTGACCACCCCCGCGCGGCCGCCCTGCTGCGTGAGGGCCTGGGGCTGTGGCGGGGCACGGCCCTGGCGGATGTGTCCGGCGCGCCGTTCGCCGAGGCCCAGGCGGCTCGCCTGGAGGAGTCGCGGGTCACCGCCTTCGAGGACAGGGCCGAGGCCGAACTCGCCCTGGGCGAACATCGCGGGATGGTGGCGGAGCTGCGGAGAATGGTGGACGCGCACCCGCTGCGGGAACGGCTGCGCGGCCAGCTCATGCGGGCGCTGCACGGCTCGGGCCGGCAGGCCGAGGCGCTCGGGGTGTTCGAGGACGCCCGGCGCACCCTGGCCGAGGAACTGGGCGCGGACCCGTCCACCGAACTCGGGAACATCCACCTGGCCGTGCTGCGAGACGCCCGCCCGCCCCTCACGACCCTGCCCGCCCAGCTCACCGGCTTCGTGGGACGCGAGCGGGAGCGCGCCACGATCGGCGAGCTCCTGGAGACGGCGCGCCTGGTCACCCTCACCGGGCCCGGCGGGGTGGGCAAGACCCGGCTGGCCATCGAGGTGGCCAGGCGGCAGCCGGGCGAGGTGTGCTTCGTGGACCTGGCCCCGCTCGGCGACGGCACGCGGGTCCCGCAGGCGGTGGGCCTGGCGCTGGGACTGCGCGAGTACGGGCTGCTCCCCGGCTCGGCCGACCCCTTCGGCCGCCTGGTCGCGGAGCTGGAGGGCCGCCGGATGCTGCTCGTCGCCGACAACTGCGAACACCTTCTCGACGACGTGGCCCGGCTGGTCCACCGGCTGCTGTCCGCGTGCCCGGAGCTGCGGGTGCTGGCCACCGGCAGGGAGGCGCTGGGCATCACGGGAGAGTCGCTGTGCCCGGTCTCGCCACTCGCGCTCCCCGGGCCCGCGGCGGGACCCGAGGAGGCACTCGGTCACGCCGCCGTACGGCTGTTCGCCGACCGGGTCGCCGCGGTGCGCCCGGGGTTCGTGGTGGACGCGGGCAACGTCGGGACGGTGTCGCGGATCTGCGCGGCTCTCGACGGCCTGCCCCTGGCCATCGAGCTGGCCGCCGCGCGGCTGCGCTCGCTCACGGTCGAGGAGGCCGCCGACCGGCTGGACGACCGGTTCCGGCTGCTGTCGCGGGGCGACCGTACGGCCGTGCCGCGGCACCGGACGCTGCGCGCGCTTATCGAGTGGAGCTGGGACCTGCTCGACGCCCGGGAGCGGCTGCTGGCCAGGCGCCTCACGGTCTTCGCCGGGGGCGCGACCCTGGAGACGGCCGCCGGCGTCTGCGGCGTGCCCGACACCACCGGCGTGATGACCGGCCTGGTGGAAAAGTCCCTGGTGGAGGCCCACGGCGGTCGTTACCACATGCTGGACACCGTGCGGGAGTTCTGCGCCGAACGGCTGGCCGAGGCCGGCGAGCGGGAGGCGGTACGGCGGACGCACGCCACCTACTTCCACGACCTCGCCGAGACCGCCGACGCCCACCTGCGCGGCGCCTCGCAGCTGGAGTGGACGGCCACGCTGACCGCCGAGCACGCCAACCTCCACGCCGCGATGCGCTGGGCGGTCCGCGCCGACCCCGTCCTCGGGGTGCGGCTGGTCGCCGCGCTGTCGTGGCACTGGTGGCTCAGCGGCCTGCGTGACGAGGGCGCCCCGTCGGCCGCCGCGCTCGTCGAGGCGCCCGGGACCTCGGTGCTGCCCGAGCTGGTGGAGGAGTACGTCCTGTGCCTCGTCCACGCCGCGCCGGCCGACTCCCCCGGTCTGGAACGAGCGCGGTCGATCATCCTCTCCCGCGGGTGCCCGCTCCGGCGCCCGCACCTTCTCCTCCTGTACTCCATGGCCGCGGTGCCCGCGGACGCCTCCGCCCCCATCCCGCGGGGGCTGCTCGGCCCCGACCCGTGGTCGCAGGCGCTGGGACGGCTGAGCGAGGGGCACCGGCGGCTGTTCGGCGGCGAGCCGGCCGAGGCCGAGGGGGCGTTCCTGCGCGCGCTCGACGGCTTCCGGTCGATCGGCGACCGGTGGGGGGCCGCCAACGCGCTGGACCGGCTGGCCGAGATCGCCGGCTGGCGGGGGGACCGGGCCGGGGCGTCGGCCCTGAGCGACGAGGCGCTCGCGCTGCTCGGCGAGCTCGGCGCCGCCGAGGCCGCCGCGGACCTGCTGTGCCGGCGCGCGTACGGGGCGATCCGCGCGGGCGGCGACCTCGCCGCCGCGTACCTCGACTACGAACGCGCCGCGGAACTCGCCCGTACGGCGGGCACCGCGGAAACGGTGGCCGGGGCGCGCTGCGGGCTCGGCGAGGTCGCGCGGCTGCGTGGCGACCTGCCCGGCGCCCGGCGCCTCTTCGAGCTGGCACTGGACGGGGACGCCGCCACGACGGCGGGCGCCGGGCAGGTGCGGTCGCGAGCCCTGATCGGGCTGGGCCGGATCGCCGAGGCCGAGGGGGACCTCGCCGGGGCGCGATCCCGGTTGTCCCGGGCGCTGGAGGTCGCGGCCCGCCACCGCGACCGGCCGGTGGCGGCCGAGGCGGTCGCGGACGCCGCCGGTCTCGCCCTGCTCGAAGGCGACGCCGAGCGCGCCGCGTTGCTGCTGGGCGTGGCCGTTGCGGTACGCGGCGCCGGCGACGTGGCGAGACCCGAGGTGGCGGCCGGAGCCCGGGACCGGATCGGATCGGACAGGTACGCCGCGGCCTTCGAGCGGGGGACGGCGATGACCTGCGAGGACGCCCTCGCCCTGCTCCGGCCGGCACCACCCGGTGCGTGACGGCCGGTGTTCGGTGCGCGGACGGTCAGCGCCGCCGGAGAGGCTGGCCGCACCAACCACCGACGAGGGAGCCTTCGCATGGGAAGCCTGACCGGCAAGACGGCACTGGTGACGGGAGCCTCACGCGGCATTGGCCGGGCCATCGCCCGGCGGCTCGCCGCCGACGGCGCGCTGACCGCCGTGCACTACGGCAGTAACGAGAGCGCGGCGAACGACACGGTGGCCGAGATCGGGAAGGCCGGTGGGCGGGCCTTCCCGATCCGGGCCGAACTCGGCGTCGACGGCGACGTGGACACCCTGTTCGCCGGACTGGGCGAGGGCCTGGCGGGACAGCCGCTCGACATCCTGGTCAACAACGCGGCCGGACCGCCGGCCGGGCCGATCGAGGAGACCACCCCCGAGAGGTTCGACCATCTGTTCGCCGTCAACGTGAAGGCGCCGTTCTTCATCATCCAGCGGGCCCTCCCGCTGATGCGCGACGGCGGGCGCGTCATCACCGTCTCCTCCGCCAGCACCCGGGTCGCCACGCCCTTCCAGACCTCGTACGCCATGACCAAGGGAGCCGTCGAGACCATGAGCTTCACCCTGGCGAACGCGCTGGGGGCGCGGGGGATCACCGTGAACACCGTCACGCCGGGCGCCACTCTCACCGACCTGAACGCTTCGCTGCTGGAGGATCCCGGCGTCGAGGAGTTCATGAGCGGCCTGACGGCGCTGGGCCGGATCGGCCTGCCCGCCGACATCGCCGACGCGGTCGCGTTCCTGGCCTCCCACGACGGCCGCTGGGTCACCGGTCACGTGCTCGACGTCAGCGGCGGGATGTGTCTCGGCCCTCGCACCTGAGCGTCCCCCGGTCCCGGTCCCGGGGACACGGTGGCACTCCCGTCGGCTCCTCAGCCGCGCGGGCGGGGCGGCCGGCGCGCCTCACGGACGCGCTTCTCACGGACACGGGTGAACACGTCGGCGAGCAGCCCGCCGGCCGCGATCACGGCGAGCACGCCGAGGAGGTTCACCCCGTAGTCCAGTGGCAGCAGGGAGGGATTGCCGGGCCGCCGGCCGAAGCCCAGGACCACGGGCAGGGCGACGACGGTGATCAGCGCGCCGACCACCGTCGCCGCCCGGTACGGCCACCGCATCCGGCGTACCAGGAGCCCCGCCGCGAGCACCAGCGGCACGAGCAGCAGATCGTGTGCGATCACCAGGCCGCCGAACCACAACGCCCAGCTCAGCGGCCGGGTCTGGTCGGCGTCGGCGAGGAGACCGGTGAATCCCAGCAGGATCAGCCCGATCCCGGCGACGTAACCGGCCACCTTCATGAGACCGTCACCCTCTTCACCCATTTGGTCTGCATGACACCGGGCCGGTTCGGCGCGATGAGCCTGGCCGGATAGCCGTGCTCCAGGTGGAGCGTCTCACCGTTGACCCGCAGCGCGAGCAGGGTCAGCGGGTCGTTCCAGTGGGGCGGTCGCAGCTCGCTGACCCGGTAGACGCCGGAGGGACGCTCGGACGACTCCACCGTGACCACGGCGTCGGGCGCGGCACCGGCCACCAGGTCCCTCATCCGCACGCCGGTCCAGCGCGCGGAGGCGCTCCAGCCCTCGACGCAGGAGATCGGCAGCTCGACCGTGTGCTGCGGCAGCAGCAGCAACTCCTCGTAGGAGTACTCCGCCCGGACCGCGCCGTCGACGACCAGCCGGTACTCGGCGCCCGCCGGTCCGACTCCGGCCTCTTCGGCGGTTCTGTTGACGGGCAGGCCCTGCGGTCCGATCCCCGGGTTCCTCGGTGCGAGCACGGCGAGCCGCTTGAGCGGCGTGAAGGTCTCGCCGACGGTGAGCAGCACGGTCAGGCCGGAGGCGGCGCCGGCGGTGAGCAGGAACCGGCGGCGGTCCGGTTCCAGCGGGACGGGGATGGAGCGGCGGACCTTGGACCATTCGGTGGCGACATGGATGATCAGAGCGCCGTAGACGATGAACGCGGTCCAGTAGTGCGCGGTCGTGAAGAAGAACGACCACGGGTAGGTGTAGGCGACGTTCAGCAGCCCGGTGAAGAGCTGGAACAGCGAACCGGCGACCAGCAGGAGGACGAACGCGCGCTCGGCCGCGTGCGCGGCGGAACGCAGCGGCGGCCACTGCCACAGCTTCGGGTAGACCGTCCACAACTTGGCCAGCAGCAGCGGGATCGTGGCCAGCCCGCCGATGACGTGCACGCCCTGGGTGACGCGGTACAGCCAGACGGGTCGTGACGGCCAGTTCAGCCAGGGAGGCGGATGCTGCAGGAAGTGGCTGAACAGGCCGGTGACCAGGGCGACGGTGAAGCTGATCCCCAGCAGCACGCCGAGCCGGGCGGCCACGCCCTCCGAGCGCAGCGTGCTGGTGAACGCCACCTTCTCCATCAGCGCAGGCTTGCGAACCATCGTCCTGCCTCCTTCCATGACTCCACGCGGGAGAAACCGTTGCGCCCGGCGAGGGTTCCCAGGTCGGAGACGGACACGGTGGCCCAGCCGAACCACGGGCCGGCGAGCCCGCGGCCGCGCAGCCGCAGGTGCTCGACGCGGCCCGCCGCGCTCGGCGGCTGGACCTCGGCGATGACCTCGCCTCCGGGCCGTAGCAGCTCGCGGATCCGGCGGAGCAGGGCATCGGGGTCGCCGCCGATGCCGATGTTGCCGTCGGCCAGCAGCACGGTGGCCCAGCGGCCGGGGCCGGGCAGCCGGTCGAAGACGTTCCGGCAGATCGCCCGGCCTCCCGCGCGCCGGGTGAGCCGGACGGCGTAGGGGGCGACGTCGACGCCCAGCGCCGGGACGCCGCGCCGCGCGAGCGCGACGGTGAGGCGGCCGGGACCGGAGCCGACGTCCAGCGTGGGGGCGGCGCACCGCGACAGCATGGCCTCGTCCCCGTCGATCGGGGCGAGCCAGCGGGCCGCGTCGAGCGGCGCGGTCCGGCCGTCGGCGTACTCCATCTCGATCGCGGCTCCCGCCAGGGACCTCTCGTAGAGCTGCCCGATCATCGGATCGCCCGTTCCCGGCGGGCGGCGGGCGGCGCGTCGCCCGGTCGCCGGACCGCCCCCGTCCCGGCCGCGCGCGGTGATCCGTCCGTGGACCCGTCGTCCACCACGATCGGCCGGTAACCGTCATGCATGCGCTCCGGCGCCCACGGCAGGGCCGTCTCCCCGTCCAGGCACGGGAGCACCACATCGATCTTCATGCTTGCGACGTTAAAGTCGGCGGGGCCCGCCAACCCTTACGGAGTAGTGACGTGTCCCGGGAAGGACGCCGTTCGTACCTAATGTAGGAGGGTGATCGAGCACTTCCGGCAGCAGATCAGGGCTTCGCGCGCGGCGGACGGGCCGTCGCGGGCCGCCGTCGGCCCGGGCGGTCGCCGGAGCGGGCCGGCGCTCGTCCTGTGGGGCTCGCTCATCGCCGCGGCGTTCGCCGCCGGAGCCGTTCTGCACGCGCTGGGCATGCTGCCCATCGACCACCTGCCGCCGCTGCACGGGCACTTCCGCACGCCGTCGATCTCGCTCCTTCCGCCCCTGCTCCTCGGGGTTCTCGCGGTCGCCGTGCTGCCCGCCCTGACCGCGCGGACGCGTTTCGGCGCGGCCCTGCTCGTGGCGTACGGCACGGCCCTGGCGTGGACGGCGCTGCTGGCCGTCTCCGGTGAGGGGCTGGCCCGGCCGTTCACCAGTCCGTACGAGTACGCGGCCGTGCTGCCCGCCGTGGGGGACGACCCGCTGGGCTGGCTGGCCTCCTTCACCGAACGGCTTCCCGGTTATCCCACCCATGTGCGGGGGCATCCGCCGTTGCCCGTGCTGGTGCTCTGGGTCCTGGCGAGGGTGGGGCTGCCCGGCCCGTTCTGGGCGGCGGTGCTGGTCGTGGTGGTCGGCTGCTCGGCGGTCGTGGCCGTCGCGGTCACCGTCCGGCGGCTCGCGGGGGAGGAGACGGCCCGGCTCGCGCTGCCGTACCTCGCGCTGAGCCCGGCCGCGGTCTGGATCGCCACGAGCATGGACGCCCTCTTCGCGGGGGTGGGCGCCTGGGGTGTGGCTCTGCTGGTGTCCGGGGGCGCGGGGAGCGCGGGGAGCAGGGCACGCGTCCTTTGCGGGGCGGCGGCGGGAGTGCTGCTGGGGGCGCTGCCGTACCTCAGCTACGGCCTCGTGCCCTACCTGCTGATCCCGGTGGTCGCCGCGGTCGTCGCGCGGATCTCCCGCGCGACCGCGATCGCCTGCCTGGCGGGGGTGGCGGCGGTCACGGCCGCGTTCGCCGCGGGCGGCTTCCTGTGGCCTTCGGGGGTGCTCGCCACTCACGCGGAGTGGGCCGCCGACCCCGGCGCGGCCCGGCCCTACCTCTACTTCCTGATCGCGAATCTGGCCGTGCTGGCGCTGCTGACCGGCCCGGCGACCGCCGCGGGCCTGGCGCGGACGACACCCGGCGGCGTGCGCGCCCTGGTCGCGGCGGCGATCGTGGCCGTGCTCGCCCTCGACGTCAGCGGGGTGACCAGGGGAGAGGTCGAGCGCATCTGGGTTCCCTATGCCGTCTGGATCGTCCTGGCCGCCGTCTGGTCCCCCGGCCGGCGATGGCTCGCCGCCCAGGCCGTGACGGGGCTCCTGCTGCAGGGACTCGTCATCTCCCCGTGGTGACCGGGTGGCACCGGCGCGGCTCCTCGCCGAAGGCGGTGCGCCGCGGTCGGAGCGCCGCGGTCGGCGGATCCCGTTGAAGACACCGCGGCCGGCCGGACGACGAGCCTGACCTCACCGGGAGGCGTTCGTCCCCATCCTCACCGTCAGCCGAGCGGGGCGGTGGAGAACTCCTTCATCCCGTCCGCGAACGGGATCGTGGCGCGAAAACCCAGTCCGGTCCGCGCGCGCTCCGAGCCGGCGACGATGTGCCGCACGTCGCCCAGCCGGTACTCGCCGGTGGTCACGGGTGCCGGGCCGCCGCGCTCGCCCGCGAGCGCCGCGGCCATCTCCCCGACCGTGCGCGGCTCCCCGCTGGCGATGTTGTAGGCGGTGAGCGTTCCCGGGGCCGCGGTGCCGAGGGCGCCGAGGGTGCCGAGGGCGCCGAGCGCCGCGAGGTTGGCCGCGGCCACGTCGCGCACGTGCACGAAGTCCCGGCGCTGCCGGCCGTCCTCGAACACGCGCGGGGCCCGGCCCGCCTCCAGCGCCGACCGGAAGATGGCCGCCACCCCCGCGTACGGGGTGTCGCGCGGCATCCGGGGCCCGTACACGTTGTGGTAGCGCAACGCGACGGCGGCGCCGCGCGTCTCGCGCGCCCAGTTCGCCGCCAGGTGCTCCTGGGCGAGCTTGGTCGTGGCATAGGCGTTGCGCGGGTCGGCCGGGGCGTCCTCGCCGATGACGGCGGAGGTCACGGGAAGCCCGCAGCGCGGGCACCGGGGCTCGAACTCTCCCCGGGCGAGGTCGTCGCGGCTCCTGGGACCCGGCCGCACCCTGCCGTGGGCCTCGCAGTCGTAGGCGCCCTCGCCGTACACCACCATCGACGAGGCCAGCACCAGCCGCTCGACGCCGTGCCGGGCCATGGCGGCCAGCAGCGTGGCGGTGCCCAACACGTTCACCGAGGCGTAGTCGGGGAGATCGGACACGTCCACTCCCAGCCCCACCTTCGCCGCCTGGTGCACCACGGCGTCGACGCCGCCCAGCACGCGGTCCAGCGCCGCGCCGTCGCGCACATCCCCGCCGCCCGCCCGCGAGTCGAGGCCGACGACCTCGTGCCCGGCCCTCTCCAGGGCCTCGACCACGTGGCTTCCGATGAACCCGGCCGAGCCGGTGACCAGTGTCCTCATGCGGCGACGCTATCCCTGTCCCCGCCCGCGCGAAGGAGACGCGGCGACGACGTTCGCATCTCGTAAGGACGCCTCCCGCGCCGCGTGAAGGTGGCGGACGAGGCCGATCTCGGAAACGTTCTTGGTCAGCTCGACGGTGACCCAGCCCGCTATGTCCACCAGCCTCTGTTCCCGGCCCCACGGCAGGCCGGCGGTCCTGTCGGCGGAGTCGAGGTCGGCGTCGGTGAGCGGCAGCAGGGCCGCCCGCCAGTCGTCCCTCAACCCGCGCAACCAGCCGGCCGCGGCCGCGGTGCCGCCCGGCCAGGTGATCTCCTCGCGCGCGGGTGCCCCGGACCCGAAGCAGTGTCCGAGGGTGGTCGTCCACCAGAAGCCGATGTGCCAGGTCAGCCACCCGATGGAGACGACCGGCGCGGGATCCGGCTCCGGCACCTCCCAGTCGGCCACCCAGCGGCCCCGGCCGTCCGGCCGGACGGTCCAGCAGCCCGCCGCGGGCTCCCAGAGGCAGGCCTGGTCGTCGAGGTCCTTCAGGTGGTACTCGAACAGCGCCCATGCGATGTCGAGCTGCCGGATCAGTAGATCAACGCGAGGTACGGTCACCCGGGCACTCTGGCACCGCTCCCGGCCGGCCTGCCACCGGTTTTCACGGCCGGAAGGACGGGGCGCGGGCCGGGTGACGTGCGGGCCGACGCGGGCCGGGCACGGATGGATCCCGCCGGATCTCGCCGGAGCGAGGCGGGCGGCGCCCGCCCGCCGCGCGCGGCACGCCGCCGGTGACGGCCCGGTACTTCCGCGGTGCGGGAGACTGGGGAGGTGACCATCGAGAACAGCCGTCCCGGTCCGCCCGCGACCAGCGTCTCCATCGTGTTGCTCACGCTGGCGCGCCGGATCGAGACCGAGCTCAACGCCGCCCTCGCGCCGCTCGATCTCACGGTCAGCAGGCTCGGTCTGCTCGGTCACATCGCCGGCGTGCCCGGAGTGTCGTTCAGCGATCTGGCACGCATGTCCGGCACGACGGTCCAGAGTGTCCACAGCGCGGTGAAGGTGCTCGCCGGCGCCGGGCTGGTGCGCGACAACACCGCCCGCGCCGGCTCCGCGTCGGCCATCGAGATCACGCCCGACGGGGCGCGCCTCCTCGACGCGGCGGCGGGCGCGATAGCCGAGGTCGACGACCTGCTGTTCGGCCCCGCCGCGGACCCGATCCAGCAGCAGGTCGCCGGTGCCGTACGCGCCGCGTTCGGGGGTCCCGCCACGCCCTGATCCGTCCGCCCGGCGCCCGCGCGTCACGTCTCCTTCCTTTGGCTTCAGTCTGGCTGAAGCTTTCGTGTTAGGCTTCAGCCTGCCTGAAGGTTGTGAGGAAGGGAGAATCCGTGGAAGCCGTGTTGCTGTCGATCCACGTGCTCGCCGGCATCGTGTTCGTCGGGGGCTCGGCCGTCGCGACGAGCCTGTTCCCCCGCTACGCGCCGGTCGCCGCCGGTGTTCCCGTGGGTCCGGCCGTGGGGGCCGATCCGGCCGGCTCCCCCTCGGAAGCCCCGCGAGCGCCGGAAGCCCCGGCGCCCCCGGAGGCCTCCGGGGAGCGGAACCGGGCCGTGGCCGTCGCGCTGCACCGCATCACCCGGGTCTACGGCGTCTTCGGTGTCGTCGTGCCCGTCGTCGGGATCGTCCTGGCCCTCGTCCAGGGCCGGATGGGCGAGGGGTGGATCTTCGTCTCCATCGCCCTCACCGCGCTCGCGGGCGGCCTGCTGGCTCTGCGGATCTATCCGGAGCAGCGCGACGCGCTCGCCGCGCCCGACGACGGCGGGCGCCTGCGCGGGCTGTCCATGGTCGCCGGCATCTACAACCTGCTGTGGGCGGTCGTCGTCGTCCTGATGATCGCCCGCCCGGGAGCCTATCCGTGAGCACGCCCTGAGGCGACGGGCCGGTCCGTGAGCACGTCCTCGGGTGACGTACCGGTCCGTGAACACGTTCCCGGGTGACGGGCCGGTCCGTGAGCACGCCCCCGGGTGACGGGCCGGCGGGACGTCCCGCCGGCCCGTCGTCTCGCCACCGCGAACCGTCCGCCGCCCGCCGCCCCGTCAGCTCGACGGCACCCTCCGGTAGGCGCTGAGCACCTGGAGGGCCCGCAGGGTCTCGACCCCCCGGTACTCCAGGGTGGCGGCCGCGCCGGGAGGCTCCCAGGTGATGGCCCACCCTCCGTCGGGCTGCTGGTCGGCCGCCAGCCGGTCGAGGTGGCCCTCGATCACCTCGTCGGTGAACAGCCGGCGCCAGCGGCTGCCGGGGTGGGGGGCGAGGTGCAGGGGGGTGACCCCGTACTCCGGGTCCGCGGGATCGCTCCGGTACCACTTCAGCTCGGGAAGCCACTCGGGCACCCGCTCGGCGAGGCGTTCGGCCCGATCGCGATCCGGGACGTGTTCGAGGAAGACGAGCGTCTCGGACATGGCGTGCGCGTCCTCGGGGAAGCCCTTCTCCAGCGCCGACCAGCACCAGTCGGTGGCCCGGGTGAGCCACGGATGCTCCACGCCCATCCGGTGCAGCAGCCCGGCCAGCCCGGCGGTGGGGTTCAGCCCCGGCGCGTAGGTCCACTCCGACCAGTGCACGGCCCTCGGATAGGCCTCCATGACCGGCAGGGACAGGGACACCGCCCCGTCGGGCGCGGCGACCGTCGCCAGCCAGTCGCACGCCTCCGGCACCAGCGGGCCGGTCGCCGGCATCCCGGCCGCCAGCAGTGTCTGGAACGCGGTCTCCACGTCGATGGGCAGGCTGTCGGGGCAGCGCTTGTCGGGTTCGAGACCGTGGCCGAAGCCGCCGTCGGCGTTCCGGTAGCCGCGCAGGGCGTCCGCCACCCCGGTGGCGGGCGCCCCCTGGAAAAGGGTGGCGAACAGGCGGCGTTCGAGCAGGCGCCCCTCGCGGAGGATGAAGGCCCGAGCGCTGTCGAGGATGCTGTCACTCATGGTGTCCCATGCTGCCGGGTGACCGGCCCGGTCGTCTTGCAGGAATCGGACGCCGCCGGTCCGTCACCGCGCGCGGCGGGTCCGGTCCGGCCGCCAGAGGGGCTCGGCGGACTCCTGGACCTCCCCGCCGGCGCCGAAGATCAGGAACCGGTCGAAGTCGTCGGCGAACCACCGGTCGTGGGTGACGGCGAGGACGGTGCCGGAGAAGGAGGCGAGGCCGTCCTGGAGTGCCTGCGCGCCGGCCAGGTCGAGGTTGTCGGTCGGCTCGTCGAGCAGCAGCAGGGTGGCTCCCGACAGTTCGAGCAGCAGGATCTGCAGGCGTGCCTGCTGGCCGCCGGAGAGGGTCTCGAAGGGCTGCCGGCCGGCGGGGGCGAGCTCGTAGCGGGCGAGGGCGGCCATGGCGTCGTTGAGCGTCAGCGACCCGGCGGCCGTGACGATGCCGGCGGGAGTCCGCCCGGCGAGGTCGGGCCGGGCGTGCGTCTGGACGAAGTGGCCGGGCACGACCCTGGCCCCGAGCTCCACGGTGCCCCGGTGACGTACCGGCGGGGGTGCCGGGGCGGGCGACGCCGGCACCCGGGGGAGCGCGCCGCTCCCCGTTTCGGCCAGCAGCCGCAGGAAGTGGGACTTGCCGGAGCCGTTCGGGCCGAGGATCGCCACCCGCTCCCCGTAGTGGATCTCGACGTCGAACGGCTCCGTCAGGCCGGTCAGCTCCAGGCGGGTGCAGGTGAGCGCGCGCTTGCCGGTACGGCCGCCGCTCAGGCGCATCCGGACGTTCTGCTCCCTGGGCGCGCTCTCGGGCGGGCCCGCCTCCTCGAACCTGCCCAGCCGGGTCTGGGCGGCCCGGTAGGCGGAGGCGACGGAGTCGTTGTTGGTCGCCTTCTGGCGCAGGGTGTGGACCAGTTTCCTGAGGCGGGCGTGCTCCTCGTCCCAGCGGCGGCGGCGCTCGTGCAGGCGCTCGTTGCGGTCGAGGCGGGCCTGGGCGTAGGTGGCGAAGCTCCCGCCGTGGGTCCACACCCCGCGTGACTCCACGGTGATGACGCGGGTGGCCGTGTTGGCGATCAGCCGGCGGTCGTGGGAGACGAGCAGGACGGTCTTCCGGGTGGCCCCCAGCTGCTCCTCCAGCCACTGCTTGCCGGAGACGTCCAGGTAGTTGTCGGGCTCGTCGAGCAGCAGGACCTGGTCGGGGCCGCGCAGGAGCGCCTCAAGCGCGAGCCTTTTCTGCTCGCCGCCCGACAGCGTGCCGACGTCGCGGCCCGCCACCTGTTCGTAGCCGGCGCCCATGGCCGAGGTGGTGCAGGCGCTCCAGGTGACCTCGATGTCGTAGCCGCCGGCGTCGGCGTAGTCGCCGAGGGCGCAGGCGTAGGCGAGCTGGGTCTCCTCCAGGTCGCGTTCCGCCAGCGCGCGCTCGGCCCGCCCCAGCTCGGCGGTCGCGGCGCGCACGCGTTCCGGGGCCACCGCCAGCAGCAGCTCGCCTACCGTCAGGCCGCCGCGGAGGCCGCCGATGAACTGGCGCATCACGCCGAGCCCGCCGGACGCGGTGATCCGCCCGGCGGAGGGGGAGAGGTCGCCGGCGATCAGCCGTATCAGGGTGGTCTTGCCCGCGCCGTTGGGACCGACCAGTGCCGCGGTGACGCCGTCGCCGACGCGGAAGGACACCTCGTTGAGCAGCAGCCGCCCGTCCGGCAGCACGTAGGTCAGCTCGTCGGCCTCGACATGTCCCACGGTCGCGTCTCCTCGAAGGCGGCGGTCTCCTCGTGATGGAGAGAAACCGCAGTTAGAACATTGGTCATACACTATGAACATTGATTACCCCGCTTCTCAAGCCATTAAGATCTCCGGAGTGGACGAGGCGGGGATCGGAGAAGCGTGAGCGCTACGCCGGGCAGGAGAACGCGGCGCCAGAGCGGTGAGGCGGCGCCGGGGGTGTGGCTGCGCCCCCCGCGCGCGGGCCGGGCCGAGCCGGTGGTCACCCTCGGGCGGATCGTGGCGGCGGCCGTGGAACTGCTGGACGAGGAGGGGGCCGACCGGCTGACCATGCGCCGGCTCGCCGAGCGGCTGGGGACCGCCGCCACCACGCTCTACCTGCACGTCGAGACCAAGGACGACGTGCTGGACCTCGCGCTCGACGCCGTGTTCGGCGAGGTGCCCGTCCCGCCGGGGCCACAGGGCGCGTGGCGCGACGACGTCACCGCTCTGATCGCCGAGTGGCGCGCCACCATGCTGCGCCACCCGTGGTCGGTGAGGGTGCTGGACCGCCCCCTGCTGGGCCCCAACGTCCTGGCCCGCACCGAACACCTGCACGCCGTGCTGGCGGGGGCCGGTCTCACCGGCCCGCGTCTGACCGCCGCCGCGTACGCCCTGGCCAACTACGTCATCGGTTCCGCGACGATGCAGGTCGCCGGGGCCGGGTACGGCGAGGCAGAGTGGAAGCGGGCCGCCGACCTGCACGTGCTGACGCGCAGCGAGCTGTATCCGACTCTCGCCGCGCACGGGTCCCCGATCGGCAACGACTGGGACCCGGTGTTCACCACCGGGCTGGACTACCTGCTGGACGGCATCGAGTCGCGGATCCGCTGAGACGGGCGTCAGCGACCCCGCGCGGATTCCCGTTCACCTGGTGACAGGGCCGGAACGCGCGGCCGGTACGCTCGCGGCCGGAAAGGGGGCGGGATGCTCTTCGCTGTCGCGGCCGTGTTCGGGCTCACCTGGTGGCTCGGGTGTTACGTGATCGCGCGGGATCCCCGGGAGCGCGGGCCGCGGCGGGCCGGTCTGGGGTTGCTGGCCTACGGTGCCGCGCTCGCGATCGCCCAGGTGCTCACCGCCGTACCGGGGCCCGCGGCGGAGGTGCTGGGCGCGGTCGAGCTCATGCTGGTCCACCTGCCGGCGCTGCTGTGGACGGGGGCCGTGCTGACCCTCGTTCCCCGCGGCGAGCGGCTGGACCGGGCCTGGTCCAGGGGGCTCGTCCCGCTCACGCTCGTGGCGTTCGCGTGGCTGGCGGCGTCCGGCCCGGGGCCGGGGGAGAACCTCGCGGCGCGGGTGGTGATCGGGGTGTTGCTGCTGGGACCGCTGGCCGGGGTGCTGGTGCTGCTCGTGCGGGCCAGGCCGCCGCGGGCCGGGTGGCTGGCGGCGGTCGCCACGCTGTTCTTCGGGCTGGGGGCCGCGCTGCTCATGTTCCCGCTGTTCGGCCCGCCCGGCCTGCTCTCCGTCATCGCCGTCGACGTGGACATGGTCCTGCTAGGCGTGGCCATCGCGATGTCCAGCGCGTTCCAGGCGGGCGAGGCGCTCTGGCGCGACATGCTGCGGTCCCTGCTGGGGGCGGCGGTCGTGGCCGTCGCGTCCGGCGGCCAGGTCGCGCTGGCCGTCGCGCTCGGCGGGCCCGCTCCCGCCCTCTCGGCGCTGCTGTTCGGGGTGATCGCGGTGGCCGTCGCCGTACAGACGCTGGCCGGTCCGGTGCACCGGGCGCTGGACAGGATCGCCTTTCCCGGTGATCCGCGGATCCGCCGCGAGCGGGCCGAGCTGCGCGAGACGTCCGAGGCGCTGCCGCGTCGCGAGCAGGGTCCGCCGCCGCCGGACGAGGCCGAGTTCGTACGGCTGACGCGGCGCGCCCTGGCCAATTACGGGGATCTGGGCAAGCTCGCCAGCAGCCCGCTCGCGAACCTGCCGGTGATCGGGGCGCGGGTCGCCGGTGACAGCCCGCTGGAGCGGGCCGCCGAGCTGAAGCACCTGCTGCTGGAGAGCATCCAGCGGCTCAAGCCCCGCGAAGGGGAGTTCGGCACCAGCGAGGAGTGGCGGTTCTACAACGTCCTGTACTTCCCATACGTCCGGGGGCTGCGTCCCTACCGGCGCGGGGCCGGCCGCGGCGGGCTCGCCGCGGCCGAGCGGCAGGCGTTCGACTGGTTCGTCCGCGATGTTCCCGAACGCACGCTCTACAACTGGCAGAACGCGGCGGCCAAACTCGTCGCGGATGATCTTCGCCGGGAGAACTGGCAGTGAATGGCAGTGCCATGTCTGCAGATGGCAGCGGGTGAGGCGGTGTGCTGAGCGTGTCGGAAGCCCCGACGCCTTCCGCGAAGCCGGAAGCCCGCGCCCTCGGCGAAGGAGACATCGATGAGCACGACCACCCTCACCTCCCGTACCCCTCTGCTCACCCGCGTGCTGTGGACGGACGCCCTCCTCACCGGAGGGTTCGCGCTCGGCCTGGCCGTCGCGGCGGCGCCGCTGGCCGATCTGCTCGCCCTGCCCGAGCCGCTGCTTCGCTGGGCCGGGATCGGGCTGCTGCCGTTCACCGCGTTCGTCGCCTATCTCGCCGGCCGTCCGGTGCCGCCCAGGGGAGGCGTCTGGGCACTGATCGCCGTCAACGCGCTGTGGGCCGTGGACAGCGTCCTGCTGCTGTTCACCGGCTGGGTGGATCCCAACCCGCTGGGCGTCGCCTTCGTTCTCGCCCAGGCTCTCCTGGTCGGCGCCTTCGCCGAACTCCAGTACGTCGGGTTGCGCCGCGCCTGACCGCGCGTCGTCGGAGGTCCCGCCGTCGAAGGTCCCCGCCGCGCCCGGCACCGGCGGCGGGGCCTTTCCGCTCACCCGATGCGGATGACGTGTTTGCCGCGTACGCCGCCGGCCTCCAGTGCCCGGTGGGCCTCGGCGATGTCGGCGAGGGGATGGATCGTGTCGACGACCGGCCGCAGGGCCCCGCCCTCCACCAGCCGGGTCAGGTCGGCGAAGAGCCGGTGGGTGGGGTTTCCACTGAAGAACCGCACGCGCCGCGAACCGAACACGGTGGACGCGAGGATGTACGACAGGGACGAGAGGATGTGCCGGGAGTCGAAGGTGATCGTCACCATCCGTCCTCCCGGTGCCAGGAGCCGGCGGAAGGCGCCGAGCTCGGTGCCGATCGCGGTGTCGAGAACGACGTCGAAGGGGCCGAGGTCGGCCGGTCCGGTGGTCGCGTAGTCGAAGACCTCGTGGGCGCCGAGGTCCCGTACGAAGTCGAGGTTCCCGGCCCCGGCGAGCGCGGTCACGTGGGCGCCGTACGCCCGCCCGAGCTGGACGGCGACGCTGCCGACCCCGCCGCTCGCGCCCCGCACGAGCAGCCGTTCGCCCGCCCTGAGGCGGGCCTTGTCGCGCAGGGCGGTGATCGACGTCGTGCCTCCGGCGAGCAGGGACACGGCCTGGGCCGGGTCGAGCCCCGCCGGGGCGAGGGCGAGCTGCCGGGGGCGGACGGCCACGAACTCGGCGGCGCTTCCGAAGGACGCCCGGGGCAGCGTCCCCCACACCCGGTCGCCCACCCTGAGGCCGGACATGGGGGAGCCCAGGACGGCGACCTCGCCGGCGAAGTCGATTCCCGTGCCCTTCGGGAAGCCCCGCCCCGTGACCAGGCGTATCTTCCCCGCCCTGCCCAGGAGCTCGCCCCCGTTCACGCCGGCGGCGTGCACGCGCACCAGAACCTCACCCGGCCCCGCGACCGGTTTGGGCAACGTGCCCTCGTACAGCACTTCCGGCGGTCCGTACCTGTCGTACCGGGCCGCGCGCATCTCAGTCACTGTCCTCGTCGTCCAATCTGTCCGGCCGGTCGCCGGGCTTGCGCATGGTCGTGATGTCGGCCGGGTCCTGGCGGCGCGTCGCGAGGGCATGCGGGCAGGGGTCATCGCGCCCGGGCACCTCGCTGATCGGACGAGGGTGCGGGCCGTGCCCACCGTCGTGTTCCCGCGGCCGCGACGGCCGTCACCAACCCAGGACGAACTCCGCACACCTGGGAAAAGTGGGCGGCGATTTCCACGTATCGCCAGGCTAACCGGCTAAACGGAAAGGGTGCTCCATTTGAGATAATGTGAGAAACATGTCTATCCATTCCTCTCGGATGCCGCGTCCCGCGGACACGTCCGGGCTCCGCGTGGACGCGCTGCACAACCGCAACCGCATCCTCGAGGCCGCCCGCGAGGCGTTCGCCACGCTCGGGCTCGGCGTGCCGATGGCCGCCATCGCCCGCCGGGCCGGTGTCGGGGTGGCCACGCTCTACCGGCGCTTTCCCACCCGGGAGTCGCTGATCACCGAGGTGTTCGCCGACCAGATGGAGGCGTGCGTGTCGGTCGTCGACGAGGCCCTCGCCGATCCCGACCCGTGGCACGGGTTCTGTACGGTCATCGAGAAGGTGTGCGCCATGCAGGCCGCCGACCGGGGATTCACCGCGGCGTTCCTGACGGCTTTTCCCGACGCGGTCGACCACGAGCGGGAACGCGTCCGCGCCGAGCGGGGCTTCGCCGAGCTGACACGGCGGGCCAAGGACGCCGGACGGCTGCGCGCCGACTTCGAGCCGGCGGACCTCGTGCTGCTGCTCATGGCCAACAGCGGCATCGTCGCCGAATCCGCCGAGGAGGCGCTCATGGCATCGCGCAGGCTCGTCGCCTACCTGCTCCGGTCCTTCCAGGCCGATCCTCCCGGCAGGGCCGATCCCCTGCCGCCGGCGCCCCCGTTCGGGCTGCGCCACATGTACGGCCTTTCGCCGGCCCGCTCCGCCGGATAGCCGGCGCTCCTCCAGAGGAGCCGGTGCTTCGCCGGCTGTCCGGCGCCCGTCCGGCGGCCCCGCGAGCCGCGGCGGGGGAGATCGAACAGCCAGGTGGCGCGCAGCTTCAGCAGCAACCGGTGCAAGGCCAGGCACAGCCACACCACGAGGGCGGTCAGGACGACCGGTTCGACGACGGCGAGCACGATCCGCAGCCCGCCGTCCATGCCGGTCGACAGCGGCGGCACGAGGACCAGGTGCAGCAGCGCGAGCAGGGGCATGTGGATGACGTAGACGGGCAGGGTACGGCGCCCCAGCCTCGCCAGCGCGTTCCCGAGCGTGGCGCGGCGGCCGAGCAGTGCCGCGGCCGTCACGCCGAAGGCCGTCGCGACGGCGCAGACCACCGGCCAGACGCCGGGCCAGGCCCGGGCGCCGGTCATCGCGACCGCCGCCAGGCCCCCGGCGTAGCAGGCGCCGGTCAGGGCCAGGCGCCCCCAGCCCGCGGTGGCGGCCAGCCGCTCGACGAACGGCCGGAGGTACAGCCCGGCGAGGAAGAAGACGAGGTTCTGGTACAGGCCGCCGCGGTTGCCCGGCGTCTCCAGCAGCCCGGCCGACGCCACGGCCGACAGCACCAGCGCTCCCCCCAGCACCAGGACGACCGGGACGCGGCGCGCGGCTTTGGCCAGGGCGAAGTACAGGGCGAGCGCGTAGAGGTACCACAGGTTGGACGGCGTGATCGTCAGCTGGGCCAGCAGATCGGCGACGTCGTCGGCGCGGGCGGTGTCGAAGGACGGCACGAGCGCCAGGACCGCGGTGTGGATCAGTAGCCACACCGCGTAGAGGTAGAGGAACCGGCCCACCTTCGAGCGGCGTACGACCCGCCACGGCCGGGTCACCGCGCCGACGGCGAACATGCCGGAGATGGTGAAGAAGAGCGGCATGCGCAGCGGCAGCAGCTGCTCGGTCAGGGCGCCCCAGGCCCCCGGGATCGGCGGCGACACCCCCCAGTCGATCCGCAGGTAGTGCTTCACGACGACGTGCCAGAGCACCACGAGCAGGATGCACACGCCCTTGGCCACGTCGGCCCAGCGCGCGCGCTCCGGACCCTCGCCGCCCGCGGACCCCGGCTGCCGCGGGGTCCTGCCCGGGTCCGCGGCGCCGGTGAGCGGCTCCGGCGCGTCGGCGGGCGGCCGCCCGCCGTGCGATCCGCCGGCACGGTGCGCCGAGGCCGGCTCATCCGGGTGCGGCCGCTCTTGTCGCGGCACACCGCCGGCTTCTTCCGGGACACCGCGGGTACGGGCAGAGCGCATGGGGCGGGCACCTCCAGGGGGCGGGCGCGCGACGGTCGCGCGCACCGGCCACCCTGGGCGGTGCGGATGTCCACGCCGCCGGGACCGCGTATCCGGGGTCGCTCAGCTGTGCATCGGGTGTGTATCGGCCCGGAGGCCGCGCGTCTCCTCGGAAGCCGTGGAGGCCGCAGAGAACGCGGAGACCTCAGGAGCCTTCGAGGTCTCGAAGGCGGAGCGTGGCGACCGCGCCGCCGTCCGCGGCGTTGGCCAGGGTGAGGGTGGCGCCGATCACCTGAGCCTGGCCCAGGGCGATGGTGAGTCCCAGGCCGTGGCCGCGACCGCGTTCGGCCGTGCCGGTGCGAAAGCGCTGCGGCCCCTCCGCCAGGAGGACGCCGGGGAATCCGGGGCCGTGGTCGCGCACGACGATCGTCGTGCCGTCCACGGTGACCTCGACCGGTGCGCGGCCGTGGCGGTGGGCGTTGGCGACGAGGTTGGCGAGGATCCGGTCGAGGCGGCGCGGGTCGGTCTCGGCCTCCGTGTTCCCGGCGGCCCCGGTGACCGTGAGCCGCGCCTGGAGCCCGGTCCTGGCCAGGCAGTCCTCGACGACGTCGCCCAGCGCCACGGGCCTGGGATCGGCGTGTTCGGCGCCCGCGTCGAGGCGGGATATCTCCAGCAGGTCCTCCACCAGGGCCCGCAGCACCCGCACCCGGTCCCTGACCAGGTCGGTGACCTCACCCTCCGGCAGCAACTCGGCGGAGGTGACCAGGCCCATCAGCGGGGTGCGCAGCTCGTGGGCGACGTCGGCGGTGAAGCGCTGCTCGCTCAGCAGCCGCTCCCGCAGGCTGTCCGCCATCGAGTCGACGGTGGCCGAGATCTCGGTGATCTCGTCACCGCCCCGGCCGCCCTCCGCGGTCCGGGCGTTGAGGTCGCCGTCCGCGATACGCCGCGCGGTCCTGGCCACCCGCCTCAGCCGCCGGCTGGGCAGCTCGGCGGCCAGCGCCGCGGAGGGTACGACGACCCCGAGCGTGGCCAGCGCGGCCATCACGATGTGCCGGTCGAGCGCCTGCCGGCTGCGCAGCTCGACGCCCATGTCGATCTGTACGGCCACCACCTGGTCGCCGACGGGCTCGGCCGCCCACATCCAGGGGATGTCCGGATTACGGTCGTCGTACCAGGTGCCGGCCTGCCCGGTGCTCCTGACCTGCTGGAGCAGCATGGGCGGGATGCGCTCCGGGTCGGATTCGCCGGTCCAGGCGCCGCCAGGGCGCCGGTGGTCGTCCACCGCGGACACCAGGGCGGTCAGGGCCTGACCCCTGCCCATGGTCATGGAACGATCGAGGGTGCTCCGATGCACCAGGATCCCGACGGCCAGCGCCACCGCGCAGGAGGCCACGGTCACCAGCGCGGCGATCTTCCAGCGCAGCGACCTCCAGCTCGGCAGCCCGCGTGCCGGCCGGGCGACGGCGTGTCCCATCTCAGCGCCGCAGCTTGTAGCCGAACCCGCGGACCGTCTCGATCCGATCGGCGCCGATCTTCTTGCGCAGCCGCTGCACGCACAGGTCGACCACGCGGCTGTCACCGTCCCACCCGTAGTCCCAGACGTCGCGCAACAGCGTGTGCCGGTCCAGCACGATTCCCGGATGTGCCGCGAACTCCAGCAGCAGCCGCAGCTCGGTGGGGGCCAGCGTGACCGGCTCACCGGCCAGGAGCACCTCCAGGCCGCCGGTGTCGATGGTCAGATCGCCGAAGACCAGGTCACCGCCGGAGACGGGCTCCGGCGCGTGCCCGGGAGCCGGGGCGAAGGTGGCCCGGCGCAGCAGCGAGCGGATCCTGGCCACCAGCACGGACGTGTCGACCGGCTTGACGACGTAGTCATCGGCCCCGGCCTCCAGGCCCGACACCACATCCAGCGCGTCACCCCGCGCGGACATCATCAGGATCGGGACCGTGCTGGACTCCCTGACCCTGCGGCACAGCCCGATGCCGTCCAGGCTCGGCAGCATCACATCCAGCAGCAGGAGATCGTGCCGCCCGTCCCGGAAGAGTTCCAGGCCGGTCAGGCCGTCGCCGGCCACGGACACCTCGTAGCCGTAGCGCTCCAGCGCCATCGAGACCGTCTTGCGGATCACCGCGTCGTCCTCGACGAGCAGCACGGTGACAGGAGTCGCCGGGGCGCTGTCGACCCTAAAATCGGACATATCTCCCCAAATATGGCGGATGGCTCACCTAGGACACCATAATCTCTCTTCACGGCGGCGCCGCGCGGGACGGATCGATCGCCTCTCGCGCCGGTCGCGGGAACACCGTGCGGGACGGATCGATCGCTTCTCGTACCGGATGGCCGGGCGTCCTCGGGCCCGCGCGAAGACCGGGATCCCGCAGGGGCGAAACGGCGGTCCAGCTGCCGGAACACCTGTTGACACCATGGTTCGGGAAGATCAGCCTTGTGGCGTGGATTCCGACGGCGTGATTTCTCCGCGATCCGATCTCGAACCGGCCCGGGCGGGAATCGACGATCCGGCCCCGGAGGCACGGGTACGGCCGCCGTCCGGGCCGGATGTGGCGGTGGCCGGGCTGCCGCGGCGTGCGGTCGTCGTGGAGTTCGCCGGTGCGCGGGGTGGGGTGGCTCCGTTGACCTGGGGTCAGGCGTCGATCTGGCGGCTGACCACGTGGCGGGGTGGTGATGATCCCTATTTCAACATGCCCTGGACGTTGCCGGTGTACGGCAGGCGTGATCTTGATGTGGTGCTGGGGGCGGTGCGGCGGTTGTTCGAGCGGCACGAGACGTTGCGGACGAATTTCCGGCCGGGTGCCGATGGCGTGGTGCAGCAGGTGGCGCGTTCGGGGCGGCTGGTGGTCGAGGTGGTCGAGGGCGGGGACGCCAGGCCGATGGCGGTGGCCAGGGAGGTGGCCGGCGGTTTGGCGGCGGAGGTGTTCGACTACGCGGGTGAGCTGCCGGTGCGATGCGCGGTGGTGACGGTGGAGGGGCGGCCTCGGGCGGTGGCGTTCGGGGTGTCGCACCTGGCGGCCGACGGGGGCGCGCTGGATCTGCTGGCGGCCGATTGGCGTGCGCTGCTGGCCGGGACCGAGGGGCCCGATCCGGGGTGGCAGCCGATGGACCAGGCGCTTTTCGAGCGGGAGGGGGCGGGGGCCGAGCGGGGGGAGCGGGCGTTCCGGCACTGGCGGGCGGTGCTGGAGGAGGCGCCTCGCTCGATGTTCGACTATCCGCCGGTGGTGGCGGAGGAGCCGCGGTTCATCCGGGTGCGGATGGAGTCGGTGGCGCTGGGGGTGGCCGCGGAGGTGCTGGCGGCGCGCCGGCGGGTGAGCTCGGCCAGTGTGCTGACCACGGCGAGCGCGGTGCTGCTGTCGGCGCTGACCGGGCATCGCCGGGTGGTGATGCAGCTCATCGCGGCCAACCGGCATGATCCGCGGATCGGTGTGCTGGTGGGCCCGGCCGCCCAGGACGGGATCTTCACGCTGGATCTGCCGCCCGGGGGGACGTTGGCCGAGGCCACCCGGACCGGGCACCGCCAGGCACTGACCGCCTACCGCCACGCGCTCTACGAACCGCTGAGGCTGATGGCGATGCGCGAGGAGCTCGGCCGCGAACGGGGCGGGCCCATCGACCTGTCGGCCTACTTCAACGACACGCGGGGCGGCGGTGACTGGCCCGACCTGCCCGCGGTGGAGCCGCCGGGAGATCCCGCCGCGATCGCCGCCCTCACCGCGCGGACCACCTTCTCCCCGGCCGGCTCCTGGGAGCACGTGGACGCCACCACGGTCCAGTTCATCACCGGCCAGGCCAGGGACGCCTGCGAGCTCCACCTGCTGGCCGACACCGCCTACCTGCCCCGGACCACGGTGTACGCGCTGCTGCGCGGGATGGAGACCCTGCTGGTCCGCGCGGTCGCCGCCGACGTCCCCCTCGACACCGTCGCCGGCCTGTGCGGCATCACCCCGGTCGAGCGTCCCCCCGGCCGGGAACGTTCCCGAGCCGATGCCGCCGAGGACCCGGCGAAGGCGCCGGACGCGTCCGCACCCGTCGTGGCAGGGACGACCGGCGGGTGAACCGAGGGCCCTTCCGAGCCTGAAGGGCGAAGGCGAAACCGTCCCGCCGGGGCGGTTTCGCGTCGCCGGGGGAGCGATGCCGCCGTTCGCCGGGCCGCTTGCTCGGGGTGATTGCCGCGCCTAGCGGAAATCTCTGGATACTTCATGACCTTCCGGTCAACCCGGGGCGTGGCTCAGGGAGTGTCAGGGGTGGCTTTCACCGACGAGAGGAGACCGGGTGGACGCGGATTTCGTGGACTTCGTGCGACATCGGGGAGACCACCATCTGAGAACGGCGGTCCTGCTCACCGGCGACTGGCACACGGCCGAGGACCTGGTGCAGTCCTGCCTCGGCAAGCTGTACCGGGTGTGGCATCGGCTGGACACCAGCAGCGAGCCGGACGCCTATCTGCGCCGCATCCTGGTCAACACCTATCGATCCTGGTGGCGTGCTCGATGGCGCCGTGAGATCCCGCGCGCCGAACTGCCCGATCTGCCCGGCCCCGGGGACGCGGGGGAGGATCGGGCGGTGGCCGAGGACGTCCGGAACGCGCTGGCGAGGCTGCCGGTCAGGCAGCGGACCGCTCTGGTACTGCGCTTCTTCGTGGACCTGTCGGAAACGGAGGTCGCCGAGCTGATGGGCTGCTCGACGGGAACGGTCAAAACCCACACGCATCGCGGTCTGCGGGCGATGCGCCGGATGATCTCGCCGGACACGATGGTCAACCGAACCGAGGCGGAGGGGAGTGGGATCCGGTGAGACACCGACACGAGGAGCCGTTCATGAACGAGAAGGAACTGCGCGCACTGCTCGTCAGGGCCACCGAGGATCGGCCGGCGGGCATCGACCTCATGCCGGCGATGCCGGCACCGGCGGCGCCGAGGCGCGGCCCGGCCCGGGTCCTGGCCCCGATCGCCTCGCTGGCCGCCGCGGCGGCGGTGGGGATGGTCGCGCTGCTCCTGCCCGTGGGCCAGTCCTCGGCGCAGGCCCAGGTGGCCGCCGCGGCCGAGAACACCAGCCGGGAGAGCTACCGGATTCACGGCACCAGCGGTGCCAAGACGTTCGACGGGGCGTTCGACCCCGCCCAGCGCGTGGGTGTCATCACGAGGGCCGGGGACGGGGCGGAAACCCGGTTCGTCGGCGACCTGATGTACGTCCGGCAGCAGCGCGAGGGGAAGTGGACGGTCTCTCCGCGCGTCGAGGCGGAGCTGAGGAGCGCTCCGCAGGCCGTCGCCCTGGTCAAGCTCGCTCCGCTGGACCCTCAGGCGGCCCTGCAACGACTCCGTTCGGCCACCGAGGTCCGTGAGGACGGCTCCGCCTCCGGCCAGGGCTGGACCGGCCAGAGGTTCACGTTCTCGCTGGAGGACGCGGGCGAGCCCGGTTTCAAGGGGATCGCCGGCGGGCCGGTGGAGATCACCGGAGCCGTGAGCGTGGACGACCAGGGGCGGGTCCGGCGTCTGGAGGTCGTCTTCGGCGACACCGGCCAGCGAAACGTCCTGGACTTCGGGGACTTCGGCACCCCGGTGACGGTCACGGCCCCGCCCGCCGACCAGGTGGAGCAGGAGCGGACCGGCAAGCCGGACCACAAGGTGGGCCAGGAGCCGATCGTCAAGCCGGACCAGGAACCGGCGGGCGCGCCGGACCACAAGCCGGCCGAGGAGCCGATCGTCAAGAACCCCTGACCGGCCGTCCGGCATCCGCCGGTCGTGTGCCCGGGCCGGGCGGTATCGCCCCGGCCCGGGCACACGGGGTCCGGCGGCTCACATGTGGCGTAGCCGATCGCGGAGGGTGCGCGCGACCTGTGCCATGAGCGCCTCGGCTCCGGGCTGGCTGGCGGCCGGCACGCGGGACTCGGTGAGCACGGCGACGCCGAAGACCTGGCCGTCGGCATGCTCGACGACGCCGACCTCGTGGCGGAGGTTGAGAAGCGTCCCGGTCTTGGAGGACCACTTCGAGGCGTCGGAGGTGAAATCGGGTGCCAGCCGGTGCCGCAGGATGTTGTCGGCCATGAGGCCCCGCACGCGCTCGGCGACGCCCGGGTCGATCGCGGACGGCCTCCACAGTGCTCGCAGGAGGTCGATGAACGCTCGCGCGGACCCCGAGCTCGCGCGCGTCACGTCGAGCTGCGGGATCCGATGCCCCCGCCCGGCCGTCCCCGCTTCGATGGCGAGGAAGTGGGCGAGGTGGGCGTCGGCCGGGTCGAGGCGTTCCACCGGGGTGTCGACGAGTTCCTGGATGGTGTGGCGGACCGTGATGCCGCGCAGCCCCAGCCCGTGCAGCACCGCCGAGACCTCGGCGGGCGGGGTGAGGGCGAACAGCGCGTCCGCCGCGGTGTTGTCGCTCAGGGAGGTGCTGAGGTAGAGCAGGTCGTCGACGGCGATCCTGGCCGGATGCCGGAACCTGCTCAGCCCGGTCGGTCCCGGAGTGGTGATCCCGCCCGGCCGCACGAGGATCTGCGTGGAGCCGTCGAGCTCGCCCTTCCGGATGCGTTCGAGCGTCGCGATGGCGAGCGGAACCTTGACGAGCGAGGCGATCGGGAACTCGAGGTCCGGCTCGATGCCGACCTCGTCACCGGAGTGCAGGTCCCGGACCAGGAACGATCCGCGCAGCCCGGCGTCGTCGAGCGTCCGCCGGAGTTCGCGGATCAGGCTCTCGACCTTGATGGTGTCCCTCCGTCCTGTTCGCGCGCGCCGAGACAGCGGGCGATTGCGTGCCACAGCCGGGTCCTGACGCGCTCCGCGTCGTCCCCGACGGCGGCCGACACCTCGAAGCCGCGGGCGAGGTGGACCTCGCCGATCGGGCGCCAGTGTAGCCCGAGCTCCTCGGCCTGCCGGACCGAGCACAGGAGGAGATCCGCCGAGCCGAAGACCTCCGCCGCGGCGGAGGTGAGCGTGGCCGCGACGACGACCTGCGCGGGCTGGAGGCCGACGGCGTCCCGGATCCGGAACATCCGGTCGCGGATGTGGGGGACGTCGTCCTCGGGCTGGATCCAGATCCGGCTTCTTCGCGACGACCGCGCGGCGCGGCCGGCCCGGAGGGTCTCGACGTAGACGGCTGCCACCGGGAGATCCGTGGCGCCGGCGAGGCCCAGCTGTACGGACCAGGTCGCGTCGCCGGGCGGTGTCACCGTGAGGGCGGCGCGAACCTCGCGAGATCGGACGAGTTCCGCCCGTTCGGCCGGGGCGGCGGCATGGAAGTCGAGGTGGATGTCGTTGCCGAGGGCCTCCGCGCCGAGGTGCGCGAGGTCGCGAACGGTGCAGATGTCGGGAACGGCGAGACGCAGGGGATTGAGCCTGGCCCGTTCCGCCTCGTGCTCCATGTCGTCGGCCAGGCGGACGAGACGCTTCGCCGACGGAAGCATGTCGCGGCCGAACTGCGTGAGCATCGCCCCGCGCGACGACCGATCGAACAACCGCTCCCCGAGGTGCTTCTCCAGGGCGGCGATCCGGCGGCTCGCGACCGACTGCGGCACGCGCGTGGCCGCCGCACCCTCCGTGAAGCTTCCTCGATCGCTCACGTTGACGAACGCTCTCCAGGCTCCAAGGACGTCCACGAGGCAAGTTTATGCCATTTCAGCATTAAGTCGCCTTTTCCATCCTTGATGGCATCGGGTCCCGGTGACAGGCGGCTGTCACCCGCGAACACGTTCCAGGCGGGCTGGAGATCGCACGCGGGATCGCCCACGTTGGGGCCGCCGAAGTCGATGACCGCGGGCAGGCGGCCGTCGACGACGAGCAGGTCGCCCGGCAGCAGGTCGCCGTGCACCCAGACCTCCGGCCGGGAGCCGGGAATGCCGGGAGCCGGGAATGAGGAGAGCGAGGGGCAGGGGGCCAGGGCCGCCCCCTCCAGGGGAGGGGTCAGCGGGCGGCGGCGGTCACGGCGGCCACGATCGCCTCGGGGGTCGCCGGCACGGGTGTGCCCTCGACCAGGACGGTCGGCGTGGCGCTCACCCCCCGCTCGATGGCCTTCCGCGTCACGTAGGCGGTCCAGCCGAGGTAGGCGCCGTCGCGCACGCACTCGCCGAACGCCGGGCCGGTGAGCCCGGCCGGGCCGCCGAGCTCGATCAGCTCGTCGTCGGTGAGTCCCGGTCCTTCCTCGGGGGGCTGGCCGGCGAAGAGAGCGCGGGTGTACTCGACGAATCTCCCGCCGTCCGCGGCGCAACCGGAGGCCGCCGACGCGCGGGAGGAGTACCGGGTGGTCGACAGCCTGTCCAGGAAGCCCATCGGGTGACACACCAGGCTGATCGCCCGCTCCCTCACCATCCCGTTCAGTGTCGGCCCGGACGTCTGCTCGAACGTCTTGCAGAACGGGCACAGGAAGTCGATGTAGACGTCGACGGTGACCGGGCCCGCACCGACGACGATGCCGTCCCCCTCGTCGGAGGCACCGGCCGGCACCCGGACGGGCGCCGTCGCCCGCTGTGGTCGCGTGCTCATGAGGTCCTCCTCGCGATGTTCGGGGAGAGACCCGGACCCGTGCGCCCGAGGACTCCCCTGTTCCTACCCACCCCCCGGGGCGCCGCAGCTTAAGAGCGGTCAAAGCCGGAATCATGGATCGGGCTTCGCGCCGCTCACGGCACCGGCTTCTCCGCGGGCTTCTCCGCCGGGTTCGACGTACCGCAGGGGGCCGGGCCAGGGGAGAGGGCGCACGTCCCGCCCGCGAAGACGCGCGGGACCTCCGGCGCCGGATCCTCCGGCGGCCGAGGCGGCGCGGCCTCGCCCTCACCGGCGGGCACTCTCCGGGGGCCTTCACCGGCGGGCTTTCACCGGCAGGCCTTCAACGATGGGTCCTCTCCGGAAGGTCCTCTGCGGGGGTTCTCCGCGGCGGGCCTTCACCGGCTCGGAAACCCGTTTGTCACCGGCACCGCTCCTCCAGGAGGATCAGGTTCTCATGAGCCGTCCTGTCATCTCAGAGATCCCGACCGGCCCCGTGGCCGTCCCGGGCGTCGTCGCGGCGCTCGCCGGTGATGACACCGTCACCCCGGTGTGGCGCAACGAGCTCGGCGGCCTGACGTTCCGCCTCGAAGGCGGGCACGGTGCCACCAGATACGTCAAGTGGGTCTCCGCGGGCACCCCGGAGATCGACCTCCCCGGCGAGGCGGAGCGGCTGATCTGGGCGCGGCGATGGGCGACCGTCCCGCGGGTCGTCGAGCACGGCACGGACGCCGACGGCGCGTGGCTGGTCACGGAGGCGGTTCCCGGCCTCTCGGCGGTGGATCCCCGGTGGAGCGTCGACCCGGTGACCGCGGCGGCCGCGATCGGCCGGGGGCTGCGCCTGCTCCACGACGCGCTGCCCGTCGACCTGTGCCCGTACGACTGGAGCGTCGACCGGCGGCTCGTCCGTGCCGACGAGCGCATCGCCGGCGGCGAGGGGCCGGCCGACCGGTTTCCCGAGCATCGGCACCTGGACCTCGCAACGGCCCGGGCGCGCATCGGCGAGCCGCCCGCCGTCGACCGCCTCGTCGTCTGTCACGGGGACGCGTGCGTCCCCAACACCCTGCTGCACGACGACGGCACGTTCGCCGCGCACGTCGACCTGGGTTCGCTCGGCGTGGCCGACCGGTGGGCGGACCTCGCGGTCGCGGTGTGGAGCATGGAGTGGAACTACGAGCCGGGCTACGACGGCGTCGTGTACGACGCGTACGGGATCGCCCCCGACCCGGAGCGCGTCGCCTACTACCGCCTGCTCTGGGACATGGCCTGACCGGCCCGTACTGGAACGACGAGCACGCCAGGTTCCAGAGCGGCCGGCTGCACGCCAGCCGGGCGCTGCTGCTGGGACGCAAGACCTGCGACGGCATGTCGCAGGCCTGGCCGAAGATGGAGGGCACGCCGGGGCCGAGCAGATGAACAACCTGCCCAAGTACGTCGCCTCGGCCACTCTGCGCGACCCCGAGTGGAACGCCACGGTGATCGAGGGGACGTCGCCGAGGAGGTCGCCAGGCTCAAGGCCGAGCACGGCCAGGACCTGCTGATCTACGGTAGCGGCGACCTGATCGAGCACAGGCTCATCGACGAGCCGAAGCTCTTCCTGCACCCGGCCGTGGTCGGCTCCGGCAAGCGGCTGTTCCCCGACGGCGTCACCACCTCCGCCTGGAAGCCGGCCGGCACCGCGGCCTTCAGCTCCGGCGCCATCGTCCTGGACTACCGTCCGGCCGACTGACCATCGCCTCCGGGCGCGGGACCGGCCCGCTTCCCCGCTTCCCGCGCGGCACCGAGCCGGCGGGACCGTGCTCACCGGCGCCCAGGCGCGGTCCCCGGCTCCGCGCCGTCGTCGCGGCCCCCTCGGGCGCGGGTACGCGCACGCGACGCCGGGAGGGCCGGGTGCGCCGGCCCCGGTGTGGGTCGTTCCCGGCCGCGGCTCAACGGGTTCGGCGCGGGTGACGGACCGAGGGCGACACCTCTCAGGGCGGCACTCCGTAGCGGGTGGCGATGGCGGTGGCGCGGTCGCGCAGGGAGTCGCGCAACCACTGCGGGGCCAGGGCCTCCGCGTTCGTGGCGAGCTGCCACAGCGCCCATTCGGCGTGTCTCGGATCCTGGAAGGTCACCTCCAGCCGCAGCCGGCCGTCCGGGTCGGCTTCTTCGGCGTGGACGGCCAGCGCGGTGCCCACCAGGTCCTCCCGCCGCGCAGGGTCCACCCGTACCAGCACGGTGACCTGATCGCCGCCGGTCCGGAACCGGGTGCTGCGTTCCTGCCAGGCCCGGTCCAGATCGACCCGGTCCGGTCGCTGCGCGGGCTCGGAGAGTTCCTCGGCGGCCAGGAGCCGGGACAGCCGGTAGGTGCGGTCCGCGCCGGACCTCGTGGCCAGCAGGTAGCCCCGGTCGCGTACGGTGACCAGGCCGATCGGGTCCACCGTGCGCCACCGCGGGGTCTGGTCCACGGCCGCGTAGTGGATGCGCAGCCTGTGCCCGGCGAACACCGCGCGCAGGACCTCGGCCGCTATGGCGTCGGACACCTCCTCGTCGGCCGGCCGACGCGAGAGCAGGTCGGTCTCCGGGTCGACGAGCAATCGCCCGGCCGCGCCGGCCGCGGTGTCCCGATGGCTTTCCGGCAGCGCGTCGACCACCTTGAGCATCGCCGAAGCGAGCGCCGAGCCGAGGCCGAACGCCTGCGCGCCGCGCCGCGATCCGGCGACCAGCAGGGCGAGGGCCTCGTCGTGGTTCAGCCCGGTGAGCTCGGTCCGGAAACCGGGCAACAACGCGAAACCGCCGTGCCGGCCGCGTTCGGCGTAGACCGGGACACCGGCCGCGGACAGCGCCTCGATGTCGCGCAGCACGGTGCGGGTGGAAACCTCCAGCTCGCGGGACAGCGCGGCCGCCGACAGCCGACCGTGCCGCCGCAGCAGCAGCACCAGCGAGACCAATCGGTCGGCACGCATACGAAAACCCTACAGAAATACACGACACAGGATGTCGTGATTTGCCGGGAGGCTTATCGACATCGCGAAAAGGACGGTGGCTACCGGGCCGGGCGACGTACGCGATGTCGACGAATCGAATGGAGCTGATGTGGCAATGGAGCGAATGGCGGTCAACCCGTGGGCGTGGTCGGTGGAGATGGGCTACAACCAGGGTGAGATCGTCTCCGGGCACACCCGGACCCTGTACTGCGCCGGGCAGACCGCGATGAGCGGCGACGGCAAGCCCCGGCACGCCGGTGACATGGCGGCGCAGCTGGCGCTGAGCCTCGACAACCTGGAGGCCGTGCTCGGCGAGGCCGGCATGTCCCTCGCGAACCTGGTCCGGCTCAACGTCCACACCACCGACGTCGATCGGCTCTTCGAGCACTACGGCGTGCTGGCGTCGCGGTTGGGCGCCGCCGGGGTGGCGCCGCCCACCACGATGCTCGGGGTGGTACGGCTGGCGATCCCCGCCCTGATGGTCGAGCTGGAGGGGACCGCCGTCGCGTGATGCGGCCTCGCCACCACCGTCCTGACCGGCCCAGGCCTGACACCCGTTCACGGCCCTCGGCCAACCGGCGTCGGGACTAACCGGCGGTGTGCTCGCGGATCGCCGAGGCGAGGGCGGTCCAGTCGGCGCGTTCCACGCCGTGGCCGGAGTCCGGCAGGACCAGCAACCGTCCACCCGGTATTTCCTCGGCCAGCGCGTGTCCGTGCGGAAGCGGGAACATCGGGTCCGCGGCACCGTGCACCACCAGCGTCGGCACCCGGATGCTCGCGAGTGGCGGACGGTCCCGCGGCGCGTCCTCGAGGAGGTCGTGGTTCCGCGCCGAGGCGGGGTCGTGCGCGCGGCCGACGTCGGCTCGCACCAGCTCGCGGACCTGCCGTTCGGGGAACGGCCGGCGGCCACCGGTGAGCATCTTCGCGTAGCTCACCAGGTGGTCGATCACTGACTCGTGGTCCGTCCAGTCGGGCCGTGCCTCCCGCGAGAACCCGGTGAACTCGCGGGACGGCCCGGGCAGATCGCGACCGCGAGGGGTGGACAGGGCGAACGTGGTGCTGATCAAGGTGAGGGTGCTGGTCCGGCCGGGATGGTCGAGCGCCACCAGTTGTGCCAGGGCGCCTCCCGCGGAAGCCCCCACGAGGTGCGCCGCCTGGATTCCGAAGGCGTCGAGCACGCCGACCGCGTCCTCGACGAGGTCCCCTGAGTCGTAGCCCGGATGCCCGGGCGGGTAGGTGACGGACCGGCCGGTGTCGCGATGGTCGTAACGGATGACGAACCTTCCACCCTCGGAGAGCTCGCGGCAGAAGCCTTCCTCCCACCACAGCATCGATGTGCCGATCCCCATGATCAGCAGCACCGGTGGCCGGCCCGGGTCGCCGAAGGACTCGGCGCACAGCCGCACCCCTCGTACCGTGATCATGCGTTCGGTCACGACGAGTCCCTTCCCGCGCCGCACGCCCTGGGGGCCGCCGTTCGCGTTGCGGTGGTCATGAGGATGCGACCTCCTCCGGGGCCGGGACGGCGGGGCCGTCCCTGAGCACTCCGCGCACGTGGTCGAGCGTCATCGCCTCCGGTTCGAATTCCGTCAGGCACCAGGTGGCGCCGGCGGCGACGTACGCGGCGGGATCGGCACCGGGTGGCAGGGGCACCGCGATGTCGTAGGGCGCCGTGGGATCGGGGCGCAGGCCGCGGATCGTCTCGTCGATCTCCGCGAGCTGGTCGGGGTGCCGCAGCTCGACCGGGAAGAACCCGTCGACACGCGCCGCCCGGTGCAGCGGTCTGCGGCGACCCGCGTAGCCCGCGGCCCAGATCGGCACGCGCGGCCGCCGGACCGGCGCGGGCAGGAACGTGAGATCGTCGATCACGTAGTGCGGTCCTCGGTGGCGTACGGGGCGCCCTGACCAGGCGGACGTGAGGATGCCCAGCGTCTCGTCCAGCATCTCCGCCCGGACCCGGTCGTCGGCCTGCTCCCCGGTGCGTGCGAACTCCGCGCCGTAGACGTCGCCGCCCAGTCCCACGCCCAGCGTCAGCCGGCCCCCGCTGAGCCGATCCAGTGAGACGGTCTCCCGGGCCAGCTTCGCGGGCCGGCGGCGCGCGACCGGCGTGACCATCGGGCCCAGCCGCAGCGAGCCGGTCGCCGTCGCCACCGCCGCCAGCGAGATCCACGGGTCGGCGACCCGCTCGACCGGTGCGGGCCAGGTGAGCCTGTCCCACACGAAGAACCCGTCCCAGCCGACCTCCTCGGCCTCGGCCGCGAGTCGTGCCACCACAAGAGGGTCGGCCAGCTCGTCGAAGAGCGGGACCCACAACGCCGATCGGTGATTAGCAGGCATGCCATCGACGCTAGATCTCCTTCTCCATCGTGAAAAGCGATGGTTCTCGATGCTTATGATCGGGTTTGGCGAAGTACCGTGGCCGGTGTGGCGAACCTGGAGCTTCGACATCTGGTCACCCTCACCGCTGTCGTCGACGAGGGTTCCTTCGGCAGGGCGGCATCGCGGCTCGGCTACACCCAGTCCACCGTCAGCCAGCACGTCTCCGCCCTCGAGCGCGCGGTCGGCGGCCTCCTCTTCGACCGTCCGGGCGGCCCGCGCCGGGTCCGGCTCACGCCGCTCGGCGAGGTGACGCTGACGCACGCCGCGGAGCTGCTCGCCAGGGCCGACGCGATGCGCACCGCCATCGAGCGGTTCAAGGCCGGCGAAGGCCGCCTCACGATCGGCACCTTCCAGAGCGTGTCCAACACGCTCCTTCCGGTTCTGGTCCGCAGGCTCCGCGAGGAGTTCCCCGGCTGCGACATCCGGCTCTCCGAGGACGAGCCGGGATCCCCGGACCTGTCGGCGGTCGACCTGCTCTTCCACGACCACCGCATCGCCGGCGCCGACGTCGAGCACCTCGAACTCCTCCGTGACCCGTACCACCTGGTGTCCCCCCGCGGACGCTTTCCCGACGGGCATGTCGACCTGGCAGAGCTCGACGGGGCGCCGATGGTCGCCTGGCCACCCGACTGCGCGCAGCCGGCGCTCGAGGAGGCCCTCGCCGGCAACGGCGTCCACCCCGAGATCGTCTTCCGCGCCGCCGGCAACGAAACCGTGCTCTCCATGGTCCGGGCCGGTCTCGGCTCGGTGATCCTTCCCTGGCTCGTCATTCACGCCGCCGGCGCCGCGGCCGACGAGGCGCTGAGCGTCCACGCGTTACAACCGCCGATAGCCCCGCGGGAGATCTACCTGCTGCGCCAGGCCCACCGCACTCCCTCGCCTCTCGCCGCTCGCGCCGCGCGGCTGGCCGCCGAGATCGCCGGCGACCTCGAACGCGGCCGGTGAGGCGACCTCCCCGCGTTCCACCGGCGGACGGATTTGACGGCCATCGGGCGACCGGCCGCTCAGCGGACGGAGCAGATCGCGGATCCGATCACCGCCGTCACCGCGTCCGGGTGCGACACCAGGGTCAGGTGCGAGCCGCCGGGGAACTCGGTGACCTTCGAGCGCGCCCGGTGGGCCATGAACCGTTCCGAGAACGGGGTGATGATCCGGTCGCCGGTGCTGATGAAGTACCAGGAGGGGATCGTCTTCCACGCCGCGGCCTTCGACGGCGTCGTGAACGCGCTGGTGGAGGCGGGGCGCTGGGTGGCCCACAGGCGCGCCGCGGTGTCCCTGGGCAGGTCCGAGGCGAACGAGCGGACGAAGACGTCCTGCTTGAGGTACAGGTCCGTCGCTCCCCGGGGCGCGCCCGGGTAGGACACCATGTCGTAGAGGGAGGCGGGATCGGCGGAGAGGGCGGAGCGGCGGCCGCTGAGCCCGCCGGTGGTCTCCCCGACGTCGGGTGCCGCCGCGTCGACGTACACCAGGGCCTTGACGTTCGGGACGCCCGCGGCGGCGTTCGTGATCACCGAGCCTCCGTACGAGTGCCCGACGAGCACGATCGGGCCGGAAACGGTTCTCAGGAAGTCGGCGACGGACGCGGCGTCGCCGGTGAGGTTCCGGAGCGGGTTGGGAATGGCCCGCGCGACGTAGCCCGCTCGTTGCAGGGAGCTCACCTCGCCGTTCCAGCTGGAGGTGTCGGCCCAGGCACCGTGCACCAGGACGACCGTGGGCTTGACGCGGCCCGGCGACCGGCAGGGCAACGGCTCGGCCGTGAGCGCCGGCGACCCGTGCGCCGCAGTGGACGCCCTGACGGCCGTGGCCGCCTGGGTGCCGGTCGCCGTCGACGCCACCGCGGAGGCGGCGACCGCGGCGAGTGCCACCGCGGGTGCGATCTCCCGGAGCCGCCGGCAGGTGCGTGCGGATCTCATCTTTCTCCTCCTTGACGTGATGGGCGATCTTCGGGTGCCGGTGAGCGGTACCCGGGCGATCCTGGCGAGGACGTCCCCCCGGGGGTGTCCGGACGAACAGGGTCGTGCCGGGCTCACCGAGCGGGGCGATGACGTCGCGCCATCTCACCGTGGTGGCGATGCCGCGGGCGAGATCGTCGAGGACGGCGGCGGAGTCGCGCGGCAGGCGGCCCGTGGCGTCGCCACAGGGGACGCCGAGGGGACGCCGGGGGATCGCGGCGACCCCGGCGACGCAGAGCGCGACCCGCGCGGTGACGGTGGACTCCAGCGCCTCGGCGGTGTCCCGCAGGGACGAGCCGGGCAGGATCCGCTCGGCCTCGGCGCGGGTCGCGGTGACGACCGGACGGCCGGGCAGGTCGTGGAGCGTCCCGGGCCGCTGGGTGCCCTGGCCCGGGTGGCGGAACGCGACGCTCATGCGGGGGCCCACGGGTCGTCCACCAGGCGCGGGCCGTGGTCGGTACGGGCCATGACGGGGCCGCCGGTGCGGACCCACTCGGTGAGGGAGATCCCGCCTCCGGGTGTCTCCAGCTGGCAGTCGACCTTACCGGGGAGGGCGATGAAAACGGCCGCCAGCCGGGTGGTCAGGGTGCGGTCCAGCCTGCGCGGTGCCCGGATCAGCAGGTCCAGATCGCTTCCGGGGTGGGTGACCGGCTGCCCGGTGGCCAGTTCGAAGCCGACCCCGCCGATCGGGCCCCAGGTGGTGTCGGCCTCCAGCTCGCCGGCGAGCAGGAGGGTGACGGCGGAGAGGGTGACGGCGAGCAGGGGGAGCCGGGGCCGCCCCCTCAGCTCCTCGGGCGGTACGGAGCGGACGACCGCGTCGCGGGGAACCAGGGCGGCGTGGCGCTGCCATCGCTCGGTCCCGCGGATGCCGACCGGGACGAGGCCGGGCGGGTGCGGTGCCCGCCGTACGACGCACCAGGGGCAGGCGGCGATCGACGCGGGTACCCACCCCGGGGGCGTGCCGCCGAGTGCCGCGGCTCGGGAGAGCCGCAGCAGGTCGTGCGGGCGCGCGGTCACCGCCATCGGGCGGCGAGCGCCTCGCGGACGCGCCGGGAGGCGGCGGCCCGCTCCTGGGCCATCAGGATCTCCGGATCTCCCGAACCGGCCACCCCGACGTGTGCTCGCCGGGCGGCCGGCCGGTCGGCGGGGAACCCGTGGTTCAGCGTCCGCACGGGAGCACCTTCCGCCCGGCCCGGATGACGGGCTCCGGCCACGGCATCATGTCGAGGAAGAGCGCGGCGGCCAGCAGGTCGGCGCTCCCGCCCGGCGACAGCCGCCGTGCGACGCACCGCTCGTCCAGTTCGGCGAGGGCGGCGTGGCCGCGGGCCGTGCCCGAGCCTCCCTCTGCCAGGACGCGCCCGGCACCGGACCGTACGACGCGCAGGCCCTCGGGGCCGCCGCGGTGCAGGACGCAGGTGTCGTCCAGGAGGTTCATCACCGCCAGCAACGCGTCCAGCCGGGCCACCTCCTCGGGGAGCCCGGCCGCCCTGGCCCGGCGCAGCCGCGGCAGGGCGACCCCGACGACGTGCGGGAAGGCGGCCTCGGCCTCGCCGCGAGCGCCGCGCACCCCGTACCGCCGCCGGGCCCGCTCGCCGTGGGAGGGCGCCCTCGCGGGGAGGTGCCGGTCGGGGAGGGCGGCGAGCCGGGCCGCCCGGCCGGCGGCCTCCCGCTCGTCGGCGGCGCCCGCGGCGGTGGCGACGAGCAGCCCGAGCGACCACACCGCCCCGCGGTGCGTGTTCACCCCCCGGGTGGTCCGCAGCATGGCCGCCTCGCCCGCGCGGCTGAGCCGGCCCACCTCCTCCCGGCGTTCGATCCCGGCGGACGTCCGCTCCGCCGCCTCGGCGAGGGAGCGGAACATGGGGCGCAGCGCCCGGGCGGAGGCCAGGAGAAGCGGCAGGTCCATGTCGTCGTGCGCGCCGCGCCCACGGCGGTCGGCCAGGCCCGGCTTGGGGCTCAGGCACGCCTCCTGGCACAGCGCGCGGACGGCCAGGTCGGCGAGCAGGTCGGCGAGCAGGGCCGCGGAGGGCCTCGCCGTCCGTTTCCCCGCCGCGAGCGCGCCGCCGGTGACGGTCATGGCCGGTTAATACCTCGCGAAATATAAGAATTAACTCAAATCATGTTAAAAAGGCACAGTCGGTGATCAAGGTTCGGTATCGATCCGGCAGCCTTCGCCGCCGCGGGAGAGCCGATCTCACCGGGCCACGCCCTCCCCGGCCCGCCCCCGGCCGATCGTGCGCGGCCCTCGGCGGGCCGCTCAGCCGGACCGCGGGTCCGGGGGCGGGCCGGACGGCGACTCGAATCCGCCCGTCAGGACGGGACGCTTGGGCAGGATCCCGTCACCCGAGGAGCGGCCCGTCAGGCGGCGGCGCAGCCAGGGGGTGAGGTGCGCCGAGGCCCAGCGGAGGTCGGCGAGCAGCGCCGGTCTGGCCGCGGGCGGGCCGGGAGGGGGCGGGGGAGGGGCGGCGGCGCGGCCGAGCGCGGCCAGGACCTGGTCGGCGACCCGGCGGTGGCCCAGCGGGTTGAGGTGCAGGCGGTCGGCGCTCCACAGTCCGTGGTCGTCGAACGCCCGGTCGCCGAACAGGTCGACCAGGTGGGCCCCGTGCCGCGCGGCCACCTCCGTGACCAGGTCGTTCATCGCGACGATGCGGGGCCGCAGCACGTGGGGCAGCGGGAGCCGGACGCTCAGGTCGGGGAAGGTGAAGAGCAGCACGTCCGCGCCCGACGCGCGCAGGCGGGCGACCACCTGGTCGAAGCGGTCGCGCATCGTGGTCAGGTCGAAGCCGCGCCACAGCGCGTCGTTGCCGCCCGCGGCGATGCTGACGAGTGACGGGTTCATCGCGATCGCCACGTCGACCTGCTGCGCGACGACGTCGTCGAACCTGCGCCCCCGGATGGCCAGGTTCGCGTAGCCGAAGCCGGGCGCGTCGAGATCCGCCGCCACGAGATCCGCCCACCCGCGCAACGTGCCGTCGGGAAGAGGGTCGCCGACCCCTTCGGTGAAGCTGTCGCCGAGCGCGACGAAGCCGAAGTCCGTCATGGGGTCCACCGCTGGTCACGTCCGAGGTGGGCGACCGCCGGCCGGCGGACCGGTGCGCCGTCGGTGGCGGTGGTGGCGGTGGTGGCGGTGACCTTCCCCGAGGCCTCGCTCGCCCGCCGGTCGAGTTCGAGATTGTGCATGCGGCTCATCCTAGGAGCGGCGGCGGCCTCGTCCCGGAGCGGGGAGGGCCGGACCGATCGGGCCGCTCCGGACCCGCCTCGCGTACGTGAGGACCCGCCTCGCGTACGTGAGGTGTCTCGCGTACGTGAGCCGAGTGCGCGGCCGGGCGGCCCGCGGGAAAGCACGTCCGCGGGCCCGCTGAACGGGTGGCGCCGGGAACGCGTGTCGCCTCGTACCGCTCCAGGTGTAGATCTTTTCCTACGGACAGGCCACCACGGTGTCGCGCGCGGTTGAGCGACGCCGTGCGCGGAATGATGGTCGGTGAGTTCGCCCGACCGCTGACGGGAGCCATGGATGCAGATCGGTGTCGTCTTTCCCCAGACCGAGATCGGCGCGGACGCGGGCGCGGTGCGCGCCTACGCGCAAGGGGCCGAGGAGCTCGGGTTCCGGCATCTGATGGCCTATGACCACGTCGTCGGCGCGGACCCGGAGGTTCACCGGGGCTGGAAGGGCGTCTACGACATAGAGTCGACGTTCCACGAACCGATGGTCCTCTTCGGGTATCTCGCCGCGCTGACCTCGCTCGAGCTGGTCACCGCGATCGTCATCCTGCCCCAGCGGCAGACGGTCCTGGTGGCCAAGCAGGCGGCGGAGGTCGATCTGCTCAGTGGCGGGCGGCTGCGGCTGGGCGTGGGCCTGGGGTGGAACCAGGTCGAGTACGAGGCCCTCGGCCAGGACTTCGGCACCCGGGGCAGGCGCGTCGAGGAGCAGGTGGAGTTGATGCGCCGGCTGTGGACCGAGCGGTCGGTCACCTTCGAGGGCGCCTACGACCGGGTGACCGGGGCGGGGCTCGCGCCGCTGCCGGTGCGGCGGCCGATCCCGCTCTGGTTCGGCGCGCAGTCGCCTCCGGCGTACCGGCGTGCCGGACGGCTGGCCGACGGCTGGTTCCCGCAGGTGCCTCCCGGCCCGAAGCTGGACGAGGCCAGGGCGCTGGTCGAGGAGGCCGCCGTGCGGGCGGGACGCGACCCCTCGGCGCTCGGCATGGAAGGCCGGGTGAGCTGGACGGGCGACGCCGAGGAGATGGGCGACCTGGCCCGCCGGTGGCGGGAGGCCGGCGCCACCCACCTCGCCGTCAACACCATGAAGGCGGGGCTCGGCTCGGTCGACGAACACCTGGCCGCGCTGGCGGCCGCGGCCGGCACGCTCGGACTGCGGAAGGACTGAAAACGTCACTTCGCGATGACGGCCGCCTGACCGGCCGGGGCCCCGCCGCGGCCGGACCCGGTGTTCGCCCACGGGTGGTTCGGCGCGGCCGGACCCGGTGTTCGCCCGCGGGTGGTTCAGCGCGGCGGGATCCTGCCGAGACCGGCGACGACCTCGAACGCGCGCTCGGGGAACGGGTCGCCGTCGACGGGACGCCAGTCCGCCGCCAGGACCAGTCCCGGTTCGAGGAGTTCGAATCCCTCGAAAAGCTCGCCGACCTCGCGCATGGTGCGGAGCCGGACCGGGTTGCGGGTCTGCCCGTACACCGCCAGCCCGGCGGACGCCTCGTCCTCCGGCATCGTGTCGGAACAGGCGTGGGTCAGCCCCAGGTAGCTGCCCGGCGCGAGGGCGTCACGCAGCCGGGCCATGAGGTCGTGCGCGGTGTCGCCGGTGACGAAATGCCATACCGCGACGGTGAACACGCCGATCGGCCGGGTGAAGTCGAGCGTGGCCCGCACCCGGGGGTGGTCGAGGATCTCCTGCGGCCGGCGCAGGTCCCCGTGGATCGTCAACACGCCGGAGTGGTCCACCGTCGACTGATTGTGCGTGACGACCGTCTGGTCGTTGTCGACGTACACCACGCGGGCATCCGGGTGGACGCTCCGCACGACCTGGTGGAGGTTCGGGGGAGTGGGCAGGCCGCAGCCGATGTCCAGGAACTGGTCGATACCGGCGTCGGCCATGGTCCTGGCGGCTCGCAGCAGGAACCCGCGGTTGGCCCGGCACGCGTCGGGGACCGTCGGGAAATGAGCCACCAGCATCTTGACGGCTTCCCGGTCCGCCGCGAAGTTCTCCTGGCCGCCGAGCATGACGTCATACATGCGGGCCGCACTCGCCTGCGATGCGTCACTGGGATGGGTCACGGGGCGCCTTTCGGTGAAGGTGTGTGGTCGTCCATTACGTGAATGCGGTCACAGATCCTCATCAGGAGCGCTGACGTGTCGCCGCTCTCGCAGGCCGCGACCGAGAGCCGGTCGAACGTGATGGCGTGCTCCTCCCGAAGGGACCGCTCGGCGACCTCCTCCCTCTCACCGTGGACGGCGATCATCTGGGGCCGGCCGTAACCGCGGCGAAAGATCGTGAAAGGCCCGTACCCGGGGATGAACCGTGAGCCCATCGGATTCACCTGGATGCTGATGCCCTTCATCTGGGCCGAGGCGGTCAGCGCGATGAGCTGGCGGATGTGCGCCTCCACTCCCGCGATCGGCCGCCACAGCACGGGCTCCTCGATCACGGCCCACAGCACGGGCCGGTCGGCGCCGGCGAGCACCTTCTGGCGGCGCAGCAACTGCTCGACGCTTCTCTCCACGTGGCGGGGCGGGACCGGGTACCGGCTCATCCGGTAGGCGGCCGCCGCGTACTCCGGGGTCTGCAGGAGCGGCGGGATGACGAACGGCTGGTAGGTGCGGATGAGGTCCGCGGTCTGCTCCAGGCGCATCACCACCGCCGCGTCCAGCGGAAGCTCCTTGCTGTCCCACCAGCCCGGCCTGCGCTCGCCGAACGCCACGGACAGCAGCATCTCCCGCTGGTACGGGTCGGTGACTCCGTACAGGGTGAAGAGGTCACGCAGGTCGTCCCGGCGAAAGCCTCGCTGCCCGGTCTCCATACGGCTGATCTTCGACTCGCTGGCGCGGATGGCCTTGCCGGCCTCGGCGGCGGTCAGGTTGCACTGGAGCCGGAGCTGCCGGAGCCGGGCGCCGACGATCTGGCGCGCCATGTCGCCGGCCTCCGCTTGAGCGCCCACGTCCCCTCCGAGTGTCTCCGCCCGCCGGATGATCAGTGGGAACCCCCGCCCCCGTCGACTTGCCATGGCAAGATCACCTGGAAAGTGGAATTGAGGCTATTGCTTGTTTTCTCCCGCTGTCCAGGAATTCCGGATACCGTTCCGCGAAATTTCAAGATCACAAAACTTGCGGAAGGCGCGTCCGGTCAAGGCCCGCCCGCCCCCTCGGCCGGCCGGTCGAGGGGGCGCGCGGCGACCGGCCCGCCGACGGCCCGCCGTCCGCCACCGGCGGTTTCCCGCCGGCGGCGCACAGGGGCGATGTCCGGCCCACACCGACAACTTTTTTTGTATTGACTATATAAGCCTTCGGTAGTTATCGTCAGGCGTGTTCGAAGTGGAGACCGCGGCGGCGGGCGTGCCGCGCACCGGCGCCGCTCGGTCCCGCACCGGGACACCGCACCGCGGATCGACGCGGGCGACGACACCAAGGAGTCCTGAGATGTTCTTCGACCGGCGCGCCACGCATCTGGCGACGATGACGAAGGCCGCGGGCCGATGAGCCGCCCGTGGATCGGTCTCGCCGTCCTGGCCCTGCCGACCCTGCTGCTCTCGCTCGACGTCAGCGTGCTCTACCTGGCCCTGCCGCAGCTCGGTGCCGACCTGCGGGCCGACGCCACCCAGCAGCTGTGGATCCTCGACATCTACTCGTTCATGATCGCCGGGTTCCTGGTCACCATGGGCGCCCTCGGTGACCGGATCGGCCGGCGCCGGCTGCTGCTGGCCGGCGCCGCCGCGTTCGGGCTGGCCTCGATCGTGGCGGCGTACGCCACAGGCCCCGCCATGCTGATCGCGGCACGAGCCCTGCTCGGCATCGCCGGTGCCACGCTCATGCCCTCGACGATGGCACTGATCCGCAACATGTTCCCCGACCCCGAACGGATGGGCCTGGCCATCGGCGTGTGGTTCAGCTGCTTCATGGGCGGGATGACGCTCGGCCCGCTCGTCGGCGGCCTGCTGCTCGAGCACTTCTGGTGGGGCTCGGTGTTCCTGCTCGGCGTACCGTTCATGGTGTTGCTGCTGGTCGTCGGCCCGCTGCTGCTGCCCGAGTTCGCCCCCGAGCGGCCCGAGCACCCCGTCGACCTTCTCAGCGTCGCCCTGTCGCTCGCCGCGATCCTGCCCGTCATCTACGGCCTCAAGACCCTTGCCCGCGACGGCTGGCGACCCGTCGCGTTCATGGCGATCGCCGCCGGCCTCGCGATCGGCGTGCTCTTCGTCCGCCGCCAGCACACCTTGGCCGAACCGCTGCTCGATCTGCGCCTTTTCGCCAACCGCACGTTCAGCACGGCCCTGCTGATCGGGCTCGGCGGCGGGGTCGTCATGGCCGGGCTGTCCCTGCTGTCCACGCTGTACCTGCAGAACGTCGCCGGCCTCTCACCGCTGTCGACCGGGATGTGGCTCATCCCGCAGAACGTCGCCATGGTCGCCGGCTCGCTGCTCGCCCCGGTTCTGGCGCGCAAGCTGCCGGCGGCCGCCGTCACCGCGCTGGGCCTGGCGCTCGCGGGCCTCGGCCTGCTGGTCGTCACGCAGGTCACCCCCGAGAGCCACGGACTGCTCGTCGCCGCTCTGGTGCTCGCCTCCGCCGGGATCTCGTTTCCGATGGCGCTCACCATGAACCTGATGCTCGCCGCCGCGCCGCCGCACAAGGCAGGTTCGGCCGCCTCGGTGTCCGAGACCAGCGGAGAGTTCGGCATCGCGGTGGGCATCGCGACGCTCGGCAGCCTCGGCACCGTGGTCTACCGTTCGGTCCTCGCCGCCGATCTGCCCGCACGCACACCCGCCGAGACGGCGGAGACGGCGACGTCGAGCCTGACCGGGGCGCTGTCGGTCGCGGGGGAGATCCCCGGCCTGCTCGACGCGGCACGAGGCGCCTTCACCAGCGGGCTCAACGTCGTCGGCGCGGTCGGTGCCGTCATCTTCCTCGCGCTGGCGCTGACCGCCGCGATCACCCTGCGGACCCCCGGCGTCACCCGGGAGCCGGTCCTTGAGGAGAGCTCCGCCTGAGCCGCCGGGGCCGGGGCCGGAGCCGGCCGCCCGCCGCTACCGCCTCCTCGCCGTCCTGGCACGCGCACGCGCTATGGCACGTACCGTCAGCAGGGCGGCGATGGCGACGATCTGACCGCCGAGGACGATGCGGTTGACGTCCACCGCGGGTTGCCAGCGCACCTCGGCGTCCTTGATGACGAACACCCCGATGGGGGTGACGCCGAAGCCGAGCCCGCCCCCCGCCCCCTCCGACGGACGATCGCCCTCCAGCTCCCCGCGGCCGCTGCCGCCGCCACCGCCGCCGGCGACCCTGGCCACGGGGATGATCGTCAGACCGTCCTGGACGATGGGCTCGCCGAAGACCCGCCTGATCGAAACGGTGTCCTTGGCCTGCTCGATCATTTCCATGATGTTCATCGTGTCTGTCCTTCCGGTGGCCGGTGTCCCCCCATGATCGTGCGGGACGCGACGGCGGGAAAGGGGCGAAGGCGGGCTCCGCGGGGCCGAAGGTCCCCCGGCGGCCGACGACCGGCTCCGGGGCCGAGAGCCCCGGGCGGTCAGTTCTCCTGCTCGTCGTGTCCGGAGGTGAGGCGGCGGCCGGTGATCTGCTCGGCGCGTACCACGATGTAGTGGTCGTGG
>NZ_JBPXMC010000043.1:0-53991 GCF_051918885.1 Streptosporangium sp. OZ121
GGTCGGCCTGGCCACCGGCATCGGTGGCGGCCTGCTCGCCACCCCGCTCCCGCTGGCCACCGTCGGCGGCGGTGACGGCGGCGGTGGTGGCTGCTGCGGGTGAGCATCGGCCGTCAACAGGCGGCGACGACGCACCGGCACGTCACGGCCGGCGCGTCGTCGCCGCGCTCGCGATGGGCCCCTGCCACCGCGTATGATTTAGACAAATGTCGAAGCAGGGGAGTTGCCGTATGACCGCCACCACCGTCCGGTGCTGCGCGCCGATCGCCCGCGAGCCACTGTCGGAGGATGACGCGGCCGATCTGGCGGTGATGCTCAAAGCCGTCGCCGATCCGGTCCGGCTGCGCCTGCTGTCGATGATCGGCTCCCACGCGGGCGGCGAGGCGTGCGTGTGCGACCTGACCCCCGCCTTCGACCTGAGCGCCCCCACCATCTCCCACCACCTCAAGATCCTGCGGACGGCCGGGCTGATCGACAGTGAGCGGCGCGGCACCTGGGTCTACTACTGGATCATCCCCGAAGCGGTGAACAGGCTCGGCGCCCTGTTCGCGCCGCTGGCCGAGCCCGCTCACAGCCCGGTCGACCTGGAGCTCACCACCGTATGACACGCCGATCCCGCGGTGGGGCACCGATGAGCGGATGCGGCGACAGGGGCATCGCCGCGACTTCGCCCGTCGAGACGGGCGGGCCCGCCCGCGCGCCGCTGGCCGCCGCGCGATCGCCGGTGGCCACCGGGTGGCTGCCGGCCGGGTCGCCGCAGGCCTGAGGCAGGCGCCGGCCGCGACCGGGCCACCCCGCCTGGCCTGTGCGAGGGCGAGGCGGTGGTCACCTGGCGTCGAGCTCGGCGATCAGTTTCTCGATGCGAGCGCGGATCTCGTCGCGGATGCCCCGCACGGCCTCGATGTCCTGGCCGGCCGGATCATCCAGCTTCCAGTCCTCATAGCGCTTGCCCGGGAAGAACGGGCAGGCATCCCCGCAGCCCATGGTGATCACCACATCGGATTCCCGCACGGCCTCGGTGGTGAGGATCTTCGGCCTCTGGCCGGTGATGTCGATGCCGGCCTCGGCCATCGCCGCCACGGCGACGGGGTTGATGCTCTCGGCGGGTGCCGAGCCCGCGGAGCGAACCTCGATGCGGCCCGCGGCCAGGTGGGTGAGCCAGCCGGCGGCCATCTGGGAGCGTCCGGCGTTGTGCACGCAGACGAACAACACGCTGGGTTTGTCAGGCATGAACCGATCCCTCGGAGGTGGTGGTGGGGGTGGTGAACAGGCGGCGGCCCCAGAGGCTGACGTAGACCAGGGCGACCAGGACGGGTACTTCGATGAGCGGGCCGACCACTCCTGCCAGGGCCTGGCCGGAGGTGACGCCGAACACGCCGACCGCGACCGCGATGGCCAGTTCGAAGTTGTTGCCGGCCGCGGTGAAGGCGAGCGTGGTGGTGCGCTCGTAGCTCAGGCCGATCGCCCGGCCGGCCAGGAAGGAGCCGCCCCACATGAGGGCGAAGTAGGCCAGCAGCGGCAGCGCGATGCGGGCCACGTCCGCGGGCTGGGAGGTGATCGTCTCGCCTTGCAGGGCGGACAGGATGACGATGGTGAACAGCAGCCCGTACAGGGCGATGGGCCCGATCTTCGGCAGGAAGCGCTCCTCGTACCAGTCGCGGCCCCGGGCGCGTTCACCGAGCCGGCGCGACAGGTATCCGGCGATGAGCGGGATGCCGAGGAAGATGAGCACGTACTGGGCGATGTCCCAGGCCGAGACCTGAAGCGCGGTGCCCTCACCCAGGCCCAGCCAGCCGGGCAGGATCTCCAGGTAGAACCAGCCGAGCACGCCGAAGGCCACCACCTGGAAGACCGAGTTGATGGCGACCAGGACCGCGGCGGCCTCGCGGTCGCCGCAGGCCAGGTCGTTCCAGATGAGGACCATGGCGATGCACCGCGCGAGTCCGACGATGATCAGGCCGGTGCGGTACTCGGGCAGGTCGGGCAGCAGCAGCCAGGCCAGCGCGAACATCAGCGCCGGGCCGAGCACCCAGTTCAGCGCGAGGGAGGCGAGGAGCAGGCGGCGGTCGCCGGTGACGGTGCCCAGGCGGTCGTAGCGGACCTTGGCCAGCACCGGGTACATCATCAGCAGCAGGCCCAGCGCGATCGGCAGCGAGATCTCGCCGATCTTGACCGCTTCCAGCGCGGAGTCCAGGCCGGGTACCAGGCGCCCCAGCAGCAGTCCGGCGGCCATGGCCAGACCGATCCACACCGGCAGGAACCGGTCCAGGGTGGATAGGGCGCCCATCACGCCTGCACGGCTCGCGGCGGCCTGGGGCGGGCTTGAGGACATGGATCTTCCTTAACGGTGCGGCGGTGCGCGGTCAGACGGTGGCGGGGGTGTTCAGCAAGGCCGACAGTTCGGTCAAGGTCTCGGGGACCAGGCGGTAGTAGACCCAGGAGGCACGTCGCTCGGAGGCCAGCAGCCCGACCTCCTTGAGCACCTTCAGGTGGTGGCTGATGGTGGGCTGGGACAGCTCGAAGGCGCCGGTGATGTCGCACACGCACACCTCGCCGCCGGAATGGCTGGCCACGATCGACAGGATCCGCAGCCGGACCGGGTCGCCCAGGGCCTTGAACACCTGCGCGATCCCGGTGGCCTGCTCGACGTCCAAGGGCTCGCGAACCAGGGGCGGGCTGCACTCAAGGATCTGCAGCAGCTCCATCGGACCTCCGGGGATAGATGCTCATCGAAGTCATGCTCTGTCCATATTGACAGATGTCTATGAGTGCTCGGCGTGCGGGGGCGGTCCTCCGGCACGCCACGTTCACCGCGGGGCGTGCGCGCCCGGCGCTCGATCTTCTTGCGGATCGGGCGCGCCTTCTCGACGCTCTTGCCCACCGGGTCCTCCAACTCCCGGGCCAGGTGGCGCTTGCCGGGAACGATCGATCAGGCGTCTCCGCGGCCCATGGAATCGACGAGTGTCTAATTCAATCTAAGTCGATATTGCCACCCGTGGATCCCGGTGTGGGTGAACGGCGCACGAACAGCCGGTGTGCACTTTCGCCCAGGACCGGAAGGGGAGGCATCGGCTCGTCCGTCACGGGCGGGCAGCCCGGAGGCCACGGCATCACCGGACATGCCGAAGGCCCCGCCCTGGGGCGGGGCCTTCGGTTCAACGGGTGCGTACCGGTGTGCAGGTCGCCTCTCGGCGAGATGCGCAACGCGGCTCCAGCCGAACGGTGTTCCGCGAAGGCGACAGGTGAGGCCCGGGGACACTGGGCACACCGGCCACGAGAGGCACAACCACCGCCGGCCGCCGGATGTTCCCGCGCCTTCGCCCCGGGGTCATCGCCCGACGACCGTGCTGCGCCGCTCCATCATGATCACATCGCGCCAGGTGCCGTGGTGGCAGCCGACGCGCTCGCGGGTGCCGACCACGCGGAAGCCGAGTGCCCGGTGCAGGGAGAGACTGGCGGCGTTCTCCGGGAAGATCCCGGACTGGATCGTCCAGATCCCGGCGTCCTCGCTGGCGGCGACGAACGCGCTGAGCAGGGCCCGGCCGACCCCGTGAGCCTGGCAGCCGGGGTGGACGTAGATGCTGTGCTCGACGACTCCGGCGTACACCGGACGCGCCGACACCGGGGAGGCGGCCACCCAGCCGACGACCTCACCGGTGCCGGGGTCGGCGGCGACGTAGCGCAGATGCGCGAGCCTGCTCGCGGTGAAGCCCTCCCAGCCGGGGGCCGCCGTCTCGAAGCCGGCCTGGCCGCTCTCCAGTCCTGCCTGGTAGATGGCCAGCACCTGCTCGGCGTCGGTGTCGCGCATCGGCCGGATCTCCAGCCCCGGTGAGATCGCGGGCTTGACCGCCTGGACGATCGCCGAGTGGACGCCCTCGCCGTGATCGGCGGTCAGCGTGATCGAGGTGGCCACGAAACCGGTCGCCGCCAGCAGCCGGCGATACTCGGCGACGCCGAGCGAGCCGGCGACGCAGCCCACCCGAAGCTCGGCGGCCGCCCGCGGTCCGGGGGCGAGGGCGCCTTCGGTGACGACGTCGCTGATGCCGAGGCGTCCGCCGGGTCGCAGCACCCGGAAGGCCTCGGCCAGCACGGCCGCCTTGTCGCCGGAGAGGTTGATCACGCAGTTGGAGATGACGACGTCGACCGCGTGATCGGGCAGCGGGATGGCCTCGATGGTGCCGCACACGAACTCGGTGTTGGCCGCGCCCGCCTGCTCGGCGTTGCGCCGGGCCAGCTCCACCATGTCGGCGCTGGCGTCCAGGCCGTAGGCCTTTCCTGTCGGCCCGACCCGGCGGGCCGACAGCAGGACGTCGATGCCGCCCCCGGAGCCGAGGTCGAGCACGGTCTCACCCTCACGCAGCTCGGCGACGGCGACCGGGTCGCCACAGCCGAGGCTGGCCCGCAGCGCGCCCTCGGGCAGTCCCGCGGTGTCGTCGTAGCCGGCCGCGCCGAAGCGGCCCCGTTCGAAGGCGCCGGCGCCGCAGTCGGTGATGGTCTCACCGGCCAGCGCCGCGCGGGCCAGGCCGGAGTAGCGGTTGACGACCTCGTCGTGTGCCATGGCGTGCTCCTACTCGCAGGCGGGCGTCGCGGGAACGGGATTGCCCATCACCACGTCGGCGGCGGTGGGAAAGCAGCTCACGCAGGCCTCGTTGATCCGGTACAGGCTGGAGGTGCCGTGCCGCTCCACCAGGACGAACCGCACCTCGGACAGGATCTTCAGGTGGTGCGAGACCGTCGACTGGCCGATCCCCACGACGGCGACGATCTCCCCGACGCTCATCGGCTCGCGCCGCCGGGCCAGCAACGACACGATCTGGATGCGGGTGCCGTCGGCCAGCGCCCTGAACCAGCTCGCGTACTCCTCCGCCGCTTCGCGCTCCAGCGGCTCCAGCCTCTCATTCATCGAAAATCGACGATAATCGATGAATGCTGGAAGGGCAACGTTTTCCACTCCGTCCGGCCGCCACCCGGTGGCTCGGGCTCCGCCGTCGTCTCCGCATCGAGTACGAGATGCTCTCCCGAACGCCCGGTCGGCATGCGGCCATCACGCGGGCTGTCTCGCCAGGCTCGCAATTAATTTCAATTGATACCGTATTAAATGAAAAGATGGCGGGTAATGTGCTTTCATGACCGCCGACGTTCCTCACGAAACCGCCGCCTCGCGTGCGACCGACCGCCCCGGGGATGCCTCGCCTTTCACTCTCGGCTTGCTGCTGCGCCGGGCGCACTGGCGCGCGGCCGCGGTGATGACGGAGGCGCTTCGGCCGCTCGGCATCGAGTTGCGGCACTTTGCCGCCCTGATCGTGCTGGTCGACCGCGGGGCCACGGTGCAGCGGGACCTGGCGGCGGCGACAGGGTCGGACAAGGCGGGAATCATGCGGGTCGTGGACGATCTGGAGCGCATGGGGCTGGCCGTGCGAAAGGCCGTTCCGGGGGACCGGCGGGCGAGGGCGGTGGAGATCACGCCCAAGGGCGTCGAGCTTTTCGACGCGGCCCATGTGGCGGCGGAGCCGCTGGCCGAACGTCTGGTCGCCGACCTGGGGCCCGGCGAGCCCGAGCGGCTGAGGGATCTTCTGACCCGGTTCGCCTATCCGCCGGGCGGTGAGGCGTAGGCCGGCCGCGCGCCGGTCGCCCGCCGCGCGGGCGGGGCGGCAGACGGCGGTGACGTTCGCGGCCGGTTCCCGTACGAGTTGCCTTCCTCACAACGTGCTCCCAGCCCGCCAAATGGTATTGATTGATACCATCATGAATGATACGGTCTTAAGTGTACCGAAGCTGGGCACGTCGAGCGGAGGGGGAGGTGGCGATCGTGGACGTCTACGAGGCGGTCACGAGCCGACGGGCAGTGCGCGGATTCACCGACCAGCCCGTCCCGAGGGAGGTGCTGGAGCGCGTGCTGTCCGCCGCGGCCTGGGCACCGTCCGGATCGAACCTCCAGCCGTGGCACGCCTACGTGCTGACCGGCGCGCGGCTGGCCGAACTCAAGGAGCGCGTCGGCGAGCGTGTGGCGGCAGGCACTCCCTGGGACGAGCGGGAGTACGAGATGTACCCGTCCGCGCTGAAGTCCCCGTACCGCGAGCGCCGATCCGCCTTCGGCGCGCAGCGCTACGGCGCACTCGGCATCTCGCACGATGACTGGGAGGCGCACCAGAGGGCCGCCGCCGCGAACTGGAGCTGCTTCGGTGCGCCCGCCGCCCTGTTCTGCTACATCGACCGCGACATGGGCCTGCCCCAGTGGGCCGACGTCGGCATGTATCTGCAGACCGTCATGTTGCTGCTCCGCGCCGAAGGGCTGCACAGCTGCCCGCAGATGGCGTGGTCGGTGTATCGCAGGACCGTCGCGGAGGTCCTGTCGCCCCCGGACGGGCTCATCCTCTTCTGTGGCATGTCGATCGGGTTCGAGGACGTCACGGTGGGTCACGCCCGTACCGGCCGGGCGCCGCTCGAGGAGACGGTCACGTTCGTCGAGAGTCCGGCCATGCGATCGCACGCGGCGTGAGCGGGGCGCCTCCCGCCCGGAGCGGCTGTCGCCGCTTCGCTTCCGGCCGGGTATCGCGCGGAAGCCGATCCACCGCCAGGCACCACATCACATCACAAGGAGAGACATGACCGGCCAGTTCCGCCTCGGCGGCGACCTGACGATCGACCGGCTCGGTTTCGGCGCCATGCGCCTGCCCCACGGCGGCCCGGGCGGACCCGCCCGCGACCCCGAGTCCGGCCGCGCCGTCCTGCGCCGTGCCGTTGAGCTCGGCGTCGACCACATCGACACCGCCGACTTCTATCGCAGCGAGAACGGCGCGGTGCACGCCAACACCCTGATCCGTGAGGCCCTGTTCCCGTACCCGGACACCCTGGTCATCGCCACCAAGGTCGGCCCGGTCTTCGGTCCCGGCGGGCCCGGCCAGGGCACCGCCGCCGATCTTCGGCCCCAGGTCGAGGCCAACCTCGAAAGCCTGGGCCTGGACCGCCTCGACCTGGTCTATCTGCGCATCGGCATGATGGAACCCCCGCACGGCGAGTCGCTCGCCGAACGCTTCGAGGCGCTCGCCGCGCTGCGCGAGGAGGGCCTGATCCGCCACCTGGGCATCAGCAACGTCGACGTCGGCCATCTCGCCGAGGCCCGCACGATCGCTCCCGTCGCGGCCGTCCAGAACAACTTCCACATCGCCAATCGTGACGAGACGGCCGTCCTGGAGGCCTGCACGCAGGCCCGCATCGCCTTCGTCCCGTTCTTCCCCCTCGGCGGAGGCAGGGCCGACATCAACGACCCCGGTTTGGTCAAGGTCGCCGAACGGCACGGCACGACCGTCCATCGGATCGCCCTGGCCTGGCTGCTGGCCCTGGCTCCGGTCACCCTGGCCATCCCGGGTACCGGTTCCGTGGCTCATCTGGAGGAGAACCTGGGCGCCCGGTCGGTCACCCTCGCCGAGGAGGACCTCGCCGACCTCGCCTGATCGCAAAAGGAAGGCCCCTTCCACGCGGAGTGGCCCTTGGGCCGGCATGGCCGCTCCGGGCGGGCGCCGCCGCGAGCCTCCCGGACAGTGACAGAGGATGACAGAGAATGACAGGGAGTGACAGGGGGTGACAGGGAAGGTGTCGGCTTCGGCATTCGGCGCGCGGTGGTTCACGACCGAGGGCCGGAACCCCTGGCGGCGCCGCAGGCTTCGTGCCATGGACCGCATTGTTGCTAGCCGGAGCAGCCGATCGGCTGCTTCGAAGGATTCGCCGCGGGAGCGTTGAGCGATGTCACCCGTCATGGTCGTGGTGCTGCTGCTGGCCGGGTTGTCCGAGGCCGCCGGGCGGATTCTGCCGCTGCTGGCGCGACGGCCCCGCGTGTCGCGGTCGGTCGCGATCGAGTTGCTGCTGGTCGGCGCCGTGGTCGAGGGCGTGGTGTTCGCGCTGTGGCCGGTGAGCGCGTGGACCCTGGCCGAGCTGATGGGATCGGCGCCGCGATCGGGCGCGGCGGCGTTCGTCTGGACCCCCGGCCGGGCCGCCCCGCTGCTTCTCGCCGCGATCTTGGCGTTTCCCCTGCTCGGACCGTTGCTGCACCTGCTGCTCGTCACCGGGGTCGGGGCCGGCTTGGCCGGCCCGCTCGCCGCCGCCACCGGGCTGGGCTGGTGGGCCGCCGCGGGCTGCCTGGCCGTGGCCGGAGCCGGCCTGGGCGCCGCCGTCGAGGCCGTCCGGCGCCTGGTCGTGAAGATCAGCGCCACCGGCACGCGGGAGGTGCTGACATGAGCGAGTTCCCGCTCCTGGTCGTGGTGCTGCTCGGGGTGTTCGGGCTGGTCCTGCTCGCCGAGGCGCTGCTGGCCCGCTACGAGCTGATGGCCTACACCGCCGGCTGGCGCGCGGCCACCGTCGAGCTGCCCCCGGGCATGCCCTATGCGCGCGGCGCCGACCCCGGCCGCCCTCCACGGGCCTACCTGGTCTATCTCGACGGTATCGGCAAGCGTCGCTTCCGTGACACCCGTGATGGGGGCCGGCTGGTCCAGGCGGTGATCGACGCGGCGCCGGAGCTGCGGGTGCTGGGCCAGGTGCAGCCCTACTCCCCGCTGGCCGACCCGCTGGTCAACCGGCCGGTGTGGGAGTGGCTGCGCCACCGGGTGGAGCTGGTGCTGTTCCTGCACAACGTGATGCAGATCTTCGTCGCCGCCGATCACCGCTACCGTCCCTTGTACAACCGGGCGGTGGGCGCCCAGATCGCCGGCCAGTTGCGGCTGGCCGGCTACCGGCCCGACAGCGCCATCCCGGTGGTGTTGCTCAGCTACAGCGGGGGCGCCCAGGTCGCCACCGGCGCGGTCGAGGAGTTGCGCACCCACCTGCGTGCCCCGCTTTTACTGATCACGCTCGGCGGGTTCCACAACGGCGCCAACGATCTCACGCACGCCCATCATCTGCATCAGCTCACCAGTGCCGGCGACTGGATCGAGCGCAGCGGTATGTGGATCTTTCCCCAGCGGTGGCGGGTGTGGTCCGGCAGCGGATGGAACCGGGCCCGCCGTGCCGGAAAGATCACCATGCACCGGCTCGATCCGGCCACGCACGTGGGGCCGGGCAGCTACATCAGCCGCGAGGCGCGGCTGCCCGATGGCCGCAGCCACCTCGAGCGCACCACCGACACCGTGATCGCGCTCATCCGCGCCCACTACGCCGCCCACAGCGACAGATGATCCGCCGCCGGGTCGATCCTCCGATGAGCGTGCCGCCGGCCCTGGCCGCTGGTCGCGCTGGTCGCGGTCGTCGTGGTCGCCGACACCGGCATCTCACACCTGTGCCACCAGGACGCCGTGGCCATCGCCGCTCGGACGGTGACCGGCGACGACCGGGCCCCGGGGCGCGCGGCGCCCCGGGAAAGGTCCGTCATCGTGCCTCGCGTATCCCGAGAATGTACGTCGCGGTGAGCGCGACGGCGCGGTCCTCGTCATGTGCCAGATCCGCGAGGGCACGTGACGCCGTGAGCCCCGGGATGTCCGCGAGCGCCTGGGTCAGCCGCCGGCGTTCGGACGATTCGACGGTGCCGTGGGCGAGACGGTCGACGAGCCCGGCGGCGATCCGATCCGCCGACGCGGGACGACTCGCCAGCGCGCTCAGCGCGTCGGCCGCGTCGACGTCGTTCGTTCCCTCGACGACCATGTCGATGAGGGTCGGGACGGCCTCGGCCACTCCACGTACCCCGAGCGCCAGAGCCGCGTACCTGCGGACCACGATGTCGGGGTGCGCGAGGGCGTCCCGCAGCAGCGCGGTCGCCGCACCGTCCGGAATCTCGATGATGGACTGGACGGCGCGTTTGCGCACCTCGGCCGCCGGCGAGCCGAGGCCCTCGGCCAGCAGTGCCAACCCGCCGTCGCCCAACTGCGCCAGAGCCCATCGAAGGGCTCCGGCGACGTTCGGGTCCGTCTCGTTCAGCGCCGCCTCGACCAGCGCCTCCACCGGCACCGGAACCTCCTCGACCGAGGACAGGGCCGCGCGCTGGCGCTTCCCGGCGCTCTTGGAGCCCAGTGCCTGCAGGAGCGCGACGGTCTGGAGGACGTCCTCCCAGCCGGCCGGTTCCGCGGCACCGATCCGGAGCAGTCGCGTGAGCAGCTCCGTCTCACCCGCGATGCGTTCTCGCGTCCGGCGGATGAGGTCGTCGACCAGCGCCGAGGGCGTGAAGCCGGGGTCGTCGAGCGCGCGCCCGACGTCACGCAGCGACAGTCCCAATGACCGCAGGCTCTCGATGTGGAAGATCCGCCGGATGTCCTCGCCGGAGTACTCCCGATAGCCGGCGCCGGTACGGCCCGTCGGCCGCACCAGGCCGAGCGAGTCGTAATGCCTGAGCATACGGGCGCTGACCCCGGACCGTCGTGCCACATCACCGATCAACACTGCCTGTCACTCCTCCTGGCCGGTCCCGCCCAGGGCCACGACGCGCTTCGCCTGCTCGATCGCGAACTCGAATCCGGCATCCGGGTCGCGCGACAGCCGTTCCGTGGCGGTCGCGTGCGCGCGCACCCGAGGGTCGGGATCCGTCGTCGCGGCGCGCAGAGCCGGCAGGATCACCTCGCCGAGCGCGACCAGCGCCCGGCTGAGGCTCAGCTGCGTCTCACGCTCGCCGCGCCCGAGCTGTGTCGACAACACTACGGCCAGCTCGCGCTCCTCACCTTCGGGCACGAGCACGACCGCCGCCCGCCAGGCGCTCCGCGCCACCTCGTCGTCGGCGTCGGACAGCAGCGCCCGCGTGATCGCCGGCCACGCCCGCCGATCCCCGATCTTGGACAGCGTGTGCAACGCCTGGCTTCGCGCCTGCGCACGCTCCGAGCGGACTTCGCCGAGAAGCGCCGGGACCGTCATCGACGCCGGGTGGCGGGTGAGGGCCCACGTGAGCATGTCGCGCACGTAGAACTCGGGTTCGACGGCGCATCGCTCGATGAGCTTGTCGACGAACCGGGGGTCGGGGGTCGTGCCGACCGCCAGCGCCGCTCGCAGCCGCACCGACGGGCGGTCGTCCTCCAGCCCCTGGAAAGCTCGGATCATGTCCGTGTCCTGTTTCGGCATGGTCATCGGGACCACCTCCTCGGCTCCCAGTGAAGACCTTGTCACCGTGTCAAGGTCAAGCGGGGACACGCCGCGAGGTCACCGGGCACCCTCCGGACCACCGGGTTCGGTGCCTGCCGGGTCACGCCGGCGGGCGCGGACCCCGGCCGGCGGTCGCCGGGGCCGTGCGTCTCACGCGACCGCCTGGGCGGCGGCGCGGCCGGCCTGGCGGCCGGAGAACAGGCAGCCGCCGAGGAAGGTGCCCTCCAGGGCGTTGTAGCCGTGCACGCCGCCGCCGCCGAATCCGGCCGCCTCCCCGGCCGCGTACAGGCCGCTGACGGGTTCGCCGTCCACTCCGAGGACGCGGGAGTCGAGGTCGGTCTGGATGCCGCCGAGGCTCTTGCGCGTCAGGACGTGGAGCTTGACCCCGATCAGCGGACCGGCCTGCGGGTCCAGGATGCGGTGCGGGGTGGCGGTGCGGCTGAGCCGGTCCCCGAGGAAGCGTCGCGAGTTGTGGATGCCCTGCACCTGGGCGTCCTTGCTGTAGGGATTGCCGACCTGCAGGTCGCGGGCCACGATCTGGCGGCGCAGTTCGCCGGCGTCGAGCAACGGTTCGTCGGTCAGGCCGTTCATCCTCACCACCAGCTCGTCCAGCGTGGTGGCGACGACGAAGTCCGCGCCGTGCCGCTTGAAAGCCTCTACCGGAGCGGGCGCTCCCTTGCCGAAGACCCGGTTCCGCAGTACGGCCTTCCTGTCTCCGCCGGTGATGTCGGGGTTCTGCTCCGAGCCCGACAGCGCGAACTCCTTCTCGAGGATCTTCTGGGTGAGGACGAACCACGAGTGGTCGTATCCGGCGATGTCAGGGGTGGTGCGCAGATATTTGAGAGTGCCGAGGGTGTCGTAGCCGGGCAGGCACGGTTCCGGCAGGCGGCGGCCCAGCGCGTCGAACCACATCGACGACGGCCCCGGCAGGATCCGGATCGCGTGCCCGGGCCAGACGGGGTCCCAGTTCCGCACGCCTTCGGTGTAGTGCCACATCCGGTCCTGGTTGACGATCCGGGCCCCGGCCGCGGCGCTGATGGCCAGCATCCGCCCGTCCACGTGGGCCGGCACACCCGTGATCATGTTCTGTGGGGCGGTGCCCAGCCGCCGGGGCCAGTGACGGCGCACCAGGTCGTGATCGGCGCCGATCCCACCGCTGGTGACGATGACCGCCTGCGCGGTCAACTCGAAGGAGCCCGTCACCTCGCGGCTGGAGGCCACCCCCCGGGGCGAGGGGTCGTCCATCAGGACACTCCCGCGCACCCCTGTGACGGCGCCGTCCCGGACGACGAGTTCGTCGACCCGGTGGCGGTGGTAGAACCTCAGCAGTCCCGCGTCGGCCGCCTGCTCGGCGCCGCGCACGAACGGGGCCACCACGCCCGTTCCCGTACCCCAGGCCACGTGGAAGCGGGGCACGGAGTTGCCGTGACCGTCGGCGCGCAGGCCACCGCGCTCCGCCCAGCCCACCACCGGCGTCAGCTTGATGCCCTGGGCGTCTATCCAGGACCGCTTCTCACCCGCGGCGAAGTCGACGTACGCGCGGGCCCAGCGCGCCGCCCAGACGTCCTCGTCCTCCAGGCGGTCGAACCCGGCACTCGCCTGCCAGTCGCTCCATGCCAGCTCGAAGGAGTCCTTCACCCTCAGGCGGCGCTGCTCGGGCGAGTTCACGAGGAACAGCCCGCCGAACGACCAGTACGCCTGCCCTCCCAGGTTGGCGGCGTTCTCCTGGTCCACCAGCGCCACCTTCCGGCCCCGGCCGGTCAGCTGCTGCGCCGCGACCAGCCCGGCCAGACCCGCACCCACGATGATGACGTCCGCGTCCATGGCGGTACTCCCTTGCTCAAGCACCCCGTCGATCCCGTCCGGGGGCGTGTCGATGGTAAGGGGACCGGCCTGATCACTCTCTCAGTGCCGCCAGGCCGCCCTGGGCGTCCTCGATGACCAGCCGTTCCGCGGTCGCCGAGTCGCCCTGCCGCAGGGCGCGCACCAGGGCGCGGTGACCGGCGTAGCGGTCCAGGCCGAAGCGGTCGTCCGAGGCGATCTTCTCAAGGCGCAGGGCCCGGCGCTCGGGCTGGGAGAAGACCTGGGACTGTTCGAGGAGCCGGATCAGCATCGGGTTGGCCGCGCACGCGTTCACCGCCTCGTTGAACTCCTGCATCCGGTCGAGCAGCGCGCTGACGTGCCGGTCGACGTTCTCGCCTTTCCGGTGCCGGGTGACGCTGACGATCAGCAGGTCGTCTGCGGCGTCGAGGATCGCGTCGAGAGCGTCCAGCTGTTCGGGGGTGGCGTTTCTGGCCGCGAACCGGGCCACCAGGCCCCGCAGGCCTATCTCGACCTCGGCGAGGTCGTCGATGGCGCGCTCGGCGATGTCGGCCACGACGACGGTCCGGGGGCCCGTGCGCTGGATGAGCCCGTCGTGTTCGAGCCGGAGCAGTGCCTCGCGCACCGGTGTCGGGCTGACCCTGAGCTGCTCGGCCAGGCCTCGCTCGGTCACCTTCTGGCCGGGGCGCAGCGTGCCGGTCCCGATCGCCTCGCGGAGGGTCCGGTAGGCGAGATCGGCTCGGGTCTCGCCGCGCGTGTGGGGCTCGTCCGTCGTCGACCTGATCATCATGGGTCCACGATAACAGTCGCAATGGCACGGCCAAATGCTATGTATTGACATTTTTGCTATGGCAAATAGTGTGACTGCTGTCACAGCCGAGGAGGACGCCATGGCCAGCGCGACGCGAGCCGAAAGCCGTGCGGCCGGCACCGGGAGGATCACGTTCTACGTGGCCCTGGCGGTGTTCGCCCAGGAGTCGACCTGGAACTTCTACGACAACCGGGTGCCCGAGCTGCTGCGGGACCACGTCGCCGGCGCCGCCGTGATCGGCCTGCTCATGGGCATGGACAACCTGCTGGGAATCTTCATCCAGCCCTACATGGGCAACCGGTCGGACAACACCCGCACCCCCTGGGGCCGCCGGATCCCGTACCTGGCGGTCATGATGCCGCTGGGCGCCGCGCTGTTCCTGCTCATCCCGCACGCGACGTCGGCGGGCTGGCTGATCCTGGTGATCTTCCTCTACGCGCTGGTGATGAACAGCTTCAAGCCCGTCAGCGAATCGCTCATGCCCGACTTCATCGAGCCCGCGCGCCGGAGCCGGGCGAACGCCGTCGTGAAGATCGCGTCAGCGCTGACCACCATCGTGGCCGCGCTGGTCAGCCTGCTGCTGGTCGACGACCACCCGAAGCTGGCCTTCGCCGTCCCGGCCGGCCTCATGCTGGTGGCGGCGGCGGTGCTCGTCTGGCGGGTACGCGACAGTCGCTCGCCGGCCTACAGGGCCGCCCTCGCGGAGGACGAGGCGTCGGCGGGCACCGGGCCGCGCGACACGGACGTCAAGATCAGGTTGAGGGCCGTCGTCGGCGACCTGGTGTTCGATCCCGACCGGAGCCGGCTCCTGCTGATCGTCGCCGTGTTCGTCTTCGCGGGAGCGTGGTTCGCCTCGCGTTCCCTGATGACTCCCTACGGAGTGGAGGTCCTCGGCCTGTCCGACGGCGAGGCGGGCGGGCTGACGCTGCCGAGCGGGATCGCCTTCATCCTCGCCGCCTTCCCCGCCGCGCTCCTCGCCGAGCGTTTCGGGCGGCTGCGGGTCATGGCCGCCGGGATAACGGTCTTCGGCGCGGGCGCGATCCTCGGGGCCGTGGTCCAGGACCCGACGACCACCGTCGTGTCGTTGTGCCTCGCGGCGGCCGGCGCCGCCGGGTTCGTGATCAACGCGGTCGTCGTGCTGTGGAACCTGGCTCCGTCGAGCCGCGTCCTGGGCGCGTACACCGGCCTGTACACGGTCGGATGGGCCGGCGGGGGATTCGCCGGACCGGCCCTCGTCGGCCTGGCGGTCGATGTCACGGGGTGGCATCTGATGCTCCTGCACATCGCCGTCCTGGCCGTCGTCGCCGTAGTGCCGGTCGTCCGGGTCGACCGGCTCCGGCGCGCGAGCACCGTGGGGGAGGGCGTCCGGTGAGCGCCCCGCCCGCCGTTCTCACGACCAGTGACCACCGAAGAGATGAGGACGACATGACGAGCAGTGCCGCGACCGAGGGTCACGTTCCGAAGGAGGCGGTCAGGGTCCTGGCCCCCAGCGGAATGCTCGGGGCGGGGTTCCCGCCGGAGACGATCGATCGGGGGCTCGGGCTCGGAGCCGACGTGATCGCCGTCGACGGCGGTTCCACCGACTCGGGGCCGTACTACCTGGGCTCGGGAACGGCGAAGACGACCGCCGCGGCCGTCGCCCGTGACCTGCGAATTCTGTTGCGGGCCTCGGCCGGCGCCGGCATCCCGCTGATCGTCGGTTCGTGCGGCACGAGCGGCACCGACTCCGGCGTCGACTGGGTCGCCGGAATCGTCGACGGGATCCTGCGGGAGGAGGGCCTGGACCTGAGGGTCGCCCGTATTTACAGCGAGCAGGCGGCCGCCGCCCTGAAGGAGAGGCTCAACGAGGGACGGGTCCACCCGCTGGCGCCGATGGGCGAACTGGACGCCGCCACGCTGGACGACTGCAGCCACATCGTCGGCATGATGGGTCACGAACCCATCGTGGAGGCACTGGAGGCCGGGGCCGACGTGGTGCTCGCCGGCCGGGCCACCGACACCGCGGTCGCCGCCGCGTACCCGTTGATGAAGGGCATGCCGGCGGGCCCCACCTGGCACGCATCCAAGATCATCGAATGCGGCGGGCAGTGCACCACCAACCCGCGCACCGGCGGTGTCCTCGCCACCATCGACCGGGACGGCTTCACCGTCGAGCCACTGGACCCGGCCGCCGCGTGCACGACGACGTCGGTGGCGGCGCACATGCTCTACGAGACGGTCGACCCGTTCCGGATGCGGGAGCCGGCGGGCACGCTGGTGGTCTCCGACGCGACCTACACCGCGCTGGACGACCGCCGGGTGCGCGTCGAGGGGTCACGCTTCGACGTCGCCGACCAGTACACGGTCAAACTCGAGGGAGCCCGCGTCACGGGCTACGAGACCATGTCCTTCACCGCCATCCGGGATCCGCACATCCTCGCCCGGATCGAGGAGTGGGTCGCGCTGATGCACGAGGTCCTCGCCGGGCGCGTGCGGCAGACGCTGAACCTCGAACCCTCCGAGTACGCCGTGGACATCCGTCCCTACGGCTACAACGCCGTGCTGGGGAGCATCGACCCGGCGGCCGGGCCGCCCCGGGAGGTCGGGGTGATGATGCTGGTCAACGCCCCGGACCAGGCCACGGCCACCGCGATCGCCAAGATCGCGAATCCGCTGATGCTCCATCTCCCGACCGCCGACATGGACTACCTGCCCAGCCTGGCCTTCGCCACCTCGCCGGCCGAGAGCGAGCGCGGTCCCGCCTACCAGTTCGTGCTCAACCACGTCGTGGACGTCGACGAGCCCACCGACATGTTCCGCATCGAGATCGCCGAGGACGACTCCCGTGACTGACGACCGCAGGCCCACGCTGGGCGAACTGGCCCTGGAGGTCCGTTCGAAGAACGCCGGCCCGTTCTGGGTCACCATGGAGCTCTTCATGCGTACGGCGGAGGACTACGCGACCGTCGCCGACGAGGACTTCATCAACAAGGAGGTCGTCGCGCGGCTGTACGACCTCGACCCGGCCACCATCCAGATCTTCCGCATCCCCGCCCTCAACGTCGTGAAGATCTCGTTCCCCCGGCCGGTGGCTCAGGGCAGCCTGCGCGATCGGGACATCCACGCGGGCCAGCACCACGTCCCCCTGGCGGCGCTCGTGCCCGGGTGAGAGCCCGCACGGGGGCGCCACGGCGAATCGGAGTCCGGCGGCCCGCCGCCGCCGGACCGTCCGCGTCACCTGGCGGCGGCGTCGAGCACGGCTTTGAGAGACGCCTCGAGGATGTCCACGCCGGTGTGCAGTTCGTCCTCCCCGATGGTGAGAGGCGGGGCGATGCGGAAGATACCGCCCATCCCGGGTAGCTGGACGATGTTCATGTGCAGGCCTCGTTCGAGGCAGGCCGAGGTGATCGCGTTGCCCAGCGCGTCGGCGGGCGCCTTGCTCTTCTTGTCCCTGACGAGCTCGATGCCCTGGAGCAGGCCACGGCCGCGAACGTCACCGACGACCTCGTAGCCGTCGCGAAGCGTCAGCAGCCGTTCGGTGAGCTGATCGCCCAGCGTCGCGGCACGCCGGGTGAGGTCCTCGCGGTCGATGACGTCAAGGACCGTCAGCGCGACGGCGGCCGCCAGGGGGTCGGAGACGTGGGTGGTGTAGAAGAGGAAACCCCGGTCGTGGCAGACCTGCTCGATCTCGGCGGTCGTGACGACGGCCGCCACCGGCAGCCCGGCTCCCAAGGTCTTCGACAACGTCAGGATGTCGGGCGCGACCCCGTCGCGCTCGAACGCGTACATCGCTCCGGTGCGGCCGAGACCGGTCTGCGCCTCGTCCAGGATGAGCAGCATCCCGCGTTCGTCGCACATCGCCTTGAGGCGACGCAGGTACCCGGGTGGCAGGTCGATGAGCCCGCCCGAGGACAGGATGGGCTCGATGAGGCAGGCGGCGAGACTCCCGGCGGACTGCCGGTCGACCAGGGCGAAGCCGTAGGCGAGCTCGGCCTCCCAGTCGTGTGACCCGTCGGAGGATCGGAACGGCGAACGATAGGCGTTCGGCGTGGGCAGCGCGAGGTTTCCCGGCATCGGGGGACCGTAGCCGCGCCGCCCGGCGGAGAAGGTCGCGGCGGCGGCCCCCTGGGTCATGCCGTGCCAGGAGCGGTCGAAGGAGACGATCTCGAAACGGCCGGTGGAGAGCTTGGCCATCTTGATCGCGGCCTCGTTCGCCTCGGCTCCCGTGGTGAGCAGCAGCATCTTGCCCAGTGCCGGGGGCAGGGTCGCGGTGAGCCTGCGGGCGAGCTCCAGCACGGGAGCGCTGAGCATGCCGCTGAAGAGGTGGTCCAGCGACGCGACCGCGGACGAGACCGTCGCCACGATGTCCGGGTGCGCATGGCCGAGGATGGAGCTCATCTGCCCCGAGGTGAAGTCGAGGATCGGCGTGCCCCGGCGATCGAAGACGTACGCGCCACGGGCGCTTTCGATGACCCGGGGGGTGAAACCTGCTCCGTAGCGGATCAGGAGACGGTCCGCCTCGTCCCAGAACGTCGTGTCCATCGCCAACCCTCTCTCACCGCGCCCGAGACGACGCCGGACGTCCTGCTCGATGCCATCCTCCACCGCCGGCAAAGCTCGAAACAAGCAAACAAATACGGCTTATCATTCGGCATTGCCTTACCGTTGGTGCCATGCTCAACCCGCAACGTCTCGCGATCCTGCGCGCGGTCCTGGCCGCCGGGTCGATCAACAAAGCGGCGCGGAACCTCGGCTACTCTCCCGCGACGATCAGCCAGCACATGACCACCCTGGCGAAGGAGACCGGGCTGGTCCTTTTCGAGAAGCAGGGGCGCGGCATCACCCCCACCGACGCCGCACGGCACCTGGCGGATCAGGCCCAGTCGCTCCTCGCCGACTTCGGACGCCTCGAACGAGTCGTCGCGGACCTCAGGGGCGGTCAGGCGCAGCATCTGGCGATCGCCTGCTTCGCCTCCGCGGCCGAGCGGTGGATCCCGGAGGTCGTGCGGACCGTTCGCCGCCACCAGCCGAACCTCACCGTCGAGATCAGCCTCAACGAGCCCGTCGACGGGCGCGGACGCCGGCGCCCGGACCTCGACATCCGGACCGAGCCCGCGGGCGGAGCCGGAGTGCACCTCGACGGCTACCGACGTCATGAACTCGTCGTCGAGGAGCTCGTCGCCGTGCTCCCCGGCGCCCACCCTCTCGCCGATGCCCGCGAACTCGCTCTCCGGGACCTCGAAGGTGAGCCCTGGATAGATCACGACATCTACGACAGCCCGATCGGACAGATCATCCTGACCGCCTGCCGGGCCGCCGGATTCACGCCGCGCTATGCCGCCCGCCTGGACGATCACCGGGCGGCGCTGCGGCTGGTGGAGACGGGCATCGGCGTCACCGTCCTGCCGCGCCTGGCCGTCGCGGAGCTTCCCCGCGGAGTCGTCGCCAGGCCTGTGGTCCGCCCCGCCGTCCTGCGGCGCATCGTCGTCCACGCCCGCCAGGATCGACGCCGCGGCGACCTGGTCGCCCGCGCGGTGGCACAGCTTCGCGACAGCGCCCGGAAGGCGGAACCCGCGTAGCGCGGACACTTCGTGTTCCGGGGTACGTCGGCGCGGCGGGGACCGGTTTCAGGAGTCGTGGTCCGCGAAGGGGCCGCCGGCGGTGAAGGCGAGCTTGGCGAAGCGCTCGCCGATGCGGCGGTGGGTGGCGGCGTCCGGATGGAGTTCGTCGGGCAGCGGCAGCTCGGCGGAGTCGGCCTCCCCGTAGAGGTCGCGGCCGTCGAGGTAGTACAGGTTCGGGTCCTCGGCCGCCCGTTGCCCCACGATCCGGGCCAGCTCGTCCCGGATGACGCCCAGGGTCAGTTTCCCGCCCGCGCGCTCCGCCGGGTCGCCCGTGGCCCGGAACCGCAGTCGCCCGGCGGCGAGGTCGGTGAAGTCCGGGGCGCTGGGACCGGGTGTGTCCTCGTGGATGGGGCAGTGGATGGGCGAGACGACCAGCAGCGGTGTGCCGGGGTGGCCTTCGCGGATGGTGTCGAGGAAACCGTGGACGGCCGGGGTGAAGGCGCGCAGGCGCATCAGATCGGTGTTGACCAGGTTGATGCCGATCTTGAGGCTGATCAGGTCGGCGGGGGTGTCGCGCAGGACGCGGGCGGTGAACGGGTCGAGCAGGGCGCTGCCGCTCAGGCCCAGGTTGATCAGTTCCGCGTCGCCGAGAGAGGCGGCGAGGGCGGGCCAGGTGGTGGTGGGGCTCGCGGCGTCGGAGCCGTGACTGATCGAGCTGCCGTGGTGCAGCCACACCCTGCGGCCCCGGTCCGATGCGGGCTCGATGGGGGCGTCGGCGCGCAGGGCGATGAGCTCGGTGGTCTCGTTGTGCGGCAGCCAGATCTCGATGTCCTTCATCCGGTCGGGCAGGCCGGTGAAGCGGAGGGTGCCGGCCGGGCCGGGCCGGAGTTCGGTGGTCCCGGTGGTCATGTCCATGGTCAGGGTGTTGCCGCCGGTCACACCGGCCTGGCCGGCCAGGCGGCCGTCGACGAGCAGGTCGTACACGCCGTCCGGGCGGGGCGGAGCGCCGACGTAGACCCGTTTGGTGGGCAGCGTGTCCAGTTCGACGGCGGTGGCCCGGGTGCGGAAGACCAGCCGTACCCCGGAGGGCTGGGACTCCGCCATGGCGAGTTGTCCGTCGGCGCACTGGGCGCGGGCGCGGGCGGGCAGCCGGTGCGGCAGCACCCCGTGCGCGGTGTCCTGCAGGTCGAGCGCGCCGCGCAGAAGGTCCGCGGTGACGGGCGTGGTGATCCAGCCGGGCGTGGTGTTCATGGTCTCAGCCTGTTGATCGAAGTTTTCGGATTGTTCGGGGTGTTCGGATTCGCCGGTGCGCCGCGCGGTCGGCGGCACTCGTTCGGCGTGGGGGCCTGGGTCAGGGCGCGGGCAGGCATGGGGGCCTGGGGCAGGGCGCGGGCCAGTTCCGCAGCAGGGCGTCGAGGGCGTCCAGGACCCGTGACCAGGTTTCCTGCGTGTCGGGCGCGCTGTGGCTGAACCCGCCCCCCATCTCCAGGCTGACGTAGCCGTGGAAGACGCTGCCCAGCAGCCGGACGGCGTGCGTCTGGTCAGGTTCCGTCAGGTCGTAGCCGCGCAGGATCGCCCGCGTCATCTGTGCGTGCCTGCCGCCGGCGCTTGCGGCCGCCTCCTCCGGAGTCAGCCTCAGCCGGGTCGCGGCGTAGCGGCCGGGATGCTCCCGGGCGTAGTCGCGGTAGACGTTGGCGAAGGCGGCCAGGGCGTCCTTGCCGGCCCGCCCGGCCAGGGCGGCGGCGACCCGGTCGGCGAGCTCCTCCAGGGCGAACAGGGCGATCCTGGTCTTGAGCTCCTGGGAGTTCCTCAGGTGCGAGTACAGGCTCGCGACCTTGACATCGAACCGCCTGGCGAGCTCCGAGACGGTCACCTGGTCGAAGCCGACCTCGTCGGCCAGTTCCGCCCCGGCCTGGGTCAGGCGTTCCGTGGTCAGTCCTACGCGTGCCATGGCCTCCCTCTCATTCGGCAATGTCGATTATGTATTTGCCTAATACCTTTAGGCAAATCGACCTTGCTTTTAGGGATCAGCCGCCGAGTGGCGCAGCACGTTCGTGACGCCCTCGCGGACGGATCCGTGCGAGCGCCTCGGCGGACTCCTCGGGCACGGGATCACCGCGTTCGCCGACCGGCCGAACAGGACGTTCTTCGCGGTTACGGAGCCACTGCCGGAGTCGAGGGGGGCGAAGGGGCCGGTGGCCGGGCCGGGACTCGGGGCCCGGTCAGCGCCACGGCTCTTCGGGGGTGCCGGTTCGCCGGTTGTGGTGATCCAGCAGTCTGGACAGCAACCCGGTCAACCCCTGTCGCTCCTCGGGTGAGAGCGGAGCCAGCAGTTCGTCCTGGCATTCGGCCAGGCGCTTCTCCAGCCGCCGCAGCCGCCGCTTGCCCGCCGGGGTCAGCGAGATGATGTTGCGCCGCCGGTCGGAGGGGTCCGGGGCGCGCTCGACCAGCCCGTGATCGGCGAGTTCGTTGATCGTCGCGACCATGTCGCTGAGGTGGATGCCACTACGGCGGCCCAGTGCGGCCTGGCTGGCCGGGCCGGACTGCTCCAGTGTCGCCAGCAGGCGGTAGTGGTAACCGCGGGCGCCGACGGAGGAGAACCCGTCACCCACCAGGCGGTGCGCGTGGTTGGCGGTCTGGCCGAGCAGCCAGCTGGGCAGGTTCTCCCACGGGGTGGGGGTCTCCTCGGTCGGGTTCTCCATGTGACAAGCCTAGCAAGTCGTTCGGCGCACTAATGATTGTGCTATCGTTCGCGGGGTAAACGTTAGCCTCCCAAACATTTGGGCAGCGAATGAATCCCCCGGAGTTGAGACCATGATCAAGCCGTTCCGCATCGACATCACCCAGGCCGACCTCGACGACCTGGCCGACCGGCTCGCCCGCACCCGCTGGCCCAACGAGGTCGCCGACGCCGGGTGGGACTACGGCTTCCCGCTGGCGCGGCTGAAGGAGCTTGCCGAACACTGGCGCACCCGGTACGACTGGCGCGAGCACGAGGCCAGGCTCAACGAGCTTCCGCACTTCACCACCGAGATCGACGGCCAGAACATCCACTTCGTCCATGTCCGGTCCGCGAAGCCGGACGCGCTCGCGCTGATCCTCACCCACGGCTGGCCCGGCTCGTTTCTGGAGTTCCTCGACGTCATCGAGCCGCTGTCGCGCGATTTCCATCTGGTGATCCCTTCCATCCCGGGGTACGGCTTCTCCGGGCCGACCCACGAGCGCGGCTGGGACGCCGTCCGGATCGCGCGGGCCTGGGCCGAGCTGATGGGCCGTCTCGGGTACGAGCGCTACGGCGCGCAGGGTGGCGACTTCGGCGCGGGCATCTCCCTGGCGCTCGGCGCGGTGGCACCGGAGCGGGTCGTCGGGGTGCACGTCAACTACCTGCCGACCCGCCCGGTCCCGGACGCCGGCATCCAGCTGTCCGCGACGGACGAGGCCCGGCTGGACAAGGTCAGGCAGCTGATGGCGAACCGTCCGCCGTACCAGGCACTGCAGGCCCTCACCCCCCAGACCGTCGGCTACGCGCTGACCGACTCGCCGGTCGGCCAGCTTGTCTGGATCGCCGAGCGCTTCGCGCACTGGACGGACCCTCGCTCGCAGATCAGTGACGATCGGATGCTCACCAACATCTCGCTGTACTGGCTGACCGCCACCGCGGCCTCCTCGGCGCGGCTGCACCACGATGTTCCGCGGGGGCGGCCCGTGCCGTGCCAGGTGCCGGTCGGTGTGGCGGTGTTCGCGCACGACATCACCCAGTCGGTGCGACCGCTGGCCGAGCGGCTGTACGACATCAGGCACTGGTCGGAGTTCGAGCGCGGCGGCCACTTCGCCGCGATGGAGGTGCCGGAGCTGCTCGCCGAGGACGTCCGGGACTTCTTCCTCACCCGCCTCAAGCACGACCACCGAGCCGCTACCCGCTAGTGCCGGTGGCCACTGGGAACTGGCCGTGGGCGGCCAGATCGGCCAGTGGCCGGCTCTGACCACTTGGAGATCGTCATGACCGCTACCGAAATCCTGATCCGCGTCCTCGCCGACCGCGCCGAACTGGCCGACCTGGTCGCCCGTCACAGCCTGTGGATCGACGAGGGCCGCTACGACGAGACCGACCGGCTCTTCACCGAGGACGTCGTCGTCAAGTCCCCCCGTGGGGAGGCCCACGGCATCAAGGAGCTCATCGAGCTCGTGAGCGCGCACCACGTGTACGCCCGCACCTTGCACAGCAAGTCCAACCTCGTCATCGAGGTCGACGGCGAGACCGCCACGGTGCGGGCCCACGACGTCGCCGTCTTCGTCATCGACGACAAGACGGAGGCCGTCGCGGCCGGGATCCTCCGCTACGGAGCGCGCCGCACCGAGGGCGGCTGGCGTTTCGACCGCCTCGAAATCACCTCGATCGCCGTGACCGAGGCCCTTGACCGGGCACTCTAGGTCGCGCCACCACGCCTCGGCGCCGCTGACCAGGCGGATCCTGTTGCTCGGTGCCTGCTCGCGCAGTTGCTCGTAGGCGGCGGGCGGGGCGAACGGGCGGCCACGCTCGACCGGCGGTCCCAGGCCACGCTCGACCGGCGGTCCCAGGCCACGCTCGACCGGCGGTCCCAGGCCACGCTCGACCGGCGGTCCCAGGTCGGCGAGTTCGCCGGTTTCATCGCAGGGTGAGCGGGGTCTCCGATTCGACGCGGGTCAGTTTTTCCGGGTTGCGGATGTAGTAGAGACCGGTGATGCGGGCGTCCTGGACACCGATCGCCATGACGCCGTCGATCTCGCCGTCCACGCGGACGAGGAGTGCCGGGTTGCCGTTGACCACGGTGAACTCACCGGTGGGCGCGACCTCGGCCTTGCCGAGGCCGCCGACGATGAAGCGGGCCACTTTGTCGGCGCCGGTGATCGGCCGCGGTGCGGCCTGCCTGAGGCCGCCGCCGTCGGCGATGAGGACGACCTCGGGGGCGAGCACGTCGAGGAGGCCCTGCAGGTCCCTGGTGTCGACCGCGCGCCGGAACGACTCCAGAGCCGCCCGGGTCTCACCGGGGGAGACCACCTCGCGAGGGCGGCGGGCATCGACGTGCCGGCGGGCGCGGTGCGCGATCTGGCGGACAGCCGCGGGATTCTTGCCGACGGCGGCCGCGATCTCGTCGTAGCCGACGTCGAAGACCTCGCGCAGCACGAAGACGGCGCGCTCGGTCGGCGACAGCGTCTCCAGGACGAGCATGAGCGCCATCGACACGCTCTCGGCGAGCTCGATGTCCTGGGCCACGTCCGGCGTGGTGAGCAGCGGTTCGGGCAGCCAGGAGCCGAAGTAGGCCTCCTTGCGGCGCCTCATGGCGCGCAGCCGGTCGAGCGACTGCCGGGTCGTGATCCGGACCAGGTAGGCGCGCCGGTCGCGCACCTGCCCCAGGTCGACCTTCATCCACCGCAGCCAGGTCTCCTGGAGGACGTCTTCGGCATCGGCCGCCGAGCCGAGCATCTCGTAGGCGACGGTGAAGAGCAGGTTGCGGTGGGAGACGAACGCCTCGGTCGCCGAGGCCATCCCGCAGTCCACCCGGTCGCCACCGGCGAGGGACTCGGCTGTGCCCGTCGTCGGCTCGCTGCGCTCGTTCATGGCCCGGCTCCTGCCTGTTCGCTCTCGACTCCTGCTCCACGCACAAGGCGCCGGCCCTCGCCGCTGTGTGACACCCATGATCGGTGGCGTACGTCACATGACTGTCACAGGGATCGGGCCGCCGCCCGCCTTCTCCCCCGCCCGCTTCGGAACAGGTCGTGCCGCGCGCCGGGCCCACCGATCTCATGGATACACCACCGATTGAAGGTTCATCGCGGTGGTAGCGGTGGTTTCCGGCGAAAAGTTTACACCGAGTGTTCAACGATACCGTTGAGGCATGGATATCAAGGACATGGCCCGGCCGCTCGACGGCGAGGGCGTCTCGGGGTTCCTGCGGTCGCTTCCCGCCAAGCCCCTGCTGCTCGGCCTGGGCGAGGCCAGGCACTTCGTGGGGGAGCTGGGCGAGTTGCGCAACGAGATCTTCCGGCATCTGGTCGAGCAGGAGGGCTACCGGTCGTTCGCCATCGAGAGCGACTGCCTCATGGGCCTCGTGGTCGACGACCACATCACGACGGGCGCGGGCACGCTCGATGACGTCATGGAACGCGGCTTCAGCCACGACTTCGGCATGTCCCCGGCCAACCGCGAGCTCGTGCGCTGGATGCGGGCGTACAACGAGGAGCATGACGAACAGCTCCGGTTCTTCGGGTTCGACGGCCCCCTGGAGTACTGGGCTGCGAGCCCGCGCCAGGCGCTCACCGCCCTGTACGACCTCCTCGACGGCCCGCTGCCCTGTACCAGGGAGAGCCTCGAGACGCTGCTGGGTCCGGACGAGCGGTGGGCGAACGAGGCCGCGGCCATGGATCCGTCCCAGTCGATCGGCCAGTCCGCCGAAGCCCAGCGGCTGCGACTGATCGCCGACGACCTGGTGGCGCTGCTCGACACGCAGATGCCGCGGCTGGGCGCGCAGGACAGGGAACGGGCGGCACTGTACGGGCGCACCGCCACCGGCCTGCTTCGCTACCACCACTGGATGGCCGACGCGTCCCCGGCGCGGTGGACCCGGCTGTCGGCCCTGCGGGACGCGATGATGGCCGCCAACCTGCGTGCCGTCGCCGGGCGCGGCCCGGCCCTGGTCTTCGCCCACAACCTCCACCTGCAGCGGAACAAGAGCCTCATGCCGCTCGGCGACCAGATGCTGGAGTGGTGGAGCGCGGGGGCGATCACCGAAGCGCACCTGGGCGACCGGTACGCCTTCCTGGCCTCGGCCCTCGGCACGGTCGGCGACGACACCCCGTCCCCGGACACCGTCGAGGGCGTCCTGTCCGCGCTCCCGTGGGAGCATTCTCTCATCGACGCCCGCCGCCTGGCCGAGGCCGTCACGAAGCCCGTCCCGCGCGTCTCCCATGATTTCCGCTATTTCCCGCTGGACCCGGCCCAGCTCGACATGGTCGACGGCGTCGTCTTCCTCAAGCAGGCCATCAGGCTGGATTGACAGGCGCGTGCTTCGGCAGGGTGAGGATTTCGGCTCCGTCGTCGGTGATGGCGATCGTGTGCTCGCTGTGTGCGGTCCGGCAGCCTGTCGCGCTTCGGAGCGTCCAGCCGTCGGCGTCGGTGACGAGGTCGGCGGTGTCCGCCATGACCCACGGCTCCAGTGCGAGCAGCAGTCCGGGGCGCAGTTTGTACCCGCGGCCGGGTCGTCCGGTGTTCGAAACGTGCGGGCTCTGGTGCATCGTCGATCCGATGCCATGACCTCCGAACTCGGTGTTGATCCGGTACCCCGCCTCGCTGAGGACCGAGCCGATGGCATGGGAGATGTCACCGATGCGAGCCCCGGGTCCGGCGGCGGCTATCCCCGCGCTCAACGCGCGTTCGGTCGCGCTGATCATCGCGACGCTCTGCGGGGGTTTTGAGCCGCCCACGATGAAGCTGATGGCGGAGTCCGCGGCGACTCCGCCTTTGGAGACGGCGAGGTCGAGTGTGAGCAGATCACCGTCGGTGAGCGTGTAGTCGTGGGGCCGTCCGTGGAGCACGGCGTCGTTGACGGACGTGCAGATGTAGTGGCCGAACGGCCCGCGTCCGAAGGAGGGCTCGTAGTCGACGTAACAGGACTGCGCTCCAGCCTCGACGATCATGGTCTCGGCCCACCGGTTGATGTCCAGGAGGTTGGTGCCCACCGCGCTGCGGCTCTTCAGCGTCTGCAGGATGTCGGCGACCAGGGCGCCGGCCTCCTTCGCCCGGACCAGTTCGGTGGGGTTCAAGATCTCGATCATGCGGCGCCCTTCTCACGCAACCAATAACTATCCCGGCCATATTATCCCGGTACTAAGGCCTGTGCGGACTTCGGATCTTCAAGTGGAGAGAATCCCGCTGATCTCAACCCGTACGGGCCTAGAATCGGAGCCATGGTCAGGTTGCCGCTCACACCCGCGGAGGTCGAGCGCGGACAGCGCCTCGGTGCACTGTTGCGTCGCGCCAGGGGGGAGCGCTCGATGCTCGAGACCGCGCTCGATGCGGGTGTCTCGCCGGAGACCCTGCGGAAGATCGAGACGGGCCGCGTGGCGACCCCCGCCTTCCCGACCATCGCGGCGATCGCCGCGGTCCTCGGTCTTTCCCTCGACGCGGTGTGGGCCGAGATCAACCAGCCTGACGGCGGGGTCGAACCCACAGGATCAGGCCGCAGCGCACGTGAACGGTTGGCCTCGTAGGTCTCGAGCCCGCAACTGCCTCGCAGGGGCCGGCGAAAGAGGCGGGAGCCGCACGCTCCCGCACGCCCCCGCCCGCTACCGCGCACGGCGCCGCCGACGAGGGCGGCGGTCCACCAGGAGCCCCACTCGAACTGGTTGCCCGCCAGTGACGACCAGATCAGCAGCGTGGACACGCCCACCGTGATCAGCAGGGCGCCCAGGTGGTCGACCTTGACGTCCTTGCGTACCACCGGCGGGTCGAGCGTGCGCTGCAGCAGGACGATGGCCAGGATCGTGAACGGCACGCCGATGAGGAAGCACCAGCGCCAGCCGAGCCAGGAGGTGTCGACGAGCACGCCGCCGATGAGCGGGCCCGCCACGGTACCGACGCCGAACACGGCACCGAAGATGCCGGCGTAGCAGGTCGGTGATGATGCGGGGCAGGGCGTTGGCCACGACGGTCGAGGCCAGGATGGACACGAACATGCCCACCATCAGCCCCGACAGCGCCTGCAGGACCTTTCTCCTGGAGGTGGGCGCCGCGGCCCCGGCCCCGGGCTGCGCGCTGGTGGATGTCATCTTTCCTCGATTTCTCAGGTGGGGACCGGCGCTCCGCGAGACTCCAGCGGACGCCGGCGGAACGGAAACGTTCACGGGGATGGTCGGAAAAAGGCGGTGACCGGGGCGGTCACGGATTGGGCAGGCCTGCGGCGAGCTGGGAGAAGGCCTCATCGACCAGGTCGGCCGGCGCCGGTCGGCCGTCCGCGGCACTCCAGCGCATCATCGCCGCCCGGAAGGCCGCCATGGCCACCGCGGTGACCAGCTCGGGATAGCCGCTCGTACCCGGTTCGACACCGATCCGGCGCGCGACGGCGGCCGACACGGCACGCTCGGTCTCGGTGCCGCCGGCGACCAGCCGCGGCAGGAGTGACGGGTTCTGCTCGAACACCTTCAGCCGCAGCGGCCATTGCTCGCGCTGTCGCTGGACGTGCTCGGCCTCGACCCGCGACATCAGACGCAGCGCCTCCAGGACCGGCACCTCCGCGGGCACGGCCTCCAGCCTCTCGCGAGCTCGGCGGCGGACGCGGGGCTCGCGCCGACGAGCGCGTCCTCCTTGGACGGGAAGTAGTTGAAGAACGTACGGGAGGAGAGGTCCACCACCTTGGCGATGTCCTCCACCGTGACACCCGCCAAGCCGCGCTCGGCTACCGGCGTCAGAGCGGCGTGCTCCAAGGCCGCGCGGGTCTCGAGCTTCTTCCGATCTCTGCGGCCGAGCTCGTACCGCTCTCTACGGGGGTCACGGTGCAAACTGCAGGGAAAAACTTTCAGACTATGCAATGTTTCATGGTCTGAAGTGTGGAAGATCACATGCGGAGGTGAACCGCTCGTCCGGCGCTTCCCGGGTGCGGCCGTTCATGGCCCTCACCTCCACGTTCCGACGATGACCGCGATCGCGGCCATCTTGAGCAGCCAATCTCCGGCGTGGACGGCGGCCAGCCGCCACGGAACCTTCTCGTGCAGCACCGAGCCGGTCAGCAACACGCCGGGAAAGCCGATCCACAACACGCATGCCAGCCCGAGCGCCTGGGGCCACCCGCTCACGCCCACCTCGCCGGTGAGCCACGCGAGGACCACCGCGACCACCGCGCTGCGGCTCAGCTCCGCCATCGCCATCCAGGCCGGCGGCCGCTCCACGGTGGCATGGGCATCGGCCGGCTTCGCCGATCGGGCACCGAACCCCATGTACCAGACAGTGCTCAGCAAGAACGCCGTGACCGTGGCCGCCACGACCGCCAGATAGTTCAGCTCGGTCAATTTCCGGACCTCCTCGGTCTCGAAGCCCTCGGTCGAAGGGCTTTCACCGGGAACGTCGGAGCCGGGCGACTATCCTCGACACGCCACACCAGAGAATTCCGGACCGGGAACCTGCCGTGAAATACATGATTCTGATCTACAGCAACCCGGAGTCCCGGCAGTTGTGGAGCCGGCTCCCCGCCGAGCAGCGCCGTGAAGGGCTCGAGGCGTACACCGCCCTCGACGAGGCGCTGGCCGCGACCGGGGAACTGATCGTCGCGGAGGCTCTCGCCGACCCGGCCACGGGAAGGCGGGTGCGCGTGGAGGCGGGGCGGACGACCGCGACCGATGGCCCCTTCGCCGAGGCCAAGGAGCTCATGGCCGGTTTCTACCTCGTCGAGTGCGACGGTATCGACCGTGCACTCGAGATCGCCGCCCGCATTCCCGAAGCGGCGATGGGCCTGGTCGAGGTGAGGCCGGTGATGGCGCTGTCCGGCTTCGAGGCATGAGGTGCGCGAAGGAGGCGCCGGCGGCTCACACGGAATGTTGTCAGCCGTCGCGGTGTCGTTGCGACCGGCACGACAGCCGGCGCGGTGATCGCCTGCGCCACCCGGCCCGCCGTCTCGTAAGCGCCGGCGAGGTTACCGCGGGTCGATTCCGTGACCGCGGTTCGTCACGCCGGTTCGACGGGTAGCCACAGCTCGCATGTCGCGGTGCTGAAGTCGTCCGCGCGCTCGAGGACCGCGACCATCGAGGGACCTGGCCGCAGACGCCACGGGTTGGAGGGGAACCACTCGGTCGCGGTCGCGGCCCAGGTCGTCTGCAGGGCCTGCGGATGCGGTCCGGCGGTGCGGAAGACCGCCCACATGCCGGCCGGCACCTCGATGGCGTCGAGGTCGTCGGGGATCGGCGTGTCCCGGGAGACGGCGACCCCGTGCAGGTAGGTCAGTTCGCTCCCCTCCGCGCCGTCGGGGTCGAGGTCGTCGGAGACTTGCAGCAGGCCCGCCGGTTCGGTGTCGCCGAGGGCCTTCAGCCGGAGATGCTCCTCCTGCGGCAGTGCGGTGATGTGCTGCTGGATGTGCGGGTTGATGCCCTGGTGGATGAGCGGAACCCGGGCTGCGTGTCCGACCAGCCGGAACACGGGGCGGTCGACGAGGCGGGTTTCCATGGGAATGCTCCCTTCAACGGTCAGGCGGAACCTGAGCTGCGGCTGTGTGCGCAAGGGGCCTCCGTCGCGGCGCACGTCACTGGGGCCGGAGCCGTGGACCGCGCGGAACGCGCGTCCGAACGCCTCGGTCGAGCCGTATCCGTGCCGGACGGCGATGCTCAGCAGATCGTCCTCGCCCCGGACGACGTCGGCGGCGGCGACGGTCATGCGGCGGCGGCGCGCATACTCCGACAGCGGCATGCCGGCCAACGACGAGAACATCCGGCGCAGGTGGTACTCGGTCGTGCCGAGTTCCCTGGCCAGCTCGTGGACGTCGAACTCCTCGGCGAGGTGTTTTTCGACGAGATCGACAAGCTGGTTGAGCGCTGAGATCACGAGGCCTCCTTTCGATGTCAACCCTGCCGGAAGAACCCCTGCCGTACCCGACCGCTGCGATCCGATCCGATCAGGTGCCTGGGCGGACGCGGAGCCGACGCGCGCTCGTGCCGCCCCGCGTCGCGGCCCCGCACGTCCGTTCTGAGCTGGGGGAACGGTCTCAGCGTACGTTTTCGTTCCGCCGCACTCCGAGTTCCGCCCCCGATGAGGCCCTCCGCTCGGGTCCGGGCCACCCGATGCGAATTGGCTGTGAGACCTCCTCTGCCGAGGAAGCTCATCGGCTCCGCGGTGACGAACCGGGGGCTCTCCTCGACGAGCCAGTGCCCCGCGTGCGGCGGTGTCCGTTCAGTCTCACCAGACGCGCACCGATCTGGCGCGAAAACTTGCGATTCTGGCAAAGTGGCCCCATGGATCACGAAATGGATGAGGTGCTCGACGCGGTGGGGCCGCGGCTTCGCGCGCTGCGTCGTCACCGCGGCATCACCCTCGCCGATCTCGCGACGACAACCGGCGTGTCGGAGAGCACCCTGTCCCGGCTGGAGAGCGGGCAGCGCCGGGCGACCCTGGAGTTGCTGCTGCCGCTGGCCCGTACGTACAACATTCCGCTGGACGACCTTGTGGGCGCCCCGCGCACCGGCGATCCCCGGATCCACCTCACGCCGATCCGGAGGTTCGGGATGACCTTCGTGCCGCTGTCCCGGCGGCCGGGCGGGGTGCAGGCGTTCAAGATGATCATTCCCGAGCAGCCGGAACCGCTCGTGCCGACCCCGCAGGCCCACGACGGCTTCGAATGGCTGTACGTGCTCAACGGACGCCTGCGGCTCATCCTCGGTGAGCGAGACCTGACGTTGCCGTCCGGTGAGGCGGCCGAGTTCGACACATCCTTGCCGCACTGGCTGGGCAGCGCTGACGGCGGCGTGGTCGAGCTTCTCATCCTGTTCGACCCGCAAGGGATGCGTACGCACATACACGCCGATCCGCATCGGCCCTCTCACGGCAGGAGCCGGCGGTGAGCTCAGCGAGAGATTCCGGTGTTCGCGCGCATCAGTGAGCCGTGCCGCGCGGCGGACTCCTCGGGGGGGATCCCCGTGGAAGGGGCGAATCCCGAGGAACGGGCGACGTTCACCGGCCGCGGCGCCGGCACCGAGCCCGGCCAGGACGGTTTGGGAGGAACTATTCCGGGTCATCGGTTTTTCTGTCGCCTCGCAGCTTGGCCCGGACCCGGCGGGCGGTGTCGTGCCAGGCGGGGGTTTCGCGCTCGTCGTCGAACCAGCGGGCCACCACGACATCGGTGGAGGAGTGCAGCAGGATCGAGGCCACGATGGTCACGGCGACCAGGGTGAACACCTGCTCGGCCGCGGTGATGGCGGAGTTGAGCACGATCAGGGCGTAGACGACCGAGGCGAAACCCTTGGGACCGAACCACATCACGGCCGCCACCTCCCTGGTGCCGAGCCCGGAGCGAAGGAAGGACAACCAGATGGCCAGCGGGCGGGCCAGCACCAGGGCCAGGATCGCGAACAGCCAGCCCTGCCAGCCCACCGAGGCCAGCAGGGCCGGAGAGATGAGCACGCCGAAGACCAGCAGCGCGGCCAGTTTGAGCAACTCGGCGACGAGCTCGCCGAACTGCTCGAAAGACTCGCGCTGGCGCTCGCCGAAGGTCGCCACGGTGATCCCGGCGGAGAACGCGGCGAGGAACAGGTTGCCGTGGGTGGCCTTGCCCAGGGCCAGTACCAGCAGGCCGATGGCCACCGCGTTGAGCGGCTCGTAGTGGTGGGAGGCCGAGAACCAGCGGGTGCGCTCCAGCATGATGGCCGCCCACGGCACCGCGACACCGATCAGCACGCCCAGGCCCAGCTCCAGGGTCAGCTCGCCCAGGTGCAGGTCGGCCGAGCCGGCCGCGACGGCGAGGAACACCATGACGAACGGCAGGGCCAGGCCGTCGTTGACGCCGGATTCCACGTTCAGCAGCTGGCGCAGCCGAGGTGGCACCCGTTCGTTGCCGACCAGCGCGGCGGCGAACACCGGGTCGGTGGGTGCCAGGATCGCCCCGATGAGCAGCGACTCGATCCAGCCCAGCCCGATGAGGTAGTGCGCCGCCAGCGCGGTGATGACCAGGGTGAGCGGCAGGCCCCAGCCCAGCGCCCGGCCGGGCAGCCGCCAGGCGCTGCGCAGGTCGGCCCACCCCACCCGCATGCCGTCGGTGAACAGCACCGCGAACAGCGCCAGCTCGGCGAGCGTGGCCACCACCGGATCGCCGGGGGTCAGCGGGATGAGGCCGCTGACACCGTCACCCAGGACGAATCCCGCCAGCAGGAACAGCGCCGCGGTCGACAGGATCGTCCGGTTGGCCAGGCTGGAGATCAGGACCGCGAGCAGCAACAGCGCGGAGAAGGCGAGCAGCAGGTTCATCGGCGGGCTCCGGTCCGGTAGGGGGACATGCGAAAAAGAACTGCCGACCAGACTTCCCGGCGCACCGCCGCACACCTTAACAACCCCACAAGCCCGCCGATACGCCGTCCATCCGTGAAATCGCCAGGCCGGCCTGCTCACCCCCGAGCGGCCCGGAAGGAATGATCTCGATCAGGGGTGAGCGCCGTCGTCCGGCCGATGCGCGCGGCCGGCTCTTTCGGCATCCCATCGATCGAGGAGCGCGGGGAACTCCCGTGCCATGAACCCGTACATGTCACGCATGAGCTCAAGGCGAGCCCGGGCGGCGGGGTGGTCGCCCACCGCGTCGAGGCCTTGCCCGGCCAGCTCGGCGAAAGCGGTGAACTCGGCCATCTTCGCTCGGAACGCACGGCCGAAGACGTCTTCGGCGAGCCGGTAGTGATCTCGCCGCGCCCGCGGAGGGCGGTAGCGCTCGACGAGCCCGCCCTGCTCCAGCTGGCGCAGGGCCACACTCATGCTGCTCTTCGCCACGCCGAGCCTCTCGCACAGCCCGGGGGCGTCGGCGGCTTCGCCGGTGGCGGCGAGCAGGCATCCGACCACGCGGCCGGACGTGCGGCTGAGCCCCAGCCGCTCGAAGTACAACCCTGCGCTCTCCACGAACTCCTCAACGGTCGCCATGCGAACATTCTATGTTGTTCGGAACGTTCCGAACAATTAGAGTCGTCGCATGTCTGCCTTCGAACCCCTCACCATCGCGATCACGGGTGCCAACTCCGGGATCGGCCTGCGGGCGGCACAACGGCTGGCGGCACAGGGCCATCGGATTCTCGCCCTGTGCCGCGACCCGCACCGGGGCCGCGTCGCGCTGGAAACGATCAACGCCGGCGCCGCACACCCCGCGACCCTTGTCACGGCCGACCTGTCGGCCCCCGAGTCGGTCGCCGCGGCAGCCGATCACATCTCCCGCCGGACCGGTCACCTCGACGTCCTGATCAACAACGCCGCGGTGTTCGACCAGGCCATGCGCAGGCCCGCGTTCACCGACTCCGGCCACGAACTGTTCTGGGCGACCAACCACCTGGGCCCCTTCCAGCTCACCGCGTACCTCAGCCCGTTGCTCGCCGCCGCACCCCGTCCCCGGGTGATCAACGTCGCGAGCAAGGGGCTGATCACCATGCCGCGCATCGCGATCCGCTTCGACCAGCTCGACGACCCCGGCTGGTACAGCCCGACCAGGGCCTACTACCACGCCAAACTGGCCCAGATCATGACCGCTTATTCGCTGGCCCTGCGGGCCCGTGGCACCCTGGACGTCGCCTGCGTCCGCGTACCCGCCGTACGGCTCGACGCCGACCGCGTCGCCGCCCTGCCGTGGGTCCTGCGAGCGCTGTACGCGCCCAAGAACCGGCTCGCGATCCCCGCGGAGCGCCTGGGTGAGACCTACGCGGCACTGGCCACCCGAACGACCACCTGGCAGGAGCACTCCGAGACCGCGGCACAGGGCAGATCCGCGCTGCGCGGCGTCTACCTGGACGAAAAGCTCAGGCCGGTCGACGCCCCCGCCTTCGCCTACGATGCCACCGCCCGTGAGCGGCTGTGGGCGATGTCCCAGAACGCCGTCGGCGGCCCGTCCTGGGCCTGGTGAAAGAACCGGTGGCGCCCGGCCCAGGTCGGCGTGCTCCCCCTAGCGGGAGAGCCGCGGTGGTGTCCAGTCCCAGACCGGGGCCAGGGCCCGGGCGGCCAGGGCGGGCCAGCGCGACGACGGGACCATGCGCAGGGCAAGCGTTCGCAGGTGGTAGCCGACGGCGTTGCCCGAGGTCGATTCCAGGCCCTTCGCGCGCGCCTGTTCGACGATGGTCTGGGTGCGGGGGCGTCGTTGCCCGTCGTAGCGGGCCAGCGCCGCGGGGACGTCGTCGGCTGTCTCGGCGAGGGCGGCGGCGAGCACGACGGCGTCCTCCAGCGCTTGGGCGGCGCCCTGGGCCATGTCGGGGTGCATCGCGTGAGCGGCGTCACCGAGCAGGACCACCCTTCCGCGCACGTAGCCGCTCAGGGGGTCCAGGTCGGTGATGTCGTGGTGCAGGACCGCCTCGGGCGCTGTCGCGTCCAGCAGGCGAGGGATCGGGTCGTGCCAGCGGTGGACGCGGCGGCGCACTTCGGCGAGTTCGTCGTCGTAGCGCACCGCGGGCCGGTCGGCGCGGGCGCCCAGCGCCCAGTACACCCGGCCGCGTCCGACCGGCATGGCCAGGAAGTACTGGCCGCGGCCCAGGGTCATGGCGGCGTCGATGCCGTCGGCGTGGGCGATGCCCCGCCAGACCGTGTTTCCCCAGAACCGCGGGCCGGGCGCCTCGGGCCACAGCAGATGCCGCACCGTGCTGCGCACTCCGTCGGCCGCCACGACCAGATCGGCCGTCCATTCCTGGGCACCGCAGCTCACCGTGACCTCATCCGCGCCCTGCCGAACAGCGGTCACCTGCGCGCCGGTGCGCACCCATTCGGCGGGCACCGCGTCCATGAGCACCCGGTGCAGGTCGGCGCGGTGGAAGCCGAGCAGCGGGCTGGTGGTGCCGGGCAGCGCACGGACGATGTGGCCGCCGGAGGGGGTGCGCAGGTTGAACACGCCGTGAAACGGCACGCCGGCGGCCCGCGCCTCATCGGCGACACCGAGTTCGGCCAGGGCGCGCAGGGCGTTGGGCGACTGCGACATGCCGGCGCCGACCTCTCCGAGTTCGGGCCTGCGCTCCAGCACGGTCGCCGTCCATCCGATGCGTCGCAGCCCGACGGCGGCGGCCAGACCGCCGATGCCGCCGCCGATCACCAAGGCGTTCTTGGGCATGTCAGCTCTCCTCGGTGTGGGTGGGGGGCGGTGCGTCGTCGAACACCTTCGCCATCCAGCTGAAGATGTGATGTGCCTCGCGGATCCGCGCGGCCCGCGCGGTGCCCGGGCCGATCAGGTCCATGCCGTCACCGGCGACCTCGCGAAACGCGGTCAGGGTCGCGATCTGCCGCCGTACGACCTTCTCCCAGGCACCTTCCTCCACCCGGTAGTAGGCGGTGCGCTCGCCGGGCCTGGTGCGCCGGCTGACGAATCCCATGGTCAGCAGCACCCGCATGTTCGTGGTCAGGGCCGCGCGGCTGGCCCCGATGGCCTGGCTGATCTGCCCGGCCGACTGCTCGGGCGGATCGCAGATCATCAGCCAGCCCAGAACGCGTCCCGCGACCGGTGGCAGACCATCAGCGGTGAGGAACATCGCCACCCGCTCGACCCAGCCCAGCACCTCCTCGCGATCCGCCTCGCGCGCCATGCCCGCCGGCTCCTCCATGTAACTCTCTCCTTCACAAATAGAAAGCTGTTTCACAATATTGTGAAACAGGAGAACGGGCAAGCCGATGGAGAACCACGCCGCCTTCTCGCTGGGGCGAGCTTCCGGCTGCCCGGACCCCGCCCGCGAGGCCGGTCCGGAGCTTACGAACCATGCACAGGCCAAATGTTGCATGGAGGGACAATCTGATACGGTTCAACCGGAGCGCCGGGAAGTCTGGTCGGCATGTCGACGTAAGACATGGACCAGAAGGAGCGCCCGATGCTCGGCTCTTCCAGTGATCGGCGCCGTCCTGACGACACAGCCTCAGCCGATCTTTCCCTGTCCCGCGACTCCGGGCGGGAGCCGGAGAGCCAGGAGCGGTGTTCGGCTCCCGAGCCGGCCTTCGCCGTGGAACTCGTGCTGGACGGCCACTACGCGGTCGTCCTTCTCGAAGGCCGTCTGGAACAGGCCGGCTGTACCCTCCTGCAGGAGAAGCTCGCCCGGGCGCTCGCCGCCCGCTACCCGGCCTGGCTGGTCACCGATGTCAGCGCCCTCGAGTTCGCGGACTCCTTCGGGCTGGCCGTGCTGCTGGGTGCCGACCGTCACGCGCGTGCCTCGGGCGGACGCATGATCGTCAGTGGCGCCGGTGACACGCTCCGCGCCCTCCTTGCCAGGAGAGGATTGGACGCCGTGTTCGAGATGCGCGCCACGGTGGGCGAGGCCATCGCCGATCTGTATCTCGGCAGATGACCGATCCCTGGCGAGCCGCCGGCCGGAGCCGCGACGTCCCGGACGCTCTTGGTGGTCTACGTATCGGGCCAGCCGAGAGGATGGGCATGGTCTGCGGGTGGTTCGCCTCCCGCCTGGTTGAAGGCGGTCATCGCCGAGATCAGCGCGCGGCACTGCTCGGGGGACATGCACGAGACGATGGCGGCGATCTCCTCGCGGCGATGCGCCGTGACCTCGTCGACGATGTGCCGCCCCTGCGGGGTGAGGCGGATCAGGCTCTCGCGCCGGTTGAGCGGGTTGACCTCACGCACGATCAGTTGCGAGGAGACGAGGCGATCGGCCATCCGCATCGCCGTCGAGGGGTTGACGTTGAGCCGCTCGGCCAGTGCGACGAGCTTGGTCTCCCCGTGACCCGCCAGGACCACGAGCATGCGGAACTGCGGCAGCGTGACCCTGTCCTCGACCGCGCCGAGGGAACGGGCGGCGATGGCGACCAGGAGCCGTGACCCCGTGAGAACCGCCGAGGTGACCGCGGAGAGGTCGTCACCGTTCGGCTGATCCACCTGCTGTTCCACCATAAGCACTGTTTTTACACGGTGCACGCCGCACCTACGCCATTGCATCGTGCAAACGTGCCCCGCCCCGGGACGGCGTCGCACCCTGCGGGCTCAGGGAGCCCGGTGGGGAAAGCGGCCGGCGAAGGCCGGGCGCAGGTCGGCCGGAAAGCGCTGCGGCCAGCAGGCCGGCGACGTGGTGCCGAGGTGGATGGACTCCAGCCGATCGACTTCGAGCAGCGGCCCCAGGAGGCGGCGTGGCACCGGCTTTCCCCTGATCACGGGGTCGCCGCGAGATGCGCGGCCGCCTCGTCGACCGTGCGGTAGACCTGTAGTTTCCTGTCCAGACCCGTGATCTTCAGGATGCGCAGAAGCCTGGCGTTGAGGCCACTCAGCACGAACCGGCCGCCGGCGGCCTCGATCTCCCGCAGTGCGGCCACCAGGACACTCAGGCCGGAGGAGTCACAGAAGGCAAGGTCTTCGGCGTCCACCACGACGCGGGGCGGGGTGTTGAACGCCATGGCGTGTCTCAGGCGAGTGTGGAAGTAGGCGGCGGTGGACATGTCAAGCTCGCCTGACGGCCGCACGATGACGGTGGCGCCTCGCAATCCCGTGAGCACCGAAAAAGCACCGAACTCATGCGGATGTGCCTGTGCCATTCGTGCATCGCCCTTCCCTGCCTGAACGTGGAGACGCAGCGTGGTGAGCCCTCGGCGGGCACCGACGGGACCGGCTTCGATCCTGTCTCAACGCCTGTGGCACATCATGTTTGCATAGTGCAAAGAAAGGTGGGCGAGAGGGTCAGGCGTGATGCCTGCGCACCAGCAGCATCGCGGCGTCGTCGAGCAGGGGTCCGCCGACGTGGTTCAGCAGGTCGGCCCGCAGTTCGTCCAGCGCGTTCTGCGGATCGGCCGCCGCCAGCAGGTGGACTCGCTCGGTCAGCGGGTAGAAGGCCCGGGCCTCGTCGCGGGCCTCGATGACACCGTCGGTGTAGAAGAGGATCTGATCGCCGTCGCCGAACGGGAACCGCTGCGGTTTGGGCATGGGCGATCCCAGCGACGCCAGGCCGAGAGGCAGCCCTTCCTCGTACGGCTCCGCGAGGAGGACTCGTCCGTCATGGCAGAGGATCAGGGGCGGGGGGTGGCCGAAGTTGAGCAGCGAGATCTCACCGTCGTAGACCTCGGCGAGGATCGCGGTGACGAATCTCTCACCGCCCAGGTGCCGGTCTAGGCTGATCTCCAGCCGCTCACCGACCACGGACAGATCGGTTTCGTCGTAGGCGGCCTCGCGGAAGGCGCCCAGCACCCAGGCGGCGGTCTCCACCGCCTCCAGGCCCTTGCCCTGCACGTCGCCGATGAGCAGCCGCACCCCGTTCGGCGTCGTGACGACCTCGTACAGGTCACCGCCGATGCGCGCCTCCGCTGCGGCCGAGGCGTAGGACAGCGCCACCCGCAGGTCGCCGGCTCTGCGCGGTACCGGACGCAACAGCACTCGCTGGGCGGCCTCGGCGACCAGCCTGACGTTGGCGAGTTCACGCTCGCGCTGCAGGCGCAGGTGGCCGGCCAGCATGCTGGCCCCGGTGATGCCGATGATCGTCGCGATGGTGAGGTTGTTCTGCCAGGTGAGCAGCAGACCGTTGTAATGGGCCAGCGGGACGCAGATGGCGAGCGCGATCAGCCCCACCACGGCGGTACGACGGATGCTGCCGGAAACCGAGGCGAAGGTGGGGCCCAGCGTGAGCAGCGGCAGAAAGCCGAGAGTGGGGCCGGCGAGTAGATCGATCACTGCCACCGCCGCCATGATGACGAACGGCAGCGACCGAAGGACCTGCTGGGAGGAATTCATCCGAGGCTCCATCCGCCGGTTGTACATCACTCCCCTCTTCCTGTGCAGGTAACCGCAGGACAAACCTCGGGCCAGGCCGAACCGGATCAACGGCGAGTGAACCCGCCGGCCGAAGGACGCGCCGTGGACGGCCGGGTCCGGGCAAGGCCCGGCGTCCCCGACCGGCTCGATCGGTCATCGCATATGGGTCCTCCCATCGAGCCGTGCAGGATCCGATCACGTGGTGAGCGGCCGGACGGGATCGCCGGTCGGCCAGCGGCCGGCCAGAGCCTCCTGCACCGACCAGGCCAAGATCTCCACCCGCCTCCCCTCGACCCGGTCGTGGTCCTGCAGGCCCGCGGTGGCGCGCAGTCGTCGCAGCTGCTCGCGTACGGCCACCCGGTGCTCGGCCCGGCGGGTGGTCCAGGCGACCTCCCGCAGCAGCGTGAACAGCCGCTCCAGCACGTCGGGATCGGTGGCGCCGTAACGGCGGGGCTGGGTGAGAGCCAGGTCGAGAAGCGCGGGAAAGTCCGGTCGCCGCACGACCACGCGCACGGTGCCGGAGTCGTCCCGCAGCAGGATCGGGCCGAGATCTCTGTCGGCCACCTCGCACAGCAGCGCGGAGGCGTGACCGAGGGCGTGCACCGCCGTGGTCGGGTCGTTGATCCCGGGTGACAGCGCCTTGACCACGACATCGGTGATCTGGCGCAGGCCGAACGCGATGTCCTGCGCCGCGGTGCGCTCGAACCCGGTCTGGACCGCCTGCGCCACGCGTTCCGACAGCACGGTCGTGGTCTCTCGGTCCAAGACGGCCGTGCCGCTCCGCAGGGCCCACGCCACGGCGACCGGCGTACCGGCGGTGAGCCAGTCCCCCGGGAGGCGATCGACGACGACCACGGCGTCGGCGTCGACGGCGGCGCGCAGCAGGGCGGCTTCGTCGACCGAGGTGAGAAAGCCCGACGAGCCGGAGCGCAGGAGCGTCGTCCCGGTCGCCGGGGTCGCCGGGGTCGCGGGGACGTCGGCGACCGGCCGCCCGCCCGCGTCGGTGCAGCGGTGCATCGTCGCCTCGGCCTCCGCGTGCACGCTGCGCAGCAGCGACTCCACCCGGATCTGCCGGGCCAGATGTGCCAGGAACACCACCAGCCCGATCACGCTCGCCAGTGCCAGCAGATAGGCCACGGTCACCGAGAGTTGCGGCACGAAGGCGCTCTGATCGTCCAGCGAGGCGCGCACCGTACGCAGCACCGTCACCGCGTACGTGAACGTGGACAGCAGCAACGCCAGCGTGATGTGGACGAAGCGGTCCTGGGCGAAGGTCCGCAGCAGGCGGGGGGAGTACTGACTGCTGGCGAGTTGCAACGTCACCACGGTCAGGGAGAAGGTCAACGCGGTCACGGTGATCAGTGAGCTCGCGATCACCGACAGTACCGTACGCGCCGCCTCCGGCCCGCCGCTGAACAGGAAGACGGTCACCTGACCGGGAAGCTCGCCGATCAGATGGGCGTCGACGAGCGGAAGTCCCACGCCGAGCGAACCCGCGACGATCACTCCTGCGGCGGGAAGCGGCCACAGCCGCGTACGCCATATGTCACCGGAAACACCCCGCCGCAGTGGCGTCTTCTGCCCGATCACCTTGAACGCCTCCGATTCTCACCGATCGCCACAGCCAGGAGCGCCGGCTGTCCGGGAAGCCTCCGATCCCGTCCCGCAGTTCGTCTCACACGACACCGGCAGGCGGCCGAGACGTGCGACGCCGGCTTGCCCGCGGCCTCGAACGTCAGCCGACGCCGTCCAGCAGGCCCTGGCAGGTCCGCTCGCGGCGGCGGCGCACCTCGGCGCGGATCCGGCGGCGGGTGCGCATGCAGGCATGGCCTGCCCCTTCCGGCAGTGGACGGCGTGTGAGAGGCGGTACCCCGGCATCGGTCGGGGTACCGCCTCTTCGACGGATCGACTCGGCCAAGAAAGCCACGCTCGCAGGTCACCGGCGGGTGGCGGCTGTCACCGGGCACGGCGCGGGAACCACAGCCGCACGGGGCCGGGTACGGCCGCGACGACGCGATCCACGTGCGGACGGCCCTGTCAAGGCGTGCGGCTCATCGCGGGGCGGGGCGGAAGGTCACGGGCTGGGGCCGCTCGCAGGTGCTGGTGACGGTCACCGCCGTTCTGGAGTGCGCCGAGGACAGCAGGCACTCCATGATGTCGAGCACGTGGTACGTCAGCGTCGCGCCCGTGCGCGACTCCCGGCCCGCCGGGGTCGTGACGAGATCGGCGAGGCCCACGCCGCGCCCGGCCCCGACGTGGCCGGCCGCGGCGGGGAGGGTCTCCCAGTCCTCTTCGCCCATCCTCGCCAGCAGCACGGAGCCGTCGAAGTGGTTCGGATCGGGGACGGAGAGCGAGCCTCGTTCCCCGTGCACCTCGATGGGGGGCGCACCGGTGGCCGCTCCCTCGAAGCCCATCACCAGCGTTGACAGCGCCCCCGACGCGTGGACCAGCACGCCGGTGACGTGGGTGTCGACGGCGACCGGGATCTCCTCGCCGCGACGGGGGCCGGTGGCGATGGTCCGCCGGGCCCGGGTGCGGCTGGCGGCGCCGATGACCGTCGTCACCGGCCCGAGCAGCGTGACCAGGCTGGTGATGTAGTACGGGCCCATGTCCATGAGCGGGCCGCCGCCGGGGGCGTAGTAGAAGTCGGGATTGGGGTGCCAGCCCTCGTGGCCGGGCGTCAGCATGATCGCGGTCGCCGCGACCGGCCTGCCGATCAGGCCGTCGTCGATCGCCTTGCGCGCGGTCTGTGTGCCGGTGCCGAGCACGGTGTCCGGCGCGCAGCCCACCCGTACTCCGGCCTCGGCGGCCGCGCGCAGCACCCGCGCGGCGTCGGCGGTGGTCGCGGCGAGGGGCTTTTCCGAGTAGACGTCCTTGCCGGACGCGACGGCCTGCAGCGTGATCTCGGCGTGCGCGGCGGGGACGGTCAGGTTCAGCACGACGTCGACGCGCGGATCGGCCATGAGCTCCGCCACGCTCAGCACCTCGACCTCCGGACATCCCCGCACCGCCTCCCTCGCCCGTTCGGGGTCGAGATCGGCCACGGAGACGAGCCGCAGCTCCGGCAGCCGTTCGATGCTCCGGACGTACTGGCCGAAGATGAACCCGCATCCGACGACGCCGACGTTCACCGGCCGGCCCACAGCATCCCCCTTTCGATGACGGTGCGCACGCTGTGGTCGCGCAGGACGCCGAGGTCGTGTCCGGGTGTCGCGACGAAGATCTTTCCGTCGCCCCAGCCGCGGGTCCAGATCGCCGGTGAGGTGACCTCCCTGTGCCAGGGGTCCCACGGGCGGACCTTCTGGGTCGTGGTGGCCAGCACGTCGATGTACTCGTCGGTCAGCACCCAGTACTGCTCGGTGACGAGGTCGAAGTCGGCGACGCCCGCGGTGATCGGGTGGGTCGCGGCCTCGGGCAGCATGGTGACGGTGTACGGGACGAAGTAGTCGGCCTGCGAGCCGTCCTGCTCGGCCGGGTCCTTGCCGGGATGGCAGGCGAATTGCCCGCCGATGAGGTGCAGGTACTCTGAGCAGCCGCGGAAGGCGTCGGCGATGCCGCCGTGCCAGCCGGCCATTCCGGTACCGGCGCGGATCGCGGCCTCGAGCCCGCGCATCTCGGCCGGCTCGATCGTGCCCATGGTGTAGCACTGCACGATGAGGTCGACACCGGACATGAACGCGGGGTCGGCGTACGGCGCGGGGGAGTCCGCCCGATGCACCTCGAACCCGTGCTCCTGGAGAAAGGGAACGAAGAGTTCGGTGGCGGCCACCGGGTCGTGCCCTTCCCAGCCGCCCCGGACCACCAGAGCTCTGCGCGCGCGATCGCCTGTCATGCTTTCACCTATCGCTCGGGGACAAACGACTGCAATCTTCACATTTCGCGGCTTGGATCACTATTACTCGAGCATCATTGGTCACTCACGAGGCGGGTGGCCCGGTTTCCGGTACCTGGGCCGGCACCTGTTCGGTGCGGTCTTCGCTCGGTTTCGCCGTACGGGATGTCAGGCGTCTCGCCAGCGCTGGAAGGTCGCCGCCTGGCCCACGAGTACGCCGTCCCCGTCCACCAGGTTCCACATCGTCACGTCCTCGATCCAGAACCGGCGGCCGGACTTGGCGATGCGCTGTCCCCGGTAGCCCGTCGCGAAGCCGTCCCGATGCACGGCGTCCAGGAGCCGCCGGCGGTCCTCACGGCGGGCCGGCTCCGCCGAGAGACGGGAGGGCAGGCCGACGAACTCCCCGTGGTCGTACTCGAAGCATCGCTGGGCGGTGACGTTCGCGTAGATGAAGCGGGGGTCGTCCGCCGCGTCATGCGCGAGCACGCCGAAGGGCGCGTCCTCGTACAGCCAGCGCGCCGTGGTCTCGGGGCCTGCCAGCGGGGTGCCGACGAGGCGCAGGTGGCTGCCTGCCAGCAGGTCGAAGAGGTCGGGATTCACGTGACGGCCGTTCGCAGTTCCTATTTGTCGCATTGAAGGATAAAACACCCAAAACAACCCAACGACGGGCGGCGGGCCATCGGGCCGACGGGGTCGAGCAGGGCTTTCACGACACGTGCGTGCGGTCGCTCCCGCCGCACGAGCGGAGCCGACACCACGGTGGCGAGCGGCGGGGCGGACGTGGACGATCTCCGGCGCGGGGTGGGCGTCGGCGCCGCCGGATGCGAGACTTCGCCCTATGACGGAAAAGGAGCCGCGTTCCCTGATCCCGAACATGCGGCTGGACGAGTTGCTGTCGGAGTTGCAGGGGCGTCTGGAGGCGGTGCTGGCCACCCGCGACCGGGTGCACGCGCTGCTGGAGGCGGTGGTCGCGGTGGGCAGCGACCTGGACCTGGAGACCGTGCTGCGCCGGATCGTGGAGACCGCCACCAGGCTGGTCGACGCCACCTACGGCGCGCTGGGCGTGGCCGGGGAGCAGAGCACGCTGCTGCAGTTCGTCCCGGTGGGGCTGAGCGAGGAGGAGATCGCGCGGATCGAGCACTGGCCGCACGGGCTCGGCCTGCTCGGTTTGCTGATCAAGGAGCCGCAGACGCTGCGGCTGGCCCACATCTCCGACCATCCGGCGTCCTACGGCTTCCCGCCCGGTCACCCGCCGATGGGGTCGTTCCTGGGGGTGCCGGTCCGGGTGCGCGAGGAGGTGTTCGGCAACCTCTATCTGACGGAGAAGCGCGGCGGCGGCGAGTTCGACGAGGAGGACGAGGCGATCGTGACCGCGCTGGCCGCCGCGGCCGGTGTCGCCATCGAGAACGCCCGCCTGTACGAGGAGAGCCGGCGCAGGGAGATGTGGCTGCAGGCTTCGGCGGAGGTCACCACCAGCCTGCTGTCGGGCGCCGAACCGGATCAGGTGCTGACCCTGGTGGCGGGCCGGGCCCGGGACCTGGCCGCCGCCGACACCACGATGATCATGCTTCCTGACGCGGCCCGCGAGGTCCTGCACGTGATGATCGCCGAAGGTCCGGGTGCCGACGGGCTCGGCCGGACCACGGTGGACGTCACCGGCTCGCTCCCGGGCAGGGCCCTGCTGGGCGGCGAGCCGGTCATGGTCAACGATCTCGGCGAGGCGGATCTGCCCGCCGCCCTCACCCGTGATCTGACGGTGGGTCCGGCCGCCGCGGTGCCGCTGGGCGCCGCCGGGGCGGTGCGGGGGGTGCTGGTGCTGGGCAAGCGACCAGGCCGCCTGCCGTTCAGCGGCGGCGAGCTGCGGACCCTGCACTCCTTCGCCGGACAGGCCGCGGTCGCGCTGGAGCTGGCCGAGGCCCGCCAGGACGCCGAGCGGCTGGGACTGCTGGAAGACCGCGACCGGATCGCCAAGGACCTGCACGACGTCGTCATCCAGCGGCTCTTCGCCGTCGCCATGACCTTGATGAGCATCGTGCGGTTCGTCGAGCACCCCGAGGCCGGGGGCCGGCTCCAGCACGGGATCAACGAGCTGGACGAGACCATCCGGCAGATCCGTTCGACGATCTTCGCCTTGCAGACTCCCCGACAGGCCGACGAGCCCAGCCTGCGCGCGCGGATCGTGGAGCTGGTCGAGGGCGCGCGCGGGCACCTGGGCTTCATGCCGGGCCTGCGGATGGAGGGACAGCTCGACAACAGGGTGCCCGCGCCGGTCGCCGAGCACCTGCTGGCCGTCCTGCGTGAGGCGCTGTCCAACATCGTGCGCCACGCCAAGGCCTCCAAGGCCGACGTCTTCACCGAGACGGCCGATGACCGGCTCACCCTCACCGTCACCGACGACGGCGTCGGCCTGTCCGGCGAGGGAAAACGCAGCGGCCTGCGCAACATGGAAGAACGCGCCACCGCGCTCGGCGGCTCCTTCGAGGCCGGCTCCTCCCCGCAGGGCGGGACCCGGCTGACCTGGCGCGTACCCCTCACCTGACAGGCGGCGCGGCACCGGTGAGAACCCGCGGGCCGCTACCTCCGTACGCCTCGGCGCTCTCCGGCCCCAGCCGGTGACAGGAGGGTCGCTGGTCCCGGCGAACCGGGACCAGCGACCCTGGCCGGGGTCGGGCCGGTCGCGGTTGCATGAAGGCGAACCCCTTCCACCACCGGGGCCACGGGACGGATCACGGAGGATCCCATGACAGGTCGACAGCCGTTCTCTCGCATCCTGGTCGGCTTCGACGGTTCGGCCGCCGGGCGGGCGGCACTGAGCTGGGGTGCCCAGGAAGCCCGCCGCAGCGGCGCGGAACTGGTGGTCCTCCACGCGTGGGGCGACCTCATGCGGTGCCGGGCACCGTACGGGCCCGGCCGGGCACCCACCGAGGAGGCGGACCGGAAGGCGATCGCTGAAACCGTCGTGAGCCAGGCGGTCGCGACCGTCCGTGCCGGGTATCCGGAACTCGACGTGCGCTCACTGCTCTGCCGCGACAGGGCCGCGCGGGCGCTGCCGCGCCATTCCGAGACGGCCGACCTCCTCGTCCTGGGAGGGCTCCGGCCGGCAGCGGGCGGCGGATACCCCGGGGCGACCTTGCGGGCCTGCCTCGCCCTGGCGGCCTGCCCCACCGTCGTCGTCACCCCCGACCAGGTCGACCGGGCACGGTACGCCGACGTGCCCGCCCCGCGTGCCGCGACCGGATCCACGACCGGAACGGCACATCCGGCACTCGCCTGACCGGAAGACGGCGCCCGCGCCGTCTTCCACGCTCGGGCACCGGAGGGCTCCCGCCCGCGGGAGAGAGCTCCCGCGCCAGGATGTTCCGGAAGCCGCGCACCGGCGAGCGCCCCACTCGCGCCACCCGTGCCGGGGTGGCTGTCACCGGGGCCGAAGGTCCCTCGCCCTGATGGCTTTCGCCTCGGGGTCCGGCCGCCACCGTAATGATCTGCTGGACACATGACTATCAAGGCGGACACCCCGGCGGGGCTCGGCGACGCGGAGGCTGCCCGGTTACTGGACGAGTACGGCCCCAATGAACTTCCGCGTTCCCGGCCGCCCACCCTGCCGGCCCGCGTGGCGCGGCAACTCGCCGACCCGCTGTCGATCCTGCTGCTGATCGCCGGGCTGGTGACGCTGCTCGTCCTGGCCGAGATTCCCGAGGGAATCGCGATCCTGACCATCCTGGTGGTGAACGTGGCCATCGGCGCCGGTCAGGAGGCCAAGGCCGACCAGGCCGTCCGCGCGCTGGGCACGCTCAGCGCGCCCATGGCCAAGGTCAGGCGGGACGGTGTCACCCGGCGCGTTCCGGCCGCCGAGGTCGTGCCCGGAGACGTGATCGAGGTCGCGGCCGGAGACCGGGTTCCCGCCGACGCGCGGGTGCTGGAGGTCAGCGCCCTGGGCGTCGACGAGGCCATGCTGACGGGGGAGTCGCAGTCGGCCGGCAAACAGGTCGGCGGCGCCGGCGGGCCGGGTGTTCCGCTCGGTGACCGCGACGGGGAACTGTTCTCCGGCACCCTGGTCGTCCGAGGATCGGCGACGGCCCTGGTGGAGCGGACCGGTGCGGCGACCGAGATGGGACGCATCGCGGGTGCCCTCGGGGGGCGGCAGCCGAAGAGTCCGCTGGAGGTGGACCTGGCGCAGGCGTCGCGGCGGATCGGACTGCTCGCGCTGGCGGCGGGAGTGGTCATGGTCCTGCTGGGCCTGACCCGCGTGAGCCGCGGGGAGGCCGCGCTGCTCGACATCGTGCTGGCCGGGGTCGCGCTGGCCATCGCCGCCGTTCCCGAAAGTCTCGCCACCGCCGTCACCACCGCGCTGGCCCTGGGCTCCCAGCGGATGGCCAGGCTGGGAGTGATCGTCCGCCGGCTCTCGGCGATCGAGGCGCTCGGCGCGACCACCGTCATCGCCTCCGACAAGACCGGGACGCTGACCACCGGGCGGTTGGCCGTCGTCGACCAGGTCCCGGTCGCCGGTGCCGACCTGTGGCGGGCCGCGTTGCGTTGCAACGACGCCCGCGACGGGCTCGGGGACGCCGTCGACGTGGCGCTGCGCGCGGCCGCCGAGCGCAACGGGGCCCGGCTGCCGGAGGGCGAGAGACGCCTGAAGGCCCGGCCCTTCGACGCCGAGACCCGTTCCATGGCCGTGGTGACCGAGGGGCCGCTGCTGACCGTCAAGGGAGCACCCGAGGTGGTGCTGGCCCGCTGCGTGCCCGGCGAGCAGACCGGCCGTCTGATGAACGCCGTGACAGATCTCGCCCGCCAGGGCCTGCGGGTGCTCGCGCTGGCCGAGAAGGAAAGCGATGACCTGGACGCCGACGGGCTGCGCCCGCTCGGCCTGCTCGGGCTGCGCGACGAGATCAGGCCCTCGGCCCTGCAGGCGGTCGCCGACTGCCGGGCGGCCGGCATCCGGGTCATGATGGTCACCGGTGACCATGGCGACACCGCCCGGGCCGTGGCCGATGAGGTCGGCATCGAGTCCGGCGCCGTGGTCACCGGCGCCTCCCTCGAAGGACAGAGCGTCGCCGGCAGGGCCGGGCGGCTGCGCGGGGCGAGCGTGCTGGCCCGGGTGGATCCGGCGACCAAGCTCGACCTGGTCCACGCGCTGCGCGGGAGCGGAGAGGTCGTCACCATGACCGGTGACGGCGTCAACGACGCGCCCGCGCTGCGGCACGCGGACGTGGGCGTGGCGATGGCGGGCGATGAGGGAACCGACGTGGCGCGGGAGGCGGCCGCCGTCGTCGTCACCAACGGTGAGCTCGGCACCATCGTCACCGGAGTGCGTGAGGGACGGCGCCTGCGCCACAACGTCACCTCGATGATCGGTTACCTGCTCACCGGCAACCTGGCGGAGATCCTCCTGGTACTCGTCGGTCTCATCCTGTGGCCCGACCTGATCATCCCGCTGCTTCCCGTGCACCTGCTCTGGATCAACCTGGCGCTGGACGGGATTCCGGCCATCGCCCTGGGCGTCGACCGGCCCGCGGGAGATCCTCTGGCGCTGCGGCCACAGCGGGGCGGCCTGCTGTCGGGCGCCGTACTGAGGCGGGTCGGGCTACGGTCCCTCATCGTCGGCCTGCTGGTGATCGCCGCGGTCGAGGCGGCCCGCCGGATGGGCTGGAGCGACGAGCAGGTGCGCACCCAGGCGGTCCTCGCGCTGGTCTTCGCCCGCCTCACCCTCGCCTATGTCGTGCGGGCCCGCCGGTGGACCTTCGAACGGGGATGGTGGCACGGCCGCACGGTCACGATCGCGGTCGTCGCCACCGCGCTGCTCCAGGCGCTCGTCACCCTTGTCCCGTTCCTCGGCGCCCCGCTGGCCCTGGTGCCGTTGCCCGCGGCCGGGTGGGCGCTGGCCCTGGGTACGGCCGTGCTCACCCCCCTGCTCTGCGACCTCGTCCGGTGGGCGGTCGCGAGCGGGGCCGGCGCCCGTCCCGGCCGCGATCACGAGGGGTCAGGACCCCGAACACGGTGACGGAGGTCCCTCGGGCAAAGGACCTTTACCGCTGTCGCCCTCCGGCCGCCCGCCGGTGTGATGGTGCCATGGGCACCATGAGGAGGATGTCATGATCGTAGTTGGAGTCGACGGTTCGCAGGCCGCGCTCGCGGCCGTGGGCTGGGCGGCGCGCGAGGCCGCGGCCCGCGGCAGTGCGCTGAGCATCGTGCACGCCATGCCCGCCTGGCCCTTGGAAGTCTCCGAGGAGGATCGCTACGCCGAGGTGGGCCGCTGGATGCGCGAGGGGGCCACGTCCATGCTGGACGCGGCACTGGAGCGCGCCCGCCAGGAAGATCCCCGCGTCGCGGCGCAGCCGCGGCTGCTGGGCGGTGACCCGCGCGCCATCCTGATCGAGACCGCCGCGGACGCGGAACTACTGGTGGTCGGCAACCACGGACTGGGTGGTTTCGCGGGGATGCTGCTCGGTTCGGTCGCGCTGGGGGTCGCCGGGCGGGCCACCTGCCCGGTGGCCGTCGTCCGCGACTCGGCCACCCAGCCGGCCGAAGAGGTGGTCGTCGGCGTCGACGGCTCGGCGGCGGGCGCGAACGCCCTGGGATTCGCCTTCTCCGAGGCGTCCCTGCGCGGTGCCGGCCTGCGGGCGGTGCACGCCTGGAGCCGTCCGATCGCCGGTGGCGGCCCCTTCGCCCTGCAGGCCGCGGAGGAGACGGCCGAGGTCGAGCGGCGCCTGCTGGCCGAGGCCCTGGCCGGTTGGAGCGAGCGCTACCCCGACGTCAAGGTCACCGAACAGCTCGAACACGGCCACCCGGCGCACGTCCTGGCCGAGGCCTCGGCCCACGCCGGCCTGCTGGTCGTCGGCTCGCGCGGCCGCGGTGACCTGACCGGGCTGCTGCTGGGGTCGGTCAGCCATTCGCTGCTGCACCACGCCGCCTGCCCCCTGGTCGTGACCCCCGCCCCGGAGCCTCCCGGCTCCTCCTGACCGGCGCCGCCACCCGGCCGGCGAGCGGCTCGGGCGCGGGACTCCCTGAGGCGAACCGTCAGGGAGTCCCGCGCCGGTCAGATGCTGGTGAGGCCGTACGCCCGGAACTGGGCGTGGACCCGCTCCAGCAGCGCCTGGCCGGGGGGAAGCACACCCGCCAGGGGAAAGGCCAGGCCGAGGCGCTGGTACTTCTCGGCGGCCATGCGGTGGTAGGGCAGGACGTCGACGTGCTCGACGTTGTCCAGGCCGGCCACGAAACGGGCGACCCCGTCGACGTTGTCCGGGGCGTCGGTGACCCCGGGGACCAGCACGAACCTGATCCAGGCCGGGCGGCCCAGCTCGGCCAGGCGGCGGGCGAAGCGCAGGGTCGGCTCCAGCGAACCGCCGGTCAGGCGCCGGTAGCCGGCCGGGTCGGAGGACTTGATGTCCAGCAGCACCAGGTCGGTGTCGGCGAGCAGCGCGTCGGTGGCCCGCTCGCCCAGGAAACCCGAGGTGTCCAGGGCGGTGTGCAGGCCGCTCTCGTGGCAGCGGCGCAACAACTCGGCGGTGAAGCCGGGCTGCAGCAGCGGCTCGCCGCCGCTGACGGTCACCCCGCCGCCGGCCACGGTGACGAACCTGCGGTACTTGTCCACCTCGGCCATCACCTCGTCGACGGTGACGCGGCGGCCGTCGCGCATCCGCCAGGTCTCGGGGTTCTGGCAATACAGGCAGCGCAGCGGGCAACCGGCGGTGAACACCGTGAACCTGGTGCCGGGTCCGTCGACGCCGATGGACAGGTCCCAGGAACTGACGACGCCGGTGCCCGGCGTCGCGGGCGGCGGGCGAAGCTCGGCTTCGCCCTGCCGCATCACGGCTTCGCGGTCGCCGTCCATCCGCGCGCATCGCGCGGCCGGGTTCATCGCGGCCTCCGTCACAGCGATCCGTGGAAACGGAAACCGAGCCAGGGCGCCGGGGTCGCCTCTTGTCGCTCGGCCGACATGCCGGTCATGCTCGTCATCGGGGAACTCCCTCGCCTCTCGTCCACGTTTCCACTGTCGTCATTCGCGCGGCCCGTCTCATCGGCCGGAGGTCACCGATGGACGGGACCAACGTCCTGGATCGCCGGGAAGGACCCGGCCACCTCGCCGGCGGTGACGTACGGCGGCGTCAGCCCTGCCGGAACGCCGGGCACTCAACCCGTCACGGGAGGTGCCTCACCCGGACGACGCCCGGGACGGTCCTGGCCAGCAGATCGGCGATCCGGTCGTGGTGGCCGTCGGCGTGCCCGCCCAGCGTGGCCACACCGTCGTGGACGGCGACCTCCCAGCGCGGCCCGAGGGGATACTGCTCGGACAGGGCGGCGAGCACGTCCGCGCGCAGCTCCTCGTCGGAACGGGCCAGCACGCGTATCAGGTCACGCCGGCTGACCATGCCCACCACCCGGTCGTCCCGCAGGACGGGAAGGCTCTTGACGCGCTTGGCGACGAGGAGCTCGACCAGCCGGGCGGCGTCGGTCGTGGGGGTGACGGTCACCACCTGGCGGGTCATCACCTCCTCCACCCGCAGCGGCGGGGGAGAGGCGTGGCCCAGGATCGGGCGCAACGCGGCACGCGGGTCGGGCTGGAACTCGCCTCGCAGCAGGTCCATCTCGCTGACGATCCCCACGAGCGTTCCGTCGTCGTCCAGGACGGGGGCGGCGGTGATGGCGTTGGCGAACAGCACCCGAATGGCCCAGCGCACCGAGTGGGCGGGCAGGAGCGTGACGACCGGGCCGGTCATGATATCGCGAGCCAGCATTTTCATCGATCCTTCCAGACAGGGACGTCCTCACGGCCCCGAGGCGGCCCGCCGACCACATCGGCGACCCCGCTGACGTTCACGCGCATGTCGTCTGCTTCCGGGCGGGGTGGACTCCTTGGTCCTGGCCGGGGCCGTGAGGAGGCGGGGATCCGGCCGGTTCAACCTCCGTTCCAGGTGCTGTCATCCTCCTTCCAGCGCACCTCGCTCACCACGTCGACGACGCCGTTGACGCGACCGGTCATCCGGGCCGCTATCTCGGCTTCGCTGCGACGTTCCATGGTGCCGGCCAGGGTGACGACACCGTGGTCGACCTGGATGCTGACCTGCGCGGTGTCCACCCACAAGGAGCGGCCGAGGACCTCCTCGCGAACCTCGTCGGCGATGTCGGAGTCGGGCCGGACGAAAACCCTGATCAGGTCGCGGCGGCTGACGATGCCCACCAGGCGGCCATCCCGGTCGACGACCGGGAGCCGCTTGATCCCGTGTTCCTCCATGAGCCTGGCGGCGCCGACCGTCGACGTCTCCTTGGAAACGGTGATCGCGGGGGAGGTCATCAGCTCGGCGGCGATGTCGCCCCGAGCCCTGGCCTTCAGGTCGCGGCCTTCCGGGTTCAGCCGGTGCCGCAGCCGGGCGCGCAGCGGCGGCTGGTAGCCCTCACGGTAGTACTGCTCCCGGAACTCCTCCTTGGCGAGCAGGTCCGCCTCGGAGACGATGCCGGTGACACGGCCCTCCCCGTCCACGACGGGGACCGCGCTCACCGCGTGCGCGATGAGCGTCTCGGCGATGTCCTTGAACGGTGTGTCGGCGGTGACCAGCGCCACGTTCCTGGTCATGACGTTCTCTACCTTGGTGCGCATGGCATGTTCTCCACCTGTGATGGTGCGGGCCCTGTGATGGTGCGGGCCCGCTCGCCCGAGCGGGCCCGCCGGATGTGTTACTTGGTGGTGCGCGCCTTGCCGACGGGGATGCGGACACCCGCGACCTTGCTGTCGTCGAGTTTCACGCTGATCTCCAGGAGGCCCTTGTCGTAGACCGCCTTGACGTCCTTGGGGTCAGCGCCCGCGGGCAGGACGATGGAGCGGGTGAGCGCGCCGTACCGGAACTCGGTGCGGTGCGTGTCCTTCTCCTCGTGGTGCCGTTCGGCGTGGATGGCCAGGACGCCGTCGGTGAGGGTGATCTCGAGGTCCTTGTCAGGATCGATACCGGGGAGTTCGGCCAGCAGGACGTACCTGCCGTCCTTGACGTAGTCCTCGAACCGGATCGAAGGGCCGATCGCCGGGCGGAATCCCGCCAGCGGTCCTTCGAGCCAGTCGAAGATCTCCGGAAACAGTCCTCTCGGCTCCCTGCGGATGAGTGTGGTCATCTGCCCACCTCCGTGGTCTCCTTGTGTTTCTCATCTCCATCTCACGCCTGGTGGACGGCCGGATGCAGGGCCGGAGGTCCCCGCGAGGCCGCCATTGGTCACTGCCGCACAAGGTGCTTCGGGGCGAGGTGGATCATGGCGGTCCCACCCCGGTCGTCGGCCTCGTCGATCCGGATCAGGGACATCCGGCCGGGGCGCCCGGGGGCGAGCAGCACGTCGAAGGCGCCGGCCGAGGGATTCCGCCCGATCACGAGCAGGGCCGGTGACGGCCGCAGGCGTCGGGGCCGACGGGACGCAAGGCCCGGGGCATGCCGGAACGACTCCAGGGGGAGGTCCTGGGCGGGCGGTCAGCTCTCCTGCTCGTCGTGTCCGGAGGTGAGGCGGCGGCCGGTGATCTGCTCGGCGCGTACCACGATGTAGTGGTCGTGG
>NZ_JBPXMC010000044.1:0-53090 GCF_051918885.1 Streptosporangium sp. OZ121
CGGAAACGGGGAACGCTCCGGCGCAAGCCGGAAGCTGCCTGAGAGCGCGCTCACCACAGCACACTCACAAGCAACGGGATTCCAGCGACGGATCATCGGTTCTCCTCGTCGTACGGCGTCGTGCGGCACGTGACGCGCCCCATCTTCCCGTCCCCGGCTTTCCGGCCGCGCCGCGGGTGGCCGGCGGTCAGCGGGGAAGCACGCGGCCGAGGAAGTCGTCGACGAGCCGGGCGATCTGGGCTCCGTGGCTCTCCAGGGCGAAGTGACCGGTGGGAAGCAGGTGGACCTCCGCGTCGGGCAGGTCGCGTTGGAAGGCCGTGGCGCCGCCCGGCCTGAAGATCTCGTCGTGGGCTCCCCAGACGGCGAGCAGCGGGACCTGGCTCGCGCGGAAGTACTCCTGGAAGGCCGGGTAGAGCTCGATGTTGGTGATGTAGTCGCGGGCGATCCGGAGCTGGATGTCGACGTTGCCCGGACGCTGCAGCAGCGCGAAGTCGTGGCGCCAGGCGTCGGGGCTGACGAGGCTCTCGTCGGGCACGCCGTGGGTGTACTGCCAGCGGGTCGCCTCGAGACTCTGGAATTGGCGGACGGGGGCCTCGGTGACCGGGGAAGGATCGGTGCCGTAGGCCCGGATCGGGGCCCAGAACTCCTCGTCCAGCCCGTCGAGGTAGGCGTTGCCGTTCTGGGTGACGATCGCGGTGACGCGCTCGGGGTGGGCGGTGGCGAGCCGCCAGCCGATGGGCGCGCCGTAGTCCTGCACGTACATGGCGAAGCGCGACAGGCCGAGCCGCTCGGTGAAGGCGGCGGTGATCTCGGCCAGGTTCGCGAAGGTGTAGTCGAAGTCGTCCACGGACGGCGCCGCGGAGTAGCCGAAGCCGAGGTGGTCGGGAGCGACGAGCCGGTACCGCGTGGCCAGTCTCGGGATGAGGTCACGGAACATGTGGGAGCTCGTCGGGTAGCCGTGCAGCAGGAGCAGGACCGGCGCGTCGGGGCTGCCCGCCTCCCGGTAGAAGATCTCCTGCCCGCCCGCGACGGCGGTGCGGTAGCGAACCATCTCATCCATGCCTAACCCCTTTGAGTCGTTGAGGAAGTTACCCATGACCAGCGAAGCACCATCACTGCTAACCTGTCAACATGCTCAATGTGGTTATAAGAGACGTTGATCTCCTGGTGGACCTGCTCAACACCACCCCCGTGGTCGACGGCGTCCCCACGGACGTGCTGCGGGACCGGCACAAGGCCACCCGATGGCTGGGCGAACGCGACCTGCCCCGCTCACCGGCCGCCGTCGCCTCGGCCCGCCGCGTCAGGGACGCGATCGCCCGCGTGGTCAGGGACGAGGAACCCGCCCGGACGCTGGAGCCCTTCCTCGAAGGGGTGTCACAGATCCCGTCGGTCGGCGACGACGGCGTGCGCTGGGAACTGGACACCGGTTCCGCGGACCCGTTCGGCATCCGGTGCGTGCTGGCCTGGGCGCATCTCCGGGAAACCCTGCCCGGCCGCCTGCGCCCGTGCGCCAACGACGACTGCCGCCTGTTCCTCGTGGACCACAGCCGGGCCAACTCCCGCCGCTGGTGTTCGATGGCCGCCTGCGGCAACCGCCTCAAGGCCCGGCGGCACCACCGGCGCGCGACGAACCGGGGCGGCGACGACTGAACGGCGACGGGACCGGACAGGCGCACGACATCGGTCAGGCGTGCGGCGGAGGAACGCCGGGATCCGTTCCGGCCGTGGCGACCGAGATCTCCATCTTGAAATCACACACGAAGTACGATCGAATGAACACGAAAGGGTTTCGGAGCGGCCTCGAACGATCGTTGATCATCCTCATCCCGCCGAGCGCGGGACGCGCCGGAGCCGGGCGTGCGAGGCCCACCCGCCGCGTCGGGGGTGACACCGGAACCGTCGGCGCAGGACCGATCCGAGGAGGACCCGTGACCACGTGGATGCTGCTGGACTACGGCGAGGTCATCTCCATGCCACAGCCCTCCGACGCGACGGCCTCCATGGCGAAGCTGATCGGCCAGGACCAGGCGACCTTCCACGACCGCTACTGGCGCCACCGCGAGGCCTACGACCGCGGCCAGCCCTCCCACCTGTACTGGGGCGCGGTTCTCGGCAGGACGCTCGCCGGCGACGATCCGCTCGTCGCCAAGCTCGACGCGGCCGACGTCGAGAGCTGGTCCCACCTGAACCCGGAGACCCTGCGCGGCATCGAGGACCTCGCGGGACGCCACAGGCTCGCCCTGCTGTCGAACGCCCCCGAACCACTGGCGGCGGCCATCGACGACGCCCCCTGGGCGGCGGCGTTCACCCATCGCTTCTACAGCTGCCGCATGGCCCTGACCAAGCCGGACCCCGCCATCTTCGAGGAGGTCCTGCGCCGCCTCGACGCCGCCCCCGGCGACGTCACCTTCCTCGACGACCGGGCCGCCAACGTCCGCGCCGCGGCGGCGCTCGGCATCAACGCCCTCCTCTACCCGGAGTGGCCGCCTTTCCCTCGCTCGGGCTGACGGGTTCGCGTAAGGCCGCGTACAGGGCGATGTGCCGCTCGGCGGCCGACCGCCAGGTGTGGCGGGCGGCGAGCAGGCGGCCCGCGGCCAGGCGCGCGAGGTCGGTTCCGGCCAGTGCCGCGCCGATCTGGGCGGCGAAGCCCGCCGGGTCGCCGGCGAAGCGCGCGGCGGTCCCGAACACCTCGCGCAGGACCGGCAGGTCCCGGGTGACCAGCGGCACGCCCGCCGCCAGCGCCTCCATGGCGGCCAGGCCGAAGCCCTCCTTGAGCGAGGGAAAGGCGAAGACGGCCGCGGAGGCGACCAGCGACGGCAACTCCTCGTGGCGGACGGGACCCAGGACGACCGGTTCCACGCCGAGGACCGCGGCACGCTCGGCCCACCGGGCCCGGTAGTCGCGATAGTCGAACAGGGTCTCGCCCCCGGCGATCACCAGCTTCAGGCCGGGGTCTCCGGCGGCCAGCGACGCGTACGCCTCCAGCAGGTCCAGCGAGCCCTTGCGGGGCTCGATACCGCCGACCGTGAGGACGTAGCGTCCCAGCCGGTCCCTCCAGCGGCCGTCGCCGCGCGCGGCGGCCTCCGCGAACCGGTCCGCCTCGACGCCGTTGGGGATGACCGTCGCGGTGATGCCCCATCCGCCGGCGAGCTCGGCGGCGACGGCACGCGAGACGCAGACGTGCGCGCGGGGTTCGACGATGGCGCGTTCGTGACAGGCGGCCAGCTCGGGGGTGGTGAAGTGGTCCAGGTGGTGGACGGTCCGCACGCACCGCTCGACCGCGTTGGCGCTGATGCAGTCCTGGGCGTGCACGATGTCGTAGCCGCCGGGGGTGAACGCCTCGCGCAGCGCGGAGATCGAACGCAGCACCCGCTTCCCCACCGTCTCACCCGCCACCTCGTCGAAGGGCACCACCACCTGCCGCACCGCGGGCGCCACGGGCCGGAAGAACCCCGCGTCACCGCCGCGGCCGAGCGTCCAGACCGTCACGTCCTGGCCCGCCTCGGCCAGCGCCTCGGCGAGGTTGAGGGTGTGCACGACCCCGCCGCGCGGCTTGGTGGAGTACGTCAGCAGCGCGATCCTCATCACCGGGAACGCCCCTGGGGCGTCTCTCGCGCCGACCGTGCCGACCGTGCCCGTAGTGCTCTCGGTGCCCCCGGTGCTCATCGCGCCCGCCGCACGGGCAGGGTGCGCAGCGCGTCCGGTGCTGACCGCGCCCGGCGTGCGCGCGCCGCTCATGAGGCTCCCCGGTAGCTGCCGGGCCTGCGCTCGTCGAGATGGCTCAGCACCCGCCGCGCGGTGGCGATCTCGGCGGCGACGTCCACCTCGGCGACCGCCAGGCCCGCCTTGGACCAGGTGCGGGCGAGGATGTCACCCCCGGGACCGACCACCTTGGCCTGGCCCAGGAAGCGCATGCCGCCCATCGCGCCGGTCTGGTTCGACGAGGCCAGGATGACCTGGTTCTCGGCGGCACGGGCGCAGTCGTAGAGGTCGAACAGGCGCGACTGGCGGTCCTGGGCCATCCGGGGCGCCCGGTTGGTGATGCTGGTCGGCCAGGCCGACAGGCAGGCGACGATCTGCGCCCCGTCCAGGGCGAGGCTCCGCGCCGACTCGGGGAAGGTCTTGTCGTAGTCGATGAGCATGCCCACGCGGCCCACCGGGGTGTCGAAGGCGTCGAAACGCTCGCCGGGCGCGTACGCCGCGATCTCCCCGGCGGGCAGGTGCACCTTGCGGTGGCGTCCCAGCACGCCGTCGCCGCTGACACACGCGGCGCTGTTGTATCTGCGGGTGCCGTCGGCCTCGCAGTAGCCGACGCACACCACCATCTCGGCGGCCAGCTCGCCGACCCGCTTGATCAGCGGGTCGTCGGGGCCGAGTGCCGGGGGCAGCGCGTCGGGGTCGGGATGGCGCAGGTCGGCGAGGTAGCCGCCCAGCGCGGCGTCGGGCAGTACCAGCAGCCCCGCTCCCGCCCTTCGGGCGTCGTCGATCAGTTTCGCGATGCGCCGCAGGTCGAACTCCAGGTCCCGGCCGAAGTGCGCGGAGGCCGCGGCTATGCGGATCACGGTTCAGGATCCTCCCACGGCGAGCGCGGGACGGTAGGCGTCCGGGCGGCGGTCGCGCAGGTGGCCCATGGAGCGGCGGGCGGCCTCCAGCGCCGCCCGCACGTCCAGTTCGGCGACCGCGACACCGCCCGGTACACCGGTACGGGCCAGGATCTCCCCTCCAGGGCCGACTACCTTGGCGCTGCCGACGAACCTGAGGGCGCCGAAGACCCCCGACTGGTTGGCCGACAGCCATACCACCTGGTTCTCCAGCGCCCTGGCCTGGTCGAAGAGGTCGAACCTGCGGGTCCAGCGGTCGTCGGCGAGGTCGGGCGCGGGATCGGTCCTGCTGGCGGGCCAGGCCGACACGCAGACCACGATCTCGGCACCGTCCAGCGCCAGCGCCCGCGCCGACTCGGGGAACGCCTTGTCGTAGCAGATCATCATGCCGAGACGGCCGACCGGCGTGTCGAAGGCGGAGAAGGAGTCACCGGCCGCGAACAGCGCGTTCTCGCTGAGCGGCTGGTGGACCTTGCGGTGGTGACCGAGCACGCCGTCGCCGCTGAGGCAGACCACGCTGTTGTACCTGCGGGGGCCGTCGGCCTCGCAGTAGCCCGCGCAGACGACCATGTCGCCCGCGAGAGCGGCCAGCCTGCGGATCTCTGGCCCGGCGGGGTCCAGGGCGGGCGGGGCGTCCTGCGGGTCGCCGTCCATGCTGAGCAGGTAGCCGCCCAGGCATGCCTCCGGCAGGGCGAGCAGCCCGACCCCTTCGGCCCGCGCCGCGGTGATCAGCTGCTCGATGCGGGCGAAGCCGCCCTCCACGTCGCGGTCGAACGGCGCCGCGACGGCGCCCATGCGTAACTTCACGTTTCTCCTTCCCCGGGTTCTGCGGCCCTGCCCAGCCCGGTCACCGGGCCGGTGATCACTTCGGTCAGCTCCCCGTCCGGCCAGCGCAGCCGCACTCCCCCGCCGGGAACGAACTCGCCGCACGCGGCACCGGAGGCGGGCCCGGCGTCGAGGCCGGGACTGCCGGGACGCTCGGCGGTGAGCATCGCGAAGCCGGGAAAGCAGGTCAGCCAGTCGCCCATGCTGGCCGCGCCGGGCCTGGGCAGGGACGCGACGTCCAGTACGGCGCCGCAGCCGGAGGCCTCGGCGAGCATGCCGAGGGTGCCCGCGACGCCCGCCATGGACACGTCCTTGGCGGCGGCCGGGCGGGCGGCGGCGACGGCTCCCAGCATGGCCCGCAGCTGCGGGGTGCGGCGGTGCGTGGTGGAATCCCACTGGCGGCCCGTGTAGCCGGGCCTCCACCCGCCGCCCAGGTCCGCGGTGAGCCACACCCGGTGTCCGGGACGCGCCCCGCCGCCGGGAACCGGCTTCCGGGCGCGGCCCAGCGCGGTGACCGACAGCGCCGCCGGTACGCCGAGCTGGGTGTGACCGCCGAGCACCGGCACCCCGTACGCGTCGGCGGCGCGGCGCAGGCCCGCCAGGACCCTGGCCACCGCCGAGGCGTCGCGGGCGCCCACCGCGTCCAGCAGCCCGACCGGCTCCGCGCCCATGGCCGCCAGGTCGTTGAGGTTGACCAGTACCGAGCACCAGCCCGCCCATTCCGGGTCGCGCTCCACCATGGACGGCAGGATCGCGTCGCAGGCCGCGACCAGGTCGCTGCCCGGCACCGGGGCGCCGTCGTCGCCGACAAAACCCGAACCGCCGGGCGCGAGCCCGGCCAGCAGCGCCCCGAGATCGCTCTTGGTGGCCGCGACCAGCGCGGCGATCCTGCCGACGGGCCAGCGCATCAGCACATGCGGTACGCCGGCCACGGCCAGGGGGCGTACGGGCCGCCAGCCAAGGCGGGTGAACATGCGCTCGGCACCGGCCCTTACGGTGGCCTCGAAGCGCAGCGCCCCGGCCGCCTCGGCCCGCGCGCACGCGGCGCGCACCAGCGCCGGGCCGATGCCCGCGCCGTTGCGTTCGGCCGGGTCGACGGCGAGCCGCCCGCCGCTCCACCACCCGATGTCGGGGCCGTCACCGGCCGGCCCGAGCCGGACCCCGCCGACCACGGCGCCGCCCCGGTCCCTGGCGACCAGGACGACGGTGCGCGGGTCGTCGTCGCGATCGTCCAGGTCGTGGCCGCTGAACACGCGCTGCTCGGTCACGAACACCCGGTGCCGCAGCGTCCGGTAGGCGGCCAGCCCGGACGTGTCCGCCTCCTCCACGATGAAGGAGGGTGCGCGGGTGCCGAGCAGCACGTCGCAGACCGGCTCGGGGAGCCGCGGCCCGCGGCCGGGAGCGGTGCGGCCGCCCCGCCCCGAGCCGCCGCTCAGGGCGGAGGCGACCGGGAGATCGGAGGTGAGGCTCACGGGCGTCTCACCCGCCCGCGGCCTGGAGCGCGCTGCACGCGCCGCACGCGGCGCAGCCCGCGCGCTGGTCGGCGCCCGCCATGCCCGCGTCCCGCAGCAGCGCGGCGACACTCTCGGTCACCCGGCGGACCACGGCCGGGTCGGGGCCCGGCACGCCGTCGCGGCCCGCGAGGGTGTCGCGCATCGGGCGGAACGGCACGACGAACGGGTACACGCCGCGCTCGACGAGCCCCGCGGCCCCGGTCACCAGCTCGTCGGGATCCTCGCCGAGACCGACCAGCAGGTAGGTGGAGACGCGGTTGCGGCCGAAGACGCGCACTGCCTCGTCCCAGGCCGCCTCGTAGGCGGACATCGGCACCTCGGACTTACCCGGCATCCAGCGGCGGCGCACCTCCTCGTCGAGGGACTCCACGTGGATGCCGATCGCGGACGCGCCCGCCCGCCTGAGCTCGCCGATCCAGGCCAGGTCGGCCGGCGGCTCGCACTGCACCTGGATCGGCAGGCCGGGTACGGCCTCCAGCACGGCCCGCACCGAACGGGCCAGGACGCGCGCGCCCCGGTCGGGGCCGCCGGTGGTGCCGGTGGTCATCACCATCTGCCGCACCCCGTCCAGGCGCACCGCCGCCTCGGCGACCTCGGCGAGCTGCGCCGGGGTCTTCGCGGCGACGGTGGCGCCCGAGCTCAGGGACTCCTCGATCGAGCAGAACCGGCACCGCTCCGCCTCGCCGTAGCGGACACAGGTCTGCACCACCGTGGTGGCCAGCACGTCGGCGCCGTGCAGCCGGGCGATCCTCTCGTACGGGACGCCGTCGGCGGTCGCCAGGTCGTAGAAGCGAGGACGGCCGACCGCGTGGACGGAGGCACCCAGATCGGTCTCGCCCAGCCACAGCCTGCCGTCCCTGACGGTATACGGGCTGGCCGGGTTGAGCGGGATCGCGGCGTTGGCGCCGTCGAGGACCAGGTGCCCGTCGTCGCTGGGTCCCGCACCGCCCGCGCGGCGCACCGGGGCGTCCACGCGGATGCCCAGGATGGCCACGTCGACTCTCGTGCCGACACTCACCGGTGCCCCCTCAGAACATGTAGGTCGAGTTGATGATCGCGCCCTTGCGGCCGTAGTGGATCAGCGCGTCCTGCACGTCCAGCGGGTGCGTGGGGATGACGCCCTCGATGAGGTCCTCCTCGCGGGCGCCGTGCAGCGACAGGCCGAACCGGCAGCAGTAGACTTTGCCGCCCTCCTCGATGAACGTCTTGAGCGAGTTGTTGATGTTGTGCTCGCCGGGGAAGGCGGAGTTGCCGGTGGTCGGGAAGCCCCGGGTGGCCAGACAGTTCAGCGAGCCGGGACCGTAGAAGTAGATCGCGGACTCGAAGCCCTTGCGCAGCGCCCGGGTCGCCTGCAGGATCGCCACGAAGCTCACCGACGACTCGTGGGCGATGCCGTGTACGAGCGTGAAGTACGACTCGCCGTTCTCCGCCTGGTAGTCGGGGAAGACCTTGGTGCCGCCGTACAGGCTGGAGCCCTCCGGCAGGGAGGGGTGCGGGATCTCGGTGAGGCTCTGCTTCTCGAGGTCGGTCAGGTCGGTCATGGGTCTCTCCTTGTCAGCCGTACAGTTTCTCGAAGGTGTCGCGGAAGGCCAGGCGGGCCAGTTCCCCGTCGCCGGCCGCGGCGGCGAGGCGGGCGCGCTCGCCCGCGTAGTCGCCCCACGGCTCGTCGCTGGCGAACAGCACCCGGTCGTGGCCGACGCCGCGCCGGTCGATCTCCTGGGCCAGCCAGCGCGGTGTGAATCCGATCGCCCAGGAGAGGTCGGTGTAGACGCGCTTGCCGGCGGTGATCCAGTCGAAGAACCGCGCCCCGGCGAGCTTGATGTGGCCGCTCATGCCGCCGCCGAAGTGCACCAGGTGGACGGCGACCTCGTCGCCGTACCACTCGACCAGGTGGCCCACCTCGTCGATGTCGGAGGCGGCACCCGGCGAGGTGTGCACGTGCACCACCAGGCCGTGCAGGCGGGCCGCGGCGAAGATGCGGTCGAGCGCGGGCCGGCAGGCCGGGTCGGTGGGGCGCCCGCCCAGCAGGAAGCTGAGCTTCAGCGCGCGCACGCCGCTCTCGGCGGCCAGCGCCAGTGCCTCGGCCGTGCGCCGCTCGTCCTCGGGACGCGGCGAGACCCACAGGCCGCAGCGGATCCGGTCATCGCGGTCGGCCGCCTCCAGGCAGAGCTCGTTGAAGGCGAACGCGACCCCGGGATCGGGCACTCCGTAGTTGGGCATCACCAGGGCGCGCTCGGTGCCCTCGGCGTCCAGGTCTGCCAGGAGCCGTGCGACGCTCGCGCGAGCGGTCGTGTCGGGGTTGACCGGAGGGCCCCCGTAGAACGGGTAGGCGGGCAGGACCCCGAGGTGGCGGTGGGCGTCGAAGACCATGTCATGTTCCCAGCAGCTCGGGGTGGACGAAGTAGCCGAGCGGCGCCGGTCCCGCGGCGCGCGGGGCGGGTACGGGACCGCCCGCGGCGGCGATGTGCCGGGCCAGGTGCTCGGCGTCGGCCGCCACCCCGGAGAAGCGGCCCGAGCCCCAGGTGTGTTGCCAGGGCAGCCCGAGGAAGTACAGGCCGGGGACCCGGGTGACGCCGCGCTCGTGGGTGGGGTAGCCGGTGCCGTCGAAGACCGGCACCCTGATCCAGCCGTGGTCGCGGCGGAAGCCGGTGCACCAGACGACCGAGGTGATCCGTCCCAGGTCCAGGGTGTCGGGCTCGAAGGCGGGCTGCCAGGGCGGGGTGTAGCGCTTCTCGGCGGGGGCGGAGATGCGGTGGAGGTCGATGAAGGCGTCGATGGAGTCCTTGACGCTCTCGCAGACCGCGTCGGCGTGGTCGAGGTTGCGTCGCAGGTCGGGGGCGAACCGCGCTGTGCCGCTTCCGGCGCCGTTCTCGACCGTGACCAGCCTGCCGTACAGGCTCATCCCCTCCAGGGCGAAGACTCGCAGGTCGATGTCGCGTCCGCCGTCGCGGCCGGTCACGTAGTGGTTGGCGCGGGCGCGGACGGCGTCGTGGTCGTCGAAGGAGTCGATGGGCCGGTCGTAGTGGCCCATCAGGTCCAGCCAGGCCACCACGTCCCTGCCCCGGTAGAAGCGGGCCACCCGGGGCGCGCCGCCGACCGACAGGTGCACGCGCCGCCCGGACAGATGCAGGTCCTCGGCGATCTGGCACCCCGACTGGCCGGTCCCGACGACCAGCACCTCGCCCGGCGGCAACTGCTCGGGATTGCGGTAGTCACCGGAGTGGATCTGCGTCATGTGCGACGGGAACCGCTCGGCCACCCGCGGGATCACCGGGACCTGGTAGGGGCCGGTGGCGACCACGACCTGGCCCGCGGTGACCGTGCCCCGGTCGGTCTCCACGCGGAACCCCCGCCCGTCGGGAAGGAGGCGGGTGACGTTCACCCCCTCCAGCACCGGCGGGGAGAAGGAGGCGGCGTAGTCCTCCAGGTAGGCGACGATCTGGTCTCGGAGCATGAAACCGTCGTGGTCGTCGCCCGCGTAGGGGAACCCCGGCAGGCGGCACTGCCAGTTGGGCGTGACGAGGCAGAAGGAGTCCCAGCGCCGCGCGCGCCACTCGTTTCCCACGCGATGCCGCTCGAGCACCAGGTGGTCGACGCCGTCCCGGCGCAGGCAGTGGCTCATCGACAGGCCGGCCTGGCCCGCGCCCACGACGACCACCTCGTGGTGACGGCCGTTCACCGCTCGAATCTCTCGACCGTCACCATGCCGGCACCGGCGAAACCGGCCGCCTTCCTCTCGATCTCGGCGAGCTGGCCGGCCGCGGCCGTGCACCCGAACCCGTACTTCTCGCGTACGCGCCTGCCGGCCGCCTCCAGAGCCTTGCCGCTCAGCGAGACGAATTCGGCGATTGGGTACGATTGTTCGGGATGAAGGAAGTCCTCGATGACGAGCGAGGGCGAATAACAGCGTTGTCGCGAGCCATCGGGCCATCTGACCTGGAAGTACATCTCAGGCATGCGAATCTCCACAGGGGAAAGCGGCCTTATCCGAATCGGCGGGCCTTTACCGCTGACGCCAGTTCAACCGGCGGACGTTGCCGACCTGTTTCATCCGGAACAAAACGCGATTGCTGTGGTCACACCAACTTCTCCACCGGTTAACAGTGAGGCGGGACGGGGTCCCTCCCGTTTCACGGCCGGCTGTCAGCGTGTCTCGAATGCCTCGATAAGGGGACGGCGCGGAGGACGGTCACGCCGAGAAGCGGGCGACCCACTCGCGAGCTCCGGGGAGGATCTCCTCCACCGGCGCCACGTGCGGATACCAGGTGCGCTCCCACTCCAGGGAGACCCAGCCCCCGAAACCGCGCAGCAGCTCGCCGCACTCGTCGAGGGGGACCCCACCCGCCCACATCGGCACCGGGGTCGTGTCGGCGGCCGAGACCGCGTCCTTGATCTGCACGTACGCCAGATGCCCGGCCAGCGCCGCCAGGGTCTCCGCCGGCTCCTCGCCGTGCCGCCACGGGTGCAGCACGTCCCACAGCGCGCCCGCCGCCCCGGGAACGCCCGCCGCGTCCAGCAGCCGCCCGACCGCGGCGCCGGTCGGCATCGCGTCATGGGTCTCCACCAGCACCCGTACCCCTGACTCCACGCACAGGTCCGCGACCGCGCGCAGCCGCCGCGCCCCCGTCTCGACGTCGTCTCCTCCGGGGAACACCCGCACGGCGGGCGCGCCCAGGTCGGCGGCGAGCGCCAGATCGTCCCGCAGCGCCCGCACGACGGGTTCGTCCGGGCCCGCCGCGGCGATCCTGACGTATCCGGCGAGGGCGGAGACCTCCGGCCGGGCGGTCCCGGACGAGCCGGCGAGGACCGCGCGGACCTTCGCGCGCCGTGCCGGGGAGAGCCCGGCATGGATCCCGGTGTCGGGGTGGAGGCGGAGTTCGAGGCCGGCGCACCCGTACTCCACGGCCGTCGCGACGGCCTCGGGCAGGCCCTGCCCCGGCATGCCGAGCGTGCTGAACGCCAACTTCATCGAGGCTCCCTCGCCACCGTCACTCGGAAAGCGCTTCCCGAGCGGGTCCATCGTAGACGCCGCGCCATCCCGCGCGTGCCGGGGCGGCGGGGCCCCGGCGGGCGAAGCCGCAGGGCGGGTCATCCGCCGCACCGGATTAGGGGCGCGCGAGTGGGGGGAGGCCTCAGGTGATGCCGATCGGGGGACGCGGAGCCGGAGGAGCCCCGGACTCGCAGCGACATCGATCTTCTCAGCTGGAGAATCCCATGACTGGACGCGTATCGGCCCCGGGCGACCTCGGCCGCCGGATCGCCAGACGACGCGAGGACCTCGGCCTCACCCGGGACGAGCTGGCGAGGCGCGCCGGGATCGATCCTGGCTATCTCGCCTATCTGGAGGACGCCGTGGCCTCGCCGAACACCGGCACCGTGAACCGCGTGGCCACCGCCCTGGACACCAGGCCGGAGGACCTGCTCGGCGGGCACGTCGACCTGCCGCCGGGCCGGGGCCGGCCGGGCTCCCGGCCGGAGCTGGAGAAGCTGGACCGGGACGAGTGCCTGCGGCTCATCACCCCCGGCGGGGTGGGGCGGATCGCCTTCGAGGAGATCGACGGGCCGGTGATCCTGCCGGTCAACTACGCCCTGCACGGCAACTCGGTGATCTTCCGTACCGCCTTCGGCGGCCCGCTCGACGACGCCCTGCGCACCGGGGTCCAGGGGGTCGAGTCCAAGGTGGCCTTCGAGGTCGACCGGATCGACGACGCCGGCCGCGAGGGCTGGAGCGTGCTGGTGCGCGGCGGGGTCCACCACGTCTCCTCCGAGGAGGACCGTGCCGCCCTGGCGGCGCTGGGCGTCCGGCCGTGGGCGGGAGGTGAGCGAGAGCTGTACGTGAGGATCGCCGCCACCGAGGTCACCGGCCGTCGCATCCGGCGCGACCCGTGATTCCCGCGGAGACGGACGCCCGGGTCGCCGCCCGCCCCGGGCCGATCTCCTCGCGTCTCCTCACGTCTCCTCGCGTCTCCTCGCGCCCCCCGCGGCCGGTCCGCGCCCCGGTTCCCTCCCCCGGGGCCGGGAGGGCCGGGTCTCCCTGAGGGCTCGGGGAGACCTCAGATCTCCTTGATGAGGCGGTGCAGGAGGGCCGTCGTCGCGGCCGGCTGTTCGGCTTCGATCCCCAGCCGGTTCATGACGTGCCAGTAGCGCTCGACGTCGGCGACCTTGTCCAGGTAGAGGGCTCCGGTGAGCTGTTCGAGGTAGACCAGGTCGGGCAGCTCCCCCTCGGGGAAGCGCAGGATGGTGGCGGGGCCTGTCGCCGCGGCGGCCGCCCCGGCGCTGAACGGCATGACCTGGAGGGTGACGTGGCCGAGCTCGACGATCTCCGTGAGGTGCCGGAGCTGGTCGCGCAGCACCCGTGGGCCTCCGATGGGACGGCGCAGCACCGCCTCGTCGACGACGGTCCAGAGCGTGGTGGGCTCGGGCCGGGTGAGGAGCCGCTGGCGCCCCATCCGCAGGGCGACGCGGCGCTCGACCTCTGACTCGGGGGCGCCGACGCAGGCGGGCCGGATGAGGGCGCGGGCGTACTCCTCGGTCTGCAGCAGCTCGGGGACGAACTGGACCTCGTAGCCGCGGATGAGGGAGGCGGCCTGCTCCAGCCCGAGGAAGGCGTCGAACCAGGGGGGAACCACGTCGCCGTAGGCATGCCACCAGCCGGGCCTGTTGGCCTCCGCGGCCAGGGCGAGCAGCGGGGCGCGCTCGTCGTCGTCGACGACCCCGTAGAGGGTGAGGAGGTCGGCCACGTCGCGCTGCTTGAAGCCGGTCCGCCCCAGCTCCAGGCGGCTGATCTTGGAGTGCGAGGCGCGGATCGCCTCCCCGGCCTCCTCGCGTGTGATGTGGCCGTTCTCGCGCAGCCGCCGGAGCTGCGCGCCCACCAGCATGCGGACCACGGTGGGCCCGGCCTGCCGGTGATCCGGGTTCTGGCCATCGGCTTGTTCGCTCATCGCCCGAACAATGCGCAAGTTCGCCCCTTTCGACCGCGACCGGTCGCCCAGTGAATGGTCGAGCTTTTCACGTCGGGGCGGTTCCCCGCAGTGAGACGAGGACACCGCGGCCCGAATTTAGGCCATTCCCATACGGAACAGCAGGTTCACCGGAACCCGGACCACGCCTCGGGCGGGTGACGTCCACCCTGTCGTATCCGTGTAGCGCGGCACCCGGAGAAGTCCGCACCTCTTCTCCCGAATTCTCCACTTTATGATGCCGAATCCTCATAATTGGTGATCTCTAATGGACTCCTCGGAGAGGAAGCCAGACCATGCCCGATATCGACCCCGTACGGGCGGGGGATCCCGAACGCGTGGGCGAGTACCAGGTCGCCGGGCGGCTCGGGGAGGACGTCTACCTCGCCACGGCCCCCTCGGGAGACCGGGTGGTGGTGCGCCTGCTCCCCGCGGACGTGAGCCCCGAACGGTTCCGGGAGGCGATGGAGCCGCTGCGGGAGATACCCGCCTTCTGCACGGCGCAGGTTCTGGACAGCGGGCCGGACGGCGGGGTGGACGGCGACAGGCCGTACATCGTGAGCGAGTACGTCGACGGCCCCACGCTGCGGGAGACGGTGACCTCCGAGGGCGTCCTGGGCGCGGCCGCGCTGCACCGGCTGGCCGTCGGGACGATGACCGCCCTGGTCGCCCTGCACCAGGCGGGTACGGTCCACGGCGACCTGCGCCCCGACAGCGTGGTGTTCGGCCCCGACGGGCCACGGGTGATCGACCTCGGCATGGCGCGAGCGCTGGAGGCGACCGCGTCCAGCACGACCCGCAAGGTCGACGTCCCCGCCTACAGCGCGCCGGAGAGGCTCATGGGCACCTCCCCCGGGCCCGAGGGGGACCTGTTCTCGTGGGGGGCGACCGTGGTCTTCGCCGCCTCGGGCCGCTCCCCCTTCGACGCGGGGACGATGTCGGGCACGGTCAACCGCATCGTCAACGACGAGCCCGACCTCGGCGCGCTCCCCGACGACCTGCGCGGGCTGGTCACGGCCTGCCTCGCCAAGGACCCCGCGCGGCGGCCGACCGCGAGCGACGCCCTGCTCCGCCTGGTCGGCGGGTTCCTCACCTCCGACCAGGCGCCCCTAGACCCCTCAGCGTCCTCAGCGTCGTCAGCGCCCGGCACTCCCGCCACCCGGCCGCTGCGGCGTGCCCGTCCCGCGCTGCTGATCGCGGGCGCGCTGGCCGTCGCCCTCGTCTCCGGCGGCGCGGTCTACCTGGCGGTGTCGGGGAACCCGGCGCCCACGCCCGCGGCCGCCCCGCGCCCGGCCCGAAGCACCGCCCAGGGCGCGCTCGCCCCGGCCTTCACCCCCCAGCCCCAGCTCAGCCCGAACGTCACCGAGGCGCCCTGGGAAACGGTGGAGAAGGCCACCCAGGACATCGAACTGCCGGGGACGGGCATCACCCTGCACGAGAACCCGAAGGACCCGGTCAAGCTGGGCGGCTACGTGAGCATCAAGCGCCCCTTCGCCTCGCTCGCCAGGGAGAAGGGGAAGGAGACGTTCAGACAGGTGGCCAGCGCCCTGCAGCCGGTGCTGTCCCCGCAGGGCGACCTGGTGGCGCTGAACCCGATCGGGAAGTTCGCCGAGTCGTCCTTCGACTACCTGAGGATCCACGACCTGCGGGACGGCTCCCAGTTCAACGTGCAGACCGTCGAGCGACCGCTGGAGGGGTACAACCCCGTGTGGTCGCAGGACGGTTCCAAGGTCCTGCTGTCGGTACGGGATCCGGGCAAGGAGCGGTCGGAGGGGTTCGTGGTGGTGGACGTGGCGGCGCGCAGGGCCACCCATGTGCGCACCGAGTCCATCGGCGCCGACACGTTTCCGTCCACGTTCGCGCCGGACGGCTCGGTCGCGCGGGGATACTACGACGGCAAGGGCTACGGGGTCGACTTCTACGGCCCGAACGGGCAGACCGTCCGGACGATGCACTGGGTCGGCCAGCCGCGCAACACCGGCTGGTTCTCCCCCTCGGGCGCGCTCTTCGCCACGGTGTGCCCCAAGGGGGACACCATGTGCGTGTGGGACACGGTGAGCGGCAACCGGCGCTACACGATCGAGATCGGGGAGAACGCCCGTTTCGTGAGCTGGTTCAACAACAATCACCTGCTTCTCCAGAACCCCGCCAAGAAGGGTTCAAAGATCGAGGTGGTCGACCTGTACGGCAAGTCCGTCCGGGTCCTCGCCGACCTCAAGAAGGGCGACACGGCCCTCCTGAGCTTCACCGCGGCGGCCGGATGACCCGGGTCCTGCCGCCGGCTCCCGGCGATCCCGAGCGGATCGGGCCGCACCGGGTCACCGGCAGGATCGGCCGCGGCGGGCAGGGGACGGTGTACCTGGCGGAGTCCCCCACCGGGGCGCGGGTCGCGGTGAAGGTGCTCGGCAGGGGCGGCGGCGAGCAGACCCTGGCGCGCTTCCACCGCGAGATCGAGCTGGCCCGCCGGGTGGAGGCCTTCTGCACCGCGCAGGTGCTGGAGCACGGCGAGGCCGACGGCATGCCGTACATCGTCAGCGAGTACGTCGACGGCCCCAGCCTCGCCCAGGTGATCGACGAGCGGGGACCGCTGCGCGGGGCGGAACTGCGCAGGCTCGCGGTCGGGACCGTCACCGCGCTGGCCGCCATCCACCGGGCGGGCGTCGTGCACCGCGACTTCAAGCCCGCGAACGTGCTGCTCGCCCGCGACGGCCCCCGGGTGATCGACTTCGGCATCTCCCGCGCGCTGGACGCCACCGCGACGTCCTCCGACCATCTGGTCGGCACCCCTCCGTACATGGCGCCCGAGCAGTTCGACGGGCGCGAGGCGGGGCCGTCGGCCGACCTGTTCGCGTGGGCGTCGACGGTGGTGTGCGCGGCGACGGGAGAACCGCCCTTCGGGACCGGCCCGCTGCCCGCGGTGATCCACCGGATCCTGAACGCCGAGCCCGTACTCGGTTCCCTGGACGACGAGCTGCGCGAACTGGTGGGCGAGTGCCTGGCCAAGGATCCGCGGGCGCGCCCGGCGGCCATGCCTGCGCTGCTGCGGCTGCTGGGCCATCCGGCCGAGCGGCCGTCGTACGGGACCGGTCACGAGGCGCTCGGCGAGGGCCGCAAGCAGGCCGCTCCCCCGCCGGTACGGCGGCGCCCCTCGCGCCCGGTGATCGCCGTCCTCGCCGCGCTGGCGCTCGCGGCGGCCTCCGGCGCCGCGGTCCTCGCGATCCGGGCGGCGGGGACGGAGGAACCCGCGAAGGTGGTCGCGGGCGGTACGGAGGGCACCCCCTCCCCGCCCGCGAGACCGGCGATCGGGACGATGCCCACCACCTCCACGACCGACCTGCGGATCCCCGGAACGAAGATCACCCTGCGGGAGAACCCCGCGGACACGGAGCGGGTCACCACCTACCGGGACTCGCGCGAGAGGGCGAGCGGCGCCCCCGTCTACCTCCGGCGGGGCGACACCGCGGAGTTCAGGTTCCTGGGGACGTTCATGACCGCCCTGGCCGCCCCCGGGGGAGCGCGCGTCGCCGTCAACCCGGACTACAAGCCTCCGCAGGAGGAGTTCGACCTGATCAAGGTGGTGGATCCGGCCGGCGAGCCGGAGACCCAGATCAGGACCGTCGACACCCCGCTGATGACCTTCAACCCCCACTGGGACCGGAACGGGACGAGGATCCTGCTGACGATCTACGAAGGACTCGGGAAGGAACAACGCTCCAGGGGCTTCGTGATCGTGGACGTGGCCTCGCGCACCGCCCGCGTCACCCGGATGCCGGACGACGACCACCGCTCCGACTACGTCTGGGGCGCCGGCTCGGCCTCGGTCCTCCACGCCGGGCCGGACGGGGCGGTCCGCTTCTACCGCCTGGACGGCACGCTGCTGCGGACGGTCCCGAAGGTGGGCGAGCTGGTGCGGGACGACGTCAGGGACACCGCGATCGGGACGGTCTTCATGACCTTCTGCCATGACAAATCCGGCGACGTCTGCGTGTGGGACGCCACCACGGCGACGCGTAAGGCCGTCGTCCCGATCAGGAAAGGGCTGACCTTCAACGGATGGATGGGTGACCGTCACCTCCTCGGCACCGTGACCGAGAAGAAGACCACGAAGGTCGTCCTGCTGGACCTGCGCGGGAAGGTCGTGCGTGTCCTCGCGGACGGCCCCACCGCGGAGCTGGACAAGATCGGTCTCTACTACACGCTCAGGTGACGGGCTCCGCCGCGGTCCGGCCGCTCCTCGCCTCGTGGACCTCGCGCAGCAGCGCGGCCGCCGCCGCGCTCGTCGGGTCGCCCGTCACGGTGACGGTCTCCCAGGCCGGCACGGCCCCGGCGAGCCCGACGAAGCGCACCCGGTCGGTCTTGACCGCGAAGGACTGCGGCACGAGCGCCACGCCGAGCCCGAAGGTCACCAGGTCGAGCAGCGAGTGCACGTCGTTCACCTCCAGCGAGACGCGGCGTTCGACGCCCGCGGCGGCGAACACGTCGTCGACCAGGTCCCGGGTGCCCCAGTCCGGCTGGAAGTCCACGAACCGCTCCGCCCGCAGCTCCGGCAGCTCGACCTTCTCCCTGGCCGCGAACGGGTGATCGGGCGCGCAGGCGAGCACGAGCGGCTCGTCCGCGAGCGGCCCGACCACGATGTCGTCGGGGCACCGGGCCGGGCGGGAGACGAACGCCAGGTCCAGCCGCCCGGCACGCACCTGCTCGACCAGCTCGCCGGATCCCCCCTGGCGCAGCCGGATCTCCAGGCCGGGGTAGGCCGCGAGGAAGCGGGCGAGCACGGCCGGCAGGTGCACCGCGTGCAGGCACTGCAGCGAGCCGATGGCCAGGCTTCCGCGGAGCAGGCCCTGCACCGCCGCGACGGCGTCCCTGGCCGCGTCGGTCGCCGACAGCGCCCGCCGGGCCTCGACCAGCAGCGCCCTTCCGGCGGGGGTGAGCTCGACCTGCCGGGTGCTGCGCAGGAACAGCGAGGCGCCCAGCTCGCGCTCCAGCGAGCGGATCGAGGCCGACAGGCCGGACTGGGCGACGCGCAGCCGGTTGGCCGCCCGGGTGAAGTGGCACTCCTCGGCGACGGCGACGAAGTACTCCAGTTGCCGTAGTTCCATGATTCATCACCAGGATCGCTGAAAGGCATCAGTTTCTTCTATTGGACAGCTTAATCGGGGCAGGAGAGGGTGAAAGCTGTACCAACCGATCTCCGAGGAGGAACTCCCATGCAGACACGCCGCATCGGCGACGTCCAGGTCAGCGCGATCGGTCTCGGCGGCATGCCGATGTCGATCGAGGGGCGCCCCGACGAGCAGCGTTCGGTCGCGGCGATCCACGCCGCGCTGGAGGCGGGCGTGACGCTGATCGACACCGCGGACGCCTATCACGTGGGCGCGGACGAGGTCGGCCACAACGAGTCCCTGATCGCCCGCGCGGTGGCCGGCTACGGCGGCGACACGTCCGACGTGCTGATCGCCACGAAGGGCGGCCACGTGCGCCCCGGCGACGGCTCGTGGACTTTGGACGGCTCGCCGGACCACCTGAAGAAGGCCTGCGACGCGTCACTCCAACGCCTCGGCGTCGAGGCCATCGGGCTCTACCAGTTCCACCGCCCCGACCCGAAGGTCCCGTACGCGGAGTCGGTCGGGGCGATCCGCGACCTGCTGGACGCGGGCAAGATCCGTTTCGCGGGCATCTCGAACGCCGATCCCGACCAGATCCGGCAGGCCAACGAGATCCTCGGCGGGCGGCTGGTGAGCGTGCAGAACCAGTTCTCGCCGTCGTTCCGCTCCAGCGAGCCCGAGCTGGAGCTGTGCGCGGAGCTGGGGATCGCGTTCCTGCCGTGGAGCCCGCTGGGCGGCATCTCGCGGGCCGGCGAGCTGGGTTCGCGGTTCGCCGTGTTCGAGGACGTCGCGCGGGCCCACGGGGTGAGCCCGCAGCGGGTGTGCCTGGCGTGGATGCTCGCCAAGGCGCCGGTGGTGATCCCGATCCCGGGCTCCTCGCGTCCGGAGACCATCCGCGACTCGGTCGGCGCGGTCGACGTGAAGCTGTCGGCCGAGGAGCTGTCCCGCCTCGACGCGGCCTGACCGCGAGGCGGCCCGACCTCCACGGGCCCTCCACGTGGCCTGACCGCAAGGCGGCCCTCCACGCGGCCGGACCTCAAGGCGGCTGACCTCGGCGCGGCCCGACGAGGCGCGCTCCGGCCGGGCCGGCACCGCTCCGGTGCCGGCCCGGCCGGCCGCGTACGAGGGATGTCTAGGAGGAGTAGACCTCGAACGAGGACAGCTGCCCGGCGGGCCAGCCGGTGTTGCCGGTGATGTTCAGCCGCACGTACCTCTTCGTCGTCGCCGGGAAGGTGACGGTCGCGGTGTTGCCGGTGGCCGGGTCGAAGGTGAGGCCCCGCGACGACACGAGGGTGTCGAAGGCGGTGCCGTCGGACGAGCCGAGCACCGACAGCGTCTGGGTGCGCGTGCCCCAGGCGCCGGACGGCGGCAGCTTCAGCACCAGGCGCCCGACAGAGGCCTGCGCGCAGAGGTCGACGGTGATCGACTGGGGGAAGGCGTGGTTGGCGCTCTCCCAGTAGGTGTTCGCGTCGCCGTCGGCCGCGTTGGCCGCCACGTAGTTCTGCGTGGTGCTGCTCGCGGTGATCGACTTGCCGCGGGCCAGGTCACCGGTGCCCGGGGAGCACCCGGGCGGGGGCCCGGTCGTCGCGGTCACCGTGCCGGAGGGCGGCGAGGTGTTCTGCGCGGCGTCCCTGGCGACCACGTAGAAGCTGTAGGAGGTCGACGGCGTGAGACCGGTGACGGTGAACGACGTTCCCGCGGTGCCGCCCACCCTGACGTCGGTGGCGCCCGCCTCGCGGTAGACGTCGTAGCCGGTCACCCCGACGTTGTCGGTGGCCGCGTTCCAGCCCACCGTGATGCTCGTGCTCGACGCCGGGACGGCGCGCGCGGCGCCCGGCGCGGTCGGGGGCTGGGTGTCGCGCGTGCCGCCGGCCCTGCGGGTCTCGAACTCCGTCGCCCAGTACTTCGTCCGGTCCAGGTACGCGGTCTCCGCCGCGGCGCCCGTCCTGCCGTAGGCGCCGTCGAACGTCTGGTATCCGAACCCGGCGGGCGGGGTGGAGTCGGCGGGCTCGATGGAGCTGCCCTCGTGCCACTCGTTGAACGAGGTGATGGAGACCCAGGTGGGCAGGCCGCCCTTGGCCGGGTCGAGGGCGTTGGACCACTCCAGGTCGTAGGTGGCGCCGTCGGCGCGGCCGAGGGTCGGGGTGGTGTTGCCGGGCACCGCGCGGTCGTCGATGTAGCCGGGGGCCACCGAGGGCGCCCAGATCAGGTTGTTCTGCTTGGCGTACGCGCTCGCGTTGGCCCAGCCGGGCGCGGTGGCGCCGGCGATCCCGTCGTAGGTGTACATGCCGGAGAAGTGCGCGATCTTCGACGTGTCGGTGGTCTGGGCGAGCACGATGTTGCCCGCGGTGACCTGGTCGAGCGCGGTCCAGTCGGTGATCCGCAGGCTCTCGAACACGTAGAACGCCGCCCGGTTGCCGTGCTCGGCGTCACGGTAGAAGGCCGGGTGGGAGCCGTAGCGGGTGTTGATGTAGCGGATGTCCTCGACGGTGGAGGCCGCCGTGCGCCCGCCGTACGGCTCCAGGTGCCAGGCGACCTTGACGCCGTACCGCGCGGCGGCGTCCATCACGCCCTGGGTGAGCCTGTCCTCGAAGCTGTCGCGGCCCCACCAGCTGTAGACGATGACGCCGACCCCGGCCTGCTTGATCCACTGCATGTGCCTGGTGACGGCGCCCGCGTAGTCGCCCGAGTCGTAGGCGCCCAGGCTCGGGTACAGGTCGGCGCCCACGTCGTCGGGCGGGGTGTGGCCGCCCTGCTGCCAGTGCCGCCAGTCACCGCTCGTCTGGGGATTGCCGTACCAGGAGTAGTAGAACAGGTGGACGTTGGAAGACTGCTCGGGGACGACCGCGCCGCGCGCCGGAAGCGGTGCCTGGGCTCCGGCCCAGCACAGGGCGGCCAGCAGGAGCGCGAGGACGATCTGGGCGCGTCGCCCGGTATGGCGTAAGCGGCTGACAGATTGATCGGATGTCTTCATCGGCTGACCCTTCGTCACGCGGGGCCGGATCGCCGCGGCCGGCGGAGCGTGCGGTCACCGCGATCCAGCCGGTGGGGGGCGGAGAGGATACCGCCGTCGCCGGGGGGATCGGCGAACGGCGCTGTGCACACCATAAGATGGCGGACAGATGTCCGCAATGTTTCTACTTCTTTTCGCAAAAATATGCCTACAGCATGGCTTTACACGATATATCGACCGGTAAAGGCCGACAGGTGAGCCGACCTGGATCGCGAGCGAGCACGCCCTCCTGGAACGGTCCGATGTTTCTTTCCAGCGTCGAAGGGTTTTCCATCGCCACGAGGTCTCCCGGCGTCGCGGGTCTCCCGCGGCCCGGAGGCGCGGGGCGGCAGGGAGTCCCGGCACCCGGGGAACCTGTGGTTTTTCGCAGGGGAACGCGGAGGGATCTCACAATGGTCCGGGCGGAGCGGTGTTCGTAGCGTCGACTGGTGCCCGAATTCAAGATCACAAACGGCCCGCTCCCCCGGCGTCTCGCCGGCCGCCGCCCGGTGGCCCGCGCCGCCATGTTCGCGACGGCCCTCCTGACGGCGGCCTCGCTCGCGCCGGTCCCGTTCGCGTCGGCGTCGTCGGCGTCGGCCTCATTCGCAGCGGCCCCGTTCACGGCGGCGTCATCGGTGCCGGTGTCATCGGCGGGGACGGATACCACCCTCCGGGAGATCGATCCCGCGGCCGTCGACCGTTTCGTGAACGCCTACCGGGAGGCGACCGGACTGCCGGGGGTCGCCGTCGCCGTCACCAGGGGAAACGAGGTCGTCCACGTCGCCGGCTACGGCCGTACCGCCTCCGGCGATCCCGTCACGGCGGACACCCCCATGGCGACCGCGTCGCTCAGCAAGTCCTTCACCTCCCTGGCCGTCATGCAACTGGTGGAGAAGGGGGTGGTCAGGCTCGACGAACCGGTGCGCGTCCGGCTCCCCGAGTTCGTGATGGCCGATCCGCGGGCGGCCCGCATCACCGTCCGCCAGTTGCTTGACCAGACCTCGGGCATGGCCGACCAGGCCTTTCCCGAGAGGAGCCTGCCCCAGCCCCGATCACTCCGCGAGGCCGTCGCGCGGCTGAGGGGGGCGAGGCTGGCCGCCGACCCCGGCACGCGGTGGAGCTACCACAACACCAACTTCCAGGTCGCCGCGCGCCTGGTCGAGGTGGCGAGCGGCGTGCCCTTCGCCGGTTACCTCGGAAAACACGTGTTCGGCCCGCTCGGCATGCGGAACAGCACCACGATCGACACCGAGCGCGACCTCCCCGCGAGCGCGCGGGGCCACCTCCACCTGCTCGGCGCCACGTTCGCCCTTCCCGAGCCCCCGGGGTTCGGCAACGGCTCCGGCGGGGTGATCAGCAGCGCGAGGGACATGGCCCGGTGGATGATCATGCAGAACGGCGAGGGGACCGGACCGGGCGGCGTCCGCGTCGTCTCCGCCGCGAGCGTCGCGGAGATGCGCACCCCGTCCAAGATCAAGGACTCCTACGCCCTGGGCTGGGCGATCGGCACGACGGGAAACGGCTCGCCGGTCGTCGAGCACGGCGGCGACCTGCTCACCGCGACGGCCCGGCAGACGCTCCTGCCCCGGTCGGGGTACGGCATCGTGGTGATGGCCAACACCGGCACGGCGTACGCCGACAGCGACGCCGTCGCGGACGCGCTGGTCGCCATGGCCGAGGGGCAGGAGCCCGAGGCACCCCCCTCGATTCCCCCGTACCTGATCATCGACCTCGCCGTCGCGGCGGCCGCCGCCGTGACGCTCCTGCTGGCGGGCCGCGGGCTGGCCCGCTCCCGCCGGTGGGCGGCGCGGCGTGCCGGTCACCCGGCGTGGCGCGCGGCGGCGCGGCTGCTGCCGTACGCGCTGCCGGGGGTGCTGTGCCTGACGATCACCGACGTCTTCGGGCTGCTGGCCAGGGGGAAGGACATCACCTGGACGCAGGTGGCCTACATCTACCCGTCCTTCATGATCTGGCTCGTCCTCGCCACCGGGGCCTGCGTGGTCCTGGTCCTCGTACGGATCGGCCACCTGGTCCGGGCACGCCGGGCACCCGCGCCCGGCGCCGCTCAGCCGTCCAGATAGCGCAGGATGGCCAGGACGCGCCGGCTGTAGCCGGGGGTGCGCGACAGCCCGAACTTGTCGAAGATCGCGTTGATGTGCTTCTCCACCGTGCTCTGCGACACGTGCAGGCGCTCGGCGATCGCGGCGTTGACGAGCCCCTGGGCCAGTTGCTCCAGCACCTGGGACTCCCGCCGGGTGAGCCTGCTCAGCGGGTCGGTACGGGTGGTGCGGGCGAGCAGCCGCCGGACCACCTCCGGGTCGAAGACCGTCCCGCCCGCGCGGACCCGCTCCAGCGACTCCAGGAACTCGCCCACCTCGGTCACCCGGTCCTTGAGCAGGTACCCCAGCCCCTCGGGGGCTCCGGCGAGCAGCCGGGCGGCGTAGGCCGTCTCGACGTACTGCGACAGCACGAGCACGCCCACGCCCGGCCGGCGCTCCCGGATCGCCAGCGAGGCCCGCAGCCCCTCGCCCGCCTGGCCCGGCGGCATGCGCACGTCCACGATCGCCACGTCGGGGCGGTGCCCGTCCACGGCCTCGAGCAGCCCCGCGGAGTCGCCCACCGCCGCCACCACCTCGTGACCCGCCTCCTCCAGGAGACGGACCAGGCCCTCGCGGAACAGCACGGAGTCGTCGGCGAGGACCAGCCTCATGACGGCTCCGGGCGTTCGGACCCGCCGCGGGGCAGCGTCGCCGTGACCCTGGTGGGGCCACCTGGGGGACTGTCCACCTCGAAGGCGCCGTCCAGCGCCAGAACCCGTCGCTCCAGCCCGGACAGCCCGCCGCCGGCGGGATCCGCCCCGCCCCGGCCGTCGTCGGAGATCTCCACGGTCACCGCGTGCTCGTCCTCGCTCAGGACCACCAGGACGCCGCCGGCACCCGCGTGTTTCGCGGCGTTGGCGATGGCCTCGCGGGCCACGAAGTATACGGCCGTCTCGATCTCCGACACCGGGCGTTCCGCGAGGCCGTAGCGGACGGTCACCGGCACGCCCGCCCGTTCCGCCACCCCGGCCAGGGCCGCGCGCAGGCCCAGCTCGTCCAGCGCGGCCGGGTAGATCCGCCAGGCCACGCCGCGCAGCTCGTCGAGGAGGCGGCGTGACTCCGCGTACGCCTGGTCCACGAGGGCGGCGACCACGGCCGGGTCGGCGCCGTGCCGAGCCCGGCCCAGCAGCATTCCCAGGGCCACGCCCCTCTGCTGGACGCCGTCGTGCAGGTCACGCTCGATGCGCCGCCGCTCGTCGTCGACGGCCCGCACGATGCCGCTGCGGGTGGCGGTCAGCTCCGCGATGCGGCGGCGCATCGCCTCCCGCTCCCCGGGACCGGCGAAGTACGCGGCCAGCCGCCGCTCCGCGGCCACCGTCGCCGCGCCGCACAGCGCGGCCAGCCCCAGCAGGACCAGCCCGTAGGCGGTGCCCAGCGGCCCGCTGTCGACCGTCAGGCGCACGCCGGGATACCGCAGCGGGACCGGGGACGACGCGCCGGAGAGCAGTTCCCCGACGCCGCCGGCCAGGAACAGCAGGCCGACGAAGAGACCGGTGAAGGTCAGCAGGCTCGCGAACGTGCCGAACGCCGCCCGCAGCGCGAGGTAGCCGTACGCGCTCCTCGCCGGCCCCCCGCCGGTCCCGTGGCCGGACCACACGCCGGTGCCGTGGTCGAAGCACACCGCCAGCCGGGCGCGTTCCAGCGCGACCAGTCGTGCCGTTCCCGCCGCCGCGAAGCGCCGGGCGGCGCGCCGGCCCGCGGGCCACGCCGCCAGGACCGCGAACAGCCCGCCCGCGACGCACAGGAAACAGAGCTCGGCGACACCTGTCACGCCCCCCGCGACCAGACCCGCGCCGCGCCGGGCGGCCCGCGCGACCGGCGCCCCGGCCCGCGCGGATCGAGGCACCGGCCACGGCATGACTTTCATCCTCGCGATCATCGGGGTCATCGGGGTCATCGACATCAGACGAATTGTATTGACCTTCCTTCGCCTCTCGAAGACCACCAGAAAACGACATTGACCGCCGAAACCGGGCGGTGCCGCGGCTCGGAGCCGACGGTGCCCCCGACCGGAGGACGCCGGAGCCCGCACACCGCCCGAGTGCTCGCCAGAGGACCTAAATACCTATACAAATCACCCAAAGAGTCACTGCGGTCGCGAATTGCTTTGACCGGCAACCAGGAATTAGCCATATTTACGCAATGATTTGTTTACGCCACCTCGCGGGAGCCGTCCTCGCGTCCGTTCTGCTGGCCGGCTCCGTCGCCGCCCCCGCGACCGCCTCGACCCGGGAAACCGTCGCCGTCTCCTCGACCGAGGCCGCCGCGCGACCGGGTAACGGAAAGATCCTCTACGACCGCATCAGCGGTGGGCGGGGCACGCTGAAGGTCAAGAACGGCACCAGCAGGGACGCCGTCGTCACGCTGGTCCGCGGCAGGTCCAAGGCGATCAGCATCTACGTCCGCGCCCGGTCGACGGCCTCCGTCCGCGATGTCAGGGACGGCACCTACACGATCTTCTTCACCTCCGGTTACCGGTTCAGCACCTCCCGGGGCAGGTTCACCGGCTCCCCTTCCTACCAGCGCTTCACCAGCAAGCTGAGGTTCACCACGACCTCGTCCAGCTCGACCATCTGGACCCTGACCCTCAACCCGGTCAGGGGCGGCAACGCCCGGACGACCGGCGTCAACCCGAACGACTTCCCGGCCTGATCCGGCGCGATACGGCCTGATACGGACTGATTCTTTCTGATTCGTCCTGACCTGGCGGGGTCCGGCAAGGCTCGGTGAGATCCGGCCTCCGCTCCCCCTCCCTCCCCCGTACGCCCACCATCACGGCAACGCCCGCAGCGTCGCCGGAAGATCCGCCGGGCCGCCTTCCCCCGCCGGGAAGGCGGCCCGGCGGCCGTTCGGCGTCGAACGGGACGGCCGCGCCCTTCGTGAGAGATCCCGGCGGCGGAGCTCTCCGCTCCCAGCGAAGGACGCGACGGCGAGCCAGGCGCCGCAGCACACCGTCGCGGGACGTACCTTGAACTGCACGGGTTGTTGTATCTGACCAGACCTGGGGAAGGTGTGAACGCCATGGAAGCCGCCACCGTGGAAGGCACCGTTGAGGTTGTCGAGGTTGAGGAAGAGGACCTGGTCCTGACCGACGACGACGAGGCGCCCGCAGCCCTGGAGGCGACCGTCGGGGCGAGCACCGACCCGGTAAAGGACTATCTCAAGCAGATCGGCAGGATTCCCCTCCTCAACGCCGAGCAGGAGGTCGAGCTCGCCAGGCGCATCGAGGCCGGGCTGTTCGCCACAGAACGGCTCAACGACGGCGACCGGCTCCAGCCCGACGTGCGCGCGGAGCTCGAATGGCTCGCCGAGGACGGCCACCGGGCCAAGAACCACCTGCTGGAGGCCAACCTGCGCCTGGTGGTGTCGCTGGCCAAGCGCCACACCGGCCGGGGCATGCTGTTCCTGGACCTGATCCAGGAGGGCAACCTGGGGCTGATCCGCGCCGTGGAGAAGTTCGACTACACCAAGGGATTCAAGTTCTCCACGTACGCCACCTGGTGGATCAAGCAGGCGATCACCCGGGCGCTCGCCGACCAGGCCCGCACCATCCGCATCCCCGTGCACATGGTCGAAGTGATCAACAAGCTGGCGCGCGTGCACCGGCAGATGACGACCGACCTGGGCCGCGAGCCCACCCCCGAGGAATTGGCCGTGGAGCTGGAGATGACCCCGGAGCGGGTCGTCGAGGTCCAGGGGTACGGGCGAGAGCCGATCTCCCTGCACAGCCCGCTGGGCACCGAGGGCGACAGCGAGTTCGGCGACCTCATCGAGGACTCCGAGGCGATCACCCCCGAGGACGCGGTGGCCTCCGCGCTGCTGCAGGAGCAGCTGCACACGATCCTGGAGGCGCTGTCCGAGCGTGAGGCCGGGGTGGTGGCGATGCGGTTCGGGCTCGGCGACGGCCGGCCCAAGACGCTGGAGGAGATCGGGCGCGCCTACGGGGTGACCCGCGAGCGCATCCGGCAGATCGAGTCCAAGACCATGACGAAGCTGCGCCACCCCTCGCGCTCGCGGGCCCTGCGCGACTATCTGACCTGATCGGTCACCCGGCCCCGCCGGCCCCGGGGCGGTCGCCGTCCGGACCGCCCCGGATTCGTTCTCGCCACCGCGGGCCCCTCAGGCCCGGCGCCGCCACGAGGCGCGACCGGACGAACGGGGCGTTCGAGACACGCGTGCGGCGGCCGTCACGATCCGTGTCACGACCTGCGCGCGACGACTATCTCGGTGACGACCTCCTCCTGCCACTCCCTTGACGGGTTCGCCGCGGCCAGTGCCTCGCGCACCGCCTCCGTGAACGCGGGCAGGCGCTCACCGAGCCGCGCGGGCGAGGAGTAGGAGAACGACAGCTGCAACCCCACGATCTCGTCGACGGACTGCCGGACCGTACGGGCGAAACACCGGGACTCCAGCCGGTGGAACACCGACTCGCGCAGCACCTCCTGGTGGTGCCGCCCGCTCTGGGCGTACTCCTCGCTGTTCGCCCGCCACTCCAGGCCGAACGTCTGCCGTACGGCCCGCACCACCGGCTCCCAGGGCGGGTCGACCGGGGCGGTGGTGGGACCGGCCAGGACGACCGCCCCGTGCGCGGGGAGCAGCCCGTCGAAATACCGGAGCACCCGCTCGCGCTCCATCCAGTGGAAGGAACGGCCCATGACGACGTGGTCGACCGGGCCGAGCGGCAGCTCCCCGAGCGTCGAGGAGTCGCCCCGCAGCCAGCGGATGCCGGGCGTGCCCCACCGGGCCCCCTCGGCGAGCATCTCCTCGCTGGGGTCCACGGCCAGGATCTCCCCGGCCCGGGACGCGAGGGGGATCGCCAGCGTGCCCGGACCGCACCCGAGGTCCAGCACCCGTACCCGGTCGTCGAGGTCCAGCATGTCCGCGATGTAGTCGATGATCTCTGTTTCGTAGCCGTGCCGGTAACGCGCGTAGTAGGTGGCGGCACCCGCGAACAGTTCGCTCCGAGAGATCATGCGAACCAGTTTAGACACGCTCTTCCGGGAACCGGAGGCCTGCGGCCGGGCCGATAGGGGCCCCTGAACAGCGGAAGACGCCGTTCGTCGCGCACTGCCGGAGACACGTGTCCCGTCCGGCGGACCGGGAGGGTCACGCCCGGTCCGGGGCACCGGGAGGGCCGCGTCCCGTTCAGGGCGTCCGGGGGCCGGAGGGAACGACCTTGCCGAGTCCCCAGGCGACGAGGCCGGTGATCGCTCCGACGATCACACCGGTGAAGACGCTGCTGATCGCGGCGAAGAGTCGCAGGATGGCGGACTGCGTGGCCGGGGCGAGGTCGCTCAGGTTTCCGCCGAGCGTGGGCGGGTTGCCGCCGAACGCGGAGTTCCAGAGCAGCTGATGTCCCACGGCCAGGAAGACGCCGTAGAACAGGCCCACGACGAGGAGGGTGAGGAAGGGGTTGGGCACCCTCCGCCAGAGGGCGACCGCGATCCAGACGACCGGAGGTACGAAGACGAACAGGGCGTTCACGAAGGTACCCTCGTGGATGACGTCCAGGTCGTGAAGCACGACCCGGGGCGCCGCGAGAAGAGCGAGTCCGATCACGGCGAGCACGGGCAGCCCGAGGACCGGGCGTCTGGAGGCGAGCGGTTGACGCGGCAGGGCGTTTCGAGAGGTCATGGCCTCACGCTAGGAAGCGCCGGGGACGCGGCACATCCGTCTCCGGTCTCGATGCCGGTACGTCGAGAGGCGACCGCCGGCGTCGCCTCACGCGGGACGCGGAGCGACGGGACGGCGCCATAGGGTGAATTCATGATCGAAGAGCGGTACGGGCAGGCACTGAGGAGACTTCCGCCCTGGGCGGTCGACGCCCTGATCGGTGCGGGCGTCGCTCTCACCGTGTCGATCGTCATCTCCGCCGGCCAGGGAGGACGGCAGAGCCCGGACGCGATCGCCCATCTGTGGGCCGTGGGGCTGGGGGCGCTGATGCTCGCCCGGCGACGCCACCCGGTGACCGTGCTCGCCGTCACCGCCCTGGGACTGTTCGCCTACTACGCCGCCGGCTATCCGGCCGTCGGGATCGCGGTCCCCGTCGCAGCGGCGCTGTTCTCGGCGGCCGAGTTCGGCCGTCTCGTCCATGCCGTCATCACCGCCACCGTCGTGATCGCGGTCTCGCTGTTCTTCCGCCTGGCCGAGGGAGATGACTTCTCGTTCGTCGTCGGGTACGAACTGGCCGGGCACATCCTGCTCATGGCCGCGGCGATCGCCCTGGGAGACAGCCTGAGATCGCGGCGAAACGCGCAGGCGGGAGCGAGACGGATCGCCGAGCTCACCGCCCAGCGGTACCGGCAGGAAGCGGACGCCCGGCTGCACGCCGAACGCCTGGCCATCGCGCGTGATCTGCACGACTCGATCGGCCACACGACCTCCGTGATCTCCCTGCACGCCGATGTCGCCCGCGAGTCGCTCGGCCGCGACGAGTCGCAGACCCGGGCGGCTCTCGACCTGATCAAGTCCACCACCACCCGCACGATGAGCGAGCTGCGCAGAACCGTCGCCCTGCTCCGTACCCCGGACGAGGACGCGAGGTCGGTCGTCTCGTTGTCCAGCGTCGACACACTCCGCGAGACCGCCGCGGCCGCGGGAATCGAGATCGACATCGAGATGCGCGTCACCGCCGAGCTTCCCGCGACGGTGGACGCCTCGGCGTTCAGGATCGTCCAGGAGGCGGTCACCAACATCGTCAAGCACTCCCGCGGCACCCGTGCCCGCATCACCGCGCTCGACGACGGCGCGGTCCTGCGCCTGTCCGTCGTCGACGACGGTCCCGGGCAGGTCCGTGACGGCGGCCCGGACCACGACATCGGTCCCGGACACGACATCGGCTCAGGTCACGGCGTCGGTCCGGGACACGACATCGGCTCAGGTCACAGCACCGGCTCAAGTCACCGCGTCGGTCCGGGACACGGCATCGGTCCGGGACACGGCATCGCCGGGATGCGCGAGCGGGCCGAGACCCTCGGCGGCACCCTGACGGCCGGACGCGAGTCCGCGGGATTCGCGGTCCGGGCCGTCCTCCCTCTGGAGAGGACGTCATGATAGGCGTGGTCATCGTCGACGATCAGGAACTCGTGCGCGCGGGACTGCGGACGCTCCTGGAGAACGATCCGGGCATCACCGTCGTCGGTGAGGCCTCGGAGGGGCGTGCCGCGCTCTCCCGCGTCCGGGAGCTCCACCCGGACGTCGTGCTCATGGACATCCGCATGCCCGGCATGGACGGGCTCCAGGCGACCGCGGCCATCCGCGCCGACGAATCCCTGAGGGGTTCGCGGGTGCTGATCCTGACCACGTTCGACGACGAGGAGGACATCGTCGAGGCCGTCACCGTGGGAGCCGCCGGCTACCTTCTCAAGGACACCCCGTCGGAGGACCTCCGCAAGGCGGTGCGCACGGCCGCGGGAGGCGGCAACGTGCTCTCCCCCGCGATCGCCCGGCGCGTCATGGAACGTCTCGCCCAGACCCCGCGACCGCCGGAGCCGGACCCGCGGCTGGCCACGCTGACCGAACGGGAACTCGCCGTCCTGGCCCGCATCGGTCATGCCGAGACCAACGACAGGATCGCCGCCGCGCTCTTCATCAGCCCGGCCACCGTACGCACCTACGTCAGCCGGATCCTGGCCAAACTCGACGCGCGGGACCGCACGGCGCTGGCCGTCATCGCTCACCGCTCCGGGCTCGGCACCGGCGAGGACCTCCGCCGGTAGTGACCGGCGCGTCGGCGGCCGAGGGCTTCCCGCTGCTCCGGCTCCGGCTCCGGCTCCGGCTCCGGCTCCGGGAAGGCGAGCTCAGGTCACGAGGCCTTCGCACACCCTAGTGAGGGACATGCAGGCCACGCTCGAAGAAGCTCTCCAGCACCATGATGGTTCGCGTCCCGGTCACCCCCTCGATCTGGAAGATCCCGCGCAGCACCTCCTGCAGTTCCCGGGTGCTCGCCGTACGCACCTTGACCAGCAGTGACGCCGGGCCCGCGATGACGTGCGCCTCCTCGATCTCGGGAATCGCCAGCAGCGCCTCGCCCGACGCGCCCATCCACGCGTCCCCCTCCACGAGCACGAACGACAACACGCCCCTGCCCGCGGCGACGGGATCGACGTCGATGGTCGTCCGCCGGATCAGCCCCCGTTCGCGCAGTTTGCGCACCCGCTCGTGCGCGGCGCCGCTCGACAGCCCCACCGCGGCGCCGAGCGCGGCGTAAGACTGACCGGCATCGACCTGAAGGAGGCTGACCAAAGTCTTGTCAATCTTATCCATCGCCGTATCATATTCTGTGATCAAGGAGGATTGCATGATGGAATCTATCCCAGCGGAGTTCGAGGCGTTCGACGAACGGTTCGTCGGCGTCGGGGGCGACGAGCGGATCGAGCGGATCCACCACGGTTGCCGATGGGCCGAGGGTCCCACCTACGTCGCGGCGGGCCGCTATCTGCTGTGGAGCGACATCCCCAACGACAGGATGCTCCGATGGGATGAGATGACCGGAAACGTTGGTCCCTTCCGCGCCCCGGCCGGGTACAGCAACGGTCACACTCTCGACCGGCAGGGCCGGCTGATCTCCTGCGAGCACGGCAGCCGGCGGGTGACCCGCACCGAGCACGACGGCTCCATCACCGTCATCGCCGACAGCTGGCGGGGCAAGCGTCTCAACAGCCCCAACGACGTGGTGGTCAGGTCGGACGACTCCGTCTGGTTCACCGACCCCCGTTACGGCATCCTCAGCGACTACGAGGGGCACCGCGCGGAGAGCGAGATAGGCAACGACCAGGTCTACCGCCTGGACCCCGCCACCGGAGAGGTCACGGCGGTGGCCGACGACTTCGCCCGCCCCAACGGCCTGGCCTTCTCGCCGGACGAGTCCCTGCTCTACGTCGCCGACACTCACCACGGGCATCTGCGGGTCTTCGACGTGCACGGCGACGCCTTGGAGAACGGCAGGGTGCTCGCGGAATGCTCGGCGGGCGGCCTCGACGGGATCAGGCTCGACACCGCCGGCCGGATCTGGGCGGCGACGCACGAGGGGGTGCACTGCTTCGCCCCGGACGGCACCTTGATCGGCAGGCTCAGGCTTCCCGAGAAGACCTCCAACCTGGTCTTCGGCGGCCTCAAGCGCAACTGGCTGTTCATGACCGCCTCCAGCTCGGTCTACGCGATCATGACCAACGTCCGCGGGGCGTGATCTTCCCGGACGTGACACGGGCCGGCTCGAGGACGCGGCCGGTACGCCGGGAAGCCCGGCCGAGACGGTGTCGTGTGCCCGCCGGACCGCCCGGGCCGCCGGAGCCGGACCGGCCCGGCGTACGGTCGCGTACGGCCGCCCGCCCGCGGCCACCGGAGGGGATCAGCCGCCTCGCCGGTCGACCTGACCGGCGAGGCGCTCCAGGCTGTCGCCGAGCGCCCGGTCGACCGCGTCGCCCGGCGGGGCGTGCGCCTCGTCGAAGAAGGACAGGTGGATCGTCACCTCGCTCTCGGCGTCGCCGATGCCGGCCACCTGGAGCCACCCGGCGTAGCTGCCGTCGTCGCGGGTGCCCCACTCCATCCGGAGCTGGTCTCGCTCGGTGCGCAGCAGCGCGCGGAAGTCCTGCCCGGTGGAGTCCTGCCCGCCGGTGTCATCGTGCACCGTCACCGCGGGCAGGTCTCCCGGGTGCACGTGCAGGTCGTGCGGGAGCCACTCGTCGAGGTTGTCCAGATCGCCCGCCCGGTCGAACACCACCTCCGGCGGTGCGGCGATCGTACGGGAACGCTCATATTCACTCATCTCGATCCCTCCGGTGTGGAGACCCCCGGCCTCGGCCCCGAGGAGGTTGCCGACCGGTCGTGGACGTTGATCGACGACCTACCCCACCCCGCGAGATCCATCCACGAAACACCAGCTCAAACCGGATTCCGAGAGCTCAGGGCCGGGACCTCCACCGGGATCGCCCGCCGAGGCCCCGTGGCGTCCCCGGAGGGAACGGCGCGGAACCGAACGGCGCCGGGTGTCGTTGTGCCCGAAGGGGACCGGGATCCCGGGTGGAGCGTCGAGCTCGATGAGGCGCGTCCCGCCCTCCGACCTCATGAACCCTCATGAACCTTCATGAACCTTCATGAACCCTCATGAACTCCGTGAATACATCGGAACGGAACGAAGCCATGCACGTCCCCCAGGACCCTCGGCCCGCGGCGGGGCCCCTCCAGCCCCCCGCCCAGCCTCCCGGCCCGCCGCCCCACCGGTTCGGTGCTCCCGGTGCTCCCGACGCGTCCGGCGTACCCGTGGAGCATTTCCCGCCCCCGTCCCGGCACGACCCCTGGCTGGTGCCGGCACCGCCCGGCAGCCGCTACGACCGGCTGGCGCGTACCCGCCTGCACGCCTGGTGGCGGCCGGTGCTGGGCACGGCCGTGGGCCTCGCGGGCCTCATGCTGGCCGGGCTCGCCGTCATCCTCGGCGGTGCGACGGCCGGCGTGGTCGCGGGCGTCGAGATAGGCGGATCCGACGGGCAGATCTTCACCGATCCGGTGTTCGACCTGGGGATCAACCTGCTCGCGATCGCGGCCGTCCTGCCCGTCGTGTACGGCGTGGTGGCGTGGATCCAGCGGCGCCCGCCCGGCACCCTCTCCTCGGTCGTGGGCCGCCTGCGGTGGCGGTGGATGGCGCGGTGCACGGCGGTGGCGGTCGGCGCCGTGGTGCTGGGCCAGGCCGCGGTCGCCGTCACCTACGTCGCCACCGGGAAGAACCTCGGCGACATGTTCGGCTGGGTGGGCTGGGAGCGCTTCCTTCCCGCCCTGGCCGTCACCCTGCTCCTGGTGCCCTTCCAGGCCGCCGCCGAGGAGTACGTCTTCCGGGGGTGGCTGATCCAGGCGTTCGGCGCCTTCCTCTCCAACCCGTGGCCCGGCATCCTGCTGAGCGCCGCCGGCTTCACCGCGGTGCACGCCTACATCGACTGGGGCGTCATCGACGTCTTCGCCTTCGGGGCGCTGATGGGCTGGCTGGCGGTGCGGACCGGCGGCCTGGAGGCCGCCATCGCCCTGCACGTGGCCAACAACGTGCTGGCGTTCGGGGTCAGCGGAGCCGACGGGAGCCTGTCGGAGGCGCTGAAGCAGGGGTCGGTGCCCTGGCAGACCCTGGCGGGAACGGTCGTGCAGCTCGGCCTCTACGCGATCGTGGTGGTGGTCATGGCCGGGAGGCGAAGGATCGAGACCGTCTCCCGCTGAGGCCCCGGCGCCACGGCTCGAATCGCCCCGGGCGGCCCGGGGTCGCCGCGCGGGTCACCCACGTTGCCATCCAGCAGCCCGGGACCGCGGCCCAGGTCGCCGCGGCTCAGGCCGCCGCGTGACCGATCGGCACAAGGAGGACGCGGGGTCGGGGGCGGGACGAAACATGTTTTCAGCTCTCCGGCAAGAAACCGATTACCCAGAGAATTCGTATGGCTACCCTGAGGACATGCCCCCAATCAGGTGACAACCTACGCTCACGACATGGGCGAGAACGCTTTCGAAGTCCCGCTGGACGAGGCAGACGGCCACCTGCCCGATGTCATCAGTGCCGCGGCCGAGCGCAACACCATCGCCTACCTCACCGATCACGGCCGTCGCGTGGCGGCGATCGTCCCCGCCGACGAAGCCTGGTACTGGACCTCCGGCTGGCAGTCCGCCGAGGGCGAGGCCGACACGGACATCCGGGAGGGCCGCGTTCGGACGTTCGACAGCATGGACGACATGCTCGCCGAGATCGACACCGTCCGGGGAGACGGCCCGCGGTGAGGGACGCGTCACGCCTTCCGCCCGGGCACTACGCCATGTGATCCACAGGCGCACCGCGCCAGAGTCCCCCGATCCGCCCCATCGGCCCTCGTCGCCCACGTGGAAACCGGTCGGACCACGCGCTCCCCTCCCGTACGCCGGACGCGACGCCCGAATCGCCTTCCACGCTCCTTGACAGCTTATATGCCAGTCCAGCTATATTGCCGAAGTGTCAACCACATTCGAAGTACTGGCCGAGCCCCGGCGCCGGGAGATCCTCGACCTGCTCCGCACCGGCGAGCGTCCCGTGGGCGACCTGGTCGAGCGGCTCGCGCTGACCCAGCCGACGGTGTCGAAGCACCTGAGGATCCTGCGCGAGGCGGGCCTGGTCGAGGTCAGGCACGACGCGCAGCGCCGGTGGTACCGGCTGCGACCGGAGCCGCTCGCCGAGATGGCCGCCTGGCTCGAGCCCTACCGGAGCATGTGGGAGACCAGCCTGGACGCGCTCGAACGCCACCTCGACACCATGCCGGAAGAGGCCTGACAAGGCATCAGGAATCCGACAGAACTTAAGAAAGGGCAACATAGTGGAGGAACAACAGGCGACCCTGCGGACCGTCGACGACCGGCCGGTGCTGCGCTTCGAACGGCGGCTGGCCCACTCCCCGGAGAAGGTCTGGAAGGCCGTCACCGACCCGGCCGAGATGGTCCACTGGTTCCCGGCGGCGGTGGAGACCGAGCAGGTGGTCGGCGCCGCGATGCGCTTCACCTTCGAAGGCGGGGACGACCTCACCCACGGCCGGATCCTCGAGTTCGACCCCCCGAAGGTGTACGCCTTCCGCTGGAACCAGGACGTGCTGCGTTTCGAGGTGCTCCCCGACGGGCCGGGGTGCCGTCTCGTCTTCACCCACACGCTGGGAGGCGGGTGGGCCGGCCGGCTGACCGCGGGCCGCACCGCGGCGGGCTGGGACGTCTGCCTGGTCGCGCTGCTGGCCAGGCTGGACGGCGAGCCCTCCGAGCAGCCTTCCGAGCAGCCCTCCGGCTGGGCCGACCGCATCGGGGCCTACGTCGAGGTCTTCGGGCTGGCCGAGGGCGAGACGCGGGAGAGCGGCGACGGCCACCTCGTGAGGTTCGCGCGCGACCTGATGTGGAAGCCCGTCGAGGAGGTGTGGGACATCCTCGTCGAGCGGGACGACCCCCGGCCGGGTGCGGAGCCGCCGGCGTGGCTCACGAACCCGTACGTGCCCGCAGGCCCGGTGACGGAGGCCGGGGCGCCGCGCGTCCTGGAGTACGACTGGCTCCATGACGGCGAGCCCGCGGGGCGGGTGCGCTGGGAGTTCGCGCACGATCCCGCGCAGGGCACTCGGGTGGTGCTGACGCAGACGGTTCCCGCGCGACTGGCCGATCTCCGCGCGACGGCGCTCGCCGCCTGGCAGGCGCACCTGGAGGTACTCTTCGCGGCCGTCCAGGGCGAGCCCCGGCGCCGGCCCGAGGGTCGCGTCGAGGAACTGCGGAAGCTGTACGAGCACCGCCTGGGCTGATCGCGCCCGGAGCGCCCGCGCGGCGCGATCGACGGGCAGGACGGACCGCGGGCCGACCGCGCGGTTTTCTCGTCCTCACCATGTCATCATATTGCATAGCAATGCTATGGTTTGATGGAACGCGAGCCCGAGCCCGAGTTCGCCGAGGACGAAGACGAAGGAGCAGCGATGGCCGTCACCCTGGTCAACCCGGACGGGTTGCCGAAGCCCGAGGTCTACCGGCAGCTGTCGATCGCCACCGGATCGAAGCTGGTGTTCCTGGCCGGCCAGGTCGCCCGCGACGCCGACGGCGGCAAGGTGGGCGAAGGCGATCTCGCCGCCCAGGTCGAGCAGGCCTACCTCAACATCGGCACCGCACTGGCCGGGATCGGCGCCTCCTTCGACGACGTGGCCAAGCTGACCGTCTACGTCGTCGACTGGAGCCCCGACAAGATGCCGCTGCTGGGCGAGGGGGTCGCCAGGGCGGCCGCGAAACTGGGGGTCGACCCGGTCAAGCCGATCACGCTGCTGGGCGTCGCCGCACTGGGCGAGCCCGATCTTCTGGTCGAGGTGGAAGCCACCGCGATCATCGACTGAACGACGGGTGACCGCCGCGGCCCTCGCCGTCCGGCACCCGCCGCGGTCACCTCGTCGGCCACCGTCATGCCGCCGGCGGGACCGCGACCCGCGGACCGCGGGGCCGGATAGGTTTTCGTACTGCGATGATCACGGTTCGCTGGATATGATCGCTTCTTGGTAGATATGGCCGGACGGTGGGCAGGCAACCGGCCAACGCGCCGAACCGGCGTCCGAGCGGGTGGCATCTCGGCGACGGCGGAGGGAGTCGGCTCCGGTGGGAAACCTCGACCTGAATCGCGAGGCGCTGGCCAAGCTGCGCGTCACGGTGAACACCCAGGGGGGAAGGCTCGCCACCGTCGGTGACGACTTCCCCGCCAGGGGCGGCGCGAGTTCGTCGCTCTTCGGGACCCTGACCGGCGCCCGGGAGCTGGCCGACGCGATCGGCCGGGTCGAAGGGTACGCGGACGGCGAGCTTGGCACGGTGAAGAGCCGCCTTGACGGCGTCGAACGTGCCCTCGACACGATCGAGGACAACGTGACCGCGGCAGAGCGGGGCACCACGAGCCATCTCCCGACCATATGACCGACATGGACGCCGTGGCGGCGCTGCCCGGGGGGCAGGCCCTGGCCGCGCTGGTGAGGAAGACGGACGGGGACCCCGCCGCGATCCGGGCGATCGCCACCCGGTGGCGCAAGGCGGTCAGCTCGTCCGCCGAGCCGTTCAGGCTCCTGAGGAACGCGGTCAACCAGGTGGACACCGCCTGGAGGGGCGCCTCCGCCGACGCCTTCGTCGCGTACATGCGGCGGTACGACAAGGCCGGCGGTTCCCTGCGAGACGCGCTGGGCGACTGCGCGAACTCCCTGGACGCCGCCGCCGGCGCCGTCGAGACGGCGAGGTCGGACGCCGAGCGCGTCTGCGGCGACCTGCTGACCTGGGTGGCGGAATACCGGCGCCGCAACCCGCACGCCACCGAGGAGCAGCTCAAGCCGGGCATCGGCCGGCAGGTCGAGATGGCGGTGTCCCAGGTGCGGGGGCACGTCGACTCGGCCGAGACCGCGCTGTCCACCGCGCGGCGCGAGATCGACAAGCATCTCGGCGACACCACGGTGTTCTCCGCCATCCCGGCCGCGGGCGACCAGGACTTCGTCCCCGGCCCCGGGCACACCACCCGGTGGGTGCCGGTGCCCGAGGAGGAGCTCCGCACCACGCTCGCCGGTACGGAACCCGGCTCGCAGAGCGGCGGTGGGGGCGGCGGCGGGCAGGGCAACGGCGACGGCCCGTCGTCCGGGAACAACGGCGGCGGCTCGGGCGGCGGCGGTGGAGGCGGGGGCGACCAGGCGATCCCGTACACGGTCACCGGCGACGGCACCGGAGCCGACGTCGTGGCCGCCGCGAGGAGCCACATCGGCAAGCCCTACGTCTGGGGCGCCGACGGGCCCAACGCGTTCGACTGCAGCGGTCTGGTGCACGTCTCGCTGAACGAGGCGGGCATCAAGATCGGGGACAACACCGCCGCCGGGTACCAGGCGAGCGGACGGCCGATCACCGGCCCGCCGCAGCCGGGCGACATCGTCTTCTTCGGCTATCCGGCGACCCACTGCGCCGTCTACATGGGCGACGGCCAGATGATCGCCGCCCCGAAGCCGGGCGACCACGTCAAGATCCAGACGGTGGCCGGCGCGTCCCCCATCACCTACCGGCGCTTCACCTGAACGTCCGTACGGGGCTCGCACGACGCCGGTCGGCAGGTCCGCTCGCCGGTGTTCGCGGTGACGGGGCCGGTGGTTCCCGGGTCGCCCGCGCATCGGGTACGGAGGAGAGGGAAATGTCGGTGGAGTCTGGCAGGCTGAGGGCGACCGGCCCGATGGTTTCGCCCCCGCGCGCGGAAGCCCGGAGCCGGGTCACCGCCACGTGAACACGTCGAAGGAAGAGGCCATGCTCACCACCCGATATGTCCCCGGCGCCCCCAACTGGATCGACCTGGGCACGCCCGACACCGAGGCCGCCGCCGCCTTCTACTCCTCCTTGTTCGGCTGGCACTTCCAGGAGGCCGGTCCCCAGGCGGGCGGCTACGGCTTCTTCCAGCTCGACGGCAAGACCGTCGCCGGCGTCGGGCCGCTCGCCCAGGAGGGCGCGCTGTCGGCGTGGACGCCCTACTTCCACACCTCCGACGCCGACGCCACGGCGAAGGCGGTCGAGCAGGCGGGCGGGACCGTGCGCGTCGCGCCGGACGACGTCTTCACCAAGGGCCGGATGGCCGGGTTCACCGATCCCGGCGGCGCCGAGTTCGCCGTCTGGCAGCCGGGCACGATCCAGGGCCTCGACCTCGTCACCGAGAACGGCTCCCTGGCGTGGCTCGAGCTGTACGTCCCCGGCACGGAGGCCGTCCGCCCCTTCTACCAGGCCGTCTTCGACTGGAAGGTCCAGGACATCACGTTCGGCGACATGCCGTACCTCCTGCTGTCGACCTCCGGGGATGACAGCCAGGACCTGGGAGGCGTCATGTCGCTCCAGGAGGGCGACAGGCCGCACTGGCTGGCGTACTTCGAGGTGGCCGACTGCGACGCGTCCGTCGTCCGGGCGCGGGAGCTCGGCGGCGACCTCGTCGCGCCCGCCGCGGACATCGAGGGCGTCGGCCGTTTCGCCGTGCTCTCCGACCCCCACGGCGCGCGCTTCGCCGTCATCACCAGCGTCGGCTGACCCGCACGGGGCGCCTCGCCGGTCTCACCCGCCCGGGCGCCCCGCCGGTCCTGCCGTGCGTTCGCGCAGGATCGCGACGCCGTCGCCTTCGAGGTCGTCGCAGTACGCCGCGCGCCCGGTCATGGCCATCGTGAGCGCGAGGGTGGTGCCGGACACGAGCGCGCCGGAGCCGGTCCTGAAGGGGCCGTCGTCGGCGGCGAGTCGCAGGCCGCCGATCCGTCCTTTGGCGAGGACCACGAGGTCGGAACCCCGGTAGTAGTCGGCCAGCCGGGTGAGGGCGGTGATCGGGTAATCGCGGCGGATGCCCAGCGGGCGCCGTATGTCCTCCGCGTGGACGATCGTCTCGCCCAGCATCGCCACGGTCGGCAGGGGTGGTTTGGTGGTGCTCGTGACGACGCGGCGGAACCTGTCATGCGTCTCGGCCGCGGTCGCCCCCAGCTGCTCGGCGAGCCGCATGGCGACCTGCCTGTCGAAGTCGAACCGGCAGCGGATCACGCCCGCCAGCCACCGCACCGGGGTGAGGCTCGCCGCCGAGGTGAGGTGCGCCAGCACCTCACGCACGGTCAACCCGGTGCACAGCGACGGCGTCGTCCACTGCTCGCCGGTCAGGTTCGCCAGGTCCGCCGCGAGGGCCGCTCGTTCGGCGTGGATCAGCGGCCAGATGTCGGACGCGCGGCGGAGATTCGCCTTCGGTTCCGGATCGGTCGTGTCGGGCGGCGTTCCGTCGTGGGCCATGGGAGTCCTCGCAGCGGTCGGTGAGGGGGTCAGAAGGTGGGACTCCCGCCACGAGGCGGAATCGTCGCTCGCGAACCGTCTTCTCGCGGGCGACCCCGGTCGTGGGGCGGCACGACGCGTGCCGCCCCACGACTCCCCGTTCGAGCCGGCGGCCGGAAGGCACGGCCTCCGCCGGCCGGAACCGGAGGGCTCGGCCTCCGCCGGCCGGAGGACGGCCGCGGCGAAGGCGCGGGCCTCCGGTTCCGGGACCGGGTCAGACCTGCCGGGCGAGGCCCCTCTCGACCGCCTCGATGATCTTCGGCCGCAGCTCGGCGCAGCTGATGATCATGTCCACCGAACCGACGTCGACCGCCCGCTGGATGCTGTGCACGCGGTCGAACTCGGTGGCCACCTCGGTGAGCTTCTCGGCCCGCACGGACGAGCGCAGCTCGGCCAGCTCGGTGGCGAGCGCGGCCCGCGTGGCGGCCGGTGCCTCTGCGACGCGGGCGGCGAGCGCGAGCACGCGGGGGTCGTTGCCGGTCCGCTTGTCGACGTCGCGCGCGAAGACCACCGCGGCGGCCGGGGCACCGCCGAGCACCGAGGCGAACGATCCCTCGACCGCGAGCACGGTCATGTTCGGGTTGAGCGCCTTGGAGAACACCACGAACGCGCCGCCGTGGTACCGCGAGATCACGCAGAACACGATGGGGCCCTTGAAGTTCACCACCGCGCGGCCGATCTCCGCGCCGTACTCCAGCTGCAGCTTGCGCATCGACTCGGGCGACCCGTCGAACCCCGACAGGTTGGCCAGCACGACCAGCGGACGGTTCCCGCTGGCGGCGTTGATGGCCCGGGCGGCCTTCTTGGACGACCTCGGGAACAGGGTGCCCGCGGTGTAGGTGTCCGGGCCGTCGGTGGGCGGGAACCCGCGGCGCGGCACGGACCTGGACTCGATGCCCAGCAGGGACACCGGCCGGCCGCCGAGGTGGACGTCCCAGACCGCGGCGGTGTCCGCGTCGGCCATGCCCGCCCACCGCTCCAGCACCGGGTGGTCCTGGTCGGAGAGCGCGCGCATGACGGTGCGGATGTCGAACGGCTTCTTGCGGTCCGGGTTGGACTCGACGGAGAAGATCTGGCCCACCGTCGTGAAGTCGCTGTCCGGCACGCTGTGCGGGAACGTCGACACGTCACGGTCCACCGGGTCGCCGGTGACCGTCCTGCGCGGCCGGCTCTCCCCCGGCGCGACGTAGCTGTGGTCGTAGTGCGCCATCAGGATCTCCCGCGCGCCGCGGATGTCCGGCGCCCAGTACTGTGCCTGGCCGTTCGGGCCCATGATCCGGTCGTATCCGCCGATGCCGTGGTTGTCCTCGGCCGACACGCCGCCGGAGAAGTCGAGCGACTGCTTGCCCGTGAGCACCATCGCGGAGTCGGGCGTCATCACCAGGATGCCCTTGGTGTGCATGAGCATCGTGGCCTCGGCGTTCCAGTACGGCTGGGCGCCGACGTTGATGCCCGCGACCACGATGTTGATCTCGCCGCCGTCCTGGGTGAAGTTCACGATCCGCTTCAGCGCGGCCGCCACCCAGTCCATGTTCTCGGTGCCGGACGACATCGAGATCCGGGCGCCCGCGGAGAGCGCGAACCACTCCAGCGGCACCCGCATCCGCTCGGCCAGGTCGAGCGCGGCGATCACCCGCGCGCACTCGGGCTCGGACAGCGCGCCGAGCGCCTTCGTCGGGTCGCCCAGCAGCACGACGCGGGTCATGCCCTCCGGGTGGCGCGACGTGGGCGTGCTGACGACGCCCGCGACGAGCGCGGCGGTGTTGCGCCCCTTGGGCCGGTTCACCGGCACCAGCTCCGACCGCTCGTCCAGGTCGTACTCGGTGAACGAGCCGAACGGCCCGGCGAGCATGGCGGTCAGCTCGTACGGGTGGTGCGTGCCCCGGCTGTGCGCGCGCAGCACCTCCTGGCGGTAGTCGTCCAGCGGCTCGATGGGCTCGGTCGGCGGCGGCACGACGGACAGCTGCACGCCGGAGCCCACGTCGTAGCCGATCCGCACGGCGATGTCGACGAGCTCGCCGGTGGCGCCGTCGCGGCGCCTGCCGAGGAAGAGCACCTCCTCCAGGCCCGCGCCCGCCGTCGTCGGCAGCACGCGCTTCGCCACGGTGTTCAGGTCCTCCGGCGAGAGGTCGTTCGGCGGCCACACGTAGATGACGATCCGGTTGGTGGCGGACGTCTTCGCCCCGGGCTTCTTGGCCCGGCGGATCGCGTCGAGGCACGTGGCCAGGATGTTCTCGGCCGCGGGCAGCGCGACGAGCCTGCCCTCGTCGTCGCGCAGCGGGGTCAGGTCGCGGACCTGTCCCAGCGCGACGAGGCGCTCGTCGGACGGGTTCTGCCGCGCGGTGGCCCGGAAGAGGTACACCTCCTCGTCGGGGGCGGGCAGCCGGGTGAGGTCGAAGTCGCGCAACCGTTCCAGCTGCATGCGCTCGGCGATGCGCGGGTGCAGGCCGCGCAGCAGCCGTTCCTCCGCGAAGCCGTCCGCGGACGGCCGGAAGGTGAAGTGGTGGTGCATCACGGCGCCGCTGTTGCCCGCGACGGTCGCGACGATGCGGCCGACCCGGTTCGACGGCTGCTGCGCGACCATGACCTCGCGCAGGCGCGCGGCCATCTCGTCGGGGTCGCTCGGGCCGTCCGACCAGGTCAGGTAGATGTCCGCCACCAGCTCGCCGTCACCGGCGAACTCGTCGACCGCCTTGACCGCCTCGGCCAGCGCCAGGAAGTCGACCGCGGTGGCCACGACGCGGCCGTTGCCGGTCGCGGTGCGGTGGTCGGCGACGACGAACGTGCAGCCCGCCACCTTGCTCACCCGGATGTCGCTGAGCGCGCGGTTGCCGTAGTAGCGGCGGCTCAGCACCTCGAGCAGCGGCACGGGGTCCGCGCCCTCGCGGCCGATCCGCTGGCCGACCAGCCGGACGAGCGGCTCGGCGCTGGCGACCATGGCGGAGATCCGCTCGGCGCGGTCGGGCGCGTCCGGGTACCGGTCGAGGTGGCGCAGGTGCTTTCGTACGCCTGTGTAGACCTTGGCGCGGGTGCGGCGCAGCAGCGGCTGGGCGAACCAGGCGAACACCACGCCGCGCGCCAGGTCCGCGACGGCGGGGAACCGGACCTGGGTGGCGGCGACCAGGTGCTCCAGCGCCAGGCCGACGGTGACGCGGTCCGCCTCGGCGGGCGGGGACTCCTTGACCCACTGGCGCAGCAGGGTCGTCACCACGGCGACGTCGGTGGACGCGCGCCGCTGGGCCAGGAAGATCCGGAAGACCGCGTCCTCCAGCTCCGGCGTGCGCTCCAGGCCCTCGACGCCGTAGCGGGACAGCACGTGCGTGAGCCGCTGCCGGAAGCTCTCCGACAGCCCGGCCCGGTCCGGGTCCAGGTACTGCAGGTAGGTGTGGAAGTACTCGCGGGGGCTGTGCACCGAGGAGTCGGGCTTCGACTCCTCTCCGGCGGGCCGGTTGCGGCTCAGCTCGCTCAGGTCGGCGAACAGGCGCAGCAGCTCGACCTCGCCGGCCGGCTCGTGCTCGCCCTTCTCGGCGAGCTCTGCGCGCGCGGCCAGATAGCCGGTGAGCAGGCGCTTCTCGTCCCGCGAGTCGATGTCGAAGCCCAGCAGGAGGCTGCGCAGGTCCTGCAGCCCGCGCGCGGCCCGCTCGGCCGCGGGCACGTCCGCCGGCTCGGCCGGCAGATCCAGCTCGACCTCCCGCACCTCGGCCGCGGGACCGGCCGCCTCGTCGCCGTCACCCAGCGGCTCCAGGCGCAGCAGGCGGGCGCCCGCCTCCACCTGGCTGCCGACCGACACCGCGAGCTCCCGCACGCGGCCGCGGAACGGCGCGCGCAGCACGGTCTCCATCTTCATGCTCTCGACCACGAGCAGCGGCGCGCCGGCCTCGACCTCGTCGCCCGCCTGCAGCGGCGTGGCCACCACGAGCGCGGGCACCGGCGAGCGCACGATGCCGCCCTCGTCGCGGCTGATCCGGTGCGTGACGCCGTCGACCTCGACCAGGTGGATCGGGCCGTGAGTGCTCGTGACGACCTTGAAGCGGACGCCGTTCACGGTGATCTGGCCGCTGTGCTCGTCGAAGCGCTCGATGTCGACGTCGGCCGCGTGCTGGGGGCCGCCCGCCGAGATGCCGATGCGGAACCGGTGGCCGCCGGTGCGGGCGACCTGGACGCGGTAGCCGACGTCGCGGAGCTTGAGCTCCAGCGCGCGTCCGCTCTCGTGCTGCGACTGCGGGCGGCCGCCGTGCGCGGCGGCCAGGAAGCGCTGCCGCGTCACGGCCTCCTCGTCCTCGTAGGCCTCGACGGCGGCGGCGATCAGCGCGATCGCGGAGTGCCGGTGCGCGACGAGGGCGCCCTGGGCGCGCACGCGGTCGATCCAGCCGGTGTCGGCGGACCCGTCGATCACCGCGGGCTCGTCGAGCAGCGTGCGGATGAAGCCCTTGTTCGTCACGCCGCCCTCGATGATGACGGTCGTCTGTGACATCGCGCGGCGCAGGCGAGCCAGCGCCTCCGTACGGTCACGGCCATGCGCGATGATCTTGGCGATCATCGAGTCGAAGTCGGCGGGGATCGTGTCGCCCTCGCTGAACCCGGTGTCCACCCGGACGCCGGGGCCGCTGGGCAGTGCCAGCCGCGCGATCCGGCCGGGTGAGGGCGCGAAGTCGCGGTCGGGGTCCTCGGCGTTGAGGCGCGCCTCGACGGCGTGGCCCCACTCCTGCGGCGCGTCCCCCTCGAGCCTGCCGCCCGCCGCGACGTGCAGCTGGGCCTTCACCAGGTCGACGCCGGTGGTGATCTCGGTGATCGGGTGCTCGACCTGCAGGCGCGTGTTGACCTCGAGGAACGCGAACAGCCGCTCACCGGGGTGGTAGAGGAACTCGATGGTGCCCGCGCCCTTGTAGTCCACCGCGAGCACGAGCCGCTCGGCCGCCGCCTTCAGCTCGGCGACCTGCTCGGCGCCGAGGACCGGGGAGGCGGACTCCTCGATGATCTTCTGGTTGCGCCGCTGCACGGAGCAGTCGCGCACGCCCAGCGCCCACGCGGTGCCCTGCCCGTCGGCGATGACCTGCACCTCGACGTGCCGGGCGCCCGTCACCAGCCGCTCCAGGAACACGACGCCGCTGCCGAACGCCCGCGCGGCCTCCTGGCGCGTCAGCTCGTAGGCCTGGGACAGCTCGTCGGCGTCGGCGACCATCCGGATACCGCGGCCGCCGCCGCCCGCGGTCGCCTTCAGCATCAGCGGGTAGCCGATCCGCTCCGCCGCCGCCTTCGCCTCCTCCAGCGTCTCCACCGGACCTCGGCTCCACGGCGCGACGGGCACCCCGACCTCTTCGGCGATCAGCTTCGAGCCGATCTTGTCGCCCAGCCTGCGCATCGCCTCGGCGCTCGGGCCGACGAACGTCACGCCGATCTCGGCGCACAGGTCGGCGAACGCCGGGTCCTCCGCCACGAAGCCCCAGCCGACCCAGGCCGCGTCCGCACCGGTCTCGATCAGGGCCTTCTTCAGGACCGCGTGGTCCAGGTAGGGCCGGTCCGCGGCGAGTCCCAGGTCGTAGGCGATGTCCGCCTCCCGGACGAACGTGGCCGTCCGGTCGGAGTCCGTGTACAGGGCGACGGTCTCGATCCGTGTGCCCGTCTCCGCGGCTAGGTCCTGAACGGCGTGGATGAGCCGCATGGCGGCTTCACCGCGGTTGACGATGGCGACACGACTGAACACTGAGCGGGCCTTTCGAAGACGGTGAACACGGCGGTCGTCCCCGCCGTAACCGGGGTACATCCTCTCGACTGCCTCCGGATACCGGAATGGCGGGGACTAAGCGTGTTTCGCGGCCGGAGTTGTGCGGCTCGCACAAACGCGCCTATCGGGACGGTGACGTGTGGCGGGTGTGACATGTGGCTGGTGTGATCTTGGTCGCGCGGCGGCTCGTGGACTCGAAGGTCCGTTCGGACCGGTCACGGGCGAGGGTAGTCCGTTTGCCGGGCGGCGACAAAGATGGCAGCTCGCGCCCGTGCCGTCCGCGTGGCGTGCCCCGTGGGGGCGATGGGTGACGTGGCCGCCGCGTCGCGCCTCCCGATCTTCGAAAACGACGGTTCTCCCTCGGCCGCGATCGCCCGAGGGGCGACGCGAGGAAACCCGGCCGGCTCGTAGGTCACGGTCACCACGCCGGTGGTGGTGGTCACGGAGCACCTGGGTGACGGCACCCCTGCCGACCTCGCCGGCAGGGACGCCTATTCGCCGGTGAAACCGTCGATCCGCTCGCGCAGCAGGTCGGCGTGGCCGTTGTGCCGGGCGTACTCCTCGATCATGTGGACCAGGATCCAGCGGTGGGAGCAGTCCTGCCCGTGGCGCTGCCGCTTCGCGACGGCGTCCAGCGGCACCTCGGCCGAGAGCTTGCGGGCGAGCTCGATCTCGGCCCGCCAGGTGGCGAAGGCCTCCTGGGCGGAGGCGGTGTCCACGTCGTTGAACTCCGCGTCGGGGTCGTCGGTCTTGTAAAGCAGGGGAACGTCCTCGTCGTTCAGCACGCGGCGGAACCAGGCGCGCTCCACGTGCGCCATGTGGCGGACCAGACCGAGGAGCGACAGGGTCGACGGCGGCACCGAGCGCTCTCGGAGTTGCTCCTCCGAGAGCCCCGCGCACTTGACGGCCAGGGTCTCGCGGTGCCAGTCGAGCCAGTTGTTCAGCATGGCGCGCTCGTCGCCGACGAAGGGAGGAGAGACGCGGTTGTCAGTCACGGCTCACGATTATCGCACCGCGAGGTACCGTCCGGTCATGGCCGATGATCGGCCGGAGTCGCCGCGCTCGGGAGGTTCCGGCGAGGAGCGAATTCGAGTCACTTGACCTGAATAAGTCAGGCGACTTAAATGGCGCCAACGCGATCCCCCGAGGGAGAGTGATCTTGAGCGAGCCCAGCGCCGAGGCGCCCGAATACCCCTTCCGCAACCCCAGCGCGCTGGAGCCTCCGCGGGAGTGGGCCGAGCTGCGGGAGGGCCGCCCGGTCGCGCCGATCCGGCTGGCCAGCGGGGACACCGCGCTGCTGCTGACGCGTTACCAGGACGTCAAGGAGGTCCTGTCGGACCCGCGTTTCACCCGCCGGCTCGACGCCGAGGGGGCGGCGCGGGTGACGGCCAACGAGTCGGGCGGCGTGTTCGGCCGCAGCGGTGACAGCGGCGGCGCCATGACAGGCGACACCCACCGGGCGTGGCGGCAGTTGGTGGGCAAGGCGTTCACCGCCAAGCGGGTCGTCGCGATGCGGCCCAGGATCCAGGCGATGGCCGAGCGGCTGGTCGAGCGGATGGTCGCCCAGGGCGAGCCCGCCGACCTGGTGAGCGCGGTCGCCTTCCCGTTGCCGGTGTGGGCGATCTGCGACCTGCTCGGGGTGCCCGACTCCGACCGGGACAGGTTCGCGTACTGGTCGGACACCATGCTCAGCATGACCAGGTTCGGTCAGGAGGAGATCGACGCCGCCCAGGGCGAGTTCGACGCCTACCTGATGGCACACGTCGACACCAAGCGGGCCGAACCGGGCGACGACCTGCTGAGCGAGCTGGCCTCGACGGTGGAGGGGCTGGACGGGCGGCTGACCGAGCGGCTGCTGGTGATGACGGCCAAGGGCCTGCTGGTGGCCGGGCACGAGACCACCGCCAACATGATCGGCAAGATGGTGTCGATGCTGCTGGCCGACCGTTCTCGCTGGGAGGCACTGCTGGCCGACCGCACGCTGATCCGCTCGGCGGTGGAGGAGGTGCTGCGTTTTGACGCCAATCCCGGCTTCGGCATGCCGCGTTACCTCAGCGAGGGGGTCACGGTGGCGGAGGAGGAGCTGCCCGCGGGCACGACGGTCGTGTGCAGCATGGCCTCGGCCAACCGGGACGAGAGGCAGTTCGAGGGCGCCGACGAGATGCGGCTGGACCGCTCGCCCAACCCGCACGTGACCTTCGGTGCCGGCCCGCACTCCTGCCTGGGGCAGGCGCTGGCCCGCACCGAGCTGCAGACCGTGCTCGGCGTGCTGCTGGAGCGGCTGCCCACGCTGGAGCTGGCCGTCCCGGCCACCGAGCTCAGGCGCCGCGAGGGTCTCGTGGTCGGCGGGCTGGAGAAGGTCCCGGTCCGATGGTGACCGTGCCCGGCCGGACGGATCACGGGAAGACGGAGCACGACAAGAGGGAGCGCGGGAAGACCGTCCCCACCAGGACCGCGTCCGGCATGACGAAGCACGGCAAGACCGTGCCCGGCAGGACGGAGCGGGCGCGGGAGACGCGCGGAACCATCCTGGACGTCGCCGAGCGGCTGTTCGCCGAGCACGGGGTCGGCGAGGTCTCCAACCGGCAGATCGGCCAGGCCGCCGGGCAGGCGAACAACTTCGCCGTCGGCTACCACTTCGGCACCAGGGCCGACCTGGTACGAGCGATCATCCGCCGCTACACCACCGAGACCGAGGAGCGGCGGCTGCGCATGCTGGAGACGATCGGCGACTCCGCCGACCTGCGCGCGTGGATCTCCTGCCTGGTACGCCCCGCCACCGACCATCTCGACGCGCTGGGCGTGCCGAGCTGGCGGGCCCGCTGCCTGGCCCAGGTCACCGCCGTGCCCGCCCTGCGCCAGATCGTCACCGAGGAGTCCGTGGTGACCCCGTCGATGCGGCGCACCCTGGACGGCATGCTGCGGCTGCTGCCCGACCTGCCGGAAGGGGTGCACCGCGAGCGCGGCGACATGACCCGCCTGCTCCTCGCGCACGCGCTGGCCGAGCGCGAGCGCGCCCTGCACGAGGGCGGGTCAACGGCCCACGCGAGCTGGGAGGCCGTCGCCGTCGGGCTCATCGACGCGCTGGCCGGCCTCTGGCGGGCCCCCGTCACCCCCTGCCCCCCACCGCGGAGAACGGGTCCCTCATGCGCGGGCTGAAGCACAAGAGAGTCGTCGTGGCCGGCGGCGCCACCGGCACGATCTCCGTGGACGAGCGGGCCTGACCCTGACCGCCGCGGGCCCGGCCTCGCCCGTTCCTGCGTCCTCGCCCGATCGGGTCGAGGCCGGTGCGGCCCGCGTCCAGCGGCGATCAGCCGTTGTCGTCCCCCGGGGTCTCGGGGGCGAAGTGCCGCACCCCGAACGCGATGGCCGCGGCGAGGTCGTCGTCGCCGGTTCCCCAGGCGGCCTGGATCGCGGGCCCCCAGGCGTGGCAGCTGCGGGTGGCGAACTCCTTCACCTCGGGCGCGTCCTCCCAGCTCTCGGGGTCGAACGGGGTGCCGCGCAGGAACAGGTCGAGACCGAGCAGCGCGAGGTCCCAGCCGCCGCCGATCCCGATCGTGCCGCCGGGACCGTAGGTGCGCACCAGCTCGTCGACGATCTCGGCGGGAGAGGCGTGCTCCAGCTCCAGGACGGTGCCGCCGTCCTCGCCGCGCGCGAGGCGGACCTCGACCTCGGTGTTCATGCCCTCCCCGAGGACCCAGGTCACCTTGATCAGATGGGGTTCCTCGCAGCGCAGGATCGTCCCGCCGGCGTTGTTCTTGAGCTGGTACGTACCACCGGGCCGCAGGTCGCCGTCGATCGGGGCCAGCCATCGGCCGATCCGGTCGGGGTCGGTGCAGGCGCTCCACACATCCTCGATCGAGGCGTCGTAGGTGCGGCGCAGGAGCAGCGACCGCCCTCGGCCGGTGGCGACCGGGAGGTCGCCGATCTCCCGGTGGGTGGCGTTGATCTGGTTGACGATGTCGATCACGTGTCTTCCTCGTTCCTCGTTGAGGGGTGTCCGTCCGCGGGCGGCGGCCCGGCGCCGTCCTCGCGCCGTTTCCGGGGCCCGCGTCCGCCGCGGCGCCAGCTCGGCGCCCAGCGTGTCCAGGTGCCGGTTCCAGAACCGGCGAAAGCGCTCCAGCCAGCTGTCGACCTCCTGCAGGGGTGCCGATGCGACGGCGTACAGCCGCCGGGTGCCGTCCGCGCGGACGGTCACGAAGCCGGAGTCCCTCAGCACCCGCAGGTGCCGCGACACCGCCGGCTGCGAGATCCCGAACTCCGTCCGGATGACCCCGCCGACCGCGCCCGCACTCCGTTCACCGCCGGCGAGCAGCTCCAATATCCGGCGTCGCACCGGGTCACCGAGCGCCTCGAATGCCTGCACGGCATCGAGAATTTCATCTAGTACTTATATAAGTCAAGCCTTAAATATTTGTGCGGCCGATCGCGCTCCGTTCACTGCCGACGAGCCTGCCCGGCGCCCGATGTCCCCGGTGCCGGCCGCCGGCTTTCCGCCCGTCGCCGTCGGGCCGGTGTCAGGGACCCAGCAGGCGGCGGGGACCCGGGCCGTGTTCGGCGAGCGTGTCCCCGGGGTTGATCAGCGCGCACTGCTCGAAGGACAGGCAGCCGCAGCCGATGCACTCGGTGAACCGGTCGCGCATCCGCTCCATCTTCTCGATGCGAGCGTTGATCTCCTCGCTCCAGCACGCCGACGCCTTGAGCCAGAACTCCCGGGTGGGCGGGACACCCTCGGGGAGGAAGCCCAGCACTCCCCCGATCACCGACAGCGGCATGCCGACGCTCTGCGAGGCGCGGATGAACGCCACCCGGCGCAGCGTGCTGCGGTGATATCGGCGCTGGTTACCGGTGGTCCGGCGGCTGGCGATGAGCCCGCGCCGCTCGTAGGAGCGCAGCGCCGATGCGGGCACGCCGCCGCGCTCGGACAGCTCGCCGATGGTCGGCTCCTCGGCGATCGTCGCGGGTTCCGGCATGGGCCGACCCTGGCCCGAGGTGAACCCCGGTTCAGGTACGAGGCCGTTCACCCGGTGCCGCCCGGACGCCGGGACGGGGCATCGGGCGGCGCGACGGGCAGGACGCAGGACAGGGCGCGGCGCAGGGTGGTGGCGAAGGACTCGGTGTTGCCGGGCTCGAGCCAGTGCCGACCCGCCACGCGGATGGCACCGGCGACCGCGGCGGCCGTGACGGCGGGGAACAGGTCGCGTCCCGGGTCGGTGCCGGTGCGCGTCGCGATCGCCTCGGCGAGCGGGCCCTCCGCCATGGTGAACGCCTTCAGCGCCTCGCCCTCCAGCTCGGGCGTCGACATGATCATGCGCAGGCCGGCCTTGTCGGGCTCGGGGTCGCTGTAGAGCTCGATCACGGCCGCGGTGACGGCCTGGTCGAGCGGCTCGCCGGCGGGCCGCGAGCGCAGCGCCTGCCCCACGCGCCTGGACTGGTCGGCCTGGAAGGCGCAGATCGCCTCGGCCCTGCTGGAGAAGTAGTTGTTGTAGGTGCGGGGTGAGACTCCCGCGGCCGTGGCGATGTCATGGACGCGGACAAGGGCCAGCCCGTTGGGGCCTCGCTCGATGGCCAGGCGCAGCGCGGCATGGCCGATCGCCTCCCGGGTGGCCTGGCTGTTGCGTGCCCGGAGGCCCATCGCGTCGTCGTTCATGGGGCAACCCTATCGAAATTGCGCGTCGCGCACTATGTGCGTGTCGCGCAAGTTGTGGATAGAGTGCGGTGGAGCGCCTGGCACTCACGCCTGGAGAGTGCCAACCACACGGCGTGTGCCGGGACGGCGAGGTCCGTCGGCGGGTTGGCCGCCCGCCGGTGGACCGTCCGTCGCGGGCGCCGTCCCGGAGAGCCCCGTCAAGAGCAGGAGCAGGAATGACATCGAAAATGATCGCGTTCAACGAGGACGCCCGGCGCGGTCTCGAGCGCGGCATGAACCAGCTCGCGGACGCCGTCAAGGTGACCCTCGGCCCCAA